>CAZKKI010000020.1:0-49712 GCA_964553325.1 uncultured Melioribacteraceae bacterium | reverse complement strand
ACTGCCACAATTACTGCGGAGAAATCGTCTTCCAAATCTTTGATTTTCACTTTGCGGTTGGTAACGATTGTTACGCCTTTTCTTTTAATTCTCTCTATTTCCTTATCCAGCACGTCGTCGGGTAAACGGAATTTAGGTATTCCCGTTCGCATCATACCGCCGGCTGCGGGCAGGGCTTCGAAAACGGTAACGTCGTAACCTTTATCCCTTAACCGTACAGCTGCGGTTAACCCGGCAGGTCCCGCGCCTATAACGGCAATTCTTTCGTTGTATTGAAGTGGTGCGGGGGAAATCGAGTCCAGTTTGCTATCGAGCCGGTCTCCTAAAAACCTTTCGACCGCACCGATATTTACGCCGGAATCGAGATCGTTACGGTTGCAATTTTGTTCGCAAAAGTGTGGACAAACCCTTCCGCAAATTGCGGGAAAAGGATTGTGTTCATAAATTAAATCCAACGCTTCGTCGAACTTCTTTTCACCGGCTAATTTAATAAATCCCCGGACGTCGGTACCGGCCGGACAGTTAGTGGAACACGGTGCATTTCTCGTTACGTATTCCGGGGTCAATAAACGCCAATTGCCGGTTTTGTTTTTCGACATCGGTTGCGACCAATAGGGAATTACGGGAAGTTCTTCCAGATTTATTTTCGGTTTCGATTTTTCGAGCAATTCGCGCGGAATTCCGGCTGTGTCGTCCGAAAGGGAATGAAGCGAATCAATTAATCCGCGGTTCAAATTTTCCACTCCTATTACACTTTCGTAAGCGATTTTTGCCGATTCGGCGTTTTCCGCCGGTTTTGCCGGAACGTTTTCGGATATGATTTTTGCGGCGATATTTATATCCGCTTCGAAAATTCTCATTATTGCGCCAATCATTGCGGCGTTTACAATCGGTAAAGATTTCGAGCCCAAACCTTTTTCCATCGAAATCCGCGTGGCGGGAATCGTATAAATGCTTTTACATTTGTCTTGAAAATCTTTCAGAGGTCTTTCGGTGTTGATTAAAATCGAACCGCCTTCTTTTAATCCGTCGAAAACCGGAACTTGTTCCAACAGCGATTCGTCGAATATAACGATTAAATTAGGAGTGTAAATGTTACTTCTGTTTAATATCTCCGATTTTGAAACCCTTAGGAAAGCTTGAATGGGTGCGCCGGTTCGTTCCACTCCGAAAGCGGGAAACGATTGGACGTAAAAATTATCGAGTTTACTGAAAACTTTTGCAAGGATTTCGAAGGCAGTTACCATTCCTTGCCCGCCCCGTGCGTGACCTCTGATTTCTAACATTTCAAATTTCTCCCGTTAAGAAAATTAGTAAACAAGTAAAGAACTTAAAGCGGAACAAAAGACAAAGATATATTATTTATACCGTAAAAATAATATTTATTTAAGAAAAATTAAAGTTTGCGCGTTTGTTATCGTTAAT
The DNA here is from genome assembly GCA_964553325.1 of uncultured Melioribacteraceae bacterium. Classification (GTDB taxonomy): domain Bacteria; phylum Bacteroidota; class Ignavibacteria; order Ignavibacteriales; family Melioribacteraceae; genus BMS3ABIN04. The sequence continues at coordinate 48,287 of CAZKKI010000020.1, read as the reverse complement.
CGCCGCTATTTCGCTTGTTTTTCTGTTGGCGTTTATGATAATCGTGTTAATATAAAATTTTTACTTTTTTTAAAAAATCCCTACCTCAGCCCTAATGACCCTTATGAGTGAACGTGTTTCGCTTGTAAGGGTTTTTATTTTATAAATTCAAGAATATCCCCGATTTCAACCGGTTTTTGTTTATCGTCGATGTTTACAACAACAAGATATCCGTTTAATTTTCCCGTGGAGAAAAAAGCATTCATCAATTTGGCTTGATCGCTTTCGATACAAACGCCGGTATTTTCGTCCCAAATTTCTTTCGATGAGAGACATCCGCGCGTTGGAGTCAGAGGATAATACGGTTTATCTGCGTAATATTCCAAATCGTCTGTGGAACCGTGCATAATCAACAAACGTCGACCCGTTTTACCGGCGTAGAAAGTTTCGTAAATTGGCATATACTTCCGCCAGTTTTCCGGTAAAAGTTTTCCGTATTGTTCGGCCGTCCATTTACCGGACTTAACGGTATTGTGGAAAAATTCTTTTACGTCGATTTCAAACGGTAACCGCGTTAAAACGTTCGGCGTGGGTCCAATCGATTCTGTTGGAGTAATGTACCAGCCAACTACGGCAAAAATGCCTTGAGGAGTGTTCCCGTTCGGTAAATATCCCGGTAAATCGGCGTATGATAAACCGAGTTGCGGTATATGGAATATTTCATCTTTTTCTGTCTTTAAAAATTTTCCGTCCGGTTTTCTGATTATTGTGATTCCGGGATAATTTCTGTTTTTTCTGAACAGCGAAAAAATTATTGTTTTACCGGGCAAAAACTCGTGCGAAAGCAATTCGCTTAGCTCCGGCAGTTCTTTCAACCGTTCTTTTTCAGTTTGTAACAAGTAGCTTTTAAAAAAGAATAACCGCGGATCGTTTTTCCGGTTTTCGAATCTTTTCTCAATTTGCTTTAAATAAAATTCGTTGTCTCGCGAATCGAAATCATTTCGGATTAAATAATTTGCCGCAATTACGAAAATATCCGTTCTATTTGTCGAGTTGAAAATTTTGTTAATTATTCCGGTAAACCGCGCGGGAAAAGTAGCCGTTGCAGTTTCGATTCCCGTGTACAATAATTTGGAAGGTATTTTATCGAAATTTTGTAAGACGGTGCTAACAATCTTTTCGGATTCCGGTGTTTGCAAATAAAGCGATTCGATTTTATATAAGATTTGAATCCATTTTTTATAATTTTTTTTGTCAGGTAATTTTTGCGCAAAGGTTTTTAATTCCCGTTCCAATTCATTTCGGCGTTTTATTTTGTTTTCGGACTTAACATAACCGGAATGCAATTCCGATACGTTCACTTTCCGCTGACCGGATACGGTTGCGGCAAATAAAAGAAATAATATTATTGTAATCTTAAAATATTTTTTCACGTTAATATCCGTTTAAGAATTGGGAATATAATTTAACGTACAAACACTTACTTGTTAGGTTACTAAATTTTGTGTTATCTTTTTTCATAATTTAAGTTTAACTTTGCACTCAAAAATAAAGAATTGGAATGAACAAATCTTTTCTTTTACTGATTTTATTAATTTTAGGCACCGGAGCTGCAAACGCCCAATTAAAGGTACGTAAATCGTATTATCCCGACGGTAAAGTCTATTCGCGCGAATCATTTGTAGATGGAATTTACGAAGGAAAATCGCAATGGTTTTATCCCAACGGCAACTTGAAAGCAGAAAAGGAATTTAGCCAAGGTAAATTAAACGGTTGGGTTCGTTATTATTATGAAACTGGAATTATAAAAGAAGAACATCACGTTGTTAACGGTGTTTTGGACGGATTATCGAACTACTATTACGATAACGGCGGCTTGAAAGAATCGAGGAATTATAAGGATGGAATTTTGGTAAGTCGTCATACGGTTGCATACGATTCGACGTACCAAGTTGATCTTAAAGTTCAAAGCGTGGTCGAGAAGAAAGAAAAAAATAAGTACGAAGGGGATTTTTTGTGCGATGCAGATATTTGTCCCGAACCCGTAGGCGGAATGAAAGCGATTGAGGAAAAATTGATTTATCCGGAACATGCAAAATTATACGGTTTGGAAGGGGACGTTTTGGTTGTTGCCACAATAGACGAAAAAGGGAATGTAACGGATGTGAAAATTGCGAAAGGTATCGGACTCGGTTGCGACGAGGCGGCCAAAAAAGCGGTTCTTTCCACAAAGTTTATTCCGGCTCAAAACAAAGGAAAGGTTATTGCTTCGGAGGTGGCGTTCAAAGTTAAATTCCGGTTATCCGAAAAACCGCAATTTGTTTCGCATTCGTCACCGATAAAAAACAAAACGGGAAAGGAAGATTTGAAGAAATATCTTTCCGCAAAAACCGGGAGCGATACGGTAAAAACAATCGGGAGCGAAATTGACGGGAATAAAAAGCTGACTTACATTTCGTGCAATGTTGAAAAATGTCCTAAACCCAAAGGCGGATTGGAAGCCGTACTTGATAAATTGAATTATCCTTTACTGGCGAAACGGTTGAAAATCGAAGGGAAAGTAACCGTGGAAGCGGAAATAGACGAATTCGGTTTTGTACTCGATACCAAAGTTATTAACGGAATAGGCTACGGCTGCGATGAAGCCGCGGAAATTGCAGTTCTGAAAACGGAATTTATTCCCGGCGAAAATAACGGAAAAACCGTTCGAACAAAAGTTGAAATTTCCGTGCCGTTTATTTTATCTAAAAACAAAAATTAAGCAAGTATATGAAAGTTAAAATATTAATATTTATATTAATCAGTCTGTTGTTCGGTTCAATGAATCATGCCCAATCGGGTGGAAAAAGCGGCGGAAATTATATTCAAATAGTTATTCCCGATTCGGATACAATAAAAACAAAATTGTCACGGTACAGATTGGCTGCAAATACATTACCTTCAAGTAAAGTAACGATTAACGGGAAAAGAGTGAAAGTTTATAAGAGCGGTGCGTTCGTATATCTGTTCAAATTGGACGTCGGCGAAAATAAATTCACCATTATTTCGCGGAACAAAAGCGGAAAAGCGGTAAAGGAATTGGTTTTTGTAAGGGAAAAAAAGGAATTGACTTCAACGCCGGAAGACACTTTGCGCATAGAAGATGAAATGATGTTGCCGGATAAAGAGTTGTGGCTTGACGAAGGTGACGTTCTTCAAGTAAGAATAAAAGGAACGCCGAATTGTATTGCAACATTTATGGACGGAATTTTAATGTACGAACTTCCCGAAGAAGAAACGGGCGGTATTCGCGGAATTTATACGGGAACTTATAAAGTAAAATCAACCGATGAATTTTGGCAAAGGGCAATTACTTTTAAACTGGAAAATATTGCCGGGGAAACGGTCGAGAAAAAATCGAAAGTAAAAGTTTCCTTGATACCTAAAGAATTTCCTCGTGTTGGAATAACAACGGGGGAACGGCCGTATTTGAATTACGGACTCGGAACAAACCGTTTGGGCGGTGCGAAATTGAGTTTCCTAGAACCTGGAATTAAATTGATTATTACCGGCAAGGTGGGGAATCAATACAGAGTGAAACTTTCCGGTAATTTGAATGCTTGGATTCCCGTTGATCAAGTTGAGCTGTTGCCTCCGGGTACTTTTTTACCGTTAACGCTTACGGAATCGTGGAACGTTTACGGCGATAGAAAATACGATTATGTTGTAATTAATTTAAATGAGAAAATTCCGTATTCCACAAGACAAGAACTTAATCCCACTAAAATAATAGTCGATTTGTACGGTGCCGTGGCAAATACGAATTGGATAACGCAACATTTAAATACGGGCGAAATTAAAAATGTTTACTACGAACAAGTCGGGTCGGATTTATTTAGAATAACAATAATCCCAAAACACAAACAAATTTGGGGTTATAAAATAGGTTACAAAAATAATAGTCTTGTTATCCGTGTTAAAAAGACTCCGAAAAAATTCTCGATTTCGAATTTCAAATTTATTGTGGATGCCGGTCACGGCGGAAGCAACAAAGGAGCGTTGGGTGCAACAGGAATTAAAGAAAAAGAAGTTACGCTTTCCATTGCTAAAAAGTTAAAACTGCTGTTGGAGAAAAACGGAGCCAAAGTTGTTTTAACACGTTCGAGCGACGTATATTCCAAAAACAGCGAGCGATTGCGAAAGGTAATGGATTCGGGTGCGGATTTTCTCATCAGTATTCACGCTAATTCGGTCGGAATGGCAACGGATCCGGTTAGAGCAAGCGGAACAAGCACTTACTACAAACATGTATGTTTCAGACCGTTATCCCACTTCATCTACAAAAGAATGCTGGAGCTGGGATTAAAACAATTCGGAAATATCGGAAGCTTCAATTTTACATTGAATTCACCGACGGAAATACCGAACGTTTTAGTCGAAACCGCTTTTCTCTCTAATCCGCTCGACGAGATGAAGTTGATAAACAAAACGTTCCAGAAAAAAATTGCCGAGAAAATTGTAAGGGGAATAAGAGACTTTTTGAATTCGGTGAAGAAAGATAATAGAAATTAATTCCGGTTAATATCGAAATAATTAAACAAAGCCCCGCATTTGCGGGGATTTGATTTTTAAATTGTTTTCTGCATTTCCGGAATATTATCTAATTAAATATTAAAAATTCCGATATTCACAATTTTATTCGTCAATTTCAAATTCCGGTTTAATATCCACCGGAAGGTTAGAAAGTTTATCGACGAGGGTTTTCATGGTTGGAGTAACAACGCCGTATTTCGCAATGAGTTTTTTCGCTCCTTCGTAATCGCCCGTAGCTTGTATCATCAATACTTTATTAGCCAAATCGGTCAAGACTTTATAAATCTTATCGAAATTAACTTTAACCTTCTCCGATTTTTCATCGAATTCGTAAGCTCCGTTTTCGAACAGATAATTGTAAATAATCGCATTTCCGCCTCCGTGGGCTTCGGAAACACCGAAACGTACGGAACGGAAAGCTCCGGCCAAAAATGTTACCCAAATTTGTTTTTCGAACTCGGGCGGGAAAACGCCTTGTTTTATCATAAAAATATTATTGTACATACCCAAAATATCCGCTTTGCATTCTTCCAATTTTGAGTAAGTCTCTTTTAACTCTTTCTTCACTTCGGTTTTTCTGCCGTTTACGGTAATAAAGCCCGGACCGATTCCGTGCGACATTTCATGCATCAGAGTGTGATTGAAAAATCCGTCGAACGTTACGAATTTTAACTGCTCGGGTTCCAAAACCATTTCCGCAATCGGTTTAAGTAATTTTTCGAATTTGGCTTCGTGAATGTTTTTCAACATTACTTTTTTCGAACCCTTGGCTTTTCTTACCCGCTCGTCGTTCGGTAGATTGAATGCCAAAGTTTGCACGCCGGCTTTGGCATCGCCCGCGCAATAAATTTCTTGTACTACAACAATCGGTGATTCCGAACCTCGCTCGAAATTTTTATGTTCGTCGGGAATAGGTAGGTTCTTTTCCATTTCAGTTAAGAAACTTGCAAACTTTTCAAGCTTTTGCGTTTCGGCGGGGTCGACGATTGTTAAAAAAGTTTCGAACGAAGCTTTGTAATTGAAAAGCTCGTCTTCATAAACTTCGTAAGGACCGATAACTACTTCTATTCTGTGATTTTTCAAATCCATCCACGCCATATCGCTTTCGTAATAATCGTTGGTTTGAAAAGCTTTTGCCCTGAGCGTAAGATATTTTTTAAGCGATGGATTATCCGCATATTCCGCAGCTTCGTTTAACAATGCGGAAATTTTCTCCAATTCTTCTTTATATTCCACATTGTAAGGAATTGCTGTCAGCTTTCCGTTCTTTCTCCGTATAACGGTAAATTCCGATGTAAAACCGTCCTTATCTTCGGGATGCTCTTTCAGCCAATTTTCGAACTCCGCTTTTGTCATATCTTCCGGATAAAAATTGGCTCCCAAAGGTTTTTTCTCTTTGCCGATAAACGGTTCGTTGTGATCCAATCTGTCGAACGGTCCGAACATAATATTAAAATATTCAAGTTTTAATTTATCCGCCGGATCATTCGAACTTTCGAGACGCTTTTTAATTTCGAAATTTTTAGAATATACTTGTTTTAAGAAAATTGAATCTATTATCCGCGCCGCTTTGTGAAGTCTTTTTACTACTTCTTTTTGTCTTTCATTAAGCAAAGAATGATCGAAAGTTATTTTGGTCGGTGCGAACCGTGCAATTTTCGATTTTAATATTTCTTGTTCGTTGTTTATCATTATGCTCTCCGAGTTTGTGCAACCGAATAAAACGAGCGATAAAAAAGCCAGGTATAAAATCGGATTTTTACTCATTGTTTTTTCCTTAAAGTTATTTATGCTTGCGGAAAAATACCAAAAAAATCTGTTTGGGATGTAATAAATCTACGGAGGAATTGTAGAAAAATTTTCAATAGTTGTTCACAAAAATATACAGACGGGTTATTCCGAAATAAGGAATTTACCGTTTTTTCAAAGGTTTGCCTTTGGTACGTTCATTGAATAACAAAGTGTGAACAACCGTGAGGCGTAAAATGAAAAAGACAATTTTTGTAATAGCGGCAATAATAATTTCCTTCGCAGGCTTTAACAAAAGCGAAGCGCATCGGTACAACCGTTATCGTACTGCGGTAACTTTCGATTATTTCTACGTTACTCTTTCGCCGTATGGTGAATGGATTGAAATAGATTATGACGTTTACGCTTGGCATCCTTACGATGTGCCGTATAATTGGCGTCCTTACGCAATAGGCAGATGGGCGTGGACGGAATACGGCTGGTATTGGGAATCGTACGAACCGTTCGGTTGGGCTACTTATCATTATGGCCGGTGGTTTTACGACGATTACTACGGTTGGCTGTGGATTCCTGGTTATGAGTGGGCTCCCGCTTGGGTCGAATGGAGATATAACGATTATTACATCGGTTGGGCACCGTTACCTCCTTATGCAAGATTCGATGTGAATTTCGGTATCCGTTTTTCAATAAGTTGGAGAACACCATACCGGCATTGGCATTTTGTTCGCTATAATAATTTCTGCAGACCGAATGTTAACGTTTATATAGAAAACAATAATTACCGTATTTATTCGAGAACAAAATATAGAACAAATTATTACGAAAGAAACGGTAGAATAATAAATTACGGCGTCGATAAGCGGATAGTGGAGCACAGAGGAAATTTCAGAGTAAGGGAAACAAAATTGCGAACCGTTTCTTCGCCGCACGGTTTTGCGAAACGCGATGTGAAAAGAACTAATGAAATTAGAATGTTCAGACCGTCCGAGAGGGAAGTGAAATCGGTGAAAAAAGCAAGAAAATACAACGTGACAAAAAGCGGCAGAAAAACTTCACTACGGACGGAGAAATTAGCGGTAAAAGTTAAACGTGAAAGAAATCCGGGAACTATAAAAAAGGTTAATACGAGAAAAGACAACGATAATAAATCAAAATCGCCCGTTATTTACAGAAGTAAAGGAAGTAAAAAATCCGCCGGTAAATTAAGCGAATACGAAAGTAAAGGCATCGAAAGAAAACCTTCCCGGAAAATAATGAAAAACGGTTATCGTACTAAAGAAAAAAGGGACGTATCGAAAGTACGGGAAAGAAGAAAAACGGTTGGTAAAGAAAACGTGAAAATCTATAAAATGGACGGAACCTATAAAAGAAGCGAAGTTAAAAAGAAAAGAATAATCGACCGGAATCAAAAAGAAATAAAAACAAAACGCTCTATGGTTCGTTAGTTAATTGATTGCTGTTGCCCCTTGCGATAGAGACCTCCCTCAAAAATGCAAGGGGCGGTTGTTATAATCCGAATTCCGAAATCAAATAAGCCAATATTGCGATTGCAGCGCTGCCGAGTTCCAATTCCCTTGGATGTACTTTATCGAATGTATCGTGTGCGGAATGGTGCAAGTCGAAATATCGCTGTCCGTCCGGTACAAACCCGATTAAAACCTTGGCGGTTTTAATTCTGGAAATATCTGCGCCGGTTCCTCCCGGTTTAATCCATTCGATTAGAGCTTTGTTTAATTCCGGCAACCATTTTTGCATTTTTACCAAGGTTAATGAATCCGTTTTAACGGCAAATCCGCGTGGAGTAAATCCGCCTCTGTCCGATTCGATTGCAGCTATGTGTTTTTCTCCGGACGTACCGGCAAAAGCCGCATAAGCTTTGGCGCCTCTCGAACCGTTTTCTTCGTTCGCAAATAAAACGCAACGAATTGTCCGCTTGGGTTTGATGCCTAACTTTTTGAAAAGGGATAAAACTTCCAATGAATGAATAACTCCCGCTCCGTCGTCATGTGCGCCTTGACCGGTATCCCAACTGTCCAAGTGGGCACCGACTACGATAACTTCTTCGGGGTAAACGCTACCTCTAATTTCACCGATAACATTATAAGAAGTGCTTTCCGGCAAATTTTTACAATTCAGTTTTAGACCGACTTTCAGTGAATTATCCAATTTAATTATATCGCTTAAAAAATCGGCATCTTCCGTACCGATTGCAACGGCCGGAATCTTTTGAATCGAATCGGCATATACCATAACACCGGTATGCGGAACATTATCGTATTTGGATGTAACCGAACGCACGATAACACCTGCAGCTCCGTACTTTGCGGCTTCTATTGCCCCGTAAACTCTGTACTTTACCGCTTTGCCGTATGCGGAAAAAGTATTCGTCGATGTATTGTCGAAAAAAGTATTGTAAAAAACTATTTTCCCTTCAACATGTTCGCTTAAAGATTTTAATTCGTCGAAGTTTCGTACTTCGATAACTTCGGTTATTAATTTATCGCCACCCGTTCCGATGCTTCCGCCGAGTGCAGACACTTTTATTTCTTTATAAAGGTTAAGTTTATCGCTGATTAACAGCGCTTTTTCCTCGTCGCCTCTTTCCCAATGAGGAACCTTACACGGTTGCAACCAAACTGTATCGAGTCCGATTGTTTCCATTTTGGCTTTTGCCCATTTAATTGCTTTTACGGAATTTTCGGAACCGCTCAGTCTGCCGCCGATGTTGCATAACTCGCCAAGCCATTTGTAACCTTCCCAATCGGTTAACGCTGTTATTACGAATTTTTTGGCAACGCCCTCGTGTATATCGACCGGAAATTTATTTTGTGCAGAAAGTTGTATAGTGGAAATTAGTATAAACAGAATAAAAGTTTTCAATTTTAAATCCTTTTTGGTTGGAACGCAAACTAAAAAATAATGAAAAATTGAGCAAAAGCGGAAGCAAAAAAAAGCCCGAAAAAAATCGGGCTTAATAAAATAAAAAGGAGGCTAATATGAGAGTTTATCTTGCTTTTATTTTTCCCTCTCTTATTAATTTTGCCAATTCGCCCGTGCCGTTCTTTGCTAAGGTTCTCAACGCTCTTGTACTTAATTTCACGGTAACGAATCTATTTAATTCTTTTACCCAAATTCTTTTTTTCTGAAGATTCGGCAAAAATCTTCTTTTCGTAACATTATGTGCGTGCGAAATGTTGCTTCCGCTAATCGGGCCTTTTCCTGTAACTTCACATTTACGCGACATTCTGATTCTCTCCGAATAAATTTATTTTTGAAACTTAATTTTACAAAAAAAATATCTAAAAGAAAAATTAATTTTGTTCTTCACCTGCCGTATTTCGCTGTGCCAATTCGCGGTCGAGTAAAAATAATCCGCTTGCGTCTTTTCCTATCAGTTTAAAACTTTCCACTATTTTCGAAACGGTATCTTCTTCTTCCACTTGTTCGTCTATAAACCAATTTAAAAACGTTGCGGTAGCGTGGTCTTTTTCTTTTACCGCCAAATCGACTAAAAAATTTATTCTTCCCGTTATAAATTTTTCGTGTTCCAATGCCTCTTCAAATGCCGCTTGGGGCGAACGCCACGAAAATTTCGGCTTTTTAATGGCTTCCAATTTCACTCTTCCGCCAACACGAATTATATAATCGAAAAATTTCATTGCGTGGAGATTTTCCTCTTCGGCTTGCATGCGCATCCATTGAGCCATTCCCGGAAGATTTTTATCTTCAAAATAAGCGCACATCGATAGATATAAATATGAAGAAAAAAGTTCTTCGTTAAGCTGTTTGTTCAGCTCGGTTTCCATCTTTTGCGTAATCATGATTTCTCCTTTATTTTGGAATGAATATCGCCAAAATATTCATTATCGTATTTTTATCCAAATAAAACTTGGATTAATTTTTATATTGGGTGTTCGATTATATAATTTTACTTATTTCGGAACGGACTATGATGCTTAAAATCAAAATTTTTGTTTTATCTGTTTTTATCTCTTCGGTAATTCTGGGACAGAACTTTCACAGCATACACAAAAATCATTGGGAAAAATTCGGCAAGAACCTCAAAACGTTAAACAAAAGCCCGGTTAACGCAGAACCTATTTTACCGCTCGATACGGAGAAAGCGGAATCGTTATCCAAAGCGGTGTTCGGTTATTTACCGGATTGGGAATATTTAAACGGTGCGCATGATAATTTAAGATACGATTTGCTGACACATATTGCCGCTTTCGATTTTTCGGTTTCAGCCAACGGAACGATTAGCAATCCTTCGGGCTGGCCTTGGTCGGATGTAATTAATTCCGCCCATTCGAACGGCGTGAAAGTTATTATGGTGGCCGTTAATTTCGATAAAGATCAAATAAGAGGTTTGTTAACTAACGAATCGTATAAACAAAATTTTATCAATAACGTAAAAGCGAAAATATCGACTTACAATTTGGATGGAGTAAATGTTGATTTTGAAGGACTTTATGCCGAGGATAGAGGAGCAAGAATTAATAATTTCATGAAAGCGTTAACCGATTCCGTACATGCGGCTTTTCCCGGTAAAGAAGTCTCTTTTGCCGGACCCGCTGTAAATTGGGGAAATTATTGGGATTTATCAGGTTTAGCGGCAAGTGTCGATTATATTTTTATCATGGCGTACGATTTTTTCGGTAGTTGGAGTTCGACGGCGGGACCGACATCCCCGCTTACCGGCGGAAATTACAACGTTACAAATACTGTTGTTTCGCAATATTCATCGGTACGGCAAAATCATCCGGAAAAATTAATTTTGGGAGTTCCGTATTTCGGAGCTCATTATAAAACTTCCGGTTCCGCAGAAGGTTCGTCAGTTACAAGTTTCGTAGAAAGTCCACGTTACCGTTCATACATTCAAACCGCCGAAACATACGGTGAAATTTGGTCGAATACCTACAAAACACCTTGGACGCGGTGGAACGACGGAGCGTGGCATCAACTGTGGTATGATAATGATTCGAGTTTAAGTTTGAAATACGATCTCGCCGTTTCCTACGATCTAAAAGGTATTGGTATGTGGGCGTTGAACTATGACGGGACCCGGCAGGAATTATGGAATTTAATCGACTTTATGTTCGGAAGCGGCGCATTGCCTCCGCCGGATGTACCGCAAAATTACCGGGTTTTAGTGCAAAGCTCCACTACCGTGAGAGTGCAATATTCTTCCGTGCAAGGAGCGGCTGGTTATAAAATTTACAAAAGTACCGACGGTGTGAATTTCAATCCGCCGCTTTATGTAACGGGGACGGATGTTTATATTAACGGTCTGAGTCCCGACACGGTTTATTATTTTAAAGTTAAAGCATATAATGTTTCGGGCGATTCCGAAGAGACCGAAACACTGGGAGCTTTACCCGCCGCCAATAACGGTACTCTTATTGTAAACGGATTCGACCGCAATGCCGGTACGGTGAACAATACGCGTGATTATATTAATAAATACGGAAAACCATTAAAATTAAGCGGACATTCGTTTGCTTCGGCTTCGAACGAAGCGGTTTTCAGAGGTAAAGTATCGCTGAGTGATTATTCGACGGTAATTTGGATTTTAGGCGACGAAAGTACCGCCGATGAAACATTCAATACAATAGAGCAAGATACCGTTGAAAGCTTTTTGAAGAACGGAGGAAAACTTTTTGTGAGCGGAGCGGAAATAGGTTGGGATCTTCAAGCGAAGGGCACCGCCGGCGATATTTCTTTTTATCATAATTACTTAAAAGCGAATTATGTAGACGATGCTCCGAACGGACAAAAAGCAACGTATTATTCATTCGAACCGGTTGGCACTTCCGTTTTTTCCTCTTTACCGCCGATGACGTTCGACGACGGTACGCACGGAACTTTCGATGTCGATTGGCCGGATGCAATCGAAGCAATTAACGGCGCTGTAAATATTTTCAAATATGTGAGCGTTTCAACTGCAAACGGGTATGCCGGAATTTCGTTCACTGGAACTTTTCCCGGCGGAACACAAAAGGGTAAACTGGTTTATCTCGCAGTACCTTTCGAAACAATATATCCGGAGAATAGCAGAATAAATTTGATGAATAAGATTATGGAATATTTCGATCAACCGGTTCACGTGGATGAAAAACCCGAACACATAAAAGAAAACTTTGAAGTCTATGCCAATTTCCCGAATCCGTTTAATCCTTCAACCGTTATCAGTTACAGTGTTCCGGAAAACGGAAACGTAACGGTTCAAGTATTTAATTCTTTGGGCGAATTGGTGTGGAGGAATCGAAAGGAAGTATCCGCTGGATTGAACAGAACAACATGGCAAGGGATAAATAATTCCGGTGAAAAAGTCGTTTCGGGAAGTTACATTTACACCGTTGTTTTTGAAAGCGCTTCGGGTAAAATATTTCGTAAAAGCGGGAAAATGATTTTAATGAAATAAGGATTCAAAAATGAAGAAGTTTTTTGTGCTTTTAATATTATTATTTTCAATATCGGCTTGCTCGAAACAAGACAACGGAAAATTACCTTCGGAAAAGCAAATCGACAAGACTCAACCGGAACCCGAAGGTTACAAATCCGCCCACCAAAGGGATTACGAAAAATATAAGAAGAAAAAAAATCTCAATCCCGATTCCGTGGAAGCCGTATCCACTATTGCTCTGACGGAAATATCGGAAGGAAAATTTTATCATCCTAAAATTTCCGCTAACGGGGAATATTTGTTTTTTACTTCGCAAAATTATCAAGGACTTTGGGTAAAAAGAACTGACGGCGGTAATGTTGTACGATTGTCTTCAGGTCGCGGAGCGGGGTACAAATTTGTTGTTAGTCCCGACGGTAAAAAGGTGTTTTACAGATTAAGAATTAAAGGTTCAAAATCGCATAAAACCGGCTTTTCGCTAATTATGCAAAATGTAAATTCCGGCAAAATAGAAATTATCGCATCGTCTGAACAAAGAATATCTCCGCCGGTATTGGTCGGTAATGAAGTTGTTTATTTTATCGACGGTCAACTTTTGCGCAAAAAAGTGTTAAAATATAACCTCGGCAAATCCGAGGAAGTTCTGCAATTTAACGGGAAAGTTTTCAAAGTAAGCAAGGATACGGTAAAAGAATTAAACTTAAATGAAAAGAATATTTTGAGTTTGGAATTATCTCCGGTTTCCGAAGAAATATTGTTTTCCGTTAGAGGGAAGGGAATTTATGTTTTTAACAAAGGGAACAAAGTATATATAGATTCCGGCGAAAACCCCGTATGGTCTCCCGACGGAAAATTAATCGCTTACACGAAAGAAAAATCGGATGGAATGCGAATTAAAGAAACAAAAATTTTTATTGCTTCCGTCTTGCCGGTGAAAATATTTAAGACAAACCTTGCAGGTGAATATCCCGTTTGGCATCCCGGCGGAAGGCATTTGGTTTATTCCGATTCGAACGGAAAAATTTTACAAACGGAAATAAATTTAGTTTACAAAGAGGAAAAATGAAACGAATAACATTATTGTTGCTATTTTTGGCAATAAGCATTGCCTATGCCGGTAACATCGAATTGGTTGAAAAACAAAAATTGACGGATAACAAAAACGGACAGTTCTTTTTTCCGAAGTTCTCGCCCGACGGTAAATCGGTGTTTTTTACCTCGTCCGATTTTCGCGGTCTTTGGCGGCTTAATTTATCGGATTTGAAAATCGATAAGATTACCGATTCCGACGGTGCGGGATATAAATTCGGATTTAGTCGCAACGGGCAAAAATTATTTTACCGCACCACCCGATTCAAAAACAAAAGGAAATATCATTCGCTTTACGAATACGATCTTCAAAATAATACCGAAAAGATAATTGAATCGGATGAACGGAATCTTTCTTCACCTTTGGGTATATCTACCGGAAATTATTTCTATTTGAAAAACGGAACCCCGGAGAAATTCGAAACGGCCTTAGAAAAAACGGAACCGGGAAGTTTCCCGTTAGTTTACATCGAAAACAGAAATTTAATTTTGATTAGAAACGGTAAAAAGAAAGTGGTAAATCCGCTCGGTGATGGAATTTATTTATGGCCGTCTGTTTCGCCGGACGGTGAAAAACTATTGTTCACTTTGGGTGGAAAGGGAACCTACGTTTCGGATTTGGACGGAAATATTTTACTTGAAATAGGGTATGCAAACTATCCGAAATGGTCGCCTGACGGAAAATGGATTTTATTTATGCGCGACAAAGATAACGGTTATACATACACGGAATCGGATTTGTTTGTAATTAGTAGCGATGGCAAGGATGAAGTTCAACTTACGGACACTCCCGCCGAAATTGAAATGTACGGTGAATGGTCTCCGGGTGGAAAAGAAATTATATATCATAACGAAAAAGGTGAAATTTACATACTAAAATTAAAGATAAATTAATATTAAAACATCAATATTGAATTGAAAAGTGGGCGAAATGATTAAAAAAATATTACTACTTGCGGTTTTGTTTTTCGGGCAACTGGTTGCTCAAGATTTTAATCAATTGAGAATTTATATTAATCCGGGGCACGGCGGTCATGATAGCAACGACCGTTATATTCCGGAGACCGGTTTTTGGGAATCGGAAGGTAATTTGGCAAAAGGATTATATTTACGCGATTTGCTTTTAAGCTACAATGCCAATGTGAGAATGAGCCGTGTTACAAATAACTCTTCCGATGATTTACCCCTTTCGCAAATATCGGAAGACGCAAATAATTTCGATGCCGATTTTTTTCATTCAATACACAGCAATGCATATAACGGTCAAACCAATTACACGCTTTTGCTTTACAAAGAAGTAAACGGCGCTCCGGCATTTCCGGAAGCAAAACAAATGTGCGATATTATGGCCGACAAGATATACGCGGCTCATAGAACCACGACGAAATTTACCCGTGGTGATTATTCGTTTTTAGGGTACAATTTAGGCGTATTAAGAAATTTAACGATGCCCGGAACCCTTTCCGAAGGTTCTTTCCACGATTATATACCGGAATCGTGGAGATTGAGAAACGAAGCTTACCTGAAACACGAAGCATGGGCTATTGCGAAAGCGTTTATAGAGTATTACGGACTCCAAACTTTACAAGTCGGCGAAATTGCCGGAATTTTACGCGATCACGATAAACTTGTCGATTATTATTATATTCCTTCGACAACGGACGGAAAGAAACCGTTGAATAACATTACAGTGACTTTGTTGCCGGATAATAAAATTTATCACGGAGATACTTACAATAACGGTTTTTATTTGTTCGACAGTTTGACACCGGGAAATTACCAAGTGATTGTAACGGCGGAAGATTATTCCGTAGATACTTTGGATGTTGTTGTTCAGAGTAACAAAACTTCTTTTGCCGATAAATGGTTAACCGTAGTGGAAAATTTAAATGCTCCCCAAGTTGTTTCGGTAACGCCGGCCGACGGTTTAACCGACGTAAGTTTATCGAGTTCGATTATTGTGAATTTCGACATTCCGATGGATAAATCGAGTGTTCAATCGGCTTTTTCAATTTCGCCGAATATTTCCGGAACGTTCGCGTGGTCGGATAATGACAAGAAACTTGAGTTTCTTCCGTCGTCGAAATTAACGAAAGATACACAGTACACCGTTACGGTTGATACAACGGCTCAAACTATTTTCGGAGTTCGTCTCGAGAATATTTATTCGTTTACTTTCCGAACACGGAAAAAGTTAAATCTGCTTTCATACTATCCCGGCGATAATTTTACGGATGTCAGTACAACCGTTAAAATCGTTTTGGTTTTCGATGCACCGATAAGCACCAACACATTGGGAAATAATATTTTCTTTAAGGACGCCGACGATAACAATGTATCGCTTGCGGCGGATCAGTCCGCTTTTGCCGAAGGTAAAATAATTTTTTGGTCGGTATATCCGTTGCAATATGATTCGCAATATAAAATTGTTTTGAAATCCGGTATCGGTGATACGGATGGTTTAACGCTTGAACAAGATTATGAAATTAGATTTACAACTGAAAGAAACATTTATTCGGGCGGAACGATAATCGATAGTTTTGAAACGGCCGGGGACTGGTGGGAACCCGAACAAAGCGGCAGCACCTTCGGCGTTGACCCGGGCGCTACTAATTTCGAAGTTACGACGGAAAAAAAATACAGCGGCGCTCTCTCCGGAAAATTGACCTACAAATTTACTTCGTCTGCGGGAGTTTGCAGATTGTATAATCCGAACGAACCGAATTTGGGTAACAGCGATAACGCTTTGTTCGGCATGTGGATTTTCGGTGACTTGAGTGGAAACATTCTTGAATATTGGTTCCGGGATTCTCAAGGTACCAATGTTCCGAAAGTTATCGATACGTTAAACTGGACAGGTTGGAAACTTAAAACGGTTTCATTGGGTGAGTTGGGAATTGCCGGCGATAAAAAATTCCACAGTATTGTTATTAGAAAAACACAAAACGGAACACCGGAAAGCGTAGTGTTTATAGATGATTTGCAAAGTGATGTTGTATTACCGGTGAAAGAAGAAGCGGAGCTACCGGTTAAGTTCGAATTATATCAAAACTATCCGAATCCGTTTAACCCGGCAACCGTGATAAAATATTCGATTCCAAATACCGCAAAGTCATTCCGGTATGTAACCTTGAAAGTTTACGATGTTTTGGGGCGAGAAGTAGCGACGCTTGTTAACCGGAAACAAGCCCCAGGCAATTACAGTGTAACTTTCAATACAAATTCAGTTGCCGGAAGTTTGCCGAGTGGTATTTATTTCTACAGATTGCAAGCGGGTGAGTTTACACGGACTAAAAAAATGATTCTGTTGAAATAAGCTTGAAAGCTTATGATATAAATATAAACGGGTGCGGCTACGGAGTATTGGAACGGAAAAAAATAATAAAAATGTACAAGGAAAAATTCAGGCTAAAACGCAAAACCCAATATCAAATAGAATATTGCGGCCATAACTCCGGCTGTTAATGCATACGGCAATTGTGTTTTAACGTGATCGATATGGTCGCTTGCCGAAGCCATCGAAGAAATAATTGTTGTATCGGAAATTGGCGAACTGTGATCCCCGAAGACCCCGCCGCCCAAAACCGCTGCAATCGATAACGGTAAATTCACATCCATAGCTTGAGCCATCGGAACCGCTATTGCAATCATTATTGCGAACGTACCCCACGAGGTTCCCGTTGAAAAAGCAATAAAACTGGAAACCAAGAATATAATTACCGGAACAAAATGCGGTGATAACCATTGCTTTGAAAGCTCGGCGGCATACTGACCGGTTCCCAATTCTCTGCAAACCGTACCGATTGCAAAAGCAAGCATCATAAGTAACGCAAGCGGAATTAAACCGCCAATACCTTTAAACATCAAATCCATTGTTTCCTTAAACGTAAAAATTCTTTGAGCTTTGTAAAGAATTCCTCCAACGAAGATGGCGATTAATACCGAATAAAGAACCGAAGCGGAACCCGAGCCTTGTCCGATAGCGAAAAATATTTTTTCCCAAAACGGATATTGTTCGATATTTTCCACATTGTTCCAACCGGTAAAAACAAGCATGAACGGCATCATAATTACCATGGTCCCGATTGGAATTATCATATTTCGTGCTTTTGGTTGAACATCGCTTTTCGGTTCGAGTGCAATTACTTCGGTAGAAATCATCGGTACGGCTCCGTCTCTAATCACTTTGCCTTCTTTCTTCGCCCGCTCCTCGGCTTTTTTCATCGGACCGAAATCTTTTTGTGTAAGGATTATTGTAACCACCAAAATCATTGCCAACATGGGATAAAAATTTAACGGGAATGCCGAAACCATAATGCCCAAGGGATTATCGAAGCCTTGAGCTGCTATTAATCCCATTATGTAAGCTCCCCAAGCGTTTAACGGAATTAGTATGCAAGTCGGTGCCGAAATCGAATCGGCAATGTATGCTAATTTTTCCCGCGGTATTTTTAACCTGTCGAAAATTGGTCTGAATGTTGTCCCGACCGTAAGGGCGTTAATACTCGATTCAACGAAAATTGCCGTACCTACCAGCCACGCCATTAGTTGTACAATTACACGGCTCTTGCCTATTTTCTTTTCTTCCAATTTGTGGAGAAAATTATTTATGCGGTTTACAAAACCTTCCACTCCGCCCGAACGCTGTATAAAAGCTATTAAAGCACCAACGAGACTGCTGAACATAATAGTGCGTGTATTCCCGGGGCTTTTGAAAACATTTACCAGAGCTTCAATTGTTGAAACCGTTCCGTCTATTAAATTTCCGCCGCTTAGAATTATCCACCCCAACCAAATGCCGAAAAGCAAAGAGACGAAAACTTGCCGCGTTTTTATTGCCAATACTATTGCAATAAGAGGAGGGAAAAGAGACCAAAAACCGTAGTGTTCCATAATTACGTTGCTTTATTTGTAAAATGGTTGTAATATCGATATTGAATTGCAATATAAAAAAATCTTTTAATTTTCTTCAGCTATTTATAACTTAAAATCAATTATGAATTTGAAAAATTTTGGAGATAAAATGAAACCGTCAAAAACTTTTTTTAGCGGTATGCTAATAATTATTTTGATTTTCAATAACATTTCGGCTCAAAGTAAGATAACGAAGGATTGGGAAACCCGCTTTGAAATTTCGGGTTATTTGGAAACGGAGACTTATTCCGAAACCATGGAATATTTCGGAAAACTGGCGAAACATTCTCAATATGCGGAACTCAAAACTTTCGGCAAATCCCCGCAAGGACGAGATTTGAAAGTTCTTATAGTTGCTTCCGGAGAGGAATTTACTCCCGGAAAGGCAAAGAGCAGCGGAAAGGCAATAATATTAATTCAAAACGGGATTCACTCCGGTGAAATCGAAGGAAAAGATGCGAGTATGATTTTATTAAGGGAATTGCTTGTGGAAAACGAAAATACTGAATGGCTCGATAATGTGATTTTGTTGGTGATTCCTATTTTTAATGTGGACGGACATGAACGCCGGAGTAAATATAACAGGATTAATCAAAACGGACCTGCTGAAATGGGATGGCGGGTTACCGCTCAAAATTTAAATCTGAACCGTGATTATACAAAAGCCGACGCACCGGAAATGAAAGCGTTGCTGAAACTTTTTAGCGATTGGTTGCCCGATTTTTATATCGATACTCATACTACGGACGGCGCTGATTATCAATATACCATTACGTACGACATTGTTACCGCTCCGTTTGTTTCTCCAGAAAGTAGAAAGTGGATTGAACGAAAATTCAAACCTTTCATAAATAAAAAAGTGGAAAGCGACGGTTTTCTTATCGGTCCTTATGTCGGGTTTGTTGAGGGAAATCCGAAAAAAGGAATCCGTTCATGGGTGGCGAGTCCTAGATTTTCCCAAGGATATGCGGCGGTGCAGAACAGACCGGGACTTTTAATTGAAACACACATGCTCAAACCGTATAAAGATAGGGTGTTTGCAACTTATTCCTTGTTGAAAGCTGTTATTGATTTTACTTCCGGAGAATCCAGAATACTTCGGGAATTAAACATTTTGGCCGACGAATTTACAAAGCAACATTACGTAAACCAGAGAAATGCTTATCCGCTTTCATTCAAAATGGATATGAATAATTTTACAAAATTTGAATTTAAAGGATTTAAATCGTATTACGATTCCAGTTGGATAGCCGGCAGGCCGCTAATTAAATATTCGCACGAAAAAGAGAATTTCGTTACCGAATTTTATAATAAACCCGTTGTTCAAGATTCTGTCTTTTTACCCGAATATTATTTGATTCCGAAAGAATGGAGTGAAATCGTTCCGCTAATTAAACTTCACGGAATTGAAGTGGACACAATGAAAAACGGCGCACCGGTAAATGTTGAAATATACAAATTTAAAGAAGTCGTATTCCCCGAATTCCCGTACGAAGGAAGATTTTCGCCTAATTTTCAATACGATGTATTCAAGAAAAGAATTAATATTCCGGCCGGAACGTTTGTAGTTAGCACAAATCAAAGAAATGCAGGATTGATTGCTCATCTACTTGAACCGAAATCGCGGGATTCGTTTTTGAAGTGGGGATTTTTTAATATTATTTTTGAGCGGAAAGAATATTTCGAGTTATATTCCATGGAACCGATTGCACGTAAAATGATTGAAGAAAACGAAAATTTGAAAAAGGAATTTTTACGAAAATTGGAAGAGGATGAAAATTTCAGGAAAAATGCTTGGCAGAGATTGAATTTCTTTTACGAACGTTCACCGTATTACGACAAAAAACACAACGTTTACCCGATAATGAGAGTTCCTTTCGAATGAGTAAAAAAACGTCGGAAAATCGAACAAGTAAAAATAATAATCGAGTGCGTTTGATAATTCGCGGTTCGGTTAAATTCGCTTTATTATCGTTCAGTCTTTTCGTGGTTTATTCTGTTTTAGTTATTGTTCTGTTCAAATGGATAAATCCGCCGACAACCGCATTTATTCAGCGATCGTTCGGAGCGGAATTTACAAGTGTTTTTTCCGGCGAAGCGAAAAAAAATCGTTGGGTGCCGGTTGAAAATATTTCCAAGTATATGATTTTAGCCGTTATTGCTTCGGAAGATCAAAAATTTCCCGAACATTTCGGTTTTGATGTGGTTGAAATTGAAAAAGCAATCAAGGAAAAAATAAAAGGGAAAAAATTACGGGGTGCAAGTACAATAACCCAACAAGTTGCGAAAAATTTGTTTTTGTGGTCGGGTCGGGATTTGATAAGGAAACTGTTGGAATTTTATTATACTGTCGTAATCGAGTTGATATGGAGTAAAAAAAGAATAATGGAAGTGTATTTAAACATAGCTGAATTCGGTCCAAAACTTTACGGCGTTGAAAGCGCTTCCCGAAAATTTTTTCATAAATCGGCTTACCAGTTAAACAAATACGAAGCTGCTATGTTGAGTGCTGTCTTACCGTCTCCGGTAAGATTTTCCGCGGTTAAACCTTCCCCTTATTTGAAAGAAAGACAAAAGTGGATAATAACACAGATGCAAAAGTTGGGTGGATTGAAATATATTGAAAAAATTTTGAAATGAAAATTTCAGCAATGTCGGTCAAGCAAACAAAAGCGGAAGGGGAGGGATTCGAACCCTCGGAACACAAAATGTGTTCAACGGTTTTCGAGACCGCCCCGTTCAACCACTCCGGCACCCTTCCGGTTTTTGGGAATTGCAAATCTATAAAAAATCTGAATTCTTTGCCTAAAATAATGCTTAAAAAACAAATTTTGTTTTGAAATATTCCGTAATATCGTATATTTGTGTTTCGATTTTGGAGAGGTGCAGGAGTGGTTGAACTGGCACGCCTGGAGAGCGTGTGTACGCTTACGCGTACCGTGGGTTCGAATCCCACCCTCTCCGCCAATTTTGTACATCTTGTTTTCCAGAGCTTTATCCTGCAAAATTAAAAATCATTTTAGCAATATCCGCTTCCCATATTTTGAAACTTGCATGTTTTTATAATAGTAAAATATTACATAATATTGCCTGAAAGTTATTGTTCAGGCAAAAATAGGTGGAATTCAGGCATTTGAAGGTATGAAAAATTGTGATTTCGGTCAAAATAAGCGTTTTTGGGGTTGGCACATTATTTTCAATAAGTTAGCGAAGGTTTGAAAAAAAATTAATCAATTCGGAGGATAAAAAATGAAAATCAAACAGGTTTTACTGATTTTAGCGGTAGTTATTTTGGCTGTCCAAAACGTATTTGCGCAGCCTAGCGCACCTACCGATTTGACTGCTACTGTCGGTCAAATTGATATGTATCCTGGTGTTACCTTGCAATGGAAAGGTTCGGATGATGCATTCAAGTACAACATTTACAGAAAAGATGCTGCGCTTGCCGAACCCGGTGATTTTGTAATGATTCATTCCGGGCGACTCGGATCACCTGACGAATATCACCGGTATGTTGACGGAATGGTAGAACAAAACCATACTTATTCGTATTACGTAACCGCCGAAGATTTCAGCGGAAATGAAAGCGGACCTTCCAATATGGTGGAAGTAACCGTTGGTGATGTTCCGAATCCTGAAAACGGTGGAAAGATATCCGGTACGGTTACCGACGAATCAACCGGAATGCCGCTCGAAGGTGTTTATGTAAGCTTGATTTCCGTAACCGATTTTGTTGCCTATGTTTCGCAGACCGATGCGGACGGAAATTATACGGTTGTTGGCGCCCCGGGCGAATATAAATTATATTTTAGAGCGGCTCAAGATTATTGGCCGGAATTTTATGACAATGCAAGACATTTTTGGGACGGGACGAACATCCTATTGAATGAAGGAGACGAACTTACGGGGTTTGATGCGGCTTTAACTCCAATGTCAATGCCGGATATCTATTCGATTAGCGGAAAGATTACCGACGGCAACGGCAATCCCGTTGAAGCGGTGGTTCATGTTTTTAAAGTAGCGCCTAATTTCCACTATATCCATCAATTGAAAAGTGCGACGGATGCGGAAGGAAATTATTCCATTAAAGTAAGAGACGGCGGCGAATATGTTCTGCTTTGCGTTCCGGTTTCTGATGAATACTTGCCCGAATACTATAACGACAAACAATCGTTCAGTGAAGCCGATAGAATTGCCGTCAACGGTTCTGATGTAACAGGAATCGATTTTGTATTGGAGCAAGTACCTGTTTATGAAAACGGAATAGCCGGTGCGGTTATGGATTCCGAAAACAATCCTATTGAAGGAGCTTTGGTTGTTGCGTTCATGTTGCATCCCGATGTTCTTTTCCCCGTGGACAGGTATGAAACCGTATCCGATGAAAACGGAAACTATTCTTTCGAAAGTATGCTTCCCGGTGAATACGTACTTTTAACCGTTCCGGGTGATGAATATTTGCCTACTTTTTATAAAGCCGACGGTACGCAAACAATGTTTTGGAAACAAGCCGATGTTTTAAATATCGGTGAAACCACAATGTTAACCGGAATTAACTTTTACTGCGAACCCATGCCCGAATTACCGACTGACGGTTTTGCTTTGATTACCGGTTTTGTCTACGACCCGGAAAACAATCCGTTACCCGGTGCTAATGTTTACGTAATGGATCAAAATAATAATGTTCTATCATACTCGGTCACCGATGCTCAAGGTAGATTTGAAGTTGGAAATCTGCCGGCGGGTCAATACAAAGTCGTTTCGGATAATTTCGGATATCAATCAGCCGAACAAGACAATGTTAATGCTGATTATGATTCCGCACAACAAGTTAATTTGACTCTTCAACCCGATTCACCCACTTCGGTTGAAGACGAAGCCGAGGTACCGAAAACATTTTCACTTAAACAAAATTACCCGAATCCGTTCAATCCCAGCACGGTAATTAGCTATACTTTGGCAAAACCGACCGAAGTAACATTAAAAGTCTATAATGTACTCGGTAGCGAAGTGGCAACGTTGGTTAACGGCAAACAAAATGCCGGTCGTTATTCCGTTAATTTTAACGCTAGTAACTTGACAAGCGGAATTTATTTCTATGAATTGAAAACAAACGAATTTACACAAACACGTAAGATGATTTTAATGAAGTAACTTGATGCCCCATAATCAACCCCGGTGTTCTATCGGAGCATCGGGGTTTTTTATTTTGCTAAGCGTTCTTTCTGGCACTTTTCTATTCACTTGTTGTTAAAAAATATTGAATTTCTTCCCTTGCTCATTTTAATACATTTACTCCATTTTTGTGATTTATGTTACAAGAATTCAGAATAATTTATTGTAAATTAAAACAATTTGTTAAGTAAATAAATGCAAATAAATTATAATATAACAACTGCCAGGGCTAATAGATAAAAGTTTAATCCAATGAAAATCTTAGTAAATACATTACTGTTATTCTTCGGATTCGGTATGGCAACGTTAGCGCAAGTTAACGTAAGCTTGCCGGATACAACCGGAAAATATCAAACAACGATAAATATACCTGTTTATACATCCGATTTAACCGGACAGAACGTAACTTCCTATAATTTTGAAGTCGATTTCGACGGTTCCATTCTTGAAGCTCGGGATGTGGACGTTACGGGCACGTTGAGCGACAGAATAACTTGGACGGTAACCCCGACAATTAAAAAAAACTCGATTGAAGTTAACGCAGACGGCATTTTCTCTTTGAGCGGAGAAGGTGTTTTAGTCTATCTTACATTTTATGTTCTTGCCCAGAACGGTGAAACAGAATTAAATTTCGATGATTTTGAATTCAATAGCGGTTTGCCGACAGCAAATACAAAAGATGGATATTTTACAGTTGACAACAAAGTAACATTGAATTTAAATTCCGCCGGAGACGGCGAGGGGCAGGTTTATGTTAATGGTACTTTAGTCGATTTACCATACTCTGCACAATATTTGGCCGGCGAAACGGTTGAACTGTATGCCGAACCGGCGGTATCGAGTAATTTTACCGGTTGGACCGGTAGTATTCAGACTTCGGAAAATCCTGTTTTTGTTGTAATGGATTCCGATAAGTCTATAACTGCAAATTTTGCTTTAAAAGAACTTACTGTTACCACATCCAGCAATCCACCTGAAGGCGGTACAACCACCGGCGGGGGAATTTACAAATACGGGACACAAGTAACCGTAAACGCAACCCCTAGCGAAGGATACAAATTTGTAAACTGGACGGAAAACAATGTGATTGTTTCGACAACGCAACAGTACGCTTTTGTGATAACAAGTGATAGAAATCTTGTTGCGAACTTTGAAAAGTTACGATACACGGTTGTAACTTCTGCCAATCCACACGAAGGGGGAACGACTTCGGGAGACGGCGAGTATTTTTACGGGGATAACGTAACGGTAATTGCAACACCCAATACAGGTTACGAATTTATTAATTGGACAGAGAATAACGTTATCGTTTCAACTTCGAAACAATTTATTTTTACGATAAACGGTAATAGAAATCTTGTTGCAAATTTCAAACGAATTAAATACACGGTAAGTACTTCGGCAAGACCACAAAACGGCGGAACTACAAGCGGCGACGGTGAATATTTTCACGGCGAAACCGTAACCGTAACGGCAACGCCGAATTTCCGCTTTGTTTTTGAAAGTTGGACTGAAAATAACACGATTGTATCAACATCGACGCAATATACGTTTACCATCGAAAGTAACAGAAACCTTGTGGCCAATTTTGAGCTTAAAGCTTTTACGATAGCGGCAAACGTAATACCCGCCGACGGTGGCGTTGTTGAAGGTACCGGAAATTATAAATACGGTGAAACTGCCGTACTAACGGCTAAAGCCGCATACGGATTTAAATTTGTCGAATGGAGGGAAAACGGAAATCCTATTTCCACCGATACGGTTTTAACTTTTTCGGTGGAAAGCAACCGAACATTCGATGCGGTGTTTACGGAAAAGAATTTTACCGTAACGTGTATCGCATCCCCTGCCGAAGGCGGTATAACTTCCGGTTGCGGAATTTTCAAATACAGACAAAATGCATATCTAAAAGCGTATACCAATCCCGGTTGGAAATTTGTAAACTGGACATCATCGGATGGGACGGTTATTTCAACACAAAGTGAATTTAATTTGCCTGTTTCGCAAAATTTAACGCTCTTGGCAAATTTCGACGAGGAATTTTATACCTTGAGTTGTAAGGCGTCTCCGCCCGATGCGGGATTCACTTCCGGTTGCGGAATTTTCAAATACGGTCAAACGGCTCAACTCAAGGCAATTCCCAACCATAACTGGAAATTCGATTATTGGTCAAACTCTTCCGGCGACACGGTTTCCGTGGATTCTTCGTTTGCTTATGTGGTGGAAACGGAAGAGGAATTAATAGCCAATTTTTCCACGTTGACAGGAATCAAAAACTTGGATTTTGAAAACGGTATTCCCGATAGATTTTTTGTTAGTAATAATTATCCTAATCCTTTTAATCCGTCAACAATTATAAAATTCGGATTACCATCCGCTTCGGTTGTGAGTATAGATATTTACAATGTTACCGGTAGAGCGATTAGAAAATTATTGGATTCCGAATCATTATCGGCGGGTGTTTATAAATTTAATTTCGAAGCAGGGGACTTGCCGAGCGGAATTTATTTTTATCGTGTTCAAGCGTTATCAAATAGTAATGAAAACAATTTTGTCGAAACTCGGAAAATGATTTTGCTAAAATAAGCGACGCCCATGAGAAAAATATTGTTAATACTTTTACCGGTATTTTTTAGTTTGAGTAATGTTAATGCGCAGAACTCAAAGATAATATACTCTAACCCGTTGAATAGTTCGTTGGTGTTATCGTTTAACGGCGGTTCGACTTATATTTTATCGGATTACAATAATCCGGGGTTGGGCGATTCGTATACAATTAATTTATCTTATTTTTTCCCTTCGTACAACAGAATTGCTTACGGCTTTTATATTTCCGGTTCGAAAGAAAAATTTGTAGGCGAATTAAATTATTTGGGTTTCCCCGAAAACTTCCGTACGAAATCGAACAAAATCGGTGGTGGCGTAGCCGTTTCTTTTGCATTGAGCAACAGCATATTGCCTATTCTTAATTTTGGTGCATCATATCATTGGTTGGAGTTCAGTAATCCCGCTACCGTGAGTAAAATAATAAAAATTTCTTCGGATAACTTAAAGAAATCGCTTGTTTTTGATGTCGAATCGGGATTAAACTTAAAAATCAGCAGGGTGGTCGGACTTCGGATATCTGGCGGAATGCATTTTGTCGCGAACGATAATTTCGATGCGGTGAAATTCGGTAACCATAATGATTTTTTTATTAGCGGTAAAATCGGAATCTCATTTACATTGTTTTCCAACTCCGATTTCGATAATGACGGAATCATTGATTCCGAAGACGGTTGTATCGATTTGCCGGAAGATTTAGACGGATTTGAAGATTACGACGGATGCCCCGATTACGATAATGACAACGACGGCATTCCGGATAAAGAAGATAAATGCCCTTTTACAAAAGAAGATTTTGATAATTTCGAAGACGACGACGGTTGCCCGGAAGTTGATAATGATAAAGACGGAATATTGGATACACAAGATAAATGCCCTGATTTGCCGGAAGATTTAGATGGATTTGAAGACTATGACGGGTGTCCGGATTACGATAATGACAACGACGGCATTCCGGATTCGGTTGATCAGTGTCCGGATGCTGCCGAAATCATTAATAATTACAAAGATGATGACGGATGTCCGGATACGGTTCCGATAGAAAAGATTATTAATAAGAAAAAAGAAAGTTCCCGAACGGGAAATGCTAAGCGAGAAGCATTACCGAATGTTTTCGTTTTACATAGCGAAACAACTTTTGAAGGTGAAACGGGAATAATTAAACGTGCGGCTATGACAAAGTTGAATAAAATTGCTAATTTGATTAAACAATATCCCCGTTCGAAGTGGAGAATTGAAGGGCACATTGACAGCAGGGAAAATCAGTTGGAAGCAATTAAAATAACTCAACGCCAAGCCGAAGCAATAATGTTGTATCTTGTTTCGAAAGGGTTACCGCGCAAAAACTTCATTGCTATTGGAATGGGGGATTCGGTACCGATAGCTTCGAATAAATTAGCGTACGGCAGGTTAAAAAATCGTAGAATTAAAATAGTCAGAATAAAATGAAAAAAATAATTCTTCTATCAGTAACTTTTACAATTTTTATTTTTAATTCGTGTGTGGACAAATACGAATTAATAGAACCCGAACCCAAGAAGAACGGAGTGATTTTTGTCGATTCCAATCCCGATAGTGCGGCGATATTTTTGCTGGGAACGGAAACGGGGAAAGTAACGCCCGACAGTTTAACTGGCTTGGAATCCGGTGAATATGAAATATCGTTGAAAAAAGAAAATTTTGTCGATACGACCTTTTCTGTTAAGGTTTACAGCGGGCAAATATCTTCGGCGTTTATCGAACTGAAGAAAATTATTTATCACGGTAGTATTGTTCTCGAAAGCGAACCGGCCGGTGCATTAATATTTTTAGGGGATTCGGCTTTGGGCAAAGTAACGCCCGATAGTGTAACGAACCTTTCGCCCGGCTCATATCAATTTACATTACGGTTACCCAATTATGAGGATACGTCTTTCGTTGTAAGTTTGGGTAAAAATCAAAGAGTAGTAAAATCGGTTGTTTTAAAAAAATCCTTAACCGAAGGCAGTATTTATGTTTCGTCGAATCCCGACAGTGCTGCAATTTATTTGGACGGTAACAATACAAATAAACTTACACCCGATACTTTAGCGAACGTATTGAAAGGTACTCATCAAATCTTATTGAGAAAAGAAGGTTTTGTAGATACTACATTGACGGTTGAAGTAACAGCCGGCGAGTTGACAGAGATTAATGTTCAATTGCGTCAATATATTCCTCAAGGAAGCATTACAATAGATTCGAATCCGCAAGGTGCGGAAATCTTTTTTGGGGGTGAACCGCTTGGTGTACAAACACCTTATAAAATCACAAATCTTTTGGAAGGAAGTTATTTGTTAACGTTAACTCATGAGGGATATTACGATACTACTTTTACGGTACAAGTACTTAAAGATCAAAACACGAATATATTTATTGAAATGAAGGCAATTCCGCCGATGGGGAGTTTGAGTATACAATCGGATCCAGAAGGCGCGGGTATTTATATCGATAACGTGTTCAGCGGTGAAAAAACCCCGGCGGTTATAAATCAGTTGGTTGTTGGCGAACATTCGGTTACCCTAAAGCTTCAAGATTTTGCCGATACCACGATTGTTGTGAATATTTTGGAAAATCAAATAGTACAAAAATTCGTTGTATTGCAAGATACAACTTCCGATGTGGAAATAGTTGGGGTATACGACGTAAAACCGGACGGACAAATTATTTTTAGTTTTTCTTTTAATCAAGATGTACGGTTCGACAGTGTTATTGTAAGACAACCGTCAAACCCACAAGCGATTATCTTGAATTATTTCCATCAACTTGTTTTGGAAGGAGTTCCTATTGAAATCGTTTTTCCCGAAAAAATAGTTGGTAATTGGACTTTTACGTTTTACGGAGAAAAGGAACGTGGCAGAAAAGAAGAATTCAGAGTAGTGAAGTTTATTAACGTGCAATAAAAAAGGGCTGTGAAAACAGCCCTTATTATTTAGCTAATTGAATTTTCGGTTATTTTAAAGACGTCCGCTATCGCTTGTTTAAACGACTCTTTCGGTAATGCTCCAACAGCCATTTGCGGTTTATCGTCTTTCGGGCAAAAAAGAATAGACGGAATGCTTCTGATTCCAAATACCGCTGCCAATTCTTGCTCGGCTTCGGTATCAACTTTATAAAAATTAATTTTTCCGGCATATTCCTGGGATAATTCTTCCATTATCGGAGCAACTAATTTACAAGGTTGACACCAATCGGCATAGAAATCGATTATACACGGTAATTCGCCTTGAAATTTCCATTCTTTATTATTTTGATAATCAAAGACTTTTTGTAAAAAAGTTTCTTTCGTTAAATGTTCCATTCTAATTTCCTTATTTACTAATTTGTTAAAAAAATTTTCAAGTTAGATGCTTGAGTTGAAAAGAAGATTCAAAAATAATAAATATAATTTTAATAACATAATTATAATAACAAATCGGTAGAGTTGTTTTTCAATCGTTTTTTTGGCTTTTTAGCTAAATAAATGTTTTATATATTTATAACGAATAGGAAAATTTAGATTTAAGGATGAAAATTACTCTTCAAAAAATATTTATTTTAATTATTTCGGTAATTATTTTCTCCGGAGGAAATAGTTTTGCTTCCGGGAAAGATAAATATTTTTTTAGACATATCAATTACAACGAAGGTTTATCACAAAGTTCCGTAATATGCATTTTGCAAGACAGCAAAGGATATATGTGGTTTGGAACGTCAAACGGGTTAAATAAATACGATGGATATTCATTCTCCGTATTTGTTCACGACCCTTTGGATTCGAATTCGCTTTCCGATAACGGAATAAATACTATTGTCGAAGATAAAAACGGAATTATTTGGATAGGAACTGTAAGAGGTGTATTGAATAAATTTAACAGACGGAAAGGAACGTTTGAAAAATATGATATTGCCAGCTTAAGCGATTGGTATAACATCGAAGATGAACAGCTTTACGACTATCCGATAATCTTATCCAGAAACAGCAACAGTGCCATAAGCGCAATTTGTGAAGATGACGATGGAATTTTATGGATTGGAACGTGGGGGAAAGGGCTGGTAAAATTCAATCCGAAAAACGGAAAGAAAAAATATTATTATAAAAATGAAAAAGACAAACACAGTCTTCTCTCAAATCGTATAACGGATATCATAAAAGATAATTTCGGAAATATTTGGGTTGCTACTTTCGGGGGAGGTTTACATAAAATTTATACCGACCAGAATGGGAAAGTACTCTTTTACAGATTTACCCATGATAATGAAAACCCGACTAGCATATGCGATAACCGCATAACCGCAATTTATGCTGATAAAGAAAATAATTTGTGGGTAGGTACTTTTCATGGTGGTGTAAGTTACGGACAAATTAATAAAACAAGTGATGATACTAGCAACATTAGCTTTAGAACGTTTAACAAGAAAAACGGAAAACTAAGCGACGATAGGATAATATCAATTTCGGAAGATACGGATGGAAACATTTGGATTGGAACCTTCGGAGGAGGTCTTGTAAAATTCGATAGGGAATCTGACCGGAATTTCTTTTTCAATTCCGCGCAAAACAATTTGTTGTCTGATGAAATTTTATCCATTTATACCGATAGATCAGGTCTTGTTTGGATCGGTTATCATCTTGGCAAAGGAATTTCTATCATAGAAAAAGGTGTAAAGAAATTTAAAATTCTGAACAGAGATGAAAATGGAAGAGGATTAAACGATGATATAATTTGGGCGGTTTATCAAGATTCTGATAGTTGTTTGTGGATTGGAACTTACAAAGGAGGACTAAATAAATGGGATAGGAAAACCAATGAATTTACTTATTATAAACACGATGCGCTGGACAAATATTCGATTTCCGATAATCATGTTAGATGTATTGTGGAAGACAAATATAATACGTTATGGATCGGGACATACAGCGGAGGATTGAACAGATTCGATAAAAAAACGGAAAAGTTTTATTCGTATAAACATGATCCAAAAGATTTTTTCTCGCTACCGGGTAATCAAGTTCAAGCCTTGTGGATTCAATCGGATACGGTTTTATGGGTAGGTATTTATGGTGGGGGTTTGTCGAAAACAAAAATTACTCCGGAAATAAAAAGCAGTCTGTCTTTCGATACGTACGAACACGATCCGGCAAATCAATATTCGATAAGCGGAAATAAGGTTTATTCGATAATGCAAGAAAACGATTCTATTTTGTGGATTGGCACTCATGGTGGTGGATTAAATAAATTCAACGTCAGAAAAGAAAAATTTTACAATTATAAATTCCGTTACAACAATCCGAATTCGATAAGTGATAACAGAGTCTTGATAACTTTTGCACAAAACGATTCGATATTGCTTGTAGGAACTTACGGCGGCGGATTGAACGTGTTTAACAAAAACACTGAAAAATTTAAAAGATATTTATTCTCCGACGGTCTCACAAGCGATGCTGTTTATGGTATTTTGGAAGATAAATCGGGTTATTTATGGTTGAGCTCCGATAACGGAATTTTTAAGATGAATCCTCGCAAAAATACGTTTACACATTTCGACTTACACGACGGTGTACAAGGGAAGGAATTTAGCGGTGGAGCTTATTTTAAAAGTAAAGCGGGGGAAATGTTTTTCGGTGGTGTGAACGGGTTAAATTATTTTTTCCCGGATAGTATTACTATAAACACACATGTTCCGCCGGTTGTAATTACAGAAATAGAAGTGATGGGTAAAAAGATTAACGAAGAGAAAGATTCGTTAATATTGGAACATAATCAGAACTTTATTTCATTCAAATTTTCCGCAATAGATTATACAAACCCGATAGATAATTTATATGAATATAAATTAGAGGGTTTTGAAAAAGACTGGCAACAAGTTTCCTCGAAATACAGAAAAGCAATATATAAAGGTTTGGATCCCGGCGAATATGTTTTCAGAGTTAGAGGTTCGAATAACGATGGCGTGTGGAACAAGGAAGGTGCGGCTATTTACGTTAAAATTTTAACACCGTTCTGGCTACAATGGTGGTTCATTTTGTTAGTGATTTTTGTTGTTGGTGGAACAGTCGCATTTATAATTAAACAGAGAGTTAGAAATGTTATAGCAATGGAAAAATTGAAAACCAAATTGGCTGCGGATTTGCACGACAATATCGGAGCGGGGTTAACCGAAATATCCATTTTAAGCGAATTGGCGATTAACGAATTAAAATCTGGTAATGGTAATATAAAATTTACCGATAAGATTAAACACATAAGCGATTTATCCCGTGCATTGGTGGATGAAATGAGCGATACGGTTTGGGTAATTAGTCCGAAAAGAGATTCGCTGTACGATCTGATAGTGAGATTGAAAGATTCTTATAACGATTTATTGAGTGAAAAGGGTATTAAATTTAAAATTAACAATCTGGACAAGATTAAAGATATTAAATTGAACATAGAATTCAAGCAAAACCTTTTTCTTATTTTTAAGGAGGCGATTAATAACAGTATTAAACACAGTAAATGTACCCAAATATTTCTGGATATAGATTATTATGATAATTTTATAACGATAAAATTACATGATAACGGAATTGGGTTTACTGAAAACGTTAAAAGGGGAAACGGACTGATTAATATGCGTGAAAGAGCAAAAGCGATAGGTGGGAATTTGGAAATTATCTCGTCTGCAAATACCGGAACATTAATAATATTCAAAGGTAAGGTTAAATTAGGTATATTCTGATTTAAAAATCCGTAGTTGAGTGCAAATGAATATCAATGTAATAATTGTGGAAGACAACAAAACAATTAGGGAAGGGTTCACAACTTTAATTAACGGAACCGAAGGTTATAAATGTATCGGGGCATATTCCAATTGTGAAGATTTCTTATACGAATTACCGAGTAAAGATGTTAATGTTGTTTTGATGGATATCGGTTTACCCGGAATGAGCGGAATTGAAGGAGTGAAAAAGGCAAAAGAAATTAAACCAGAATTGGATATTTTAATGCTTACGGTATATCAAGACAGCAATAAAGTATTCGAAGCGCTTTGTGCCGGTGCATGCGGATATTTGGTTAAAAAAACACCCCCTACAAAATTACTCGATGCAATTAAGGAAGTTTATAACGGCGGCTCGCCCATGAGTCCGCAAATTGCCAGGTTGGTAATCAATGTTTTTCAAGAAAATCATGTTCATGCGGCCGGCCAAGAAAAATTTGATTTAACTAGCCGTGAAAAAGAAGTACTTGCTTTACTTTCGGAAGGAAACAATTACCAGGAAATTGGAGATACACTTTTTATTAGTGTAGATACCGTAAGACACCACATACGAAATATTTACAGAAAACTGCATGTACATTCCCGTTCGGAAGCCGTTGCCAAAGCAATCAGAAAGGGATTAATTTAAAAACCGCATATTTATGCGGTTAAAAATTTCCCCCTGTTTATTTGGCTAATTAAAACCACATTATTATGCTGTTGCCTCTCAAATGTATTATGATAAATTAGAAGTAGGAAAATTTAATATTTAATATCTCCCTTCCTTTAAAATTTTAATAAGATTTACGGAGGCAATATGGATATTTTGAAAGAATTAAATAACGAAGTGAAAAATCCTTTGTCTGATTTAATCAGTGATGAAATTTACGAAATCTTAAAAAACAAAGGACTTCTGCATGAAAGAACTTTAAGGGATTATACAATTCGAAAAAAATTCAGGTTGCTCCGAAACAAAAAAATTAAAGCGGGCGATGCAATTGAAGCGTTGCAGGCTGAATTTCCTTATCTTGAATTTGATACAATACGAAAAATTGTATACCAACGAAAAAATTATTTATGATTTCCCGATTCCGTATTATCATCGGTATCTTTTAATTGAATATCTTCGGTTTCGTTAACAACGGATTCCGCAGAAGTTTCTGATTTCGCTTTGGTTTTGTTTTTATAGAAAAAATAGAAAATTACAAATATTACCAAAATCAGAACAACCGCGTAAACATAAATCATTATCGATGTAGTTTGACCTGTTGTTTTCCCCCACAAATCGAGTTTGCTCTCAATTTCCTGTTTTTGTAATTCGGTAAAAAGGTTTTCTTTCAAAAGAACGGGTAGCCAATTTTTTGATAGCTCGTCATTCCAAACGGTTTGGAAGTATACAAATTTCTGATGTTTTTCTATAGGCTTAATATCGCTTTCGGGTTCTAAATATTTATTGATGAATGCGGTAGCCGAATTGAAAAATTCACGACCGTTTGTAAACGGTTCCAGCTCAATGTTATAACTCTTGAAAATTTCGTCTATCGAACGCCAAAATGTTAAAACGATTGTTGAATCCCATACCGAGATTAAACTGTCCACGGTTTCAATCTGTTGTTTTTCCTCATCATCCGAAGCGTAGATTTTCGCCAGTTTGGGTCCAAAATACTCCCATCTTAATTTGAATTTTTTATTTTCGTCTTTTAATGAAAGAAGGTCTTCGGGTTTAAATACTCCAGCGTTCAATAATTCTATATTATCGGTTATTAAAAACTCGATATTTTCTATCAAGTTGGTTCCTTGAATTTTGGACGTTAATTCTTTTCTTTCCGCTTGGTTAAGTGATTTTAATTTTTGATCGGTTAGAAAAATGTTATCCATTACGTCTTTTAAAAGCGAATCCCGTTTTGCAATTCCGCTTTGTAAAGTCTTAACCATTGCAATTAGCGAGTCTATTGTTTTGGCGTCTTTCTCAGGTTTTCTTTTTAATTTTAAAATTTGAGCAAGGAGTTGTTTGTTTTCGCTTTTTAGTTCAGCTATCTGCCTCGATAATTTTTCCAACTCCTTTGCCATTGTAGAAACATCGGACTTTAATTTTGTTACTTTTTGTTCCAGTCCGGAAATTTTGGCGAGTTTTGTTTCCGCTCTTTCCAGTTTAGTGTATAGTTTTTCGAAGGCGGAATTGAAATCATCGGGATAAAGCGCTTTATCCAAAAGTTTTTTGTTTGAGGAAAATTCTTCTTTGAAATGGTCGATTTCCGTTCTGATATTATTTAATTCCCTCAGATTTTTTGCATAGTCGATCGCAATATCGAACGATTTGTGTTTCGATTTGAATTCTTGCATAATCTGGTAATCGGACTGAGCAAAAGTGTTGTAAGTAAACAATATGGTAAAGAGAATAATACATGTATGAAAGAAATTATTTTTCACTTTCGCTCTCCTTGATACCGAAATTATTAATAAAGAATAGATGTTTTCCGCCGTCTAACAATTCGATGTACGGTGGTCTTTGGTTAAAAGCCGGAAGTTCAAGCCCGGTTTCCGAAACAAAAATCTGATTTACCAAAATCATTCGTCCTTCGTCCACATTAAAAACATAAACATTTTTAAATGTAGGCGCAATTAAATAATAGTAGCCTTTTGTCCCCCGAATAATTCTTACGCTTTCCATTTGCAAATTAAGAGTGTCTTGTTTCTCGGCGAAGAAAAGCGGTTTAACGTTAACCGAAAATGAATAACGGTTTTCTTGAATCATTCCGTTTTCGTCAACTGTTAAGACCGATTCAATCGGCCATGCGAAATCGGCAGGCTCCAAAACAACGGAAGCACAGCCGCTTAATAAAAGTATAATTAGCAGTACTGAAAGTTTGACGAATCTCATTTTTTCTCCCGAGATTTTATATTTATGTAATATTAATATAAACAAAAAACAAAATAAATCGAAAATGTAAGAAAAGTGAAAAATATTGTTATGTTTGAATGTTAGTTTATCGTTCGATAGTGACGAAAATATTACTTGAATATAACCAAAATAAATTTTAATTTATTATTAATTTAATTACTTTAAGTTAAGTTGTCAGATACTAAAAATACATCAAAATCAAGTACAAGTTTATCCGAATTAAATTCGGTTTTTCTGGATAATATGAGTCACGAACTCAGAACTCCGGTAACGGTCATTTTAGGTTACGCGAGTATTTTGTACGAAGAGTTGAATGACCCTGAACTAAAAGAAATGGCGGAAATCATATTGAAAAGCAGTAACAGGTTGACCGACGCACTGAATTTAATTTTGGATCAAGCCGATATAGAAACCCATCGTTTGAAGATTAATTTCGAACCGAAAAATATTGCAGCATTGGTTCGCGATACGGTTAAAATATTCGAACACGAAATTTCCGCTAAAGAATTGGAATTAAATCTCAATATTCAATCGGATGAAATTTTTGCCGATACCGATGAAAGAATGTTCTCGCGTATTGTGAACAATTTGGTGCAGAATGCCGTAAAGTTTACCAAAGAGGGGAAAATTACCGTAAGTTTAAGAGTTGAGGGTGAAGGGGAAGAACAAACCGTTATTCTTGAAGTGATAGATACGGGAATCGGTATTCCGGATGAATATCAAACTTTAATTTTCGAAGCTTTCCGACAAATCAGCGAAGGGATGAACAGAAAGTACCAAGGAGTAGGTCTCGGTCTTTCGGTAACAAAGAAATTCGTTGAATTGCTCGGCGGTTCAATCGAAGTAACGAGCAAGGAAGGAGAAGGAGCGCACTTCACCGTTAAGTTACCCGTAAAACATCAATAATTACAAAGGATTATTGCAATAAACCGTACGCTTTTCAAAATTAACCTTTTCAATTGACGTTTTACATTTTTCAAGTTTTACCGCGCATTCCGGATAATAAGGGCAACCGTATTTATTGTTTTGCGAATCACTCCGGCCAAATAAATCCCGTTCGCTTAAATTATATTCAACCGCACGAAGTAAAAAATCCGTATATGGATGGAAGGGTTTTTCGAATATTATTTTCGAATTTCCCGTTTCGGCAATACGACCGCTGTACAAAACCAGTAAATCGGTCACGAATAATTTTAAAATATCAATTTCATGGGAAACACAAACAACAGTGATATTTAGCTTTCGGTTAATTTTTTTGAACAGTTCAACAAAATTTAATTTTGAAGCAGGGTCTTGAGCCGAGAACGGTTCGTCGCAAACAAGCACTTTCGGACGAACCAGAAGTAATTTTGAAAGAGCGATTCTTTGTCTTTCTCCACCGCTTAACTCCATCCCTCGCCGTTCCAACAATCCTTCGTTCAAAGATAAAACTTCAAACACTTCGGATATTCTTTCCGTGTTATTTTCAATGTCTTGCAGTTGACTTTTGATTTTGCGAACCGGATTTATCAAATCCTCACTGTTTTGAAATAAAACTTGTACGTTGCTTTTTCCGTTTTCCCATTGAGGAAATTTATAAGAAATTTTGCCGTTCGTAGGTTGATAAATATTTGCCATTAGTTTGATTAAGGTTGTTTTACCGCTGCCGGATTCTCCGGTAATTCCGAAAATAGTTCCGTCATTAATCTCGAAAGAAATTTCGTCCAGAATGGTTTTTCTTATGCCCGTTGAAAAAAGTTTATTTTCTTCTATGGAATACGATATATTTTCAAATGAAATCAAACCGTTCAATTTAATCACCGAACTTTTTTAATATTTCTTCGTTTTCCGGTAATGTTTCCGGATTAGTAAAAGCGGATAATTCCCCTTTTTTTAGGAAAGCGATATAGTCCGAAACTTTGAAACCGAATTTCATATCTTGGGTAACGATTAGAATAATAACATTTTTATTTTTGCCGTATTCCTTAAGTTTAAGCCTTAGGAGATTTGAAACCGGAATGTCCAATGCGGAAGTCGGTTCATCAAGCAAGAGCATTTCGGCGCCGGAAAGTAAAGCCAAAACAATGCTTAACCGTTGTGCCATTCCGCCGCTTAATTCGTACGAATACATATTGCCGATTGTTTCGAAAGTGGGTAGCCTGAAATAGTTTAGCAATTCGTTTCTTTCATTCTCCGGGGCGAAAAAATTTTTGAAATAATAATTCAATTTTTTTAACGGATCGAATGAAGTTAATGAATCTTGAAAAACATACCGGGCATATTTGTTTCTGAATTCCCGCTTTTGGTCTTCCGTAAGGGAAAAAATATCCGTTTCGTTCCAATAAATATTTCCCGATAAATAATAAAATCTTTCGTCCAAATTTCCGATGATTGAGTTAAGGAGTGTCGTTTTTCCGCTTCCGTTTAGACCGAAAATCGTATAAATATTTCCGGGAACAAGCGTGAAGTTAATATTTCTTAAAATTTCTTTATTTATACTATTATTTTTAAGTTTTAGATATTTTATTTCTACTTTTAGCATTTTTAAGATATTAGTACGGTTTGTAACCGTTTTTTTATAAATTATAAAAATTGTTAATTTCGAATATACAATTAAAATTAAAAATCATTCTGGAATCCGCAAAAATGAAAAACAAATTTATTGTAATTATTATTATCTCTCTTTTTCTTTTCTTCTTTAGTTGCGAACGGAAAACCGAGAAAAAAAACAGGGTGGTTATCGGAATTTCTTCCGATATTAAAACATTAAATCCGCTTTATACAATGAATATAAACGAAGGAAGAATTTCCGAATTGATTTACTTGGGATTAGTCGGACATAGTTGGAATAACGAGGAAGGAAATATAGAATCGTATCCAGTTTTAGCCGAAAAATTAAAATGGTCGGACGATAAGAAAAGTCTTGAAGTTAAATTAAGAAACGATGTTAAATGGACGGACGGCAAAAAACTTACCACCGCCGATGTTGTTTTCTCTTTCGATGTTTATTCCGATCCGGTTGTACAAAGCAGATTTTTCGATATGTACGATAATTTTTATTTGGAGGAAAATAAACATATAGATATTAAAAAGTCGTTTAAAATTGTTTCCGACGATTCGCTGATTATTTATTTTGCTAACGGAAAAGCATCTCCGTTCGATGTAGATATGCCTATTCTTCCGAAGCATAAATTTGATGGGATAGACAGAAAAGAATATACTACGTCGTCGTTAAATTTCGAGCCGGTTGGCAACGGACCTTACAAATTGAAAAACTGGTCGCGGAACGAAAAAATCGTATTGGGAAAAAATACCGAATCGTTTTTGGCATCCGACGAAATGATTGATAATTTAATCTTTAAAATCATACCGGATTATAACTCGAGGATTATCCAAATTAAGAACGGCGATATAGATTTGCTGGATGATGTACGACCGGAAGATTTGGAAAAATTGGAAAATTCTGAAAATTTAAAAACGGTAATAACCAAAGGCCGTTCGTACGATTATGTCGGTTGGAGTAATATCGATCAAAAATTATGGAATGAAAAAAAGATTATAAAACCGCATAAACTTTTCGGTAATTCGAACGTTCGTAAAGCGTTGACGATGGCAATTGACCGCAAGCTGATTGTGGATGAATTTCTAAACGGTGCCGCCGAAATTTCCGTTGGACCCGTTTCCCCGATCTTCAAAAAATTCATAAATAAAAATATCTCGCCGTTAGAATTTAATGCAAGTAAAGCGAAATCGATTCTTGAAAGGGAAGGATGGATTGACAGAAACGGAAACGGGACGATTGATAAAAACGGAGTGGAGTTTGCTTTTACATTATTCATTCCGGGGAACAATCCGCGAAGACAATATACGGCAAACATAATAAAGGAAAATTTGAATGAAGTAGGAATCGAGGTTTCGATAGAGCGGCAAGAACCGAATGTATTTTTTAACAATATGTTTAGTAAAAAATTGGGTGCATGGATTGCCGGCTGGGTTGTACCTATTCCCATTGATTTGAAACCATATTGGTTTTCGGATTTTGAAACTTATTTTGCCAACTGCGTGGGATATCAAAATAATGATGTTGATCAACTGTTGCTCGAACTCGAAAACGGCACCACGAAAGAAAGGGAAGTTGAGAATTACCGAAAAATTCAAGAGCTTATTCATCAAGACCAACCGGTTACGTTTTTGTTTTGGATTGATAACATTACGGCATATTCGAAAAACATAAAACATATTTCCATCGATCCGCTCGGAACCGTTCAGCGATGTTGGGAATGGAGACTGAATTGAGTAAAATGAAACGGGGACTAATCTATACTTTATCGAAGCGATTTTTTACATCGGTCGTATTGTTGCTTCTTCTTATCGTCTTTTTGTTTTTTTTATTGAGAATTTCCCCGGGCGATCCGGTACAAAAATTCGTATCACCTTTATTGAGTAACAAATTAGCCGAAAATGTAAAAGTTTCGTTCGGTTTGGATAAAACGCTTGGCGAACAATTTATTATTTTTATTAAAAATTTGATTGTCGGTAATTTCGGTATTTCTTATCAATACCGAATGCCGGTTCTTGACGTGATTTTTATGTTTCTCCCGTTTACTTTGTTGCTGGCATCGGTAAGTTTTATAATACAAATCGGATTTGGATTTTATCTATCGTTCATAACGTTCAAACGGAGAGGCGGATTCTTGGATAAATTACTTTCTCGTTTTTCACTTGTTGTTTATTCGATTCCTACGTTTGTTTTGGCTTTAGTTTTAATTTATGTTTTCTCAGTTTGGTTGAACGTTCTTCCGTCGGCGGATTTACGATCGATGGAATTCGATGACTTTTCATTCTTGGGGAAAATTTCGGATTACGTAAAGCATTTAATTTTACCGGTGTTAACCCTCTCGATTCCCGGAATTATTATTTATTATAAATACCTTCGTGAAAATATGGATTTGGAAAACAATAAAAACTATGTTAAATATTTAAGAAGTAACGGTTTCGAAGAAAACACGGTTTTATGGAAACATATTATTCCGAATGCACTGGGTCCTGTAGTTTCTGTTGCCGGCATCGAACTCGGAATTTTATTAAGCGGTGCGCTCATCACCGAAGTTATATTTAATTTACCCGGGATGGGAAGGTTGACGATTAATGCAATTCTAAATAGGGATTTCCCGTTAATCATCGGTTGTACGTTGGTTTCCGGTGTACTTATAATTATTGTGAATTTTTTAGCCGACATAATCCGTTACAAAATAGACAAAAGAATGCTCGTTAGCATATAACAATGAAGAAAATTAAGTTAATCCATATTACCTTTTTATTTTGGCTTGCAATATTAATAGCGAGACTGGATTTGCTTTTTAACG
This sequence comes from uncultured Melioribacteraceae bacterium, assembly GCA_964553325.1. Lineage (GTDB taxonomy): Bacteria > Bacteroidota > Ignavibacteria > Ignavibacteriales > Melioribacteraceae > BMS3ABIN04. The sequence goes on along the minus strand of CAZKKI010000020.1, from coordinate 6,817 downwards.
TAATTAGTTTCATGGTATTTATATTGGGTGGAAATGCGGAAGTTCAGAAAATAGATATCAGATTTTTCGATTATGTTTTTTCAACCGTGGTTTTCGTTTTGTTACCGTTAGCATTATGGAAATTGAAAAACGTATTGAACCGGCAAGTTAATTGGGCGGGTGTTTCAATCGTTGTCTTTTTATTTATTGTGTTGTTTACTCCTTTAATTTCAACTTCCAATCCGGCATTACATCACGATATCAAAAAATGCAAACTATTACCGCCTTTCTCCGAAGTTCATGTGCAAAAAACGGAAATGTACGAATCAAGTTCGGTTACTGTTGATTTACAGAAATATTTTTATGAAATTATAAACAGAGGAATTGATAAAAAAGACGTTTATTTAAAATCGAATAGTAAAAGTCACGACAAAATATTTTTTATATTTGGCACCGATGAATACGGAAGGGACGTATTCTCAAGAATTATTTACGGTACAAGATTTGCGTTTTTTTTGGGACTGAGTTCCGTAATAATTTCATTTCTTTTGGCGTTTATTTTCGGGGCGATTGCAGGGTTCGGCGGAAAGTTTTGGGACAATTTACTTAACAGGTTCACGGAAATTTTTCTTTCGTTTCCGTTTTTATTTTTAATTATAGTGTTTTTGGCATTTTTCGGAAATTCGTTTTGGGTTGTAGTATTGGTATTAGGTTTTTCAGGTTGGATGGGATTGTTCAAAATAATAAGAGCCGAAATCTTGAGATTGAAATCAAAGGATTTTATTGTTTCCGCTAAAATGTTGGGAATGCCGAATCATAAAATTTTGTTGAAAGAAATCTTACCGATAATTTTCGCTCCGGTTGTTGTAAGTTTGATTTTACAATTCGGTAATGTTATTATGGCGGAATCGGCACTAAGTTTTCTCGGGTTTAGTGTCGGTGATGAATACTTTTCGTGGGGAGCAATGATTAATTCCGGTCAATACTACCTTGCGGATGCATGGTGGTTAAGTTTATTTCCGAGTTTATCTCTCGCTTTAACACTAATTATGATGAATAAATTCGGTAATGAACTGGAAAAAACGTTTAATCCCGGATCAACCAAATGATAAACAACAGATATAAAATTTTAAAATTTTTAGGCGAGGGAAGAAGTCGGGTGTATCTGTGCGAAGATACGTTACGCGGCAATATTAAAGTAGCCTTGAAATTACTCGATCCGGGGAAACCGGAATACGAAATTAAAAACTTCCGGGAAGAATACATAAAGTTAAAAAAGTTTAATCATAAAAATATTGTTAAAAGTTTCGACTACGGTACCGTGGTGTCTACAGGAAGAAAAGAACTTATCGAGGAGATTGAGAAAGGTGCATCATTTTTTACGCTTGAATATGTAGAAGGTAAAAATCTATCCGGTTTTTATACGGAAAAAGATGAAAAGACACTTAAAAAAATAATAAAACAAATTTGTTCTGTGTTATTTTATCTTCACGAATCCAATTACATTTATTACGATTTGAAACCGGAAAACGTACTTGTTTCGAGTGTTAAAAATAAAATTAATATTAAACTTATTGACTTCGGATTAGCGGAATTTAATCCCAAACAAGTTTCCGCCGAAAAGAAGGGTACATCTTATTTTATCGCCCCGGAATTACTTTCCGGGAAAGTACACGACAAAAGAGTCGATTTCTACTCGTTGGGAATACTTCTTTATTTTTTGATGTATCGAAAATTCCCGTTTACCGGTAAAGACGAAATAGAAATTTTCAGAGAAAAACTCTCGACAGAAATCTCAATCGATGGAAAGGAATATTCCGACAAGTTAATACATACTGTTAATAAACTTCTTCGCAAAAATCCGGCAAAAAGATACGATAACGCTTTGGAAATAATATCGGATTTGGGATTATTAAAATCCCAAGAAATATTTGAGAAATGGAAACCCGTAAAATCTTTTCATATAACAAATACAACTTTGGAAGTAACCGATTTTATTTTTCGTCAGGAATCGGATAAGGTATTGAATGTTGTAGGTGAAAGCAATTCCGGAAAAACGGTTTTAGCCGAGGAAATTTATCAGAATTTTCATGCGGTTCTGTGGATTACCAAAAATGATATTCCCAGCGAAAAATTGGCTTGGGAAATAATTTTATCAAAAATAATTTATACCGGATTCGTTTACGATAAGTTGACCGATGATGTAAAAACCGTTGCTATTAAATTGTTAAACGGCGAAAGCCGGAATTTAAGGCAAGACTTAATATATGTTTTTAATTTCGTTACTTCGGAAATCCCGTTTGTCGTCTTTCTCGATGATTTTGATTTGTACGATCTTTTTACCAGGAATCTGGTAGAAAGTATTTTTACGTTTTTTGTTGTGAATAAAGCAAAATTAATAATTTTAACCAAACCGGAATTTAAATTTCAACTGGAAACGGAAAAGCTTATCAAACGAATAACCCTTAAACCGTTTACAGAGTATGAAGCCGAACAGATGATAACAAAAACATTTTCGAAAATTTTTCCGCGGAAAGAAATTAAAAACCTTGTTGTAAAACATACGGATTTATATCCGGGAAATATTTACGATTATTGCGAAAATATTTTTGCAAACCGACTGATTAAATATGATAACGGTCTTGTAAGGTTAAATTATGACGATAACGAAATTCGGAATCTGAATACTATTCAAAGAGCACGTATTAAAAAGAAAATCGAAAATCTAACCGCCGGTGAATTGGAACTCTTAAATATCGTTGCCGTTTTCCAGAAGGGAATAGAAGAGGAAATATTAATTAAAATTATTTCCGGCAAGGATTTTTTAGACGACAAAATAAATTTTCTGATAAAGAACGGTATTCTTAAAAGATTTGATAATAAATTAAAATTTTCCTCCGCTCTTCTGAAAAATGAAGTTTACGAAAGAATTACGGATAAAAAACGCTTTCACTTAAACATAGCCGGAAAATTGGAAAAAGCGGTACCTAATTTTCCACTTGTTGAATTAGCCGAACAATATAAATTAGCGGAACGGTTTGACAAAGTATGTGAAGTTATATTCAAAGAGATTGTTTCCGTGGAGAAAAACGATCTGTTCGCTTATGAGAAAGATTTGCTGGAATATTTACTTCCGCTCCCGCTTTCGGAAAAAAATAAATTGAAAGTTAAAAGAAAATTAGCCAAGATTTATTTTAATCTTGGAGAGTTTCCCAAATCCCTGACGTTGGTTCAAGAACTTAAAAGTCCCGCTAGCGGGGAAGTAACAACAGAGTTAAGACTATTGGAAGCGGATAATTTGGTCGCCTTAGGTAAAGTGAAAGAAGCAATTCGAATTTACGAGCAAGTATTAAAAGAATTTTCGAATACGGAATATTATGACGATGTTATAATAAAACTCGCAACGGCGGAATCGTATGCAAATTTGTATTACCAGGCAAAAGCCAAATGTATTGAGTTGATAAACCGGCCTGAAGTTTCAAAAAAAATAAAAGCGCAAGCATTTAATCTATTGGGAATTATTGAACACAACCTGGGAGGCGACATTCGAATAGTGGAAGAAAATTTTATTCGGACTTATGAAATATACAAGGAGCTTAATCTATCTCATAAGCTTGCATTAGTTTCTGTAAATCTTGGTAATTTAAGTAACATCAAAGGAGATCGCGAAAACGCCAGAAAATGGTGGGACGAAGCATTGAAAATGAATAAGAGAACCGGTAGTCTTGAAGGAGAAATGATTGTAAGTATGAACTACGGTATTTTTAATACTCATCAACAAAATTTTGAAAGAGCACAAAAATATTATTCTAGAGCTTTAAAAATTGCGGTGGGTCTGAATAAGAAGTACGAAACTGGGTTGATTTTTTATAATTTGGGTGAACTCGAAACTTTTACTTGCGAATATGAAAAGGCAATAGCCCATTTATTAAAAAGCAAAAAGATTTTCGAATCACTGGAAAATTTTTCTGAAACGAGTGATGTGATTTATCTTTTAACTTACATAAATTATGTAATTGGTTGTAAGGAGGAAGCAGATAAATATTTTGAAGAATACATTAAAGTATTTCCGTATTCACAAAATCCCGATAAAGATTTTATTAAAAAATTTGTGATTTTGCTTCATTACGATATGAAAAACAAACTGCCCGATATGGGTGAAGTAAAAAAAATGTTAACAGAACCTGTTTTGGGAAACGATACTATAATTGCAACTCATTTTTATTCGTTTTTGTTTAATAAATTATTCGAAACAGGTAACATTAATATGCTACTTGAAATTTTTGATTCATTTTATTTTAAAGAAAATGAAAAGAATAATATTTTAATCAGTGCGGAGAAAGATTATTGGCTTGGTAAAATCAACAAAGGAAACGGCGATAAAATTTCCTGTATTGCTAATTTTGAAACCGGATTTGAAAAACTTAACAATATTGAAATAAACGAGCTTACTTGGAAAATAACAATGGAATTGGCTGAAATATATTTTGAAAGGGGTGATATAAACAAAGCATCGGAATATTTGGAAATTACGGAAAATATTTTGCAACTTATAAGTTCAAAATTTAAGGACTTTGAATTAAAAAATGCCTATATTCAAAATAAAGCGCGTTTAGAAACCTTAAAGAAAATTGAAAGATGGCAAATACTAATACATTAACAACTCCTGCAATTCATTTCAAATATTTTGCGTTGAACGAAAATTCGGATTTAATTACAAACGCAATTAATCAAATCGATTATTCCGAAGTAAAAATTACGTATTGTAAAAATGAGAAACTGAACTACGACATAAGTAACATTTTCGTTTTTGATGTTAACAAGTTAACGGATAAGAATATAGACATTGCCTTCAAAGTAAAAACGAATTTCAATCATAATCCTATAATTTTGGTTTATTCCGATGAACCGATTTTGTTAAGCACTTTGGCACGGATGGGTTTGACGGAGATTTTCGTGATTCCCGGAGAACTTCAAAAGTTGAAGTTTTATCTAAAGACAATTACCGACAACCTTTCTGTAAAATTAGTTGCACGAAAAATCGATAAACAGAAAATCGAAACATCCGATTTCGATGATATAATCGGTAAATCCAAAGCAATCAAAAAAATACTCACTCAAGCAAAAAGTCTGGCAATAAATTATAAAGTCGACCTATTAATTCTGGGCGAAACGGGTACGGGAAAAGGACTCCTTGCAAGGAGTATACATAAAAACAGTCCTATTGCAGATGCGCCGTTCGTACCAATCAATTGCTCCGCCATTCCAGAAAATTTACTTGAATCCGAACTTTTTGGGTACGAGCCCGGTGCTTTTACCGATGCTAAAACAAAAAAAATAGGTCTTTTTGAATTTGCTAAAAACGGAACGATATTTCTTGATGAAATTGGTGATCTTAGTCCGAATCTTCAAGTAAAAATTCTGGATGTTTTGGACAGAAAAGTGATTAGGCGATTGGGTGGAGTTAAAGATATTCCAATTAAAGCAAGAATTATTGCAGCTACGAACAAAGATTTGTTGACTCTAGTCGAACAAAAATTATTCAGAAGAGATTTATATCATCGTTTGGAGGTTGTAACAATAGAGCTTCCACCTTTACGAAAAAGGGAAAAAGACGTATTAATTCTGGCTCAACATTTTATTAAGGAAGCTGTAAAAAAATTCAACAAACCGCAGTTGAAGATGAGTAAAGAAATGGAAATGTTTTTACTAAAATACAACTGGCCGGGAAATGTTAGGGAATTAAGAAATGCAATTGAAAGAGCCGTACTTTTGTCTGAAAATTCAACACTAGAAGTAAATGATTTATTTAACCTGCTGGAAAATAAAACCATCGACTCTATTTTGGATAGCAGTAACATTTTGAATCTGCAATTCAATGATGACGGTATACCGTTGGATGAAATTAACAAGTTAATTGTTAGACAAGTGTTAAGAAAATTTCAAGGTAACAAAACAAAAACCGCAAAATATTTACATATCTCAAGACCGCGATTGGATAGGATTTTAAAATAATACACTCCCTCATCTGATATCCCCTATAATTTAATTTTTCATTTTTTTTGCGAAATAGTTGACTTAAATCATAATTTTTATATATTTATTGTAACGAAATATTACAATGCAATAATTTGTAGCGGTAAAAATTACAGGATATTGTGTTCAAAATCACAATAACTTAATATTTATAAGAATTTTTAATGGAATAATTATTGCATAATCGAGTTTGGATCCATCAATAATAAACCTAAAGAGAGGGCACCATGAGAAAAACTATCTATACCTTATTCGTGTTTGTAATTTCGGCATTTGTCGTTTTTGCACAAGTTCCGCAAAATGTTGAAACTGCGGCTCGTTATCGCGGAAATACAGGGAAAAAGATTTATAAACAAGCTGTTAACAGTAGTATAATTTCGAAAATAGACATTGTTCAAAAGAACATTAATGATCAAAAGTCTAACGCACAACTCGAAGATTTGGGTAGCAGATACGGTTGGACAAGATCGAATGCACAACTCGAAGATTTAGGTAGTCGATACGGTTGGACAAGATCGAACGCACAACTCGAAGATTTGGGTAGCAGATACGGTTGGACAAGATCGAACGCACAGCTCGAAGATTTGGGTAGTCGATACGGTTGGACAAGATCGAACGCACAACTCGAAGATTTGGGCAGCAGATACGGTTGGACAAGATCGAATGCACAACTCGAAGATTTGGGCAGCAGATACGGTTGGACAAGATCGAACGCACAACTCGAAGATTTAGGCAGCAGATATGGTTGGACAAGATCGAACGCACAACTCGAAGATTTAGGCAGCAGATATGGTTGGACAAG
>CAZKKI010000019.1:0-14583 GCA_964553325.1 uncultured Melioribacteraceae bacterium | reverse complement strand
TTTTTTTGTGTAATTTCATATAAAATGCTAATTTTTTTTGCATTGGAATAATCGATTTATTATATTCGAAAATCTTTGTTCATAATTATTTTGCCTATGAAAATTATCAAACCTAAAAAGCTCAAACAAGGCGATGTTATTGGAATAATATCGCCCGCATCCTCGCCAGCCGATGCTACCAGAATAGAAAAAGGTGTTAGATATTTGGAAAGTTTGGGATACCGCGTTGAGGTCGGTAAACATGTTTCGAAGGTTAAAGGTTACCTTGCCGGAGAAGATTCCGAACGCCTTGAAGATTTTCACAATATGTTTGCTAACAAGGAAGTTAAAGCGATTATTTCAGTACGGGGCGGTTACGGCTCGGGTAGATTATTGGATAAACTTGACTATTCGCTTATCAGACGAAATCCGAAGATTTTTGTCGGTTACAGCGATTTAACCGTTCTTCAAATGGCAATTCTCAAAAAAACCGGGTTGGTTACTTTTGCCGGACCAATGATTGCTGTCGATTTTCATGATGAAGTAGATCCTTTCACCGAAGAAATTTTTTGGAAAACAATTACTTCGGATAAGAAAATAGGAAAAATTAAAAATCCCGGCAACGAAAAGTTCTATGTTTTGAGAAAAGGAAGAGGCGAAGGAAAAATTATTGGTGGAAATTTGGCGTTGTTTACTACGCTTTTGGGAACGGAATACATGCCGCAGGTTAAAAATAATATTTTACTGATTGAAGAAATCGGCGAACAACCTTATAAAATCGACAGAATGTTTAACCATTTGCGCTTAGCTAAGGTTTTCGACCAAATAAACGGAATAATTTTAGGGCGCTTCGTCGATTGTTACGAAACCGATGAAACAAAAAGTACGTTAACTCTAAATGAAGTGATAGCGGATTATTTCGGTAATTTGAAAATTCCGGTAATGTATAACATAAAGCACGGTCATATTCCTCAAACAATTACAATACCGTACGGACTTAATTGTAAAGTGAATGCATCGCGGGAATTTATTGAAATTACCGAAAACGCTGTGGTTTAATCGGAATTTTAAGGATTACGTTAATTGATGATTTGCGTGGGAATGTATTCTTAAAAATTTTTTCGAGTCTCGATTAAAAAATATTATAAAATTTTGCTTTCAGAAATAGTGGAATAAAAATTAACAAAACAAATTAATGCTTTATTTTAAATAGTCTTCTTCCTCGATGTCGATTCCAATCTTGCCCGCAGTATTTTCCAAAAGTGCCTTTGCAAAATTTCCCGATTTATCTTTTTCTATCAAGCAGGTTATAAAAGGCCGACCGTCAAAACCGTTGGAAATATCCGTTGCGGAATATTTGGAAAGAAGATAATGAATTTTGTTCGTTTGTTCATAATCGTAATCGATTCTGATTTTTTTGTAAAGTTTTTTCTCGATTATTTTTACATTAGCCAAAACTTCGAATGCACTTGTGTAATATGCTTTGCCCAGAGGACCAACACCCAATTTGGTTCCGCCGAAATATCTTATTACAACGACTAAAATATCGGTTAGTCCGAAATGTTCGATGGCATTCATTATTCTGATTCCCGCGGTTCCCGAGGGTTCACCGTCGTCTGAGTACTTTATATTTCCGTCCGATAATTTATATGCATAGCAATGATGTGTTGCGTCGTAATATTTTTTCCTAATTCCGGTCAGCAAATTTTCAACTTCAATGGATGTGGAAACAGGATAACATTGTGAAATAAAAACCGAACCTTTCTCTTTGTATTTATATTCGGCTTTGTTCTGTATGGTTTTGACGGAACTTATTCCCATAATAATTTTTTTATAGTGGAAAATTGATTTTCAGCGATACATTGGCTAATATAATTGTTTGAACTTTTTAAAAATGATATGAAATATAACGATAAAATAATTATTCGCGGAGCGCGGGAACATAACCTCAAAAATATAAATTTGGATATTCCTCGCGATACATTTACCGTAATTACCGGTTTATCCGGCTCCGGAAAATCTTCTTTAGCATTCGATACGATTTATGCCGAAGGTCAACGTCGTTATATCGAATCTTTATCCGCCTACGCACGCCAATTTTTAGACATGTTGGAAAAACCGGATGTGGATTTAATCGAGGGATTAAGTCCGGCAATTTCGATCGAACAAAAAACTTCCGCGGGAAACCCCCGGTCGACGGTTGGAACGGTTACCGAGATTTATGATTTCCTGCGTTTACTTTATGCGCGTGTGGGAACTCCGCATTGTTATAATTGTGGGAATCCGGTAAAAAAACAATCGACCGAACAAATAATCGATTCGGTTTTGGAAACTTTTTCAAACAAGAAGATTCAAATTTTTGCACCGGTAGTAAAAGGAAGGAAAGGGCACTACCGTGAACTTTTCGAGGAAATTGCGAAAGACGGTTTTGTGCGTGTAAGGGTTGATGGTAGAATTTACGAATTGGAACCCGGATTTAAAGTTGACAGATATAAAATTCACGATATTGAAATTCTTGTTGATAAAATTAAACCGACTGCAAAATCGAGAAGCAGATTAAGCGAATCGATTGAAGTTGCCCTTAATTTCGGAAAAGGGAATCTGATTATTAATGATTCGGAAAAAGACCACTTGTATAGCAGAAATTTCGTTTGTTTGGAGTGCGGAATAAGTTACGAGGAATTGGCACCGAATTCCTTCTCTTTTAATTCACCTTACGGTATGTGTCCCGATTGTAACGGTTTGGGAGAAAAAAAAGAGTTGGATATAAATTTGGTAATCCCCGATTGGAATAAATCGATAAACGAAGAAGGTCTTGCTCCGTTGGGGAAACCCAGAAATATTTGGTTTTTCAATCAGTTGGAGGCGGTTGCCGATAAGTTCGGTTTCGATTTCGATACAAAATTAAAAGATTTAACAGAGGAGCAAATTAACGTCATTTTGCACGGGAGCAAAGAGAAGATTCCTTTCACATACCGATTTAGCGGGAGCAAGTCGGTTAGATACATGCATAAATTTACCGGTTTGTTCAATTATATTAGGCACAACTATGAAAATACGGCTTCGGGTAAAGTGAGAGAGTGGGCGGAAGCTTTTATGAATACAACTACTTGCTCCACTTGCAACGGGGGCAGATTAAAGAAAGAATCACTTGCTGTAAAAATTAAAGGGAAAAACATAAGCGAGGTTACCTCTCTTTCAATAGAAAGAGCTAAAGAATTTTTCGATAACTTGAATTTTTCGGGTAGAGACGAGATTATATCTCGGCAGATAATTAAAGAAATTACAACAAGATTAAGCTTCTTACTTAATGTTGGGTTGGACTACCTCACACTGAACCGTTCGTCGCGTACTTTATCGGGCGGAGAAGCACAAAGAATAAGATTAGCCACACAAATAGGTTCGCAGTTAGCTGGGGTTTTATATGTTCTTGACGAACCGAGCATTGGTTTACACCAAAGCGATAACATAAAATTAATTAACTCCCTTAAAAAATTAAGAGATTTGGGAAATACGATAATCGTTGTGGAGCACGATAGGGAAACAATCGAAAATTCCGATTATATCGTTGATCTGGGACCTAAAGCCGGGGAGCACGGAGGTAAAGTTTGTATTGCAGGCGAAACCGCAAAAATCCTAAGAAAGGTTAACGGATCAACGTCTTTAACTATTAAATATTTACACGGACAAAAAGAAATCGAAATTCCGGAAAAGAGAAGAAAAGGAAACGGAAAATTCATTGAAATAATCGGAGCGCAAGGAAATAATTTGAAAAACGTGAATGTAAAAATTCCTCTCGGCGTGCTAAATATTGTTACCGGTGTAAGCGGTTCGGGAAAATCGTCGTTAATTAACGAAACACTTGTTAGAATTCTTAAAAGGAAATTTTACCGTTCGAATGTTGTACCGTTGAAATTCGAAGAGATTAGAGGAATTGAGAACATCGATAAAATTATCGAAATCGATCAATCGCCGATTGGCAGAACCCCAAGATCGAATCCGGCAACTTATACCGGACTGTTTACGTTTATTCGCGATCTTTACACTCAACTTCCCGAAGCAAAAATCAGAGGATACAAACCAGGCCGTTTCAGTTTTAATGTAAAAGGCGGAAGATGTGAGGAATGTAAAGGCGACGGACTAAAGAAAATAGAGATGAATTTTCTACCGAACGTCTACGTTTTGTGCGAAGTTTGCCGGGGAAAACGGTACAATAGGGAAACCCTTGAGATATTGTATAAAACCAAATCAATTTCCGATGTTCTGGAAATGACAGTTGAAGAAGCGCTGAATTTTTTCGATGACCTACCGCGAATTAAAAGAAAATTGCAGTCGCTGTATAATGTCGGACTAGGTTACATTAAATTGGGACAACAAGCAACAACGCTTTCCGGTGGAGAAGCTCAAAGGGTTAAATTGGCTACGGAGTTAAGCAAAGTAAGTACGGGTAAAACTCTTTACGTTTTAGATGAACCAACCACAGGTTTACATTTCGAAGACGTTAGGATATTATTGAACGTGTTAAATAAACTAGTTGAAAAAGGAAATACGGTAATTATAATCGAACATAATCTCGATGTAATAAAAGTTGCCGATAATATTATCGATTTGGGACCCGGCGGCGGGGAATACGGCGGGGAAATTGTTGCAACCGGCACTCCCGAAGAGGTAGCTGCAAATCCCAAAAGCATAACTGGGAAATATTTAATAGAAGAATTACAAAAAGGAAAAAAAAGATGAGTTCACAAAAAATCCTTATTGTTCCGAAACATGTGATTACGGCAAATGAAAAGAATGAGATATATTACGATAAAGCCGTTGAAATTATTGACGGAACAATTTCCGCATTTGTTAACAAAGATAAAATCGATTACGGTAATTACGACGGGGAAATTTACAATGTGCCCGAACTGACATTAATACCCGGATTCATTCAAACTCATGTGCATCTTTGCCAAACGTTGTTTCGCGGATTGGCGGACGATTTGGAATTACTCGATTGGTTGCAAAAAAGAATTTTTCCGTACGAAATGGCTCATTCATTCGAATCGCTGAAGATTTCCGCACAGCTCGGGATTCACGAGTTGCAAACTTCAGGCACCACAACAATTTTGGATATGGGAACAATAAATCATCAAGAGGCTGTTTTCGAAAGTTTAATCGAATCGAAAATGCGGGCTTTTTCCGGAAAGTGCATGGTTGACGAAAATGAGTTGCTGCCGGAGTTTAAAGAATCGACCGAAGAGAGTCTTAAAAGCTCATACGAATTGGCAAAAAAATATCATAATGTTGCCGGAGGAAAAATAAAGTATGCTTTTGCGCCCCGTTTTGTTCTTTCCTGTAGTGGTAAATTATTGAAAGAAACTTTTAATATGTTAAGCGATTTTCCCGGTTCCTTGTTTCATTCACATACATCGGAAAACAAGGATGAGGTTGAAGAAGTAAGACGAAGATACAACATGGAAAATGTGGAATATTTCGAATCGCTTGGAGTTTTAAGCGAAAGAACGGTGTTGGCTCACGGAATTCACGTTTCGGAGAGCGAAAGAAAAACGTTGAAAAGAACAGAAACAAGAATTGCTCATTGTCCGTCGGCTAATTTAAAATTGGGTTCGGGAATTGCGAACATTCCGCAATATCTCGAAGATGGTGTTTCTATTTCGCTTGGTGCGGACGGTCCGCCTTGCAATAATAATTTAAGTATGTTCAAAGAAATGCGACTTGCCGCCTTAATTCAAAAACCTATACACGGTTCAACATCGATGGACGCAACTACCGTTTTCCGACTGGCAACCATTGAAGGTGCAAAGGCGCTGCACATCGACGATTTAACCGGTAGTATTGAAGTTGGCAAAAAAGCCGATTTGGTTTTGTTGGATCTAAATAAACCGAATCAATCTTTATTGGACGAAGATAAAAATCTTTATTCCGACATAGTTTATTCCGCAGGGAAAGAGAACGTTAGAGATGTAATGATAGAAGGCGAATGGGTAGTAAGAAATGGAAAATCATTAGTTTACGACGAACACGAATTGGTTGAACAAGGCAGAAAAGAGCTGAAAGAATTATTGGAACGCGCAAGAATATGATGGAAAGCAAAAAAATAAAATTGCTGTTTGCCACTAAGAACGAACATAAAGTTTCCGAAGTAAGGAAGATATTCGATGCATCGAAATTTGAAATTATGTCCTTGGCGGATTTCCCGGAAATTCAAGATATAGAAGAAAGCGGAAAAACATTTGAAGAAAATGCATTTATAAAAGCCTCGGCGGTATTCCGTAAGTTCGGAATACCGGTTATTGCAGACGATTCGGGGTTGGCGGTTGAGCAGCTGAACGGTGAACCCGGAATATATTCTTCGCGTTATGCCGGCGATAATGCAACCGATAAAGAAAACAATATGAAATTGTTAAACGAATTAAAGAAATTCCCAGAACCGCATTTGGCAAAATTTGTTTGTGCCGCGGTTTTTTACGATGGCAAAAAAAAGTTTGCCGCTACGGGTGAACTGCACGGGGAAATCATTTTACAACCGCGCGGTAACTACGGCTTCGGTTACGATCCGCTGTTTATTCCGCAAGGATATACGAAAACCTTGGCCGAGTTGGGAAGTGAAGTGAAGAACAAAATCAGTCACCGTGCAAAAGCATTCGGTAAAATGGAAAAGATTTTAAAAGATAATTTTTTTGATAAAGAGTTATAATTATTTTTGAGCAATCACAACTTGAACGATTCCGAAGGTTAACGGATAGGATTCCACTCTGCCGAAACCCACTTCTTCCAAAATATTGCTTAGAGAAATTTCCTTGTCGAACTGTTGAACCGAATCGGGCAAATAAGTGTAAGCTTCTTTGTCTTTCGAAATCAATTTACCTATTACGGGCAGAATGTTTTTAAAATAGAAATTATAAATGAAACGGAACAAGAAATTCTTCGGCATTTGAAATTCAAGTATTGTCGCTTTACCTCCCGGTTTTAACACTCTGTAAAATTCTCTCAAACCTTTTCGTATATCGTAAAAATTGCGAACACCGAATGCAACCGTGATGTTTGTAAAAGAATTATTTTTGAAAGGCAATTCTTCCGCAACGGATTGCAATAATCTTCCGGTTATCCAATCCGCTTTTTGAATAAAATGGATAAGCATATTTTTTGAGAGGTCGGCACCGAAGATTTCATGTACGCCTTTTTTCTTCGCGGCAATGGAAAAATCGCCCGTACCGCAAGCAACATCAAGTAAAATCGAGCCGGAACCGATTCCGGTTAATTTTAATGCTTTGTGTCTCCAGTAAAAATCAATTCCGAAACTTAAAAGATGATTAAGAAAATCATAACGTTTGGAAATACTGTCGAATATGTTTCGAACTTTATCTTTTTTATTCATATTAATTAAAATTAAATTCTTTTTCGCCTCTCGTTCTCTGCCACCAGTTGTATAGATAATATCCGCTCCAAACGGTAAACCACATGAAAACCGCACCTCCAATTAAATCTATAACGTAATGATATCGTAAATAAACGGTTGCAATAATCAAAAGAGTTCCGGTAACCCAGAAGAAATATTTTAATTTTACATTGAATTTATATGCCAAATACATAACTATTAAAGTCATTTGTGTATGCCCGCTCGGGAAAACATCGCGTTGCACCACTTCCGCCGGATTCAACGTTCCGTTCGGAATCGATTCCCCGGAATTAATAACTTCTCTAAGAAAGTTAGTCAGAAACAAACCGGGTAGCTCTTGATTAGTAGTGTGGAAATCGTGCAATGTAAATCGCGGACCGATAGCGGGAACCAAAATATAACCGATATAAGAAAGAAAAAATCCATACAGAACCATAAATGTTGCATAGTAAAATTCATCGGTTTTGTTTTTTGTTAAAAGTTCGATACCGAGAATAATTGGTAAAAAGAAAAAAGTGCTGTATGCAATTTGTAATAATTCCGTCAGAACTGGATTTGCAAATTGATGTAAAAAGACTGTAGGGTCGGTTCCGAAAATAAATCTGTCGATTTGAATCAGAACATTATCGTAATCGACCATGCGTATCGGTTTAATCATCAAATATAATTCTTTAAACGATAAGAGTATTAACGGTGCAATATACCATCTGTGAATGTGAAGCCAGATGCTCTTTTTATTTTTATCATCCAAATATGCTACGGCAAACACGAATCCGAATAAAAGGAAATTTGCAACAATCAAGTAACCGGCAAAAGGTACCCGGTTGTAGTAAATAACATTCAAAATCGTTAAAATCGAGTAGAATACGATTACTATAAAATCAATCGGACTTAAAAGGTAAACGGGGGATTTGCGTTTCTTCATACGGGCGTGTACATAATTGTTATTAACGAAAGATAGATTAACAATCCGATAATATCGTTCGAAGTTGCAACAAAAGGCCCGGTAGCTATAACGGGATCGGCACCCAGTTTTTTAAGCACGATGGGAACAACGGCGCCAATCATTGTTGCGTTTACCATAATGACGAATAGAGACAGTGAAAGAATCATGGCGAAATTCAAACTTACATCGAATAAGTAATATGTTAATCCCAATAAAACAATTGCGGAGATAATTCCGTTCAACAATGCAACGCGAAATTCTTTCCACAAACGTGCGAGACTTTCCTTTACCCAAAGCGAACCGCTGCTCATTGCTTGTACCATAACGATTGCCGCTTGGTTACCGGCGCTTCCGCCCATTGCCATTACTATGGGAATAAAAAAACTGGCAACGATTATTTCTTGAATTGATGCCTGAAACGAAGAAAGAACAACAGCGCTTATCATTTCGCCGAAAAGGGAAACAAACAACCAAGGTAATCTGTTGCGCGAAACCCGGAATGTTGAATAGCTAAGTTCCTCTTCCTCGGTCAAACCGGCCATTTTTTGAATATCTTCTGAAGCTTCTTCTTGTATAACGTCGACGATATCGTCGAACGTAATTCTACCCAACATCTTTCTGTTTTCATCTACAACCGGAATGGCAACCAAGTCGTATTTTTCCATTATTGCCGCAACTTCCTCTTGATCGACATCGGGAGTAACATAGATCAAATCTTTTTCCATAATCGACTTAATCCGTTTGTGCAACGGATAAATCAACAATGATTTCAACTGTACAATTCCCACCAATTGGCCTTCGTCGTTCAAAACATAAATGTGATAAATTTGGTCGAATTCATCGGCATGTTTTCTTACTTCCTTAATTGCATCCTTAACGGTTGCGGTTTCGTGCACAAACACGAAATCGCTTGTCATTATACCGCCGGCCGAATCTTCCGGATATTTCAATAACTCTTTAACATCTTCCGAATCTTCTTTATCGATGTTTTCGAGAACGTGTTCCGCTACTTGTTCCGGTAGTTCGCTTACAATATCGGTTGCATCGTCGGTTTCAAGTTCGTCGACAATATCGGTAATTTTTTCTTTGTCGATGTTTTTGAGAATTCGTTCGCGAAGGTTTTCGTCGAGTTCGGTTAGGACTTCACCCGCGGTTTCGGTGTCGAGCACGGCAAATGCAGCTTCGGCGTCTTCAGGTTTTAAATGATTCAATATTTCCGCTATATCGGCCGGATGCAGATCTGTAAAAATATTCAGCAGACTCTTATCCGCTTTTACTTCAAGCAGATAGCTGATATTTTCAAGCAGTTCGTTGTCTACTTGAATTACAGATTTGACGCTTATGTTATCTTTGTTTTGCTGCATTTATTTCTTTCCGGAAAAATTCCGCTAGTTTAATAAAATCTTCTAATTCCAATTCCTCGGCACGTTTAGAAAGATCGATACCCGCATTGGAGTAATTATAAACTCCAAATATACTATTACTTAGTGAATTTTTTAAGGTTTTTCTTCTGTTGCCGAAAGCCGCTTTTACAACTTGAATAAATATTTTGTCATCTATTTTTTCGTTTGTTTCTTTGTTGAAGAAAAGATGGACTACCGCCGAATCGATTTTGGGTTTTGGGAAAAAGACGTTCGGTGAAACTTTAAAACAAAATTTAACCGTACAATAATATTCCAATAATACGCTTAAGATTCCGTAATCTTTTGTTCCGCGCTTCCCCGTAAACCTTTTGGCAATTTCGTATGGTACCATTAAAACTGCGTCTTCAACATATTTTCTGTTTTCTATTAATTTGAAAACTATTGGTGCCGTAATATTAAACGGAATGTTACCGATTATCCGTAAAGGCGTTTTGCATTTTCTATTAAGTTCAGCGAAATCAAATTTTAATATGTCGGCTTCGTACACTGTAAGAGCAGGAAACTTTTCGCGTAAGTCGTCAATAATTCTACGGTCGATTTCAATTGCGTAAGTTTTATTAACACGATTTAATATCTCTTCCGTAATTGCTCCTTTCCCCGGGCCTAACTCCAGAACACAATCGTTTTTCGCGGGAGACAATTCATCTACTATTTTCCGGATAATATTTTTATCCGTCAAATAATTTTGTCCGAATCTTTTTAGTGGTTTTATGTTTTTCACTTTTCAAAAAATAATAATGTTATTAATCGGAAAATCAATTAAATTTAAGAAAAAAGTAATTACGCTTAACAAAATAACATTTTTACGGGAGTTAAACTTGGCAAAAGATTTTATTATCACTGTTGATTTGGGCGGAACAAAAATCCTTTCGGCTTTATTGGATAAGAAAAACAATATTGTTGCTCGGGTTAAAGTTTCTACGAATATCGAACAAGGTCCGGACGGATTGGTAAAAGACATCGCAACCTCCGTGAAAGAATTAATGAAGAAAAACAAACTGAAAGAGGAAAACATTGAAGCCGTTGCGGTAGGAGTGCCCGGCACGGTTAACCCGAAAAGCGGAGTGATAAGCGTTGCACCGAATTTAAATGTTAAAAATTATAATATTAAGAAAAGTATAAAAAAGATGCTTTCGATTCCCGTGCTTCTTGAAAATGATGTTAATTTGGCCGGTCTTGGTATTAAAAGATTCGAATTTAAAGACAAAGTAAAAAATATGCTTGTTGTTTTTGTGGGAACGGGAATAGGCGGCGCTTTGTTTTTCGACGGAAAAGTTTATCGCGGTTCCACATTTTATGCGGGGGAAATCGGTCACATGATGATATGCGAAAACGGTGCATTAAGTACAAAAAATGGTGTCGAATTTGAAAAACTTGCAAGCCGCACGGCAATTGTAAACGGAATCATTTCACAAATAAAAAAGAAAAACAAGAGCGTGTTGCAAGAACACGTTGAGAAAAATAAAAAAATAAAAAGTAAAGCAATTGCGAAAGCCATTGCGGAAAAAGATAAGGTTGTAATTGAGGAAGTAACCAAAGCGTGTAAAATCATCGGAAGTGTGCTGGGAAGTATTACAACCTTGCTGAATTTGGATACGATTGTTCTTGGCGGTGGATTGATTGAAGCCAATCACGGTTTTATGCTTCCAAAAATCAGATCCCAGTTTCGCAAAACCGTAATGAAAGATGTTGGTAAAAAAACGAAGATTGTAGTTACAAAATTAGGCGATGATGCGCCTCTCTTTGGCGGTGCGGCTCTTGCGGAGGAATTCGGGAAAAAATAGTTAGGAAAATTGTTTTTCGATTTCTTCTAGTTTTTCGTTGAGTTGCGTCCATTCTTCCAGAATTTCATCGAGGTTTTGTTTGGCGGTTTTGTATTCCAAAGTTTTTTCTTTTGCAAGCACGGGATCCGAATAAATTTTTTCGTCGGCTAATTCGGTTTCCAAAATTTTTATTTTCTCTTCCAACAATGCAATTTCACTTTCGCAATCTTCAATGTTCTTTATTAAATCCTTTGTAGCTCGGAATTTTTTCTGACGCAGCTCGGCTTCCATTCTCTTTTGTTCTTTTCTGCTGCCGGGTTTCGGTTTTATTGTTGTTGTTTCTTGTCCGGGTTCGTTTTCCACCGTATGCTTTTTTGCCAAATAATATTCGATATCACCGTAATAGTATTTAACTTCGCCGTTTTTAAATTCTATTACTTTATCTACAATGCCTTTCAAAAAATCGATATCGTGAGAAGCAATAAGTAAAGCGCCCTTATAATTTTTCAAAGCTTGTTGTAATATTTCCTTCGATTGATAATCGAGATGATTTGTCGGTTCGTCCAAAACTACAACATTCGATTTTTGTAAAAGAATGGAAGCCAATGCAACTCTGCTTTTTTCGCCGCCCGAAAGGATTTTAATTTTCTTTTTTACATCGTCGCCATGGAATAAAAACGCACCGAGAACGGATCTTAATTGTCCTTCGGTTAGATCCGACGGTATTTTTGAGAGCGTCGAGAGAATATCATCTTCCAAATCGAACGTTTCCGCAACTTCCTGAGCATAATATGATATTTTTGTGTTCTGTCCGTAATTAATCTTTCCCGAAATCGGTTGCAACAGACCGGCAACGATTTTAAGCAGCGTACTTTTACCGGTTCCGTTTTTTCCTACAAGCGCAATTTTTTCGCCGCGTTCAATTTGTAAATTCAAATTTCTAAAAACTATTTTTTCCCCGTAACCGGCGGTAACGTTTTCGAGTTTAACCGGAATTACGGAACTTCTCGGAGGTTCGGGAAACTTTATTGTAATATTTTTTTCTTGTTCCGGAATTTCAATCTTTTGCAACTTCTCGAGTTGTTTAATTCTGCTTTGTACTTGGCTTGCTTTCGACGCTTTATAACGAAAACGCTCAATAAACCGTTCCGTTTCTTTGATTTTTTTCTGTTGATTTTTGTATGCTGCAACGGCTTGTTCTTCTGCGATTTTTTTTACATGAATATACTTATTGTAGTTACCGTTGAAGAAAGTAATTTTCTTGTTGGCAATTTCCAATGTTTTATCGGTGACCTTATTAATAAAAAATTTATCGTGGGAAATTAAAAGAATGGCGCCTTTATAATTTTGGAGAAAATTTGTAAGCCACCAAAGGCTGTCGATATCGAGATGGTTTGTCGGTTCGTCTAGTAAAAGAATATCGTTATCGTTAAGCAGAATTTTTGCAAGTTCAATTCTCATTTGCCAACCGCCGGAAAATTCTTTTACGTTTTTGTTAAAATCCTCTTTGTTAAAACCCAAACCCGTTAACACTTTTTCGATGCGCGATTCCAATTCGTAAAAATCGGTTTCCTCTTTTCGGTGGATTATTTTGCCGAGCCGTTCCAACAGTATAGCTTTTTCGGTGTCATTTAAATTTTCATTTTCCAATTGTAAATTAATATCGTTTTCTTGTTTTTCAAGCGCAATATATTCGTCAAAAGAGGAGCGCACTTCTTCGATTAAGCTGAGGCCGTTGAGTTTAACGAATTCCTGTGGTAAGTAACCGAATGTGAAATTTTTCGGTAATAAAACTTTCCCGGAAGTGGGTTTTTCTTCACCTTTTATGATTTTAAGAAAAGTTGACTTGCCCGTACCGTTTAAGCCTACGAGTGCAATTTTATCCGTCCGGTTAATTCGCAAGTTAACGTTTTCAAATAAAATTTTATCGCCAAAATCCACAGAAAGGTTTTGTATATCGATCATAAACTAACGTATCGTTTATTTCCGAATAACGGCAATTTTGGTTTTGCCTACAAGATTAGCTTCTTCATCGTAAGCGACGACAATATAAATGCCGGTCGGCACGGGATTGCCGTTGCTGTCTCTGCCGTTCCAATATGTTAATCGTCCTCCGAAAGTCGGGAACTTTGTAATTAAATTTCCGTTGATAGATAAAATTTTAATAAACGAGTCTTGAATCAAACCGTCAATCATTACAGATTTTTGTTCGTTATCGTCAAGCACAAACGGATTGGGGTATGCCGTTAATTCCGAAAAATCTTCGTTCGGTTTTATGCCGAATGTGGTTAGCGATGCTAAACCGAATTCGGTACCGAAATAAGCTACTCCGTGCTTTGAATCGACAGCAATACTTTGTACGGTGTTGCTCGGTAGCGGACTGTTCGTAATATCGTAATGTTCGTAAAGCCTGCTTCCGTCCGAGCTCATATAAAAAACTCCTTGAGTTGTGCCTATCCATTTGTTATTTAACGGATCCACGGCTATCGACAAAATTGCCTGCTCTCTTATTCCGAAAAACAGGTCACTTCGTAAAGAATTCAAGTTTTGAGGATCGGGTAATACATTTATGCCAAGCTGAGTACCGATAATTATTTCGCCTCTCTTATCAATGGCGATCGCGTTAATGTCGTCGTTTCTGAGACCGTCTTGTAAAGTAACTTTTCCCCAAATATCGTCTGTCAAATCGTCCGGTGTTCCGTTTTCATTAAAATAATAGAGACCCTTTTCCGCACCGCCTGTTATAATAAACCATTTGGTGTCGAACTGATCGATTATCAAACCTTCGGCGAAAACAATAAAGGGAGAAAGGGGAGTCCTCATTTCATAATGATACCATTTGCCGTCGGTGGTTAATTCGCTTAAGACTTTGCGGTCAGCCGACCAAAAATTCAAAACCCAGATGTTTCCTTTCGAATCTTTCCGTACATCATAAATTACCAGGTAACCCGGATTGTCGGGAATGCCGATCATTCCGGTGCCGGTTGTATCGTATGTTGTAAATTTTCCGTTTTTATATTCCGTAAACCCGAAACCCCAACTTGAAAAGAAAAGCGTATTATCTGC
>CAZKKI010000018.1:0-36516 GCA_964553325.1 uncultured Melioribacteraceae bacterium | reverse complement strand
ATAATTTTGTTGAGTGGTGTTGTCCTTTAAGTTAATCATCAAAAATTCAGAATCTTGTTTACACCCGAATTTCTTTTTTGATGTTAAATACCATAATGACCAAACAGCTTCTCTACTTCTATAAGCAAATAAGTCGGGATGTTTTTTAAATAAAAAATGACTTTTAATTCCACCCCCAATTACCCCAAAAACGATATAATCTTCTTCTTCAAGTTCTGAAATATGTAAATCATCAACATATTCAATTTTGTTAAAGTCAATTGATTGAGCTATCTCATTTTTATATTTATCCGAAAATATTGTTATATTCTTTATTGTTTCAAGCAATTCAGTCGGGTCAGATGCATTAAATTCGTATCTGTATTTATCTAATTCTTTTGCTTTTTTATTTTGTAATGTATGCTGAATAATTGGACATTGGTTTCTTAAAATCGTGTCTTTAAAATAACTTGCATCTGTTTCATATTCTTCAAGTGTTTCAATATCTAACAAATCAATGTATTTGTTTCTATCTTTTTCAAAATGATTTATGGCTTCACCTATAATTCTGCTCAAATTATCTTTCTTATTAACCTCTTTCTTTTTTGCTTTGGTTGATATTTTGAATTTCTCAGCTAACGATGAAATATCTAATTCATCAGACAAATTGCCATTTTCACTTACAACATAATCATCAAAATATTTATGAAAATTACTTTCAATTTCAGAAACAACTTTTGTAATGTGTTCTGGCTCATAACTTATTTCTTCAATTTTCTCAGGGTAATACATTTTATTTCCTTTTTTATTCTTAATCTAATGGCACACAACGTCTCAATATACGCAATTGCGTATAGCGGGACTATATGTTATATTTATACCTATATATTACGAAATATAAGATTTTATATATGTTAAAACAAGAAATCATTAAAAAATTTAAAAATAAGCTTATTATAGAAAATTATTCGGAGCAAACAATTAGAAATTATGTTTCGGCTTTGAAATTGTTCTTGGAATATGTTGGCAAACTTAACGTTAAAGAAGTAACCGATAAAGAAATCCAAGATTATCTTTATTTCTGCAAAACGGAAAAGGATTATTCGTACTCTTCAATGAAGCAAGTTGTTGCAACAATAAGATATCTTTACTTGAATGTTTTAAAGAAACCTGTTCCGGAATCGTTGAATATAAATTTGAGGAAACCGAGTGTTCTACCGACAGTTTTATCCGCTAAAGAAATATCTAAAATTTTAAACGTAACCGGAAACTTAAAACATAAGACTATTTTGGTATTAATTTATTCTGCAGGATTACGTTTAAGTGAACTTGTTAATTTGGAAATTAGTGATATTGATTCCGAAGCGATGAAAATTCATATAAGATCCGCAAAGGGGAAAAAGGACAGGTATGTTATGCTTTCCGGAAATGTTTTAAAGTTGTTAAGAGAATATTACAAAGCATATAAACCAAAGCGTTATATTATTGAAGGTCAAAACGGTGGAAAATATAGTCCCAAAAGTGTACAATCCGTATTCAAAAGAGCATTAAGAAGGGCCGGTATAAAAAAGAAAGCCACCGTCCATACACTGCGTCACAGCTTTGCAACCCACTTGTTAGACGAAGGAACGGATATTCGTTATATACAAGAATTATTGGGTCATAAACGACTTGAAACTACTCAAATTTATACTCATGTCTCTTCATACTCAATCAACAAAATCAAAAGTCCTGCCGATAAACTTAAAATTTAAATGATAAAATTATAAGTAATTTTAAAATTTAGTTTGTATTTTAAAAGCCGGTTAAAACGTGGAAAACTCGTATTCCGCAACAAATACACCATTGTTCTAAAACGGGAAATAAAAAAGCCCGGCTTTTTATGCCGGGCTTTTGGAGCTAAAACATGTAATTGATAACCACAAAACCGCCGATTAGCAAAACCGTGAAAGCAATTGCCAGCCAATCGAAATATTTATCGATAAATGCTTTAATCTGCTCTCCGAATTTCCAGATTAAACCGGCAACAAGGAAAAATCTAGCGCCTCTGCTTACAACCGAGGCCAAGACAAACATAAGCAAGTTTATATCGAAGGCGCCGGCGGAAATGGTGAAAACTTTATAGGGAATCGGGGTGAAACCGGCGGTAAAAACAATCCAGAAATTGTATTTATCGTACATTTCCTTTACGTTATAAAACAAATCTTCTGTAAAACCCGGAATGTTAGCAAAGAAGAAATTTGCAATATCGGAAAAATTACCCGGACCGTTCCACCATGCGAAATAACCGATGCCGTAACCGAGCAATGCGCCCAAAACCGAAGCCGTTGTTGAGTTTGCAGCCAACCGGAAAGCTTTTTTACGCGCACCGAGAACAAGCGCAATCAACAAAGCATCGGGCGGTACGGGGAAAAACGACGATTCGGCAAAAGCCAATAAAAATAGTGCAACCGGTCCGTATGGCGTTTCCGCCCAATGCAAAACCCAATCGTATATTTTTCTTATCAGTTTCATAAATAATTTTATATATTGGAAAATGACTTTTAATAATACGGAAAAATTATATTTGTCACTAAAAAATATTCATCGGAAAATTAGTGGAAAGAAACGAATATAACGTATTGCAAGTCACACATCCGGTTTAACGAAATTCTGGGTTAAAATATACATAAACCATGAGTGTTGATCCTAAAAAACGACTGATTTCCTTGGATGTTTTCAGAGGAATTACAATTGCCGGAATGATTCTGGTTAACAATCCGGGTTCTTGGAGTCATGTTTACCCCGCGCTGGAACATGCCGAATGGAACGGTTGCACACCGACCGATTTAATCTTTCCTTTCTTTCTTTTCATTATGGGTGTTGCAATTACCTTGTCTTTATCGAAAAGAAAACAGAGGGGCGAAGATCTGAACAAAATTCTGCTTAAAATTTTAAGAAGAAGCGCAACGTTGTTTCTGTTGGGTTTAATTATGGCGGGCTTCCCGGAATTCGATTTATCGACGATTAGAATACCGGGTGTACTCCAGCGAATTGCCGTGGTGTACCTTGTTTCGGCTTTCATTTTTCTGAAATCGGATTTCAAATTCCAAATCTTTATCACTTTCTTTTTATTGATTTTATACTGGGCGGTAATGACGTTAATTCCCGTGCCCGATTTGGGTTATGCCACCTTGGAAAAGGGTAAAAACCTTGCGGCTTGGCTCGATAGGTTGTTGCTGGATGGGCACATGTGGCGGGCAACCAAAACCTGGGACCCCGAAGGTGTGTTGAGCACTATTCCCGCAATTTCCACGGGCATGCTGGGTGTGCTTACCGGGCATCTCCTCGCATCTAAAAAAGATAAAACGGAAAAAACCGTTTACATGTTCGTTTACGGTGTGTTCGCAATGTTTGCCGGCTATGTTTGGGATATGTGGTTCCCGATGAACAAAAACATTTGGACAAGTTCCTACGTTCTTTACACGGGCGGATTGGCTTTGCAGTTTCTCGCCGTATGTTATTGGTTCATCGACGTTAAAGGCATAACTTGGTGGGCTAAACCTTTCCAAGTTTACGGATTGAACGCAATTACAGTGTTTTTTCTTTCGGGGATTGTTGCAAAAATTTTATATCTTACGAAAGTAACGGATTCAAACGGTAAGTTAATTACGCTTAAACATTACCTTTATACCAATTTTTTCGCTTCGTGGTTATCGCCGATTAACGCTTCGCTGCTGATGGCAATTACGTACGTTTTGTTGTGGTTGGGTTTAATGTGGATTTTGTACGAAAAGAAGATTTTCATTAAGGTGTAACCCATCGGGGAAAGCGGATTTACGATTTGGATTTTTTTACAAATATAAATTAAACATAAACAAATCGTGGGAGAGAAGATATGCCTTTACTTAGCGATATGAAAACAATACCGGATATTTTTAACTTTCTTACTTCACAATACGTGAACAGAAAAAACAAACCGGTATTTAAAAGAAAGGTCGATGGTAAATATACCGATATTTCTTACGACGAATTTAAAGAACAAACGGAATCGTTGGCTATGGGTTTGGCGTCGCTGGGAGTTAAGCGGGGCGATAAAGTCGCAATCATTTCCGAAAACAGGGTTGAGTGGGCTTACAGTGATTTTGCAATTTTAGGACTCGGAGCGGTTAACGTTCCGCTTTACCCGATATCGACCGCCGATACGGTGCAATATATTTTGAACGATTCCGAAGCGGTGGGAATTATTATATCGACCGAACTTCACCTGAACAAAATTTTGAAAGTCCGCAATAAGCTGAAATATCTTAAATTCATCGTTGTAATGAACCCGATTAAGCAAGAAAGACCCAAAGACGTTTACATGTTCAACGAAGTTCAGGAAATGGGAAGGGAATTCGGAAAAGAACATCCGGATTATTACAAAGAGCAAAGCGAACTTAACCGCGAAGACGATTTGTGCACCATAATTTATACTTCCGGTACAACCGGCGAACCGAAAGGCGTTCTGCTGACACACAAAAATATCATGTCGAACGTTACGGCGGTGCATCAAATTTTCGAAATCGGGGAGTCCGATACGTTCCTTTCGTTTCTTCCACTGAGTCATATTTTTGAGAGAATGGCCGGATATTATACAGCTCTTTCGGGCGGCTCAACAATTGCTTACGCGGAGGGAATAGAAAAAATTTCGACTAACATGCTTGAAATTAAACCGACATTAATGACGGCTGTTCCGCGGTTGTTCGAGAGAATTTACTCCAGAATAATCCGTAATATCGAAAAAGAGCCGGAGAAAAAACAAAAGATATTCCGTTGGGCAATTGAAACGGGAAAAGAATATATGGCTAAAAAGAAATCGCCCGGTGGAGTTCCGGTCGGTTTGAACTTAAAATATAAATTAGCTGAAAAATTAGTATTTAACAAAATCCGTGCAAGAACCGGAGGCAACTTGAGGTTTTTCATTTCGGGCGGAGCGGCATTATCGCGCGAACTCGGTCAGTTTTTTGAAGCCGTCGGGTTGTTGATTATCGAAGGTTACGGATTAACCGAATCTTCCCCGGTAATTTCCGTTAACAGGTTGAACGATTATAAATTCGGTACGGTCGGTAAACCGATTCCGGGTGTGGAAGTGAAAATTGCACAAGACGGTGAAATCCTCGCTTCGGGTCCGAATATTATGCAAGGCTATTTTAAAAAGAAAAAAGAGACCGAAGAAGTATTGAAAGACGGTTGGTTGCACACCGGCGATATCGGAGTGTTCGACGCCGAAGGATTTTTGATAATAACCGACAGGAAAAAACATTTATTCAAAACTTCGGGCGGAAAATATGTTGCACCAACGCCGATTGAAAACTTGTTCCTTGCAAGCAAATACATCGATCAGTTTGTGCTGATAGGCGACAGAAGAATGTTTTTAACCGCTTTGGTCGTACCCGATTTTGAAGCGCTTAAAGAATATGCCGACGCTCATAGGATTTCTTACAAAGACGAAAAAGAACTCGTTAAGTTGAAACAGATAAACGAATTGCTGGAAAAGGAATTTAACGAATTCCAAAAGAAACTGGCAAACTTCGAAAGGGTAAGAAAATTCACGTTGCTCGAACGTCCTTTCACAATCGAAAACGGGGAAGTTACGCCGTCGTTAAAAATCAGAAGAAAAGTAATTGAGGAAAGGTACCGGGATTTAATCGAAGATATGTACAGCGCTTTGGAAAGAAAAAATTAGAATCATTGTTAACGGACGGGGCAAAGTCCGAAGCTTTGCCCCTTTATTTTTTTACAGAATACTTTCTAACGGATTTATTAAACTTCACTGCAAATTAATCGGTATTTTCGTTTTTCATCTCTTCTTTTACTTTCAACTTCGCCGCTATGAAGTCGCGGTGTGAAACATGCAAATTAGTGCTAATCAATCTTATCATATAATCTTCGTATTTGTGCAGTTCGTTATCGGCAAGAACAATCCTCCATAAATTTTCTATTATTTTGATTTTCTCTTCGTAGTTGTAATGTTGATTTATAATATCGGTAAATTCGTAAATGCTTACGCTTTTTTTCACTTCTTCGTTTGTTACTTTCATAATATCGTTAATTTCTTCGTCGTTCAGATTAAAAGTATTTTTCATAATCGAAATTATTTTTTCTCTTTCCCGTTCGTCGAAGTGATCGTCGGAATTGGCAATTTCCAAAAACAGTGCGCACGTTGCAATTTCAATGCTTCTCGGTTCGTCTTTGGTTTCCTCGTTTTCGATATTTTGTGCGGATGATTGCTCTGCCGTTTTCGGTTTGTTTTCTATTGCCGAAAGCAAATCCCTTAAAATTTTAATCATTTTCCACCTCTTGATTTTCGGTTACTTCAATTTCGTCGAACTTCCGCTTTTCTTTCGGCGGGCGTTCGAAAATTTCGGTCAATTCTTTGTAAATGTTAGACAATCCGGGATGGATTTGTTCCCAAGTAAACCGCCATTGCCAGTTACCGTCGGGTTTTCCCGGAAAGTTCATTCTCGCTTCCGAACCCAAGTTCAGAATATCTTGCATCGGAATTATTACGATGTTGGCAACGGACGAATAAGCCAAATGAATCAGCGCAAAACAGATGTTGTCGCCGTCGTAGTTCAAATATTTTTGCGTCCATTCGTATATTCCGCTGTTTTTTTCTTTTTCCTTTTCGAAAAATCCGCGTGTTGTGTCGTTATCGTGCGAACCGGTGTAAACCACGCAGTTTTTAACATAATTATGAGGAAGGAAATTTTTATCGCCGTCCGGACCGAAAGCAAACTGAAGAATTTTCATTCCGGGGAATCCGAAACTGTCTCTTAATTCTTCCACGCTTTCGGTTATAACACCCAAATCTTCTGCTAAAATGGGAACGTCGCCCAATTCGTTCATTATTTCGGTAAAAAGTTTTTTGCCCGGCGCTTTGACCCATTTCCCGTTAACAGCGGTTTCCGCGTCACCCGGAATTTCCCAATAAGCATCGAAACCGCGAAAGTGGTCGATTCGGACTATATCGACGAGTTCGTACATTTTTTTCATTCGCTGTTTCCACCAACGGAAATTGTTCTTTTCCATTTCGTTCCAACGGTAAAGCGGATTTCCCCAAAGTTGGCCGGTGGGACTGAAATAATCCGGCGGAACACCGGCAACGGTCTCGAGTTTTCCGGTTTTCTCATCAACGGAAAACAAAGATTTATTCGCCCAAACGTCAGAACTGTCGTAAGCGACAAAAATTGGTAGATCGCCGATAATTTTAATTCCTTTTCCGTTTGCGTATCGTTTTAATTTTTCCCACTGTTTGAAAAAAAGATATTGTGAGAAGCGGTAATAATCTATTTCCGTTTGATGTTCGTTTTTCCATTCGGTTAACGCCGGTTCTTCTCTGAATGCAAATTCTTTTTTCCATTCGCTCCACTGAATACCGTTGTGAAAATCTTTAAGCGCCATGAAAGTTGCGAAATCTTCCAACCAGAATTCGTTTTGTTCGCAAAACAATCCGCATTCTTTTTTAAATACCTTACCGTCGGAAACATATTTTTCGTAAGCTTTGTGTAACAACGATTTTTTGAAATCGATAACTTTACCGTAATCGATTTTTGTGGGATTAAATTGCGGTTTATTTTGCAGGTCGTTTTTCGATAAAAATCCTTCTTCGGATAAAAAATCGGGATTTATTAGCAACGGGTTACCGGCAAATGCCGAAAAACATTGATAAGGCGAATCGCCGTAGCCTGTTGGTCCCAAAGGAAATACCTGCCATAAAGTTTGTCCGGCTTCGGCAAGAAAATCCACGAATTTGTAAGCGTTTTCACCCAAATCCCCGATTCCGTAAGGCCCGGGTAAAGACGTGGGATGAAGTAAGATACCGGCGCTCCGTTTAAATTCCATAATTATTCCTCAAAATTTTCCGGTTGTAACAATTTTTTTGACTTTTAATTTAAGATTTTCTTTTCAAAAATGTTTTGCTAAAAAGAACTAAATTTTGTCCGGTTAAAATTTTGTTGATGGAAAATCCGTGAAAAATCTTTTACCGAATTCATAAGTTCGGCAAAAGGGAAAAATAAAAATAGTACACCGGAGTCCTTAAAAATTTTTTTATCGTATAAACGAATTGTTTTTGCAGAAAAATTAATCAATCAATTTATTTCTAAAAATTTTATTTGACTTTTTCAGGTAATTGATTAAATTTTCAATCCCAATTTTCACTTAACATCTAGCCTGGCTGGTGTACTTTTCTGGGGTTTTATCAAAAGTAAATATATTTTTAAATAAGTCTGAAAATCTCACACATCGGACGTAGTTCTACTATTTTCTTTACTATTATTTACTTTTGATACAACTTCAATTGAAACAGTTCATTATTAAATTGGTTGTATCATAAATATTATTCACATGAGGTAAAAATGAAAATATCCCGTCTTTTTACGAAATCCGGACAGGATCCGTTGGAAGGAATAGAATTTGAGAAGAGGACCTCCGAAATTAAAAATCCTAACGGTTCCAGTGTATTCAAAATGGATGACGTGATCGTTCCAAAAAGTTGGTCGCAAACCGCAACGGACATTATTGCTCAAAAATATTTCAGAAAAGCCGGTGTTCCGAAATTACTGAAAAAGAAAAACGAAAAGGGTGTACCGAAATGGTTACAGCCTTCGAAACCGGACGAGGAAAGATTAAACGAGTTACCTGAAAAAGAAAGATTTACGCATGAAAACGATTCCAGGCAAGTTTTTCACAGGTTGGCGGGAACGTGGACGTATTGGGGATGGAAAGCCGGTTATTTCGATACCGAAGAAGACGCTTTGGCTTTTTACGACGAATTGGTATATATGCTTGCAAATCAATATGCCGCGCCGAACAGTCCGCAATGGTTTAACACCGGTTTGCATTGGGCGTACGGAATAAACGGTCCTTCCCAAGGTCATTACTACGTTGATTACAAAACCGGCGTTTTAACCAAATCGGAAGATGCGTACACTCATCCTCAACCGCATGCATGTTTCATTCAATCGGTGAAAGACGATTTGGTGAACGAAGGCGGAATAATGGATTTGTGGGTGCGGGAAGCCAGATTGTTCAAGTACGGTTCGGGAACGGGAACTAACTTTTCGAACATCCGCGGAGCAAACGAACCGTTAAGCGGTGGCGGAAAATCATCGGGGTTAATGTCGTTTCTGAAAATCGGCGACCGATCGGCCGGAGCTATTAAATCCGGCGGTACTACAAGAAGAGCCGCCAAAATGGTAACCTTGGATATCGACCATCCGGATATCGAAGAATATATAAACTGGAAAGTGGTGGAAGAACAAAAAGTAGCGGCTTTGGTTGCAGGCTCGCAATTGTGCAACATTCATTTAAATAGAATAATGAAAGCATGCTACGACGAACATCCCGAAAACGATAGATTTAACAGACGCACAAATAAAAAATTACGACAAGCAATAATCGAAGCCAAAAGGGCGATGATTCCCGAAAATTACATCGAAAAAGTAATTCAATTGGCCAAGCTCGGTTTTACGTCGATTGAATTCCCGGTTTATAATACAGATTGGACTTCCGAAGCTTATGCTACCGTATCGGGACAAAACGCAAATAATTCGGTCAGGGTTTCCAACGATTTTATGGAAGCCGTTGTTAACGACGACGACTGGAATTTGTATTGGAGAACCGAACTCGACGCTTCGAAAAAAGAAGGAAGGGAACCTAAACCTTATAAAACTCTTAAAGCAAGGGATTTATGGGAGCAAATCGGTTACGCCGCTTGGGCTTCCGCGGATCCGGGTTTACAATACGATACTACGATTAACGAATGGCATACATGTCCCAACAGCGGAAAAATCAACGCTTCGAACCCCTGTTCCGAATATATGTTTTTGGATAACACCGCATGTAATTTGGCTTCGCTGAATTTGGTTAAGTTTTACGATGTTGACAAGGAAAGTTTCAAAATTAAAGCGTTCAGACATGCCACCAAGTTATGGACAATTGTTCTGGAAATAAGCGTATTGATGGCTCAATATCCGAGTAAAGAAGTTGCACAAAACAGCTACGATTACAGAACGCTTGGTTTGGGTTTCGCCAATTTGGGTTCGCTGTTGATGAGACAAGGAATTCCGTACGACAGTGAAGAAGCGCTTGCCATTACAGGCGCCGTTACCGCAATAATGCACATGCGCGCTTACGCAACTTCGGCCGAAATGGCAAAACAATTCGGAACATTCTCCAAATACGAAGAGAATAAAGATGAAATGTTAAGGGTTCTTAGGAATCATAGACGCGCAGCATATAACGTACCGAAGGAAGAATACGAAGGGCTTTCCGTGCACCCGATGGGAATAGATCCGCAACATTGTCCATCCGATTTGCTTAAAGCCGCAAGGGAAGACGCAGATTTGGCGGTCGATTTGGGTAAAAAATACGGTTACAGAAATGCCCAAGTAACGGCAATTGCACCCACCGGAACAATCGGTTTGGTGATGGATTGCGATACGACCGGAATTGAGCCCGACTTCGCATTGGTGAAATTCAAAAAATTGGCCGGTGGCGGTTATTTCAAGATTATCAATCAATCCATTCCGCCGGCATTGAAAAAGTTGGGTTATAATCAAGAGCAAATTAATGAAATAGTGAATTATGCGAAAGGTACCGGTACGCTTGAAGGATGTCCGTACATTAATAAAGAATCGTTGAAGGCAAAAGGATTTACCGATGAACTGATACACAAAATAGAGAAGTCGCTGCCTTCCACATTCGAATTGAATTTCGCTTTCAACAAATTTACGTTGGGAGAGGATTTTTGTAAAACGACACTTGGTATTTCCGAAGAAAAATTAAACGATCTGTCAGTTAATCTTTTGGAAGAAATCGGTTTTACTAAAGACCAAATATCGAAAGCAAACGATTATGTTTGCGGAACGATGACAATCGAAGGCGCACCGTTCCTCAAACACGAACATTATCCGGTATTCGATACGGCAAATAAATGTGGTAAAATAGGAACACGATTTATACGCCCGGAAGCACACATCAAAATGATGGCTGCGGCGCAACCGTTTATTTCCGGAGCAATTTCCAAAACAATTAATTTCCCGGCCGAAGCGACAATCGAAGATATTAAAAAAGCATATCTCGATTCGTGGAAGTTCGGATTGAAAGCGAACGCGCTTTATCGGGACGGTTCGAAATTATCGCAACCGCTTAATACGGTTATGGCAGAAGAAATCGAAGAAACGGACGAACAAGAAGAAAAGAGCGAAATTGTTCGAATTGCGGAAAGAATTATCCACAGATACATTGCTAAAAGAAGAAGGTTACCCGACAGACGCGGCGGCTATACCCAAAAAGCCAAAATTAACGGTCAAACCGTTTACATCCGTACGGGTGAATATGAGAACGGACAATTGGGCGAAATATTCCTCGATATGCACAAGGAAGGAGCCGCGTTCAGAAGTCTGTTAAACAGCTTTGCTATTGCAATTTCACTCGGTTTGCAACACGGCGTTCCGTTGGAAGAATTTGTAGATGCTTTCGTATTTACGAAATTCGAACCGGCGGGAATTGTAACCGGAAACAAACGAATCAAAATGGCTACATCGGTAATCGATTATATTTTCCGAGAATTGGCGGTTACATATTTGGGCAGAAACGACTTGGCTCATGTTTCCGACGACGAACTGAATAATCCGGCAGGAGGCAACCCGATTGTGGAACCCGATTTCGAAAGCGAAGAAGTTGTGAGCGAAAGGGTAATTCAATTGGATAAAACCAAAACCGATACTTCGGTTCCTACAAACGGAAACGGTCACGGTAAAAAAGTCGATTCCCAAACTCAAGCAATGGTTAACTTGGTTCAAGAAGCAAGAATAAAAGGTTACACGGGCGATATTTGTCCGGAATGCCAAAGTATGACGATGGTGAGAAACGGAACGTGCTTGAAATGCGAAACCTGCGGCGCAACTACAGGCTGCAGTTAATGTTAATCACCAATACAATTCAAGTTAAGGGCGTTTTCGAACGCCC
Organism: uncultured Melioribacteraceae bacterium; assembly: GCA_964553325.1. GTDB lineage: Bacteria > Bacteroidota > Ignavibacteria > Ignavibacteriales > Melioribacteraceae > BMS3ABIN04. The sequence continues at coordinate 24,540 of CAZKKI010000018.1, read as the reverse complement.
TTTTTTATTACCGTAAACAACTTCGAGTGTTCGTTTTAACTGGAACTTTTTTTCTTTTTCATTTTATGAAACTACGGTTATTTTTAATCATCTAATTTTGAGAAAAGTTATGTGAAAAACGGAGGAAATATGAGTGAAACAAAAACTACCGAAATGAAAGAAACAAGACGACAATTCAAAGCCGAAGTTAAAAAGTTACTCGATATTCTCGTTCATTCGCTTTACACGAACAAAGAGATTTTTCTGCGCGAGCTGATTTCGAACGCATCGGATGCGATGGATAAAATCAGATTCGAATCGAATAAAGGCACCGATTATATCGATAAGGATTTACCGCTCGAAATTAATATCTGGGCGGATAAAGATAAGAACGTGCTTTACGTGCAAGATCACGGAATAGGGATGACGCGGGACGAGCTGATTAAAAATCTCGGTACGATTGCCAAATCGGGTACGGAAGATTTTCTTAAAGCCGTTACGGAAAATAAAGAGAAAGCAAGCAATATTATCGGTCGATTCGGTATCGGTTTTTATTCGGTTTTTATGGTCGCCAAAAAAGTTGTAGTTAAAACCAAATCGTATTTGAAAGACGAACCGGCAATGATTTGGGAATCGGACGGAATGGGCGGCTTTACGGTTAAACCCCTCGAAGATGAAATGAAGCGCGGAACGTTAATCGAAATTCATTTGAAAGACGATGCAAAAGAATTTACGGAAAAATACCGCCTCGAATCGATTGTGAAAAAACATTCGAGTTTTATCTCGTTCCCCATAAAAATCGAAAAGGAAAGGATAAACACAATTCCCGCTCTTTGGCGCGAACCGAAATCGTCAATCAAAAAAGAGCAATATATTGAATTTTATAAATTCCTGACCTACGATACCGAAGAACCGCTCGATATAATTCATACTTCCGTCGATGCCCCGATACAATTCTCCGCTTTGTTGTTCATTCCCAAGCGCAATTTGGATTGGTTCGGAATAACACGTGAAGATTACGGATTGGATTTATACGTCCGCCGCGTTTTGATTCAACATAAAAATAAAGATTTGTTGCCCGAATATTTGGGATTCGTAAAAGGTGTTGTGGATTCGGAGGATTTACCGTTGAACATTTCGCGCGAAACGCTGCAAGAAGATATCATATTTACAAAAATTTCGAACAGCGTAACTTCCCAAGTACTTTCGCATTTAACCAAAATGGCGGAGAAAGAACCGGAAAAATATAAACAGTTTTGGGAAGCGCACGGCAAAATTTTCCGCTTGGGTTATACCGATTACGCAAATCAAGAAAAATTCATGAAATTGCTGAGATTTAATTCGTCTTCATGCAAAGACGAGAAAGAGCTGATTTCACTTGACGATTACGTTGAAAAAATGCACAAGAAACAGAAAGAAATTTATTACGTTCTCGGAAGCAGCAGAGCGGCGATAGAAATGGATCCGCATTTGGAAATATTCAAACGTAAGGGAATTGAAGTGTTGTATTTGTATGATCCGCTCGAAGAATTTGCATTGAGTTCGTTGATGAAATACAAGGATTATGAATTTAAATCCGTTGACCAGGTTGACGTGAAAAAATTGAATAAGCTTGACGATGTTGAGAAAAACGAAAACGAAGTCGAACCGCTTTCAAAAGAAGATGAAAAACATTTTTCAAGCCTGTTGCAAAGAATTAAAAATATTTTGGGCGATAGAGTAACCGATGTGCGCGAATCGAAACGGTTGCTCGACAGTCCGGCTGTATTGGTTAATCCCGATAATTCGATTTCCTCAACGATGCAAAAGATAATGCATATCACGGGTCAAACGAAATCGATTCCCAAAAAGATTATGGAAATCAACAAAGATCATAAACTTATCCGGAATTTACTGAAAGTTTATAAAGCGAACGATAAGGACGAATATATTACAAACGTTATCGAACAGTTGTATGAATCGGCATTGTTGATGGAAGGATATTTGACCGATCCTCATAAATTGGTGAACAGAATAAACACTTTGCTCGAGCAATCGAGCGAATGGTACACTGCGGTTAAAAAACTGTAACGTTGAAATTCACGAAAAAATTAATTATTTATCGGTCTCGGTAGTTTCGAATTTCGGAAGTACCGGGACTTTTTTATTTTAAAATTGAAATCTAATGTTATTATTTCAGCAATTAATATCGTCCGAAGAAAACGTACCGATGCTATGGTACAAAATCGCCATAGTAATTTTAATCGGTTTGTTAGTTGGAATAGAAAGGGAACGAGGTAAAAAACCTTCGGCAAAAACATTTGCCGGCGTTCGAACCTATCCGCTAATTTCCATATTGGGGTTTTTATCCGCTTTCATAGCTTCGTTTACCACTTATATTGTTTATGCGGCGGTATTTTTTATTTTCGGTTTGTTGGTGATAATTTCTTATTATTTTTCAAGCAAAACCGGAGGAATCGGCGGTACATCGGAAATAACGCATTTCATTGTATATTTGCTGGGGTCTTTGGTCTTTTGGAATTACGTTTTGCTTGCCGGCGCCGTTGCGGTTGTGCTTGTTACGTTTCTTACTTTTAAATCCGAATTCAGAGCCCTCGCAGGAAAAGTTGAAAACGAAGATATTTTTGCGGCAATAAAGTTTGCAATTATTACGATAATTATTTTACCGCTCTTGCCCGACCAAACTTACGGACCGTTCGATGTTTTGAATCCCCGCAAAATATGGTATATGGTAGTATTGATTTCAACAATCAGTTTTGTTGGATTTATTTTGTTCAAATTAATCGGTGCAAACAAAGGGATTTTTCTCCTGTCGGTACTTGGGGGCATTGCTTCCAGTACGGCAACAACAACATCGTTTGCCGGGCAGAGTAAAAACATGCCGCACCTTTCGCGAAATCTTGCCGCCGGAAGCGTTTTGGCTTCCTCGATAATGTTCCCGAGGATTTTGGTGATTCTGGGCGTCTTGAATTTCGAGTTTGCCGAAAGTTTAATTGTGCCGGTTACAATTTTTACAATTGTCGGATTAATTGTCAGCAGAATGATTTGGTCCCGGAAGGGTGCAATGGTTGCGCAAGATATAGAATTGCAAAACCCGTTTAGAGTATTGTTCGCAATTAAATTCGGAATTTTATTCGGAATTATTTTGTTTGTATCGGCGGCGGCAAACCAATATTTCGGTCACGAAGGTATTTACTATACAAGTTTTTTCGCCGGTATTGCCGATCTCGATGCAATAGCTTTGTCGTTGGTCGATATGGTGGAAAAAACAATTCCTATCGACGTGGCTTCAAACGCTATCATTATTGCGTTCGGAATGAATACTTTGGTGAAAGCGGTTATCGCTTCGACGATGGGCTCTAAAGAATTGAGAAAATATGCAATTTTAGGATTTACGCCGGTATTAATATCTACGATTATTTATTTTGTAGTAATTTTTATTTAAAATTTTAATGATGTAAGCAATTCTTCCAAAGTTTGAAAATTTTTCAGATAGTGAATTTTTACTTTATTGCGGTTTTTTACCAACCACGAAAGCGAAATTTTCATTTTTTCCAAATCTTCTTCTGTTAATTCGGAAAAAATATTAATCGTACCGGAAAAATATTCGCGCAAAGCCTCGTCGAAATCCACGTGGCCGGAAACGAAGTAATCTTTAATTAAAATTTTTCCTTCCAGCATAAGCAAATAATCCGTTTCGGCGGAATCTTTTATTTCAATCAATACTTTTGCGCGGTTTACGGGTTCGGCTAAAATAGACGAACGATTTAAATGATTCAAAATATTTTCGATTGAATCCCTAACAACCGCCGCTTCTTCATAACGCTTTTTGTCGGATAGATATTTCATTCTTTTCAGTAAACGGTTTACGGCATATTGGTTTTGTCCGGAAAGATATTCAAACACTTTTTCCATTTCGGTATCGTACTCGTTTTTTATTTCCGGTAATTCACAAGGAGCCAAGCAACGCTCGATATCGGCCAGGTAGCATTTTTTCTTTCCGGCAAATTCTTTTTCGTTGCATTCACGGAGTTGGAACGTTTTGTCTATTATATCCTTCATATCGTTAGCGATGTTGCGGTTGCTGTACGGACCGAAATAATCGTTACCGTCGAAACTGAACTTGGAGGAAACTTTTACACTCGGAAATGCTTCGGTTTTCGTAACTTGAATAAAATAACTGCGACTGTACTTTTTAAGCAAAGTGTTGAGCGGGGGATTATGTTTTTTGATTAATTCCGCTTCGGCCAGCAAAGCCGTTAATTCCGATTTAGTTGTTTGGAACCCCAAGCGGGAAGATTGCCGTACAATCTTTTTCGATTTTCTTGGCGCGGTATTCGAAAAATAATTCTGCACTCTTTTCTTTAATGATTTGGCTTTTCCGATGTAAAATATTTTTCCCTTTGAATTCTGGAAAAAGTAAACACCGGGTTTATCGGGAAGATTGTTAAAATCTTCGCTAAGCTTTTTCTTTATTACGCGGAAAGTTTTGTTGGTTTTGGGAATTGATTGAAAAGAAAGAATTTCCTTTGTCGTTTTAATGTCGTATTCGGTTTCCAATTTTTTAATTAGTTTGATTAAAACTTTTGCCGTAACAATGGCATCGCTTAAAGCGCGGTGTGTGTTTTTATGTCTTATTCTCAAATGGCTTTTTACCGTTCCCAGAGATTTGTTGGGCAGATGAGGCAAAAGTTTCCGGGAAAGTTTCAACGTGCACAATTGGTGAACTTCCGGCAAAGAGGTTTCCGCTCTTTGAAATTCGCTTTGTAAAAACGAGTAATCGAATTTTAAGTTATGTCCGACCAATACGGAATCGCCGATAAATTCCGCTATTTTATGTGCTACTTCTTCAAACATCGGTGCGTTTTCCACATCGGAGTTGGTTATTCCCGTCAGCATTGTAATCCCGCTCGGTATATGCTGCAACGGATTTACCAACAATGAAAAAGTATCGGTTACTTTAAGATTTTTAACTTTAACTAAACCGACTTCAATAACACGCGAAGATTTTGCAGATAAACCGGTTGTTTCAAAATCTATTACGGTAAATTCGGTCTCTTTAGGCGAGATGTCTTTTAACGAAATATTTTTCATAAAAAAATTGTATGTTTTTCAATCGCAATTTATAATATTCGCACGACAAAATTATATTAATTCCTTTACTAAATTGTATTTTACAATGAATTACGGATTTTTTGATTTTATTGGAAATATCGGCGTCGCTTTAATTATTGTTTCATATCTGCTTTTGCAGTTGAATAAAATCGACAGTAAAAACATTTTCTATTCGCTTGCAAACGGTATCGGCGCCTTGTTTGTTATAGTTTCGTTAACGGATAGTTTTAATTTATCCGCATTTGTTATCGAAACGTTTTGGCTGGCAATAAGTTTGGTAGGTGTTTTCAAAGCACTTAAAACTAAAGCTACGTGAAAAAAATAAAATGATTTTTATAAATTGGGAAACAAAATATTTCTTAAAACGAATTAACGGAGACTGCAAATGGCTGAAAACATTCCGATTGAATTTGAAAATATCGGCGAATACAATCAAGCCGTATTACAACAACTGATAAATAACAATGCATTGCTACATGTACTTTTGGATATCGAAGTAAACAAGCTAGCGCAAAAGTTGGTTTCCGATGAAATATTTTCGGGAGAGGAATACGACAAAATATTAAAACAAAAAAGAGACGAACTGAAAAGTCAAATTAACGATAAAATCCGCGAATATAAATTACACGCATTAGCCGATATAAATTTGAGAAAATAAATTACTTTATAATTCTAAAATAAGTCGTATCTTTAATTGCAGAGGCGAAAACCCCGATTCCGTCGCCGGAGAAATTTGTTTTCGGCTCGTGAAAGTTTCCGTCGAATTCCTTCACGTTTTTTGCCGTGAGGAGATAATCTTTATAATCTCGATTGCACGCGTAAGCAACGATTCTGTACGGACTGTAAAACCACAAGTCGAATTGCTCGGGCTCAAAGAGATAAGTCAAATCGGCATAAGAATTAATATTTAAAATAAATCGGAAACGGAAAAGAAAAGAGTTAAGTTTTTCTTCCACCTTTTCCGGTGTTATGTTCGGAAAAAATTTGTTTTCGTAAATGAAATTGTCCGGACCGGCGGAATCGGCAATAATGGAAAATGCGTACGTACTAACGCCCGGCGACGTAACAAAGTGAATCTGTATTTTATCCTTCCCGAATACCTTGTTCCCCAAATCGCTTTCCAATACGTTAAAACCTTTTTGAGGCGAAAGCGTTGTGGCTTCGGCCGAATATGATTTCCCGTCGATTTCGGCTTCGACGTGTAAGTTGTATTCCGTGTTGTACTCAACTGTTATTTCTTCGGTAAAATAGGTGCGGGTTTTTTCATCGAACAGCAAAGGAATATTGTTAATTGTTATCAGCGTTTTATTCCGCCCGGGTGTTAAAATTAAGCTGTCCGGATTTACTTCGGTGTTAAGTTCGAAATTTCTCGAAATTTTTATGCCGGAAACCGTATTTTCCGGATACAAAAATCCTTCTACAACTATTTTCGGGTGATACGGCTCATCGGAAATGTCGATTAACGGATCTCCACAACCGGAAACGACATAAACCGAAAAAACAATTAATAATAACTTAAATAATTTCATATCAATCTAAAATTTTATTTTTATTCCAATGCTCGGTATAATCGGCAGCATACTTGTTTTATCCACAGTTTGAATTATTTTGTTGTTTTCGAATTTCTCCTCGTAATTTATAAACCAAACATTTTGTCTGTTGCCGAGATTAAAGACTTGTAAATAGGGAATCAACTTCCAACTTCCATAATCGATTTCGTAACTTAAACTTAAATCAAAACGTATGTAAGGTGGCAGGCGGAATCCGTTAATTTCGCCGGGATACAAATTGTAAGCGGGATCTTGATTTCCTTCCTTGAACGGAATATCGTTCCAATCCGGAAAGATATTCGAATAATAAGCGGAATTGGGAACTGTTATCGGTTGACCGCTTGTATAAACAAAACTTAAACCGAGATTCCAGCTTTTGTCGTATTTAACTGTTTCCCCGAACCAATTGCCGGCGAACAAATTATTCAAATCGAGATTCAAAACAACATTAACAATGTGAGTTCTATCGTGTCTCGGCGGGAAATCTTTTCCTTGATTAATTCTTGGAAATCGGTATTCGGTTCTCGCAAGGGAATAAGAAATCCAGCCGTTAACCGGACCTTCTTCCTTTCTTAACAAAAATTCTATTCCGTAAGAATTACCGTCTCCTCCTATGAATAAATTTTTTGTTGTTTTGTAAATGCTGTTACCGTTAGCGTCGTAAGCGTCCGGCTCCGCCTCCGTGTTGAAAACTTGATTGAAAATAAAGATATTTTTGTAATTTTTGTAATATGCTTCGGTTGTAAATTCGATTTGCGAACCCAGATTTTTTTGGAAGCCTAAAATCAGATGGCTTGCGGAAGAAACATCGGTATATTTGTTTGCCGTTACCCAAACCGAAGAGAAAAACAATCGCGGTATTCTATCCAAATATTGATGATAGATTCCACCGGCAAGTTTTAAATTTGTTGTTTCTGTTGTACGATACTTAATCGAAAACCTCGGGGAAAAATTTGTAAAAGATTTATCCGAATTGAAATAGTTTATTCTAACTCCGCCTTCTATTTCCGTAAGTATGTCCGGTTTCCACGTGGCGCTGGTATAAACCGTGGAATAATTCCTTTTGTGATTGATATCCACTTTGCCTTCGTCCCAATCTTGCGTGTAAATAAGATGGAGAAACTTTTGCTCGAACCCGATTTTGAACTCAATGGTATTGGAATAAAAATAATCGAACGAACCTTTCAGCGAGAAATCGGTCAATTCGTTTTTCTCGACGAAATTTAGAACTTTTGAAAGATTGAAATCGGAACGGAAACGGCTCGATGTAATCCAGAAATTACCGAACAGTTTTTTACCGAAAATATGTTTCCAATTTAAACTTGAAGTAGTGTTTCCCCAACTGTAAAGAAAACCGAACGAGTCCTTGACGTTTTTGTCAAGTTTAAAATCCAGATCGTCGAAACCATTAAAAAAACTTACCGATAGTTTATCGTTCAGTCCCAAGTCGAAAAACGCTTTCAAGTTTGCATCGTAAAAATAATAGTCCGGAATTTCCTTTATAATTTTCGCGTAAACCTGATCGATATAGGTTCTGCGGAAAGAACCCGAGATCGAACCGAAATCGCTTAGCGGAACTTGCAGAGTTGTAGTAGCCGATAACAAACTGATGTTTACAATTCCTTCGAAATAATTTCTGTTGCCGTCCAGATTTGTTACGTTCAACACGGAGGATAAACGTCCCCCGTATTCCGCACCGAAACCCCCTTTGGAAAACTCGACTTTTTTTATGGCATTTGTGTTGAATGTGGAAAAAATTCCGAAAGCGTGTTCGGGATTATAAACGTCCGTACCGTCGACCAGATATAAATTTTGGTCTGGAGTACCGCCACGAACGTATAAAGCCGAAGAGAAATCGGAAAGGGAAGTAACACCGGGCAAGGTTTGTAGCGTACGGAGTAAATCCGATTCCACCATTTGCGGAATACTTTTTATTTGCGAGGGCAAAAGTTCTATTTTGGAAACGGGAGCGGAGAACATTCTTTTGCTAAGATTTACCGATTTATCGGAAACAACAACTTCTTCGGTAACAATTCCCGAAGGTTTAAGTGAGATTTCCAAAATTTTATTTGTCTTTTTACTCAGTTCGATTTCGATGAATTTTGTTTCGTAGCCAATGTAACTTATTGTTAATTTGTGTTTACCGGCCGGAACATCGGGAATTACAAAATATCCGGAGCTGTTTGTTGCCGCACCGATTGACAATTTTTCGATAAATATATTGGCGCCGATTAAACTCTCTCCCGTTTGTGCGTCTTTCACATATCCCGAAACGGAAAAGAATTTTTTCTGTGCCTGGAGATTTATAAAAAGTATGATTAGAAAAAATATTATCTTAAATTTCGTATTCATATATTTTAGTAAAAGATAGACATTCGATTTCATCAAAACTATAAATAATTTGGATTAGTTGAAATGTAATTTTTTCAGTATCATCTAAACACAGGGAAAATATGTTAATTAATATTTTATTTATCGGCGACATTGTGGGGAAACCGGGAATGGATATGGTGCAAACGTGGTTGCCGGGTCTCGCTAAAAAATACAAAGCCGATTTTATTATCGCAAACGGTGAAAATGCCGCCGACGGTAAAGGATGCACAGAGAAGGAGGGAAAAATACTTTTCGATTTGGGCGTCGATGTTATTACAAGCGGGAATCATATTTGGGATAAGCATCAGTCGCAAGATTATTTGAAAGAGGAAAAAAGAATTTTACGCCCGCTAAATTATCCGAAAGGAACGTACGGAAGAGGATACACGATTATCGAAACGAACAAAGGAAAAATCGGTGTGTTGAATTTACAAGGTCGTGCTTTCATGTCTCCTATCGATTGCCCTTTCCGTGCCGCCGATTGGGCGCTTGGCAGAATCAAGCAGGAAACAAACGTTGTGTTTTTGGATTTCCACGCCGAAGCGACCGCGGAAAAATTAGCTATGGCAAATTATCTCGACGGAAAAATAAGCGTATTGGTCGGAACTCATACTCATATACAAACCGCCGATGAGCGTATTTTCCCTAACGGGACGGGATATATAACCGATTCGGGCATGACGGGACCTTACGATTCCGTAATCGGTATGAAAACCGATGCGGCAATTAACAGGTTCGTTTATCAAACCCCGCAAAAATACCAAACGGCAAAAAACCAAGTTCATTTGTGCGGATTGTTTGCAAAGGTGGATTCCGAAACTGGACAAACAACGGAGATCGAAAGGATTTGCCTTCCGGAATTTGAAAGGAAAAAAGTTTCGGAAAATAATTAAATTTTAATTATCGATTATTTTGTGAAATAAAATGACTATTATCGACGGAAAAAAAATTGCCCGGGAAATAAGAGCGGAGTTAAAAGAAAAGGTTGCCGGACTTAAAGAGAAATTCGGAAAAGTTCCGGGACTGGTTACAATAATTGTCGGCGACAATCCGGCTTCGAAAGTTTATGTGAACATGAAGCACAAGGCATGCGAGGAAATCGGGATGAAGCCGAAAATCGAAAAACTTCCCGAAAACACAGCGGAAAGCGAGTTAGTGGATTTAATCGAAAAATATAATAACGATGAGAATTATCACGGAATTTTGGTTCAACTGCCGTTACCGGAACAAATAGACGAAGATAAAATTATCGAAACAATTTCGCCCGATAAGGACGTCGACGGTTTTCATCCGGTTAACGTTGGAAAGTTATTGATCGGACAAGATACATTCGAACCGTGCACACCGGCGGGAATTATCGAACTTTTGAAAAGATATAACATAACAACGGCGGGCAAACATGCTGTTATTGTCGGGAGAAGTAACATTGTAGGGAAACCTTTAGCGGCAATGCTTGTACAGAAGAAGGAAGGCGCCAATGCAATTGTTACCGTTTGTCATTCGGCCGCCGGAAATTTGAGCGATTACACGAAGTCGGCTGATATTCTAATTGCAGCAATCGGTCGCCCCAATTTCATTACCGGAGAAATGGTGAAGGAAAATGCGGTAGTTATCGATGTGGGAATAAACAGAGTGGATGCACCGGAAACCCCGAAAGGTTATAAATTGGTTGGCGATGTTAATTTTGAAGAAGTTTCCCGGAAAGCTTCTTATATTACGCCCGTACCGGGCGGAGTAGGACCGATGACGATAGCAATGCTTCTTAGCAATACGTATAAATCTTTCATCAATAAGCAAAACAATTTTAGGTAATTATGACTGCACCGAATATCGAAAAAATTGTTTCTCAAGTTTTCACGGAAAAAGCGTTACGGGATTTTTACAAAGTTTCGGAAACTTGCCAAGGTTGGGAGCGTAATGTTGTCGATCAACCTACGGCGATTAAAAATATTATTGAAAACGGAGCCGAGCGAATTGCAGCCGGTTTGGGCGTGGGCGACGAGTTGCCCGATAAATCAATCGCCAGAATGATTGACCATACTTTGTTAAAACCAGAAGCCACACCGGACGATATCAAAGCCCTTTGCAACGAGGCGAAAACTTACCACTTTGCGTCGGTTTGTGTAAATCCGTGCTATGTTTCTTTGTGCAGTAATCTGTTGCAAGATACCGATGTTAAAGTTTGTACGGTAATAGGATTTCCTTTAGGCGCAAATACTACCGAAACCAAAAGATTCGAAGCCGAGCAAGCTCTCGAACAAGGCGCAACGGAAATAGATATGGTTATTAACGTCGGAAAGTTAAAAGCCGGTGAGTATAAATATGTTTTTCACGATATCAATCAAGTTGTTCTGGCGGCTAAAAAGCACGGAGCGGTAGCGAAGGTAATAATCGAAACTGCTTTGTTGACCGATGAAGAAAAAGTAAAAGCATGTTTGATTGCAAAAGAAGCCAAAGCCGATTTTGTAAAAACTTCCACGGGTTTCAGCAAAGGCGGAGCAACCGCCGGCGACGTTGCTTTGATGAAATATGTTGTGGGAAGTGCGGTAGGCGTGAAAGCTTCGGGCGGAGTGAGAACTTTGGAAGATGCGGAATTGATGATTAAAAGCGGCGCCGATAGAATTGGTGCAAGCGCTAGTGTTAAAATCGTTACGGGCGATTCTTCCGGTTCAAGTGGCTATTGATATGGTGATAGATTTAATTACTGTTCGTACAAACGACGGATTTACTGCCGAAGTCCCATCGCTTAACGGTTGTGAATCATGGGCTCATTCCGAAGAAGAAGCGATTAAAAATGTAATTGAATTGGTCAGATTTTATACTAACCTTCCGCCCGAAAACGAAATTAAAATAGACAGGGCAAGAAAATATCCGAATAAAATTATTTACAAATTAATTTTTGATAAATATTGAAAGCCAAAGATTTTATTACACCGGAAAGATTGGCAAAAATAACCGCCGCGGTAAAAGCCCGTCAATTTTCTTTAAGGGTTGTGCTGGAAAATATACATGATCCGCATAATGTCAGTGCGATTTTCCGGACGTGCGATGCGGTCGGGGTTCCCAAAGTTACGTTATTGTATAATATCGAACAATTTCCGAAAATAAGCAAAACGTCTTCGGCATCTTCCGTAAAATGGGTGGAGAAAGAAAAGTGCGATAATGTGGAAGAGTGTTTTAACAATCTCAGAGCACAAGGTTTTAAAATTATTGCCACGGCATTGAACGAAAAAGCTAAAAATTTATATGATTTAGATTTAACTCAAAAAGTGGCTATAGTTATGGGTAACGAACATAGAGGTGTTTCCGATGAGGTTTTACAATATGCCGATGAAATTATGTATATTCCTATGCGTGGAATGATTCAAAGCCTGAATGTTTCCGTTGCCACAGCCGTCATTCTTTACGAGGCTCAACGCCAGCGCGCCGAAAAGGGAATGTACGATAAAAGTGAATTAAGCGATGATGAATTGGAGAAAATAATTGACGAATGGGCGGAAAAATGAAAACGGAATTCGATAAAATCTCTGGTGTAAGAGGCGAGTTAAAACTTCCGGGAGATAAATCGATTTCCCATCGAGCTGTAATGTTTGCGTGTATGGCAAGAGGCTCTTCGGAAATTGAAAATCTGTCCGATTCCGAGGATGTAAAATCCACCGTGAACTGTTTTAAACAACTCGGTTGCACTTTTTCCGAAAATAAAGGCAAACTGATTATAAACGGGAAAGGCTATAAAAACTTTTCCGAACCGCAGTCGGCATTGGATGCAGGAAATTCCGGCACTACGGCAAGATTGCTAACCGGAATTTTATCGGCACAAAATTTTAAAACCAAAATTATCGGAGACGAATCCCTTTCCCGAAGACCGATGGGCAGAATTATCGAACCTTTGAGAAAAATGGGGGCGAAGATTACAGCAAGTTCAAATAACACCTTGCCGCTTGAAATTTCGCCTACGGAAAATCTTAATGCGATTGAGTACGAATTGCCTGTTCCAAGCGCGCAAGTTAAAAGTGCGGTTTTGTTAGCGGGCTTACACCTCGATACCGAAACAAAAGTGATTGAAACGGTTCCTTCGAGAAATCACACTGAGAATTTGTTAAACCTTAAAGTAAATAAAGTCGGAAACAAAACGGTAATATTTTCTTCCGCGGAAAACTATCCGGAACCGAAAAAGTATTTTGTCCCTTCCGATATTTCATCCGCTGCGTTTTTTATTGTGCTAACGCTTTTATCGGAAAAAGGCGAATTGAAACTCAAAAATATTTTACTGAACGAAACAAGAAGCGGCATTCTGGAAATATTGGTAAAAATGGGTGGGCAGATAACTGTCGAAAATATCCGGGAAAGCAATAAGGAAAAATACGGCGATATTGTTGTTAAAAGCGGCAAACTTAGAAATATAGAAATCCCGAAAGAAATTATACCGAACATTATAGATGAAATTCCTGTTCTTTCGCTTGCCGGACTATTTGCGGAAGGTGCATTTAAAATTAGAAATTGCAAAGAGTTGAGGTTTAAAGAAAGCGACAGAATAAAAGCTTTGTGCGAAAATTATAAAAAGCTCGGTGTAAACGTAAATGAATTTGACGATGGATTTGAACTGAACGGAATAGCCTCGAAATCAAAACCCATATTCGATAGTTTCGGGGATCACAGAATTGCGATGACATTTGCAGTCGCATCGATGTTGTTGGATGACGGCGGGGCGGTGGAAAACTTTGAGTGTGTGAAAATTTCGAATCCGGACTTTATTAATCAATTACGAAAGGTGGTAACATAAATGAAAAATATATTTTTTCTTCTTTTGGCAACGGTACTTTTAATAAGTTGTACCGGCAAGGAACCCGAAAAACAATCCGAAACCCAAACCGGAGAAAGTAATGAGGTTAAAAAGCTTACCGCGCGGGAAAAATTCGAAACGAAATGCGGAATTTGCCATTGGCAGGAAATGCCCGAAAAACCGGTAGCTCCGCCCGTTTATAATGTTCGTCGTAGATATTTAATGCAATACCCGACCGAAGAAAAATTTATCGTAGCGGTTTCAAATTGGGTCGATAAACCGGAACACGAAAAAGCATTGTTGCACGGTGCCGTCGAAAGATTTAACGTAATGCCGAAACTCGGTTATTCGAAAGAAGAAGTAAAAGAAATTGCGGCATACATATACGAAACGGAATTCCCGAAGCCGAAAGGAATGGGGAAAATGCATCGCGGTAGAGGCGGGGGCGGAATGAGAAGAATGGGGAAACAAATGAATTCCGAAAACCCTTAAATTTCGATTATTTGATGTTCAAATTTATTGATTTTTAACTCATTGTAAATGAGTTTAAGCAAGTCCGGACCGTATTTGTTCGCAAAGTAAAAATAATTTAATTCCCGTTCTTGAAGCTCATTGTTCGGAAAAACGGCATTTCTCAATTTGGCGATTTGCCTGAAGCTGTCTTTATATTGAATTTCTTGAGCTTTTGTTGCTTTGTTATGTAAGATATCGAGATGCGAAAAAATCTTTTCCCTCGTTTTGAGAATCGAATCTTTTAAATTCGGGTCGATACCGAACAAGTGCTCTTTTAATCTGTCCAGTACCAAATCAATTTCGTTTTTGGAATCCTCGAACAAACTTACAAGACTGATTCCAGCGATTTCGGAAAGTATTTTTCTGTTGAGTAATTCTTCACCGATAAAAATATCAATGTAGCTTAAATTGTGTTTATCGATTATCTTTTTAATATTTTTCTCTACGAGTGTTGCGGATGAACGGGGATAGATTATCGGTTGGGGGATATTAAAGAAATCATATAGCGGCATCACTTGAGCGAAGTAACTTATCTCGCTCGGACCACCGACATAGATAGCGGTGGGAAAAAGGTAATCCTGGCAAATAGGTCGTAACATAACGTTCGGACTGAAATGCTCGGGATGTTCATTTAAGCGATTGAGTAATTCGTCTTCGGTGAATTTTTTCCTTTTACCTTTTAATCTGAAAAGCTCGTCCGCCGGTTCGAGTAAATATCTTCCGTCTTTTTCCCTTACGAATATATTGATCGGTTGAATTTTTACTTGAGCGTGATAAAGATCATCCAATTCGGCGCTAATTTCAAGTAGCTCGCGTGTATGAATTCTGTAATCCAAAATTTCTTTTTCAAAAACGGGTTTTAATAATTCCTTAACGGCCTTATCGGTCGGATCGAAAATAACAAGACCGTATTCGTCGAACAAGTCGAATATCATTTGCCCGAAAGCTTCGGAAAATGTTTTGCCGGAATTATAATGTTTGCCAAGGAAATCTTTAATTTCACCTGTAAATTCCGTTTCCCGGAGATTATTAAAAAAATCAGATATTACATTATCAATATTTGAAGAAAATTTTAGACTACCGACCGGACCGCGGTTCGCATCGGGTTCTTTACCGTCCGAATAAGTTACAGTTTTAATTTCATTCTCCGAGTTAAGAATTTTTACGGAGCTGACTTCTTCGAAATCGTGGTCGTCTCCGGCCATCCAAAATACCGGAACAAACTGATGCCGTTCGTACTTTTCATTTAAATAATTTGCAAGTTTAATGGTTGTGATGATTTTGTAAAAAGTATAAAGCGGTCCGCCGAATATTCCGAGTTGTTGACCAGTAAATATTGCAAAAGTGTTTTCGTTTTTCAGATTATCAATGTTTGTTTTTGTCAGTTTCGAAGGTTTTTTGTTTTTGTATTGGGCATCTAAAATTTCCGTGATATCACTGCGTAGGTAATTGTTACGCTCGGAAATACTTTTCAATGTGGATACAAAATCCTTGCTGTCCCGGAAATTTTTAAAGTAATATTTCCGTACGTTGTCGAATTCGTATAAATAATCCAAAAATAAATTTTGATGGTTGGGAAGATCGGAAAAATTTATAAACATGGTTCCTCATTAATCTATTTAACATTCTAAAAATAGCAATTCCGCCGGAAATATTTTAATAATTGTTCCGTATGCTCGTAAAGGCGACAAATTATCCGCAAAAACTTTAATATTTTCCGTTCAAATCCGATTATAAACGGAGAATTAACAATCAGAAAGGAAAATTATGAAAAATGTATATACGGGATTTCTGCTCCTTTTGTCTTTCGGTTTATTGAGTGCACAAAATTATCGAACCGAATTTATGCCGTCGCAAATTACTTTTTTACCGTTTCGTGCTAATTTCGAAGAAGCACGAATCGGAGTTCTGTATTATTCCGAAAATGCTAACTTAAAATTGGATTTGGGCGGAACCACCGAAATCCTCGGCTTCGATTTTCCCGGAGAAAATATGAAATTTACGTTGGGAATTGAATTTATGGCTTATGCATTATCTACAAGTTATTCGGGTCGCAGATTACAAATAGATGCGGTAGACGGATTTTTCGGAGGGCATGCTTCATTTGTTAAATTTGCCGGAAACGGTAAATATCTTGCACGGTTTAGAATAATACACAATAGCGCTCATTTGGTCGACGGACATTACGATGAAGAATTAAAACGCTGGATGAACGACGATAAACCGATTCCTTTTACAAGAGATTTCGGAGAGCTGACTTTAGCGAGGGAACAAATGATTGACGAATATCAGATAAAATATTACGGTGGCATTGCTTATGCGACGCTTGTCAGACCTTCACATCTTAAGAAATATTCGTTTTCCGCAGGTGTGGAAATTAACACCAATCGCTTTTACTCCGATATTTTCGATAATAATTTAAATATTTTTATAGCTTATAATTTCATTTTAAAAGGTATGCCGGTTTACACGGGGAACAATCATTTAATGGTTGGTGCTAAATTCGGGGATTGGTACGGAAAGGGCTTGGTGTTTTACTTTTCCTATTTCTCCGGGAAAAATGTTTTCAGCGAGTATTATACAAATTCGATTAAACGTTTCGGTATCGGTTTTTATGTAGATATATTTTAAGCATAATTGTATATTTTCTTTCGTACTTGATTTATTTAATTACGAAAGGCCTGTTTGGAAATACATCCGATAAAATACCTCACCGCAAAACGATTGTTGAACATCGTTAAGGTCATCAGCTCTTACCAGTTGTCGAATCTTTTGCGAAAACCGATTGTTTGGGGAATGCCGATATCGTATTCCATCGAACCGACAAACCGTTGCAATTTAAAGTGCCCCGAATGCCCTTCGGGTTTGGGTGCTTTAACCCGACCTCTCGGCTTTATGAGTTTCGAAACATTCAAAAACATTATCGATCAAATTAAAGATACCGGATTTTATATCCAGCTTTACTTTCAAGGCGAACCGTTTATTAATAAAGAATTGTTTCCGATGATTAAGTACGCGCGGGAAAATAAAATTTATACTTCGATTAGCACTAACGGGATTCTGTTGAAAAAAGAAACGGTGAATAAAATATTGGAATTGCCGCCCGATAAAATTATTTTTTCGATTGACGGTTTGGATGAAGAAACTTATCAAAATTATCGGTACGGCGGAACGTTCCGCGAAGCGGAAAGAGGATTGAAATTACTGTTGAATGAAAAAAAGAAACGCAAGTTGAAAAAACCTTATGTGGAGTTTCAGTTTATTGTAATGAAACAAAACGAACACCAAATTGATGATGTAAAAAGATACGGTAAAAAAATCGGGGTTAATAAAGTAACATTGAAAACGATGCAAGTAACTTCGTTGGAAAGCGCGGAATATTTTCTGCCGGTGGACAAGAAATTTTCTCGTTATAAAATAGAGAACGGAAAATTAATATTGAAAAATAAACTGAAAAACCGTTGCTTTGCACTTTGGCGCACGTCGGTTATTACTTGGGATGGTAGAATCGCGCCTTGTTGTTTCGATAAAGACGTGAAATACGAATTGGGCAGGATTAACGGAAAAAATTTTGAAGATGTTTGGAATAATGAAAATTTTCATTTATTTAGGAAACAAATATTGAAAAACCGAAAAGCCGTTGATATTTGCCGTAATTGCACGGAAGGTATGAAAATCAATATATTTGAAATAGAATAATGGAAACAGTTGTAACAAAAATATATTCGGGTATTAAAAAACACCGCAATGTAATCGTTAATATTGCCAAAATTACTATCGCGGTTACGTTAATTTATTTTCTTGTTACTCATCTGAACCCTTCACAGATTATTACAGATGTTAAAAAAGCGGATAAGTTGTTAATATCGATCGCTTTGTTGCTGTTGGTTTTAAATGTTTATTTGCAATATGTAAAGTGGGAATTAATCTGCGCACAAGTTTTAGGTGTTACCGATAAAAAGAAAATTTGGCTGTCGCTTTTTTACGGTTTTAGTGCAGGTATATCGACACCAATGAGGTTGGGTGAATATGTTGGGCGTGCAATTCCTTTCGGAGATAAAAATTTATTGGAAATTACTTTTGCCACTTTTGTTGATAAAATCTTCCCGATTTTTATGGTCTTGTTTATCGGTTCGATTTCGACAATCATTTTTATTCACTATTATTTTAATGTATCGGCGTTTGTTACGATTTCTCTTTTTCTTGTAATTTTTAGTTCGCTTTATCTCTTGCTGATGATTTTCAGCGATTCCGATTTCTGGAATTCTTATCTTTACAAAAAAATTATTAATATCAAATTTCTAAAAAAATATATTGAAAAATTTCAAATTATAAGAAAAGTCAACAAAGTTACTCTTCGTAAAGTTACGGTGTATTCGTTTTTGTTCTATATAACTTACATTGTACAATTTGCAATACTGTTTTATGCTTTTTCCGGCACGTTCGATTTCGTAAATTATGTGTGGATTGGAAGTATGGTGATGTTTGCTAAAAAATTCATTTCGTTTCTTACTTTCGGCGATTTGGGAATTAGGGAAGCAACGGCGGTTTACTTTTCCGGTTTAATCGGCATTTCCCAAACCGCGGCGTTTAATGCTTCGATAATTATTTTCGTAATTAATCTGGTTTTACCTTCGTTGGTCGGACTTTTCTTGTTCCTCAGGAGAAACTAAATGATTACCGGCATCTCGATTGCTTTCGGTTTTCTTTTATTGTATTACTGCTATTTTCTCTATTCGGTTTACAGAGGTTTGAACAATGTAACCGTGTGTAAAACGGTAAAAACCGAAAACGGTAAATTCGTTAGTGTTATTATCCCTTTTCGAAATGAAGAAAAAATTATAGTTGAAAATCTTAAGAGTATCGAAAAACAAAACTACGATGATAATTTATACGAAGTGATTTATGTTGACGACAATTCGACGGATAATTCCGTTGAAGTATTAAAAAAAAATATTGTCAAAAAGAATGTGAAAATATTGAAGCACGAAAATGGATTATACACTCGTGCACACAAAAAGAAGGCAATAGAGCACGCCATCGGAAAATCCAAAGGTGAAATAATTGTTACGACCGACGCGGATTGCACTCACGGAGCGGATTGGTTAAGTTCTCTCGTCGGTTGCTTCGATGACGATACAGGCTTTGTCTCCGGTCCGGTTGAATTTGTCTCGAACGGTAAATTGTTCGAAGACCTTCAGGCTTTGGAATTCGCCGGATTAATTATTACCGGTGCCGGATTGATCGGAGCGGGAAAACCGGCAATCTGCAATGCCGCTAATCTTGCGTTTCTAAAGGAAGTGTTTTTTCAAGCCGGCGGTTATTCCGGTAATCTTAATTTATCTTCCGGCGACGATGAATTTTTAATGCAGAAAATTCATGCGGACACAAAATACAAAGTAAAATTCTGTGCGGATAAAAAAGCCAAAGCCTATACAAAACCGAACGAAGATTTTAGAAGCTTTTACCACCAAAGGAAAAGATGGGCAAGCAAAGGATTGTTTTATAAAAATAAAAAATTGGTTGCCGCGTTGGTTTTAATTTTTCTCTTTTATTTTTCCATATTACTCTTCCCGTTTTTGGCGGTTTTTATTAACCCCGTTTTTTGGTCGTTATTTGTAATAGGTATAGTTTTTAAGCTTATTACGGAATATTTAGTGTTGAAAAAGGGAATAGCAATTCTTTACGATAAAAAAATTTTACGCAAATTTTTAATTGCCGAAGTTTTTCACGTACCTTACATAGTTTTTGCATCGCTTTTGGGTTTGTGGGGAAATTACAAATGGAAAGACAGAAAAATTGAAAGATGATTAAATCATACAAATATACACCGCCGCAGATTTTCAGAAAAATGTTTGCAGATTTTATTTGGGAATCGAAAACACAAAAGATTCTTCTTACGTTTGACGACGGTCCGAATCCGCAAACAACACCGAAAATATTACAAGAGTTGGAAAAGCAGAAAATTAAAGCCGTGTTTTTCTGCGTCGGTGAAAACGTTCGAAAGTATGAGACGTTGGCAAAGGAAATTATCGTTCAAGGTCATACGATTGCAAACCATACGTTAAATCATGCAAAAATAACCCGGCTCAATCGAAATGAAATAAAGAAAAATTTAGGAGAAGTAAATGAGCTTTTGGAAGGTTTGTTCGGGTTGCCCGTAAATTATTTCCGTCCGCCGTACGGTAGATTTACAATCGGATTGAGTAAGATTTTAAGCGAGTTGGGTATGCAAAACGTAATGTGGTCGCTGTTAACCTACGATTATAAAAATGATATAAATATTGTTAAATTTGCGCTTAACAATTATTTGAGGAACAATTCGATAATAGTTTTTCACGATAGTAAAAAATCCGGTGATATAATTATCGATTCTATTCGTTTTACGATCGACAAAATTAAAGAAAAAGGATATTCAATCGGGACGCCAGCTGAATGCTTGAAATAATTTTTATTGTAATTTTTTCATTATACTTTATTCAACTCATTGTTTTTTCAATCGGGGCAAGTAAAAATTTCCCCAAACTGAACGAAACGGAATTACCGACTATTTCGGTAATTGTTGCGGCAAGGAACGAAGAGGAAAATATAGAAAATTGTTTGATCTCGTTAAATAATCTTATTTATCCGCGTGAAAAAATGGAACTGCTGATTGTCGATGATCATTCGACCGACCGCACGGGTGAAATAATAGATAACTTTATTGCCGATAAACCGGTTTTCAAAAAAATTATTCCACAAAAACAAATCGGGAAAGTAAAGGGCAAAGCAAACGCCATTGCAAATGCGATTGAAATTGCAAAAGGCGAAATAATCTTAACCACCGATGCCGATTGCGTGGTTTCCCCGACGTGGGCAAAAACCATCGCATCCTACTATACCGACAACGTTGCCATGGTTTGCGGTTACACAAATCAAAAATCGTATAACTTGTTCACCGGAATGCAAGATGTCGATTTCATTTATTTGCTGACCGTAGCAAGCGGTGCAATGAATTTGGGCAAACCGCTTAGTGCAATTGGCAACAACATGTCTTACCGTAAGGATGTTTACAATGAAGTAGGCGGATACGAAGCGATACCGTTTTCCGTAACGGAAGATTTTAAATTGTTAATGGCAATTCATGATTTGAAAAAGTATAAAATTATTTATCCTACCGATTCCGGGGCACTCGTAACATCGGAACCGTGTCCCGATACAAAAACACTTTACTGGCAAAAAAAACGTTGGGGCGTTGGTGGATTGGACAGTGATTTCGCCGGTTATTTGGTTACTTCAACTGCTTGGTTAACGCATTTGGGAATGTTGCTTGCACCGTTCCTTGTTCCGGCTTCCGCTCTGTATTTAATAGGTTTTAAGTTCTTTGCCGATTATTTCTTTTTATGGTCGGTTTATAAAAAACTAAATTTACGGTTGCCGGTAAAAAATTTCATTGCATTTGAAATATATTTTATTTTTTATGTTTTAACATTACCGGTTTTACTTATTTTTACGAAAGAAGTTAAGTGGAAGGGCAGAAAGTATTGATGTTACTATTATGTAATTATTACGTGACGTATAGATGTAACGCTTATTGTGAATTTTGCCATTTTGCGGTTCACGATAAATTTAAAAATACGCCCCACGCAAAACTTTCCGACTTCAAAAAGAATGTTAAGCAATTGGCGGAATTAGGTGTAAAGTTCATCGACCTTACGGGCGGAGAACCTTTATTAAATCCGCATATTGCAGAGATGGCGGGTTTTGCCAGAAATTTAAAAATGCAAACAAGTATTACAACCAATACTTTGCTTTATCCTAAATTTGCCGAAGCGTTGAAGGGAAAAGTAAATCTTTTGCACTTTTCACTTGACTCGCCCGATCGCGAAGAGCACGACGAAATAAGAAAGATAAAAAGTTACGATAAGGTTTTCGAAAGCATCGAAATCGCAAAATCGCTTGGTGAGTTTCCCGATATTTTATTTACGGTTACAAATCAAACGTTTCGTAAATTGCCGCGGATGCACGAAATTGCAATAAAACACGATTTGATTTTATTGGTTAATCCGGTCTTTTCGTATTTCGGTAATCCCGGCTTAAGTGACGAAGCACTTGATTTTATTGAAGAATATGTAGAAGGGAAAAGCAATATTTATTTGAATAAAGGCTTTATTAAATTACGTAGAGACGGCGGAAATAATATTAACAAACCTACTTGCAAAGCGGTATCGCGTGTTATTGTTATTTCGCCGGAAAACGAAATTATACTTCCGTGTTACCATTTCGAAAAAGAAAAGATTAAAATAGACGCTCCGATAAAGCAAATCCGTAATTCGGACAAAATTAAATATTATAAAAAAATGGAAGGGCGGTTTGATTTTTGTCAAGGTTGTACGGTTAATTGTTATTTCGAACCGTCGTTTGCTTTCCCGTTTAATCAATACGGAATAGCTTCCTTGTCTTCCAAGTTTAAGTACGGTTACACAAAATTGGTAAAACAAAAAGTAAAGAAAATTGTTAACGGGAAATAATGTATGAAGAAGTTTTTAGTAACCTTGTTGTTTTCGAGTACAATGGTGTTTGGGCAAGTCAATATGGAATACTTCGCGGATAGTTTGAACATATCTCCGTTCACTGCAAAGATGATAGAGCCGAAAATCGGATTTTCGTTTCAAACCGGCGCAAATGAATTGGAATTGAATATCGGAAATTCTTTGGATCTTATTCTTTACAAAATGAATGATTCCGGAAATATAAGTTTGGGTGCGGACTTTTTCACTTTTACGCTTTTGCGCGGTGAAGCGAATTTCCATTTCCCCGTGGATGCCGTCGATTATTTATTCGGATTAAATTTCGGTTATAAACGTCAATGGGGTAATAGCGAAATAGGAGCAAGATTGAGAATAAGTCATATCAGCGCGCATTTCGTCGACGGACATTACGAAGGGGTGAACAGACGGTGGAAAAATAATCTAAATCCGAGAGTTTACAGCAGGGAATTTGTGGAAATAATTCCTTTTTACAAATTTAAAAATTTTCGCACTTATGCCGGTCTGACTTACATTTTTTCCGTTGATCCGGTAACTATCGGAAAAGATAATTATCATTTTGGATTTGAATATTTTAATGATAATATTTTATCCGGCTTGGCAAATATTTTTATTGCCTACGATTTTAAAATGATTCACTTGGATAAATATTCCGGTAATAACTCGTTTCAAATCGGTTTGCGTTTCGGGCGCACATTCGGAAAGGGTTTTAGCATCTATTATCAATATTATTCCGGCAAAAGCCATCACGGTGAATATTACGATTTTACAAAACGGTATTCCGCAATAGGTTTTAATTTGGAACTTTAACTATGGAACATTATCCCTATCAACAAACGTATTCAACGCATTCGCTTAAAAAAAAGAAAAAGAATAGAGTCGTGATTCATATTGTTCTGTTTTTAATAACTTTTGTTACCACGCTGATTGCCGGAACCGAATGGACAACGGGAACAATGGGACCTTATTCGCTGGAAGCGCTAGGAAGAGGATTGCCTTACGCGGTTTCAATTTTATTTATTCTAACGTTTCACGAATTCGGGCATTATTTCGCCGCAATGTATCACAAAGTGAAAGCAACGTTGCCGTACTATATTCCTTTCCCGCCAATACCCGGATTTTTTAATTTCGGAACGATGGGTGCGGTCATTCGTACAAAGTCGCAAGTGCCCAACAACATCGCCATGTTCGATATTGGAGTTGCCGGACCTATCAGCGGTTTTATTGCTTGTTTAATTGTATTGATATACGGCTTTTCCAATCTTCCTGGTGTTGAATATATATTACAAATTCATCCCGATTATTTTTCGCCGACATACGGAGAAGGCGCAATTACTCTCGAGTTCGGTGATACTTTGTTGTTTGCTTTTTTACGTGAACTTTTAACGAAGCCTGGGCAGTTCGTTCCGCCGATGACCGAAGTTTATCATTACCCTTACTTAATGACGGGTTGGTTCGGTTTGTTTATTACGGCGATGAATATGATTCCGGTCGGTCAATTAGACGGCGGGCACGTTGTATACAGTATGTTCGGCTCAAAAACGCATGAGACTATCGCTAGTGTTTCGATGTTAATTTTAGCTTTTCTCGGTTTTCTCGGTTTGTTCGATTCAATGCTCGAGCTTAATCTTCATTTCGGATGGGGCGGTTGGCTCTTTTGGGCTTTTATCTTATATTTATTGAATATGGCAATGATTTT
>CAZKKI010000017.1:0-4209 GCA_964553325.1 uncultured Melioribacteraceae bacterium | reverse complement strand
AACTATACTCCTAATAAAAAAGGCTGTCAGTTAATGATTTCCAACAGCCTTAAAACAATTTTATTATGTTTTGATAACCTTATTTCATCAAAATCATCTTCTTTGTAGAAACAAAATCACCCGCACGTAAAGTGTAGAAATAAACACCGCTCGTTAAATTGCTTGCGTTGAATTGCACGGAGTAATTACCCGGCGCTTGTTCTTTGTTTACAAGCATTGCGATTTTTTGTCCGAGTACGTTGTAAACGGTTAATGCTACATTTACAATAGATTGCTTTCCGTCATTGGCCGGACTCCTCGCAATGACAGACGATGTCGGAATTGAATACGTAATCGTTGTAGTTGGGTTAAACGGGTTCGGGTAATTTTGATTTAACTTAAATGATAATTCCGTATTACCATTTTCAACATAAGTAAAAAGAGTATCTTTTAAGATAATCGCACTCGCGGGAGGAATTTCGATTGTTCCCGATGGAACGCTTTCATACAACAAATTTCCGTTGCAAACTCCGTTTGTATCTACAAAACCACCCCCTTCGGAGATAATCTTGAAATAATTTTCACTTAACTGATAAGTTTTTGATTCTGTTGTAGTCGGATTTACAAGCACCAATCCGTTCTCAAATTCTCTCGAGAACAATGTATCTGCGTCATAAACTAAATCGTTAATCGGTTCGCCCAAATCAATTTCAAATTCAGGGTAATATTGCATCAGCGAATCATAAGCATAATCGGAAAGCGTCAAAACCGTATTTTCATTTTCAATCAATAAATAACTTCCAACCGAAAAAATCCGCGATTGTAAATCATCTAATAATCCGGGCTTTTTCACAACGAGAATTAGTCTTGAACTATCTCTATTTTTTTGCATACAACTAATTGCTCTTAACCAACTGTTAACTCCTTTATATTCGCCGTTGTTTGCACTATAAGCAAAATCCTCCCACATTCCGCCGTCGGTTACGGATAAACTCGAATCGGCGCCGTTACCGGAATGCAATCCGTTAAAAACAACCGTTTTATCGGGGAAATATGATTTTATAAATTTTAATGCAGTGTAACGTGCAATTCTCCAAGTTTCGGGAGAATAATCCCAAGGAAGAATTCCGTTAATCATCCAATCCTCTTTGAGTAAATGACTTGCAGAATCGATAAAGAGACCATCGTAATTGTGTTGATAAACTTGTTCGGAAGCCGTTACCGCGTAATAATTTATCCAATGCGATAACGCATCAACTTGTGTCGGCTCAACCAAATCATCGGCTTGCATTAAATACGAACTCCAAATCGTTTTTATTCTCGTATCCACACTTTGATTTGCACTATCCGTATGACAAAACATATTTTCGTGTTGATTAATGTAATTCCAATCGAAATGGTTTACATTGTCCCAAGCTCCTTGTATTGAACGATATAAAAATAATTTTGCATGTTGAAAAGAATTCCGCACTTCCGTGCTTAAAAAAGGTGTCATAACATAATCGAAAGAACTATCGGCAAAAGCTATTTGCGCTTCGGTTACGTAATATGAAATTCGTATTCCGCGCGTAATCCCTCCCGCTTGCAACGGGGCATAATCACATAATAACAATAATACAAGAATATCGAGAAATAATATTTTTTTCATTTTAACCTCAATTATTTTAAATAAATAATTTTTCGAGTTTCAATTTGTACCTCGGTTCTTATTGCTACAAGATAAACACCTGAAGCTATTTCACTATTTGACCTTGAGCGCGCATTCCAATTTACGGAATATTTACCTTTCTTCAATTTTCTATCTACAAGAACGGTTATTTCTCTTCCGCAAATATCAAAAATCGATAACTTAACATTGTGATTTTTAGGAAGTGTATAAAAAATCCGGATATTGCCGTTAAAGGGATTAGGAAAAGTTTCTAAAGAAAGAGTAGATTTTTCATCGGGAAATTCCACTCCGCTACTTTCAAGATATTCGAATGCTCCGATATCGTATGCGTTCCCTTGAGGTCTTGACGTATGATAAAAATCCGACGACGGTGCAAATAGCGAACTTCCGTTATCAATTGCATTACTTTCGGGCAAAAGCGCAAAACCGCCGTTTTGCCAATTATCTAATTCGGGCGAAGCGAATAACGAAGAATCACCCCAATTTAATTCAATATCACCGCTATCAGCAGGCAATACCAAATTCTGAAATTCTTCCAAATTAAGATGCAAAACAATATCGCCTTGTGGATTTTTTAAAGTTACTTCAAAAATCTCAGATAAAGAATCCGCATTTGGTTGAAAATATAGGTTATGATCAAAAACTACATTTTGAGGCAAATTGGAATAAGGATATTTTATCACCATGATGTAAGCATTGTTAGTTCTGCCCGCGAAAATGTTATTACGAATAATTAAATTATTACTCGATTGTTCTCCCGTACCGATAATATGACACTCCGCAACAAATTGATTTTTCCAACCGTTATTAAATGAGGTGTTGTTAATGAAATATCCGTAATCGGACTGGTAAATTCCGAACCCGCTTCCGACATTGTTATACGCAACATTATTAATAAAAACAGCGCCTCCGCTCGGTTGCGAAGAATCCAAGACAAAGCCGCCTCCGTCGCTTCCGCAATGTTCGGGGTCAGCTCCGTCAATATTATCATGAGAAATATTTCGCCTGAAATAGATATCTTTTCCGCTTACTTTGTATGCTGTAATTCCCTGCGAAAATCCTATCCCCATGCAATTCGAATATGCTTCGTTATCATCGACATAAACATGATTACAAAATCCGACTTCAATTCCCGCTCTTCCGTTATTCCTCGAAACATTATTAATTATTTTAACATAATTTTTTTGAACCGAAATTCCCGCCAACCCGTAATTTTCAACAACAAATCCGTTAACCTCCACATATTTATTCATTTCCCCGATCGAAGCGATAAACCATACTCCGCTTTTTAACGTAATATTCCACTCATGAGCCGTCGCCGAATCGCCATCCGCAAGCCAAACATACAAATGTTTTGCAGAATCCACAAAACTAAAGCCTTCGGAAAATTCCAACGTATCACACGGATAAGGGAAGGGAAACGGCATTCGTTCTCCATCTTTCCATGCTTCCGAAAAAGCAGAGCTAATCAATTCTACTTTCCAAACATTCCCGTTAAAAGAATAATCCCTTTCCCAATTTGAACCTTCAGCGATTACGTCGATAAGATTAACATAACCGTTTAATTTTGCTTCATGTTCCGGCTCCGATTTGTAAACGATCCAATTATTCGGTGTTCCGTTAGCATCGGGGGAAATCCAATCATGATAAACACCGGCCATCACAATTACCGTATCGCCTGCAACGACTGCCCTGTTTGCCTTATGAATTGTTTCCCAAGGGAATTCAAATGTGCCGGAATTTGTATCGCTTGCGACCGGAGAAGTGTTATTAATATAGTATGTTTTGCCGAAAAGAAAATTTGAATTGTAAATCATTAGAAAAATTACAAGAAAGAAAATTCGGGATGAAAAACAATTAACAGGACAAAAATCTATTCGGTTCTTTAATTTATTCAGGTGCATCGTGAACCCCAAAAAGTTTATGATATTTTTCGAGGAAATTTTACAAAGAAACAAAAATTCGGAAAATCTTATAATTTCCATATATATGACAATTAGAACAAAGAAAAGGTTTAAAAAACAAAATATCGCACAAAGCGATTATTTTGAACCGACAAAAAGAGGACGAACAATTACTGATTAAAAATTTTCAGTTTTTGCTCGTTTGCAACGATTCGAATATTACTGTCATTCCGATCCCGCTGAATTGCGAGAGAAGGAATCTGTAGCGCTGTGTGAATTGACGGTTATTATTCCATTTACAAACTGACATAAATCACAGATAATCCAGTTCAATCAGCCCTAAATAAAAAATCTGATAATAATCTTACTTCATCAAAATCATTTTTTTCGTTGAAACAAAATCACCTGCGCGTAAAGTGTAGAAATATATTCCGCTCGGCAGTTTGCTTGCATCGAATTGCACGGTGTAATTTCCCGGAGCTTGCTCTTTGTTTACAAGTGTTGCGATTTTTTGTCCCAATGAATTAAATATTTGTAGAGACACAGCATGCTGTGTCTCTACGCCCCGTGTTACGGGTAGAAAATAAACTATCGTTGTTGTCGGGTTAAACGGGTTCGGGTAGTTTTGACGTAACGCATATTTTGACTGCGTGAGTG
>CAZKKI010000016.1:0-6098 GCA_964553325.1 uncultured Melioribacteraceae bacterium | reverse complement strand
GGTGCATTTTGTAACACTCCGCGAGTTCGCCGCATTTTTTTCGATACGGCGAAACGAGGAAAATATGTTAGGTTCGTTGCCCTTTCCGAAGTTAACGGCAACAATTGGACAACAATGTCGGAGTTCAATCTTTTTACTCCAAATCGCCCGAATAATGTCGAAAATAACGAAACCACGTTGGACAAATTTATTCTTTCACAAAATTATCCGAACCCGTTTAATCCGACAACAACGATTTCGTACTCAATTCCAAATGTCATTGCGAGGAGTGAAACGACGACGCAATCTGTCGTAAACGTCGCGTTAACCGTTTACAACACACTCGGACAAAAAATCGCGACACTCGTAAATAAAAAACAAATATCCGGCAATTATTCCGTACAATTTGATGCAAACAAATTGCCTAGCGGAATATATTTTTATACTTTACGTGCAGGTAATTTTCTTAGTACGAGAAAAATGATTTTATTAAAATAAAAAAAATAAGAATTGTCAATTAGGAAAAGCCGGAGCAATCCGGCTTTTTTATTACATCCTTTGTCCCAGTGCAAAATAAGATGTGATTCACTTCACATTTTCCCTAAAAATTTTGATGTGGAAAATTCCGGACTTTCTTATCTTAGAAAAAGAATAATATTATTTTTGTAATATGAAATTCGAAGGTGAAAAAATAAAAAAGATCCTTTTGCTTCCGTTTCTTATCCTCCTCTTTTTACCGGAAGTAATAAAACCGACGGCACAAGATGTCGTTTCCGATACCGTTTTAGACAAAGAGAAAGACAGCCTGCTTGTCAAAATACAAACGGCAAAATCCGATTCCGAAAGAGCATCTATTTTTCTTTCCTTAGCCAAACTTTATTCGGATATAAATCCCAATAAAGCCGAAAAATATCTTTCAGAGGTCAAAGCGCTCACGCACGGCGATTCGTTAAATCCGATATACATTCGGTATTTAAATAACATGGGGATAAAATCTATGACGACGGGCAATTATGATACGGCTTCCTTTTATTACATACGAGCTTTGAACCTTGCCGAAAAACAAAGAGACAAGGAATTGGTAAAAGATATACTGAACAATTTGGCAATCGCAAACATTAAAATAGGTTCTTTCAAGGAAGGGATAAGATATTTCAAACGTATTTATGAAATTGCAAAAGAAGGTGATGATAAAGAAGAAATTTCGAGAACTCTTTTGAACCTCTCCCTTGCTTATGCACAGAAAGGACGACTGAGTGAAGCGGAGACGAATTTAATACGACTTTTCAACACTACGGAAAACAAATTTTACAAAGCCGTAGCCGCTAATTCATTGAGTTACGTATATAATGCAACGCGAAAATATCAAAGCGCCGCTCGCTTCGGAAAAATTGCATTGGACTTAACTCGCGACACTGATAACTTGCAGTTGCAACTCGAAGCAATGACAAATTATTCAAATGCCTTACGTATGCTGAAGCGTTACCGAAAATCGGATAGAATTATGCGCCAAGTGTTAGAACTTGCCCGTAAAAACAATCTGAAAGAACAATATGCAAATGCACTGGGGAATCTCTCGCTTCTTTACAAAGATAAAAAAAACTATTCAAAGGCGTTGGAATATCATCAAAGGTTCACTGTGTTAAAAGATTCTTTGCTGAACGAACGCGTCACGGAGCAATTGCACGAATTGCAAATTAAATATGAAACGGAGAAAAAAGACAAAGCACTTGCCTTTAAAGATGCGGCTCTGGAAAGGAAAAATCTTATCATTCGTTATACTTTAATAATCGCCTTCATTTTGGTAATATCTTCCGCGATCACTCTTATAATGTACAGAAAAAATAAAAAAGCTTATTTGGAATTAATCAGAATGCACGTGGATTCTTTACAAAAAGAAGAGGCGCTTAGTAAAAAGGAAAGAAAAAGCAAGGCAATACCATCAAATGAAAAAGAGAAAGAAGAAACTCACGAGCACCTTTACGAAATTCTCGAAACCAAAATGAACGAGGAAAAATTATTTCTACAAAGCGATTTGACACTGGAAAAACTTGCCGTGGAACTAAACGTAAGCTCCAAACATTTATCGCAAGTTATTCATAAAAAATACGACACAAATTTCCCCGATTTCGTTAATAATTTTCGCGTGAAAGAAGTTTCGCGATTGCTTTTAATTCCCGAATACGATAATTATTCTCTCGAAGGAATCGCACAGCTTTGCGGATTCAAATCCCGCTCTGTTTTTAATCAGGCTTTTAAAAAATTTATGGGCGTTACTCCCTCCTTTTACAGACAATCTGCAAAGAGATTTTTGAAAAAAGCGGACGAAATCGAAGAAACTGTTCAATCGAAGCAAGTTAACAGTTTGAAAATTTCACAAGGGAAAATTACATGAATAAAACAATTTCCTCAGTGCAATCTATTACGAATATTATAGCCGTATTCTGCGTACTTTTCTTAACCACAAACATTTTTGCCCAACAGGCGGTTTTTATCATAAAACAGATACCGACGAGAGCAGTATTGTTCGCAACGGAAGGGGAATATGAAACTCCGATAGATTCTTTTTCCACTAAAAACGACTCGCTGAAATTCTCTACCCGGAATTTGCCTGTCGGTATTTACAAATTACAGTTTTCACAGAATCATTTTATAAAATTCATTGCAGACGGGAAAAATCTCGAAATACATGCCGATTATGATAGTCTTGATAAAAGCCTTAAAATCATCAATTCTTCTTCCAACAAACTTTACTATAAATTTTTGAAAAAAACCCGCTCTTATAAGAAGAAAGCCGAATTATTAAAACTTGTACTGAAAAACTATCCCGACAAGGACGATTATTATCGAACGACAATTCGAAAATTCGATGAAATATCTAAGGAGTATTTCGAGTTTACGGACTCCACGGCTCAAGCAAATCCCTCTTCATTCGCAGCCCGTTATATTCGTTCCGCCAAACCTCTTGCGATAAATTGGAATCTTCCCGACACGCTCGAACGGAAATACTTAAAAGCACATGCTTTGGACAATGTGGATTTCGGCGATGAGGATTTGCTCCGCTCCGATTTGTTCGCAAAAAAAACGATAAAGTATTTAAGCTATTACATGCCCAGCCGTTCGCAGGCAAAGGAGTTCGAAAAAGCCGTGGATACGCTTTTGAACAAGGCTCGCACGAACAAAGCGGTTTACGAATACATCGCGGGATACTTGGTAAAAGGTTTCTCCGATTACGGTTTTGACTTGTTAGTTGACCGCATCGTGGAAAATTATTTCGTAAAAGACAACTTGAACATCAGGCAAAAGTTAAAAAAATCCTTGAGGAAAAGAATCGATCAGGCGAAATATCTCGGCAGAGGGATGAAAGCTCCGAACATCGTTTTACCCGACACGGCGGGCAAAGTTGTCGATTTATCCGAAATAAAAGCCGAACGAACACTGGTCCTTTTCTATGCAAGTTGGTGCCCTCATTGCAGGAAAAATTTGCCGATATTGGTAAGACTTTACAACGCTCAAAAAAAGAAAAAGATCGAGGTCGTCGCCGTGTCGATAGATACCGTAAAAACCGAATGGATTAACACAATAAAAAAGTACAAGATGAATTTTACGAATCTCTCGGATTTGAAAGGCTGGGAAGGCAAAGCGGCGCGGGATTATTTCATTTATGCCACTCCGACAATGTTTCTGTTGGACAGGAATATGTACGTCGTTTCGAAACCGCAAACAATCGATGAAGTCAAAAAAATTTTCCGTAATATAGCTCTCGGACCCTAAAAATTGTCTTGATTTCGGAAATTAGGACATCAACAAATTGTAATTAGACCTTTATACCTATATATTTTGAACGACAAAAACAACGAAGAGGTTAAAATGAAATCAAAACTTTTAACATTTTCTTTATTGTTGTTCTTCGCGGGCAAATTATTCGGGGGAATCGGAGTAGGCGAATCGTCTGAACAAGCTACACCTGTAGAACTGTCATTTTTTAATATTTTACTTGGGACGAACAACTCGATTGAGCTGAACTGGCAAACAGCAACCGAAATAAATAATTACGGATTTGAAATTCAGCGTTCGGAGTCCGGTGTGCAGCATTCGTATTGGAAAACAATCGGTTTTGTTGAAGGAGCCGGAAACAGCAACTCACCAAAATCGTATTCGTTTACCGATAACGTAAATGCAAGCGGAAAGTATTCATACAGATTGAAACAAATTGATTTGGACGGTTCATTCGAATATTCTAATATCGTTGAGATAAACGTGGGTAGCCCCACTAATTTCGCCCTTTTACAAAATTACCCGAATCCGTTTAATCCCACAACGGCGATTATGTATTCTCTACCCGCGAAAAACGGAGTAGAGACACAGCATGCTGTGTCTCTACAAGTGTTTAATTCATTAGGAGAAAAAGTCGCAACGCTTGTAAATAAAGAACAAGCACCGGGAAATTACACAGCCCGATTCGACGCAAGCAATTTACCGAGCGGAATTTATTTTTACACTTTGCGGACGGGGAATTTTGTTTCAACGAGAAAAATGATTTTAATTAAATAGGAGACGATATGAAAAACATTATACAAATATTTGCGGCGGTTTTATTCGTTTCGTCATTTTATTTTGCGCAAAATACAAGCCCCGTCGTTTCGAACGTTTCATTTAATTACGACGGTGCACACGTTACCGTAACATACGATGTAACCGATTCGGAGCAATCTACGGTAACTATTAGGATGAAAGTCTCAACTGACGGCGGAAGTTCTTGGGGCTATAATTACGGAACGGCAACGGGAGATATCGGGGAAAATATTTCGACCGGAACAGGTAAAACCGTTACATTCGATTTTTCCAACAACAACGCCACGCTGAAAATAAGGATTATAGCTTATGATGAAACCGCAGGCGGAACAGATTGCGGAAAAGTTTACGATAGCTCTGGTCCACACGAAGACGACGATGATAATTATTACTATGCAACCATTGTAATTGGCAATAAATGTTGGATTAGGGACAATATTAACACCGGAACACGTGTTGATGCAAATGGACAAGAAGACGGCGGGTCAACGTCAAAAAAGAAATATTGTTACCATGATAGTACTAGCAATTGTACTAAATACGGAGGACTTTATATTTGGGAAAAAGCGAAAATTGCTTGTCCGGACGGTTGGCGTTTGCCTACAAAACAAGAATATCAAGAATTGCTTGAATATGCACGAAACAGCGGACACGAGTTAAAGCGAAGCGGTAGTCACAGCGGGACGAACGTTAGCGGATTTGACGCTATTCTCGGTGGTTACCACGGACATGGTACGAACGTTGACGAATATAATTATCGTGAGACCTACGGTTACTTTTGGACAATTACGGAAAACGCCGATGATAATACTGAAGCTACAGTTTTTAAACTTCAAGAGGGCGATAATACGGAGTTTTCCGATGTAATGAAAAAAAAACACGCCGCAAGCGTAAGATGTGTTAAAGATTGGCCGTAAAAAATTAAAAGCCCGATTTATTCGGGCTTTGTCGTTTTTAAGAAGCAATTAGATATACTTTGATTGCATACATGAAAATAATTTACGGCAATAACTCATTAACTCCCCTACATGAATAAGATTGAAAGAAAAGCAGTTTTAGCTTGCAGTATCGTAATAAGCATAACAATAAATTATGCTGCTCTACGATTGTAAGAATACTAAAATGTAATCATCCTACGAAAAGAAAACACTAAGACAAGATATTTATGGCTATTAAGCAATCAATTAGAATATTTAGAAAGAACTTATACATATTAACAAATTTGAAAATATTTTAAAACTAAAAAATCGCTTGATTTCCTCTTTCTTGTTATTACTATTTTCTTTTATGATTGGGCAGTACATTAATATCAATAGCATCTTTTGAAATCATGTAAAAGAAAAGACAAACTTGTTGCAATAGTAAAAACAAATTATTACTTTTATTTTTAGTAAATGGGGGTATTGTGCCCTTGTACTTCACAAATTTATTTTTGATATGTGGCAAAAAATAAAAATTAAAACAGAAGATAATAAGATTGTTGATGCACAAGCACCGGTAATTATTTCAGCAAGTAGGGCTACTGATATTCCTGCGTTTTATGC
>CAZKKI010000015.1:0-113138 GCA_964553325.1 uncultured Melioribacteraceae bacterium | reverse complement strand
GCCATTTTGGACAATACAAGTGTTGTATAACCTCTTTTTGAAGAAGGTGAAGTAACCGCACCGTGTCCGGCCCTGTGATAGTGCAGGAATTGATTGGGGAAGTGTCTTCGCGCGGTTGTTATTGCCGCTGGTCCACCTACATAACCGTCAATTAAAAAAGCAACGTGACTGGCAAATTCGCCGAATTCTTCCAAAATATATTCGCCCCGGGCAATTATTTCAAACGGATCGTCCGCGGTAATATTAGCGGAAAACAATTTCGGTTTCCCCGTTTTATCTTGCGCTCTTTTCATTGCATCTACAACAAGAGGAATTGTTTTTTTCATCGGGGCGAATACTTGATTTCCTTGAGGTTCGTCGTTCTTAATGAAATCGCCGCCCAACCAGAAATCGTAACACGCATCGGCAAACGGTTGGGGTTGTAAACCCAATTTGGGTTTTATAATTGTTCCGACAATAAATCCTCCGTTAACAACCGGTCGCCCCAAAGTACGCCAAAGATCCGCTATGCCTTTAGATGGACCGTCGAACAAAGCCAAATATTTCGGAGGAATATAGAAATCGTGCATCTTAGCATATGCAATATCTCCCATTCCTTGGTTATTGCCTATTGCCAAAGTCAAAAATGAAACTATCATAGCCCTTCCGTCGGTAATATTCCTATCGAATAATTCGATTGGATAAGCTATTCTC
This sequence comes from uncultured Melioribacteraceae bacterium, assembly GCA_964553325.1. GTDB lineage: Bacteria > Bacteroidota > Ignavibacteria > Ignavibacteriales > Melioribacteraceae > BMS3ABIN04. The sequence continues at coordinate 112,445 of CAZKKI010000015.1, read as the reverse complement.
ATTTCTTCTTTTTGCGGATTGATATCGTAGACAATTGCGTCTACACTTTTGGTAAAATCGTCCGTTGTGCTTACTTCCACGTTTGTGCCGGTGGATGACTCAGCCGCAAAATGCGCCGCGGCTGCCAAGTAATCTTTTTTCGATTTCGGATTTTTATAATATTTTCCGCTCGGTTTCATTTTATAATATGCTAAAACGTGTTTGCCGTCTCGAATTAATTTTTTTTCGCTTAAATTCAGATTTGTGTATCTACTGGATTGATCCATATTGTTTTTCCTTTCTTTTGTTAAAAAATTTATTTGTTAATCGTATTGTATTGCACTAATTTTCATTAATTTTTCGAACGAATGATGAGATTCGATGTATCGTATGGTACCGGTTTTCCCCCGCATGACAATTGAGTGTGTAATTGCACCTTTGCCGGTTAATCTGACCTCTTGCAAGAAGGAACCTCCCGAAATTCCGGTTGCGGCAAAAAATATGTCGTCGCTTTTTACCAAATCGTTCACGTTTAATATTGTATCGAGCGAATATCCTGCATTTATCAGTGCTTTTTTTTCTTTTTCCGATTGGGGGTCGAATTTGGTTAAAATTTCCCCACCAATAATTTTAATTGCCGTAGCCGCTAAAATCCCCTCGGGTGTTCCTCCGGTTCCCAGCATAATATCAACATTCGAATCGGGTGTAACAGCCATTAAAGCCCCAACAACGTCTCCATCGGTATTAAGTTGAACGCGGGCTCCGGTTTTCCTGATTTCTGCAATTAAATTTTTATGCCGTTCTTTTTCCAGGCAAAACACAACCAAATCGTCAACATCTTTTCCAAGAGCCTTTGCGGTATTTTTTAAATTATCTCCGACGGGCGCGTTTATATCCACAACATTTTTTGCTTCCGGAGGAACAACGAGTTTTTTCATATAAAAAGAAGGACCGGGATTAAACATTGCTCCTCTTGGTGCAATTGAAATAACGGATATTGCATTAGGTCTTCCGAATGCGAGTAACCGGGTTCCTTCAACGGGATCGACCGCAACATCCATAGCCGGTCCCTTTTTCGTACCAACTTCCTCGCCGTTGTACAGCATTGGAGCTTCGTCTTTCTCTCCCTCACCGATTACGACTTTTCCGTCTATATCGATATAACCGAAGCTGAAACGCATTGCTTCAACTGCGGCACCGTCGCCCGCTTCTTTGTTGCCCCTCCCAAGCCATCGAGAAGCGGCTAGCGCTGCGGATTCGGTAACTCTTACTAAATCCAATCCTAAATTTCTTTGTGGAGCTTCTTTACTCATTTTACCTCTTGTTTGATTAATAAGCATTATTGGCAACTTTTTTGATTTCGTTCATAGCTTTCAAAATATCCGGTTTTTTAAAAACCGCGCTACCGGCTACCAAAAGATTTGCTCCGTTTTTAGCAATGTCTTTTGCCGTTTGAGGATTTACACCGCCATCTACTTCCAATAATATTTCCGGTTTTGTTTCGTCAATTATTTCCCGTGCTTTTTTAATTTTGTTTAATCCTTCTTTAATGAATTTTTGTCCGCCAAACCCCGGGTTTACCGTCATGATTAAAATAAGCTCCAATTCGGAAATAACGTTAGCAAGAGTATCCACGGTTGTTGCCGGATTAAGCGCAACGCCGGCTTTCATACCGTTTTGGTGAATTATTTGTATTGTTCTGTGCAAGTGCGTGCATGCTTCCTGATGAACTGTTAAAATGTCTGCTCCAGCTTTTGCATAGTCTTCGATGTATGAATCGGGGTTCGATATCATAAGGTGAACATCCAACGGAATTTCCGTAATCCGCTTTACTGCTTTAACCATATTTGTTCCGAAAGTTAAATTGGGCACAAAATGTCCGTCCATTACATCAATGTGTATATAATCCGCACCGTTTTCGGCAACGAGTTTAATTTGTTCTTCCAGTTTTAACAAATCGGCTGCAAGTATTGACGGAGCGATTTTAATCATATTAAAAAATTAAAAGTTAAAGAATATTTCATATTGAATTTTTACACGTTAGCTTTATTCGTACTTCCGAGAACAAACCGCATTTTATGTTGAACCATATTTTTCACCGCTTGGCGAGCAGGTCCCAAGAATTTTCTGGGATCAAATTCCGAAGGTAAATCATACAAAGTTTTGCGGAGCGTTGCCGTGATAGCCAATCTAATGTCCGTATCGATATTAATTTTACAAACACCCAGTTTAGCCGCTTCTTTCAGCATGTGTTCCGGTACGCCTTTTGCACCTGCAATTTTCCCGCCATACGAGTTAGCCATATTAACAAACTCTTCCGGGACGGAAGAAGCTCCGTGCAAAACCAAGGGATAATCCGGTAATAACTCGGTAATTTTTTTCAACCGTTCGAAATCGAGTTTGGGTTCCTCTTTGAATTTGTAAGCGCCGTGACTTGTTCCTATAGCTACTGCAAGTGAGTTGCAACCTGTTCGTTCTACAAATTCCACCGCTTGGTCAGGATCCGTAAAAACATTTTTTTCCGCAACAACGTCATCTTCAATACCGGCAAGTTGTCCTAATTCGGCTTCAACCCACACGTTTCTTTCTTTTGCATAATCAACTACTTTTTTTGTTAGACGAATATTTTCTTCGAAGGGAAAATGTGAACCGTCGATCATTACGGAAGTAAAACCACCGTCGATTACTTCTTTGCAAATTTCGAAATTAGCACCGTGATCCAAATGCAATACAACGGGGACCGGACTATTTTCGGTTGCGGCTTCCACCATTTTGACGATATAATTATGTCCGGCATACCTTCGCGCACCTGCGGAAACTTGTAAGATTACCGGTGAATTTTCTTCTTCGGCGGCTTCCATTATTCCCTGAACAATTTCCATGTTGTTTACGTTAAAAGCTCCGACGGCATATTGACCTTTATATGCATGTTCAAACATTTCCTTCGGTGTTGTTAACGGCATTCTACCTCCAATTTTTTGGTTAATTTTATATGGTAAACGGAATTCTATTCAATTAAAAAAATTAGAATTAATAATGTCAGCAAGATTATCGGCGGTGAATCCGTATGCTTTTTTAAGAGCGCTTGCCGGTGCCGAATCTCCGTAATGGTCTATTCCGTAAACAATCCCGTTATCCCCCGCATATTTGTACCATCCGAAGGTTGAACCGGCTTCTATAATTACACGGTTTGTTACGGCGGGCGGAAGTATTTTATTTTTGTATTCTTCATCTTGTTTTTCAAATAACTCTACCGAAGGCATGCTTACTACGCGCACCGAATGATTGTTTAATTTTTCGGCGGTTTCCAACGCTAAATGAACTTCCGAACCGGTGGCAATTATAATAACATCCGGGGTATTAATGCTGTCTTTCAAAATGTAAGCGCCGTATTTCAGATTATCCGCACTCGAATAAGTATTTCTATCGATAACCGGTAATGATTGTCTGGTAAGAACTAAAGCAATTGGCCTGTCTTTTTGTTCGAGCGCGATTTTCATTGCTTCAACAGTTTCGGTTGCATCTGCCGGCCGGATAACCAATAATTCGGGTATAGCGCGAAGCGAAGCTAAATGTTCAACGGGTTGGTGAGTGGGTCCGTCTTCGCCAACGTAAAACGAATCGTGAGTGAATACATGTAACACTGGTAATTTTTGCATTGCCGAAAGTCTGAGAGCAGGTCGCTCGTAATCGGAAAATACCAGAAATGTAGCGCCGAACGGTTTCAAACCACCGTGAAGCGCCATGCCGTTTAATATTGCGCCCATCGGAAATTCTCTTACACCAAAGGCAAAATTTCTTCCGAAATAATTACTTTTGTTAAAATCGCCTGCTTTTTTAGCAAAACCCTTTGTCGAATTTGAAGGTTCCAAATCGGCAGAACCGCCAACGATATTTGGGATTTGATCTGCTAATACCTCCAAAGTTTTGCCGAATGCGGCACGTGTGGCAATATTTTCTTCAATAGAAAATTCGGGGAATTTCAAATTTGCAGGTATTTTATTATAGATAATTAAATCCCATAAATTTTTGAAATCCTCATCGGTTTTTAGTTTAAAATTAACCGTGTCATTCCATTGTTCCTCTTTTATTTTCAGTACGGGAAATCTTGTTCTGAAGTGTTGTAATACATCATTAGGCAGATAGAAATTTTCATCCGGTGAAAGTCCGAGTTTTTCTTTAGTAGCGGCAATTTCTTCGGGAGGCAAAGGAGCTCCGTGTGTTGAAGCTTCTCCTTCCTTTGTTGCCAACCCTTTGCCCATAGTAGTTTTACCGATTATTAAAGATGGTTTCTCAATTTCGTTTCGGGCCGAACGAATTCCATCGCTTATTTCTTTGTGGTTATGTCCGTCAATTTTGATTACATGCCATCCCATACTTTTAAATATCCCGGCAATATCGGAACTGTCGGCTCTTCCGGTTGCTCCCGAAATCTGAATGTCGTTTTTATCGTAAAAGACGATTAATTTGCCCAAACCCAAATGCCCTGCAATAGCGGAGGAACCAAGCGAAACTGGCTCTTGCAAGTCACCGTCTCCTACGAGTACATACGTAAAATGATTAACTATATTTGCGCCAAGCATATTCCGTAAAATAATTTCGGCAATTGCCATACCAACGCCCATCGATATTCCTTGGCCAAGAGGGCCCGATGTGGCTTCAACGCCGGGTGTTAACGTATTTTCCGGATGTCCGGGGGTAAGACTTTTATATTGCCTGAATTTTTTTAAATCGTCAACGGACAAATACCCAATTAATGTTAAAAGGGAATAAAGAAGCATGGATTCATGCCCCGCCGATAGTATAAATCTGTCGCGATTAAACCAATTGGGGTTGTCTGGACTGTATTTCAAAAAGTTTTTGAATAGTACGTAAGCAAAATCCGTGGAAGACATTGCACCACCCGGGTGCCCCGAATTTGCCTTGCGGGTTCCGTCTAAAATCAAACTTCTTATAACCGAAACCGCTTTTTTATCGAGTTGGGATTGTACTTTGGTCGAAATTGTTTCTTTATGCATTTTATCGCTCGCAAAATTAGTTTACGGTATAAAAGCAAAAGGCATACCAAAAATATTATGTTGTAGTACGGATGCTATAACCGATTATAAATTAACGGATTACAAGAACATGGACTTCGTGGCTTATGGAAAGGCTGTGCCATTGTCAATGTAATGACACGTGCCAATCTTCAGTGGCACACGATTGGCACACTATTGTATTGATAAATGACCTGCGACTATTAAGAAATGCTTTCTTTTTTAATTCCGCATTTTTTCATCCATCTGTAGAATGTCCGGCGGGGAATTCCCGAAAGCCTTGAAGCTTCGCTTATATTGCCTCCGGCTTTTTTTATAAATTCAATTAACATACTTTTGTTAATTTCTTTTGCGGGTTTAAATTTGTTAGAAATTATCGCGGTGGTTTTGGTAGATCCGGAGCGTTTCGATTTTAAATTTAGCGATAAATGTCTTGGCATAATAGTGTTACCGTTACAGAGTATTACCGCTCTTTCTATAACGTTTTTTAACTCCCGTATATTTCCCGGCCATTCGTATTGTAAAAGAATTTGAATGGCGGAATCGGAAATGTTCTTTACATGCTTGTTGAGTTTAACTTCGGCGATTTTCAAAAAGTGTTCGGCTAAAAATGGTATATCGTCTTTTCTTTCACGTAACGGTGGTAAATTAATTGTAAACGTATTAAATCTGTAAAATAAATCTTTGCGGAATTTTCCGTTATGAATTGCGGATTCGATATCCCGGTTGGTAGCTGCAATAATACGTACTTTTACATATTTAATTTTTGACGAACCGACAGGCCTGATTTCACCTGTTTGGAGAAAACGCAACAATTTGGCTTGTAGTTCGAGATCCATATCTCCAATCTCATCTAAAAATATTGTGCCCCCGTCGGCTTCTTCGAGCAATCCAGTTCTGTCGTTATCGGCACCAGTAAACGCTCCTTTTTTATAACCGAATAGTTCGCTTTCCATAAGCGACGGTGTTAATGCCGTGCAATTTAACGTTACCAAAGGTTTGTCGCTAAGATGGCTCGATTTATAAAGAGCGCGGGCGATCATTTCCTTGCCTGTTCCCGTTTCTCCGCGCAACAATACTGTTGTTGGCGTAGGGGCTACTTTTGCGATTAATTCTTTTATTTCTTGCATTTGAGGGGAACGCCCGACAATAAAATTTGCGTCTTCGGTAAATTTCTCCAATTCTCGTTTTGTAGTGAAATATCTTTCTTTATACTTTCCCATTATTTGGTATTCGTGAATAAGCTTCCAGATTAATTGCGCACTGTTTCCATTAATAATTTCTGCGTTTTTAGATTTTATCTTTTCCAACTCCGTTTGAACTTTTCTGTCGCCCGTTACGTTGATAATAATATCCAAACCGGGATTCCGGGAAAGCTTCTTCCATGTGGTACCGGTAGGAATTTTGAGCTCTTTTGCCAATTTTATTCCTTGGGCTTTTCTGTCAATATCAATAACACCTATGATTCTTACATCTTCTACGGAATGAAATAATTTTAGTATTGAAGTTCCGCCTTTACCCGCACCGATGATTAATATTTTTAATTTCTTCACGTTGTTGATTTTATTTTTTTGAAAAGATTAGTTTCTTGTGATTTAAATTAATTATAAATTTCCAAAATAAGCGAAAAATTTAACCGTTAATCGTTAGAAAGTTGAGGATCGCAATACTGCGGTTGAACAAGAGCATCGTTAGTTATTTTCGGACTGATATAATGAATATTCAAGTTTAGCCCTCTGAGTATAAACAGAATAGCAAGAATTACCGCAAATACCGGAATCAATTTGTTCATTCTTCTCTTTAAGTTTACGCTAAGAAATTTTCCCGCAATAGATGTTATAAACATTATTGGTGTGGTTCCCAAACCGAACAAAGCCATAAACGCGGCGCCGGTTAAAAAATTTCCGGTTGTTATTGCACCTGCAAGCGCAACGTAAACAAACCCGCACGGAAGAAATCCGTTTATAATACCGAATAAAAACAATGTGGAAGGCGAGCCGGATTTTGTTAATTTTATAAAAGCTTTTCTTACAAAACCGCTTAGCATTTGATAAGGTTTAGTGTAAGCTAAGCGACCTTTATATTTGTTGGGCATGAGATAATAAACGAGAATGGATGCACCGAGTATTATGGATGCGTATCTTTGAAATCCGACAAAAGTTAAACCTTTACCGAAAAAACCGAACAGAGCCCCGAAAAGCGAATAAGTAAAAACCCTCCCGAGGTTATATAGTAGGCGACTTAAAACGAGCTGAAAATTAGAACCTTTACCTATCGGTAGGGCCAAAGCAATTGGTCCACACATCCCCACGCAATGAAAACTTCCGAAGAAACCGATTACGAAACCGGTCCATACTTCCATTTTATCTGACCATTATAATTTTTTCGTTATAGTAACTCGTACTGTCAACCATCCAATCAACTTTAACACGCCACATTCCTTCAATCAATGTGTCGGTGGGAATCACAAATAAGTTGCTGTCGTTTACGGCAATGGAAAATAAGGCGTCTTTATGTCTGCTTGCCGGACGGTAAAGGTGAACTGTTCCTTCGATGTTTTTTCCTGAAAATATATTGGGGAACTGTAGAAAAATATTGTTTTTATCTACCGAAATTTTTAATTGTTCAGGTAATTCCCGGGTTCGTTTTTCTTTATCAATCTGATCTTGATATGCCAATTCCCTTGCATAATAATCGTCCGTTACCAGGTTTACATCTTGTGAAAATGAGAAGACGATAAAAGAAACCGAAATCAGAGTAAAAATGATAATCGTTATAGCTATTCCAACTCCCCAAGAAATTTTCATCTTCTGTTCCCGGCTACTTTACCCAAGAAATTTGTTTTCATTACATCAAGCACTTTCCCGTTAGCCGAAACCTCAATTTTAATCGGCATCGAAATAGTTTTTACCGCTTCTTTTGGTAATATTACTAGAACTTTGGCTTCCGCAATATCGCTGGGTTTAACCAGTAAATCGCCGTTTACAATTCTGATTTCACCCGGTATATCCAGCAATTTAAGTTGAGCCGGCATTTCGTTGAATGTTTTGTTGATTATCTTAACGTCGTATAAATTACTTATTTTATTGCCCGGTTGATTTTGTGCAAGTAAACCGGCGGTTCTAACGATTGACAATTCGAAATCAGATCTTGTAGCAAGTAAGAAAATGAATAAACTCATAAGCAAAGTAAGAACAACGGAATAACCGATAGCTTTAGGAGTGAATATTTTCCTTTTACCCGTTTCAATTTCTTCTTTCGATGCAAAGCGAATAAGTCCGCGCGGTTTTTTAACCTTATCCATAACCAAGTCGCAAGCATCTATGCATGCGGTACAATTCACGCACTCGAGCTGTGTGCCGTTTCTTATATCAATTCCGGTCGGACAAACATCGACACATTGACGGCAATCTATACAATCTCCTGCATTATCATTTCTATTTTTACCGAGTTTTTCTCTCGGTTCCCCGCGTTTGTAGTCGTATGCAATAACAATCGAATTTTGATCTAACATTACTCCTTGTAGACGTCCGTAAGGACAAATAAGCGTACAAACTTGTTCCCGGAAATAAGCATAAAAGAAATAAATTACGCCGGTGAAAATTATCATGGCTGTAAATTTACCGGGTACTTCAGCAATGGGCCTGCTAGCCAGTTCTTTCAAAGCATCAATTCCTATAACCCAAGCAAGGAGCGCATTGGCAATAAGAAAAGCCATAATTCCAAAGATAACATGTTTGGAAACTTTTTTAAAAATCTTTTTGGGTGTCCATGGAGCTCTGTTTAACGCCCGTTGTTCGTGTGCGTCCCCTTCTATCAAATATTCAACTTTTCTGAAAAGCATTTCCATAAATATCGTTTGCGGACATGCCCAACCGCACCATAACCGACCCCAAACTACGGTGAAAAGAAATACAAAAATAACCAGCATTATTATAAAGATAACAATCAAATGAAAATCTTGAGGTCCGAGTGCAATACCAAACAAAATAAATTTTCTGCTTAGTATATCCAACAACATTACAGGATGACCGTTCACTTTAATAAAAGGAGTGAGGAACAAAATTGCTAAAAGTATAGCGGCAACAATTGCACGTGCTCTGTGATATCTTCCTTTCGGTTTTTTGGGATAAACCCAAATTCTTTTACCCTCTTCCGTTACAGTTGCAATATGATCGCGAAAATCTTCGGTATTGGTTTTTAGGTCTTTATTCATACCTTTTATCTCTTTATAGTATAAAAAAATATTTATTTCATAAAATTAAAAATTAATTGCCAGAAACACACAAGTTTTTTTATTTTAGTGGGGAGTTAATTATTTTAATTGCATCTTTGAAATAAACAATTTCTCTTCCCCAAAAATCTTTCATGAACCGTTGAGCATATTCGGCGTTTTCATAAGCATAAGCGGTCACTTGTTTTTTACTTTTTCCGAATGTATCGCGTATAACATAGTGAGCGTCTTTCGCTGGGAAGAATATTTTGAATTTCGCATCCATAACCAGCACGTCTTCCACGTTATCTTCCAGTTTGTTCCAATCTTTCGCCAAACAATTCAAAGAACAATATTTGTGTATATCACCGTTTCCCATCTTAACAATATGTATCGTAGATATGTTTTTTATTAACGGATTTCCGCAACTTTCGCATAACATATTATCGGTAATATCGTCAACCGTTTTGAATTGCGTTTCTGTTGTTTTTTTCTCGGACGAACACGAAAGTAGTACAAGAATATTAAAAAATAGAATGTATAAGATAATTTTTTTCATTGGTTTCCCTCAATCTACGGCTCTTCTTTGTTAATTTATACTGTAAAACATTATTTGTTAATCACAATATTTCTATTGCGGCAAAAATTGCATCGTATTCTTCTTTATCTGCTTTGTAAAGCTCTTCGGCAGTTTCGTGAATTAAGTGGCACACTTCGGTTAATTTTTTACTGTGCGACTCTTTAATTACTTTGTGCAATGATTCAGTACCGAATACATTATGCTCTTTTTTGAGAATTTCCAAAAGAGAACTGGTTGCTAAAAAAAGACGTTCGCCTTTTTTTAACGGAACGGTTTCTTCCGTAAAACTCTGATCCATACTACCGAAATACAAACCGGTGTTTTCCAAAACATCAACCGTACCTTCGTCTTTGTGACAAATTATCGGATGAATAAATCCGATGTTGGAATAAGTAAGCTCGTATTTACTCAAATCCAGAATTCCTAAGAATACGGAAACTACTTCTTCGGTAGGGGTTAGATAAGGATCGCTATCAAGAAATTCCCAGTAATATTTTTCAAGAGCCTTAACTATTTCTACAACATTTTGAGTGTGTTGAGTTTCTTTTAGAAACATTCCTCTTAAATACAAAGACATACGGGCCGAATCGACAATATTAACATCGGATTCCAATAGCAAAATAGCGGCTTTGTTTTCATCGATTTTCCACAAATTAATTAAGTTTCCCGAGACTTCGTTTCCTTTTAATATCACTTTTTGTTCGTAATTTATTTTTTCCGGGAAGGGATTATGTTCTTTTTCCAAAATAATTTGCAAATGGTGAAGCAACTTTTTGCTATGCAACGAGTCACCTTCTTTGTTAACCATTTCCTCTTGCATTTTAACCAGTTTATCGAAGTCGTTAGCAATGTTCAGGTAAGCCTCAATATCCGGAATTAATGATTCGATGTAATCGAACAATTCCTCGTTAAAGAAGTTTTTTTCATCGGCGCTAAAAAATATTACACCGGAATTCTTAATTGTTTTGTAAGGCATTCTCATATTCGATTCCACTCCCCACTTCAAAGCAATTTGCGAGGATATTGATTTCACTCTTTCAGCCAGGTGGGCTTCCATATCGGGTATCGTATCGCCTTTCCCGGTTTCAAGCAATTTGCCTAACGAAGTGGCTTCGACCGGCATAACCAGGAATTCGTCCAGAAAAACCTTTTCGAGTTCTTTTGCCCGTACGAGGGGAAGAGGTACAAGTTTATTATCGACCAGATGTGTAATTCCTATTCTGAATATTTTACCTTTAAGCTTTTCGCCGTTTTTTGCGGCGATAATCGAGGCTACTTCGTTCAAATGGTCGATTAGTGCATTAACGTATTCGGAAACGGTTTCAACCTTCTTTTGCTTGGCTTGCCATTTTTCTTTCGAAGCGATTAATTTCTTATCGTTTAATAGTTGTTTGAGTTTCCCAAACATTTATTCCTCCGTTAATATTCTAAGGAGCTGAAATATTTTTGCTAACCGTAGTGGGCGCAGCTATACTGTCGACCAGAATTGTTTCCAGGCTTTCCGGTAAATTTATTGCGTTTGTAAAGATTGTATTTTCGAAATTAGCGCCTTTGAAATTGCAACCTAATAAATCGGCACCTGTAAAATCGACACCTTGTAAATGAGCTCCTTGGAAATTAGTAAATCTTAATCTTGAATACTTGAACGAAGCTCCTTCAAGTCCGGCGCCGGTGAAATCGCAGTAGCTGAAATCGCAACTATCGATTTTTGAATTTTTCAGAACGGCTCGGAATAATTTTGTTTTGATACCTTTACTTCCGGTGAAATCCGAATGAAGAAATTCCGAGTCCTTCATCAATGCACCGGAGAAATTGCAATTAATTAATTTGGCATTGTGTCCTTCCATCCCGAACATGTTAGCGCCTCTGAAATCGGAATAGGACAAATCGGCATAGTTTACTTTAACATGGAACATGTGTGCTTGAGTAAAGTTACAGTTACGTAAAATCGAATTGTCGAATACCGTCCACCGGATATCGGCAATTCTGAAATCGCTGTTCGAGAAATCGCTGTCGCTGCAATTGGCGGAACGAAACTTGGCTCCGCGGAAATCGCCTTCTTTAACACTTACACCCCGCCAATAAACTTCATCTAATTCCATTCTGCGGAAGTCGTCGCCGTCTTGAGGAACGGCTTTTATTCCGATATACCTTTTTTTACCCGAACTAAGTGTGGTGTTTAAATTTATTATACTGTCTTCCTCGATTTCGGAAAGAAAGTTAGCCAATTTTAATATGTTTAACGTGTCTGGAGGATTTGCAAAATGGGGAAGGGAATCGGGCTCGCCTATTCCGCCGCAACCCGGGATAAAACCGATGTAAATAATCAGTAAACTTAAAAATATCGTTTGTTTACCAAAATACTTTTCTTTCTTTTTAGTCATTAGAGAATATCGTTGTTATTAAAGTATTTGTTCCCCCAAAGCGCAAGCAAACCGCCCAGTACTACAGGATAAACTACCGAAAAGACTATGAAAACAGGACGGGAAACAGTATCCAGAATGTAATAAGAAGCCGGACCCATTACGGTTAATTCGGGATCGAACAATGCTAAGGCTCCGGTTCTGAAAACTTGTAAGGGATTAATCATTCCCACCCCGATAATTAAATCGGGATTCATTCTGGCTTTTAACATAATGCCCATCAAAATCAAATCGAGAAAAGCAACCGATAACAGCCAAATTATGAATGCAACACTAATTGCAATTTCTTGAGAGCGGGAAACCGTTGAAATAAACATACTCATTCCCAAAAAACAAATTACCATTGCCGCCAGTTGAAAGCTGTAAACGCCGAACATATCCCACGGAACATCAATTTTGGTAATGGTTGCCCAAATTGTAGCACCGAATAACGCTAAGAATACCGGAACGAAAATGATAATGAATCTGCCGAGTAATTTTCCCCAGAAATAGCCGGAAAGGGAAATGGGTAATGAAAGCATATATTCCATCACATTCGATTCGCGGTCGCCTACAACGGAGCGCACGGTCGAAATAAGAACAAATATGGGCAAGATTGCCATGCTAACTTGCATGAAGGTTACCATTAATCTACTTAATCCCACAAATCCGATTATTTGCGATTCCGTAATACCCAATGCAAACATAACGGCAACAAATCCGCCGAAAAGAAAACTGTAGCTCCAAAACCATTTTGATCGCAAGTTTTGTTTTATATCGAGAATTGCAATTTGCGTTAATCCGTTTTTCATAATTTACTTTTTCCCTTTATCTCCGTGTTGCATCATTTTGTGTTCTTTTAAGAATTCTTCGCGCATTGTTTTTCCCTCTTCAATTCTTTTAACCGTTTCGTCGAAGGTGAAAAGGGAATCGGCTGTTTTTTTCTCCAAAGCACCGTATCCGTATCCCATCGGTGTTCGGTCGCCGAAACGGTAATAGGCTTTGGTTGCATCAATCCATTTTCCTGTTTCCGCATCTCCAATCCATATTTTAACCGAATCTTTGGCAAAGTTTTTCCATTTATCGGTTTTCATCATTTCCACCAAACAACCGATATCGTCGAACCACAACACTTCACCGTGATTATTGATTGCTTGAACCGAGTATTTTTGGTCGACTAAGCCCATTTTACACATTGCACAAACATCGCGATCGAAGTTAATTTTTCTCGGTGAATAATCCGGACCGGAGGAACAAGCGAATAAAAGCAACAAAACAAAAATCAGATATTTTTTCATTTTCCCGTCTCCATTTTTTCTACTTTCATATCTTTAATTACAGCTGAAAAGTGTGAAATTATATTTAAGAACTTGGCATTGTCGCTTTCGTTAATTTCCGATTTCCATACCAAATTACCGTTTACTTCGGTAAATTTCCAATCGAGGAGAATGTTTCTTAAATCGTCGTTTATTTCTTTAAATTCAATTTTATATGCGAATTTGTTTTCGGAGCCGGAGGCAATTACGAGGTGTTCGTCCAAAGTAACTTTTCCCAAATCCATTTCAACAATTCTTGTAACCAATGTGGAAATTTCGTTCATTCTATGACTGCTTAAAATCATCAAAGTATCTTTGCTTACATCGTTAAGGTATTGAAAGAAAATTTCCCTAGCTTGCGGATCCAGATTGGCGGAGGGTTCGTCCATTAAAATAATTTTAGGTTTTCTGCCCAACGCCAACGAAACCAGCAGCTTTTGTTTCATTCCACCGGAGAGTTTAAGAAACGGTTTCGATAAATTATTTTTTATAGAAAGTCCTAAATCCTCGCTGATTTTTATGAATTCGTTTTTATCGGTACCGGTTAAGCCCGAAAAGAAATCGAGAATTTCTTTTACCGTCATTTTTAACGGCGGTGGAAGTTGCGGAACGAATCCAACACTTTTTAGTATTTCCTCTCTGTCCGTACGGGGGTTTAGTCCGAAAACCGTCAATTCGCCGTCGTAAACGTATTGCCCTAAAATACAACGGATTAATGTTGTTTTACCTGCACCGTTTTGACCGATTAGTGCAACCCTTTCGTCGGAAGAGAAGGAAATGGTCATATCGTCTATTACTTTTATTTTTTTAAATGATTTCGATAAATGTTTTATATCGATCAAAACGTTATTTGTGTTTTTTTCCGTCATAAGATTTTGTCTAATCCTTTTACTGTGAAATTCAATGCATCGCCCGGACAAACATCAACGCAATACCCGCAACGGGTGCAATCGGAGCCGGCGTAATGTTTTTCGCTGGTTGCTTTGCCTCTTGTAACAAACCAAAGCTCGTGAGGAACGAGACAAACATCCTGGCATTTTCTGCAATGCCCGCATTTATCCAATTCGAATTTAACGGCAACCGGAGTAACTTTCCCGATTACGCTCCATGTTGCACCGATGGGACAAACATACCTGCACCAGAACCTTTTACTGTACACAATCTCGAAAGAAATTATTGCCAGTACCCAGAGTAAGATTAATCCGGGACCGTAAATCATTGCTCTGGATAAAATTCCAACGGGGTTAAGCGTTTCGAAAACCAGACGTTCTGTTGCAAAAGCTAAAATAATAAATCCCGCCCAAAACACATAGCGTAAACCGCGCTGAAAAGAATGTTCTTTAATTTTTTTCTTTTTTACCAGATAGTCGTGAAGTTTTTCCGCCCACTCCGCTAAAAAATGATAAGGACAAACCCAAGAGCAGAAAGATCTTCCGCCCATTAATGAATAAAAAATTACAATTGTGAAAAAGCCGATTATAAAGTTCATTGTAAGATAAGGTAAATACTCCGTTTTAACGGAAATAGCCAATAATTGAAATGAGTTGTATGGGTCCAACAAATAAAAACCGAGTAATCTGGAACCGCTTAACGAACCTTCGAGTAAAGAAAGATCGAGGGCGAAGGAAACGACAAAAAGGAGATTGATAAAGATTAAAAACGCCCATCTTCTGTTTCTCCATTTGTGTCTGTCTTCGTTTAATCCCATCCATTCTTTATAAGGCATACCGAGTTTGCTGTGAGGCATTTCTTCGTTTTTCTTGGGAGGTAGCGGTTCAGATTTTTTACCGAATAGTTTCATGAGTACACCTCCTCGTAAGTCTTTCCGGCTTCAATTACAATGCTTGCCGGTTCGGTAGGACAAATCATTTCACACACGCCGCAGCCAGTGCATCCTTCCAAAACTTCGGGTTTATAACTAACCGAGCCGTCGGAGTTGACTGTTTTCTTTAATGTGATAGCTTCTTCGCCAATCGGGCATTCGGTAACACAAAGGTCGCAAATTTCCCGTTCGTAATTTTGTTCGCTTAACGGATATGCTTTCCTCGATTCGATTGTTTGCGGGCGTAAAACGCCTTTAAAATCTTTTCCTCTCGGTGTACCGGAAAATCCTTTACCATGAACAGCGAGGCATGTTGTTTCATTAAGTTTTGCCACACCGATTCTGGTTACTTTTTTCATAGCAACAACTTGAACTTTGAAAGGATTGATATTTTTTAGTGCATCTTGTCCTTGTTTTTGTACCTCTTCAATGGCTTTCAAACCGGCTTCTTTAAATTTAATGAAATACAGTGCCGCCGTAGGACAAGTTTCGGCACATTGAATCGAATCGCATGAAAAATCGCAAGCTTGTTCACGTGCGTTAATGTAAGGTGTTCCGTACGAAAGGTCTTCGTTGATTCCCGCTAATTTTATCGCATGGATGGGGCAAATTTGTACGCATAATCCGCATTTAATACAAGCGTAAAGAAAAGCATCTTCGTCGATAGCGCCGGGTGGTCGTAGCAATTGTTTCGGGTTGTTTTCATCGTGCTTATACTTTTGAATGTAAGTTACACCCGCACCGATAGCAGCCATACTGGCGGCGGCTACGGCGGTTGACTTTAAAAACTGTCGCCTGTTAATATTTGTTTTTTTTTCTTTTGCCATAGCGAACTCATTTTAATGTCTTTAAAATTACAGAAGAAGGAGAATGTATACTAAAATTGTAAAATATCCTTTTAAAAACCAATTGAAATTTCGTAAATATTTGTTACAAAGAACTATATCGGTAAAAATTATAATTCACCGACCCAATGAAAAAGCGGTTTTTTATCTTCAAGTATAAACTTAGGTGAAGAAAATGGCGCCAACCTTTCCAGAAAATCGAGAATGACAAGAATAGGAGCGCCGTAGAAAAATCTTACATTCTCGTTAAAGTCCCATAAATGTTCAACGTAAGAAAACAAGCGGTAAGGAGTATCGCCTATGTTATCGCCGTCTCTGTCGAACCCTTGATAATCGTCGAAATAATTGTTAATCCATTTATTGCGGTTTGCCGTTTTAGCCTCAACGGTAACTTGTGCAAGATTATCGTGAAAATAATTATGCTTAAAAAGGTTCCCTTCTTGGTTCGAAAGAAACTTGACCCCCATTCCGCAAAATGCAATTTCGTTATTTTCTATCGTATTCATTTTTGAAGGAACAAACGGGGAAACATCAACATAAATTCCTATTGCCGAGTATATAAATCTATTATTTAATATTTGATTGGAAGATGTTTCTTTCATTCCCAAACACATTCCACTGGTTCCGTTTGATTGCATAATGGTATTACCAACCATCAAAGTTTGTTCGCTGTACATTAAGAAGATGCCAACGGAATTTTTATAAAATTCGTTATTCAAAATTTTGTTATTATGCGAATACATAAAATGAATACTGTAACGGTTACCCACACCTTTGTTTTCTTCGAATATATTTCCGGCCGAATACCAAACAACCATATCTCTTACGTGATGCCAATAGTTATGTTTAACTAAATTGTTTTTTGAATACCAAAGTCGGATCGCATCACCTTTGAATGCAAGATTTCTATCGAGTTTCGAAGAAATTTCACAATGTAATACTTTATTAAAATGAGCGTTTTGAATATCGAGTCCGAATAAACAGTCGGCTATTCTGCAGTTTTCCACTATGTTAAAATTACCACGGATTGAGATTCCGCAATCGATTTGGTCATGAGATCGTCCGGAATCAATAATTTTTAAATTTAAAATTTTACTACTGTCGCATTTTAAATAAATCACAGATCTTTTACCGAGTCCCGAGATTACCGCTTTCCCTTGTCCGTCGATAGTAATGTTGTTTTTGGAAATTGTAACGGGTCCGGTATAAAATCCCGGTTCAAGCAAAATCGTATCGCCTGGCGAGGCTTCGTCAACCAACGGTTGAAGAGGAATCGCATTGCTGGTATCTACAACAAGGTTTTCAAAAGAGTATAAAGTTCCGGTTTTTCTTTCTTGGGCTTGGGAGATTAAAAAGGCGTAAAGAGTTATTGTTACAAAAAAGAATTTAACTGAAAATGAAGTTAAAGTGTTAATTCGATTAATTGAAAACTTGTTTATTAAGTTTCTCAACTTAGTCTAAGCCTTTCATTAAAAGCAGTCTTGGATGAAATATCCAAGACTGCCGAAATAGTTAAAATTATTAAGCTTTCTTTTCGCTTTCTTGTAACGATTTACGTTTTAATAATACCGCAAGGATTAATACGATAAAAGTTAACAAAGCGAGAAAGAAACCGTATGCCGGATAAGACTCGGTGGTAAACTGAGCCACTTTACCTTCGCCGAAAACAGTGGGCATAAACGGTTTTATTCCACCGAAAGCTCCGCCTCCGTGCAAACCGAGATTATGTCCGTACCAATAAAGATAGTAAGTATAAACAGCCAGAAAATAAAAAGGAATTAATGAAGGTATAATGGCTGCCCATGCCAAAGTCTTTTTAGTTGTAAAAGCAAAAACGAGTATCAGAATACCGAAGACAACAAACAAATAAAAAGAATTTCTCAGAGTAAAATCCAAAATTTTCAAAGCTTGAGGAATTTCATCTTCGGTTAATTTTTCAGCGGCATAAATCGGATAAGGAACATGCTCACCAATTTCGTTAATATCGTTAACGCCTTGAACTATCGGGTACATTCCGATGAAGTGATTGATTTTGTTCATTTCCATTAAACAATCGGCGCCAACATCTTGTGCAAGTTCTTCGCGTTCTCTTACACCTTCGCAACCGTTGTAAACACCGTCGAATGTGAAATAAATTTTAATTCCTTCAGGATACATCGTTTTGGGATACTGAATACTTTGCAATGCAACAGACCACATTGGAGAATAGAAAGAAACAAATAAAAGTATTAAACCTAAAATCGCTAAAACCATGTAAAGCCTATTCTTTGCGTTTCCCATTTCTCTATCCGAATTTATTTATGAAATAATTATTTTGCCGTAACACCGGCGGTTTTTAGAATATAATTTACAGCGTCAAACAAATCTTGATCGGAACAATCGGTACAAGTTCCGCGGGGAGGCATAACTCCGTATTTACCTTTGGGAACCCCGTTTTTAACGCTTTGGAATAATACGTCGAGTCCCTTAGCCGCATTTTCTTCCCATCTGGCTTTGTCGGTTACAGCAGGTGCACCGGCAACACCGGTAAGATGGCAAGCAACGCAAACTTTATTGTATATTTTTTCCCCATTAGCCAAATCGGCTACTCGTTTGGTTTCTTTTTTAGTAGGTGCGGGAGCTTTTTTTTCTTCACCGCCGCAATTTACTATTAATGTTACCGAAATTATAACAAAAACAATACTTGATAATACTTTTTTCATATAGCTTACTTCCGTTTTTTGTTGATAAAAAAATTTGGTCTCAAAATTTAACTATAATCGTATCAAAAAAAAAGAGGCTGAATCCATTAAAATCCAGCCTCTTTAATTAAGAAGTTTTTACTTCTATTTTTTACTTGTCATCTCTTTCATTACAGCTTCGGATTTGGCTTTCAAGTATTGAATAATCTTGCCAACATCTTTTTCGGATACGTTTTGGTTAGGCATTGCGAGTTTATATTTTTGTCGCATTGCTTCAATATCCGGTTCACTGTAATGTTTTTCGGGATTAAGAATCCACGATTTGAGCCATTTATCGTCTCTACGCTTATCAACCATTAACAAATCGGGACCGTTAAATTCGGAACCGAATTTATGGCAAGCGTTACAACCGTAATTCAAGAATTCCATTTCACCCGGTAACAAGTTCTTGATTTCGATTGCGGAAGGCTTGAATGCTTGCATCTGCATATCCGCTTGAACTCGTTTCGAGTATGCCAACAAACGTGCATTTTCGGCTGCTTGGTTAAATTTAACTGCCAAGTAACCTTGAAGTTCTCTGTTAGCCGGACTGTGAATCTTATCGAGCAATAACGGGAACATACCTGCTTTTTCCGCAACAAATTCGATTGAAGCGGTTTCTCCAGGTCTCCATCTGTACATTGCGTCGTATGCAGAGACTTCATAAACATAATGGTCGAGTTTTGATTGACCGTGATTAGTTAAATGGATGACCACTTTTTGACCTTGATTAACACTAATGTTATTCGGAGTAACTTTTCCGTTGTTGATAGTACCGAATACTTCGACGGTCTTACCGCGTTTTACCACTCTTTCTTTTCCAACGGCAGTGTAATATTTGGATTTTTTCATTGTGGTTATATCGGTACCTACGTCGTATTTATCGACGGATTTGAAATCCTTAACACTAATTAAAGCAGTGTAATGTGGTTCACCCATCGGTAACGGCATATCGTAAATGATTCTCATTTTATCCGCATCGATGTCAATCAACTGATGGTTTTGCGGATGCAACGGACCAACAGGATTGAATCTGTCGATTGAAAGTTTATCCAAAGAAATCAAATACTTTCCATGCGGTTTTTTGGTGTCGCCGTGTGCGGAAACCAAGTGACCGATATTGTAATGGGAGCTAACATAATCCAATACTTTGAGGTTTAAGTAGTCCCACTTGGTAACACGGGAATCAACATATATTGATGTGTAAACAATACCTTTTTGATCGTCGTATTGGTTATGCAACGGACCTAAACCGACTTCAACACTTCCGTGCAAAGCATCTTCCAAAGCAATGATCGGAATGCCGAATTTATCGGTGCCTTCAAATTTTTTGTTTTTGATGGCGTCCATAATTTTCTTGAATGAATAAACCCAAGCATGGGAATCCAATTTACCGGCAACTATTATGTAATCTCCGGATGGATCAACATCCACACCGTGCGGGGATTTCGGTTCGGGGATTAAATAAAGCAATCCGTGTTTTACGGCGCTTTCTATGGGGATTACGGTGTGTCCGTTTATTCTCTTGGTTTTGATTTTGCCGGATTTTATTAACTCGGCAGCTTTTTTCCAGTTGGTTACATGCAAGTAGTCCGTATCTTTGGAGGAACAACCGGCTTCAAACGGAGCTCTTCCGCTTTCTATACCACCGAAATACATTTCGGAACAGAATGAATTTGTAAAGCCCCAACCGTAGCTGGCGTTTTTACCCGCATCACTTAAGTCTTGAGTATACGGCGGAAATTCGAAAGTAAACGAATTTCTTTCATCTACTTTTCCTGTCTCATTGTTGAATTTCCAGTAAGTTAAACCGCCTCTCCAGTATTTTTCGAATGTTGCTTCGGTAAGTGGATAGTATTTTCTATCTAATGGTGCAGGATATTGAGCGGCTTCCATTATGAATTCTGAATTAGGAGTGAAGAAGCAACCGCCGTGGTCGCAACGGAAAATCGGATTTTGAACGATTTGTTTTAATTCCCAGTCATTCAAGCTGATAATGTAAATTCTGGGATTAGCTTTATCGTTAATAGCTGCCCATTTACCGTTGTAGAGACCGTCCGTTTCGGAAAATCCCGGATGGTGAGTATCGCCCCAGAGAATTTCGGCGCCGTCGATAAATCCGGTTTCCATCATTTTTTTAGTTTCAACACTGTAACCGTAACCATTGTATGGTTGTCTGGCGGCAGTAGGAACATATTTTAACATTCTCATCGAAGGCACGGTATACATAATCATGTTACCGGCTTGACCACCTGAGTTAAGAGATACATACTCGTCCATTATTTTATCGGGTGTATAGGTTTTAACTGCGGCTAATACGTCTTGGGCATTCAATCCTCTTCGTTTAACAACATCCCCGAAGGATTCGTCTCCGAAGGGTGCACCGTCCAAACCGGCACCGCCGGATTTCTTTTCTCCTCCACAATTAACTAAGAATAAAGCAGAGAAAGCAAAGATGGCAGTAACCAATAATGATTTCCGTATAAATTTATTTACCTTTTTCATTATTTGCCTCCTTGTAATTTCTCTTCTAATAGTGTCTTAGCACGCAGTCCAACATCGGCGGTTTTAACTTGATATTGCCAATACTGTTCTGCCCATAAGAAAGCATCTTTCCATTTGCCTTCTTTTGCATATTTCTCGTAATTCTCTTTAGCAAATTTTCCTTTTTCCAATTGATCGAAAGCATCTTCAACCAATGCCTTTACGTATGGATATTTTGCATAATCGTTTTCTTTCAGGAATTTAACCACGCCGTTGATAACGTCGCCGGTTTGTTTTATAACTTCAATTTTCTTTTCGTATTGTTTTTTGTATTGTTCGAGTTCTTCTTTGGTTAATGCTACTTCTTTCTCAACTTTTCCTTTCCAGTTCTTTGGTTTTACTAAAAGAATACCTTCCATTTCCAAGTGAAGTGCCGAACAGAATTCGGTACAATAATACGGGAAGACACCGGGTCTGTCCGCTACAAACGTTAACGAAGCCGTTTTGCCGGGTTCGAAACTTCCGTGTTTACCGTAAGTGTTAATCGTAAATCCGTGGGTTTCGTCTTCCGCTCTTTCCAAGTTGGTTAAGTGGAAAGTTACAACATCGCCTTCGTTCACTTCAACAATTTCCGGTGTAATGTGCGAACGGATAAGAGTACCGAATACGTGAACTCTGTTTCCTTGTCGTTCGATTTTTTCTTGCCCGGCAACTGTTTTGAAATCGGAAATTTCACCGGTTCTGGTGTTTGTACCCAAAGCATATCTGATAATCGGTTTAATTGTGGTTCTAAGAACGGCAACCGATCCGTAAATATTGGCTTGAGGTAAACTCATTGTGTAAATATCTCTCATATTGTCGGATGAGATATCGATTAAATGTTGGAAACTCGGGCGAACCGGACCGACATTCGGGTAATTGTCGTACAAACCTTCTTTATCGACTGCTACAAGATAATTGGAATGAGGCGCAGCAGACA
Source organism: uncultured Melioribacteraceae bacterium (assembly GCA_964553325.1). Taxonomy (GTDB): domain Bacteria; phylum Bacteroidota; class Ignavibacteria; order Ignavibacteriales; family Melioribacteraceae; genus BMS3ABIN04. Next base: position 90,069 of record CAZKKI010000015.1, on the reverse strand, counting down.
TACCTTGCGGAGTCATTAACATAGCAGGTTTGAAAGTTAGTGCTACTTCGCCTTCAGTTTTTAGATCGTTATAATTCCAACGGACGATTTTTTTATCGCTGAAAGCGGAAGCATAAACTACGCCGTCTCTGTAATCGAATGCAATATCCATAACATCTTTACCGATGTTAACTTTACCTTTCATTACCGAATTGGCATCGATTAACGGAATATCGCCGGCTGTTTTGCCGCTGAATGTTCCGTTTGCCATCGAAGAAGCTACTTTGTCGAAATCGAATACCATTGCATTATCGCTTGCAGTGATGAAATATTTCCCGTCGGGTGTAACTTTAACTTTACGAGCCGCTTCGGGAAGTTCAATCATTGCAAGACCTTTTGCATCGATGGCTGCTTTTGTGGAAACAACATTTGCTTCATTAACTCTGGAACTAACTTTGTCTTGGATTTTCGAGTAATCAATTACATAAACATAATTTTTGCCGTCTTTGGAAGCCAAACCTACTACGAAAGTATTACTTCCTTTTCGTCCGGTATCGAAGTAGTCCAAAGTGAAAGGAGGCAATTCAACGGTAAAGGATTCCTCTTTGATCATACGGCCAATGTGATGACCGGATCTCGTTGCTTCTTTCGGGTCTACGAATTTCCAGAAAGTAACTCCAGATTTAAATTTTGAGTCGAATTCTTTTTCCAAATCTGCCGATTTGTTTTCCCAAGGAGCCGGATACTGACTCGATTGGATAACAAATTCGGTGTTTTCGGTAACCGCAACGCCGGGGAAGCAATTAACGAAAAGCGGATGTGGCAAAACTTGTTTGGTTTCGAAATCATCCAAACCTAACATTGCGATTCTGGAATTTGCACCGTCGGAATAGAACAAATATTTACCATTGTATTCGCCGTTAGTTTCCGATAGTGCAGGATACCTCATATCTCCATAAGAGTAAATCCTATTATCGGATGATCCCTTTTTTAACATTAGTATACTTTCATCATCGTAGCCATAACCTTGCCATGGTTCCGGTGAAAACACACCAACATATTTGTAGATACGCATTGACGGAATTCCGTATACAATCATTGTACCGGAATTGCCCGTACCGACGAAAGCAAAATATTCGTCGCGACCCCCGCGGGGCATAAAAGTTTTCACGGCCGCCAAAACGTCGTCGTCGTTTAAGCCGCGAGCTTTTTTTACGTCCTCAAGAGTCTGTTGAGCTAACAATTGTCCCAGCATAGCGAACATCAAGAAAAATACTATGCCGAACATTGTAGGATTAGCTTTTTTTAACATACCTCCCTCGTTATATTAGTTGATAAATTAAGTGATTTGTTTGTTCAGTTTGTTGTAAAATCGATATGTTTATTAGGCGCGTGTAAGTATTCATGGCTAAAAAAGATTTTAAGGTATTTTAATATAAAAAAAATAGCCTCTCTAAACAAGAATAATTTATCTGAATTAAATTCACATATTTTCCTCAGGAGGTAGTGTAAACTAAGAAAAAATAAATTAAATTTCTAATTCAAAAAAGTTATTGGGATGAGAATGAAAACAAAACTGTCCAACAAAGTTATTTTAATTACAGGTGCAACATCCGGAATCGGTGAAGCGACGGCTAAAGCTTTTGCGGCCGAAGGGGCAAATGTAATTTTAACCGGTAGAAGAAAAGAACGTTTACAAAGCCTTTCGCACTTTATTTTAAAAAAGTATAATGTAAAAACTTTAACAATTCATTTGGATGTTAGAAATAAAAACGAAGTGGAGAAATCAATCAATTCGTTGCCGGACGAGTGGAAAAAAATAGATATTTTGGTAAACAACGCAGGATTGGGAAGAGGACTAAATCCGTTATTCGAAGATGATATTAACGGATGGGAAGAGATGATCGATACCAATATTAAAGGGTTGCTGTATGTAACGCGGTTTGTTGTTCCGGGAATGGTTGAAAGAAAAAGCGGGCATGTAATAAATATCGGCTCGATTGCAGGACACGAAGCATACAAAGGAGGCGGAGTTTATTGCGCAACAAAACATGCGGTTACGGCAATTACACGTTCACTAAGGTTGGATTTACTTGGTAAAGGTGTAAGGGTTTCTACGGTTGATCCGGGAATGGTCGAAACGGAATTCAGTTTGGTGCGGTTTTACGGTGATAAAGAAAAGGCAAAAAAAGTTTATGAGGGACTTATTCCTCTGAAAGGCGAGGATATTGCCGAGGCGGTAATATTTTGTGCAACGAGACCGCCGCATGCTAATATCAACGAAATGATTATTATGCCCAGTGCTCAAGCAAATGCTTTTTTTTCTTACCGGGAAACGGATTAAACCAAAAAGCTGATGTCACCGGCGCCTTCGCGGATTATTTCCGGTTCTTCGCCGCTTAAATCAATTATGGTGGACGGTTGGCCGGATAACGCTCCGATTGACAGCATTAAATCCACGTGCGGATTAAAAAATCGTTGAATTTCTTCCGGATCGAAATATATTTCGCCTTTGCGGTTGGTTACACTTGTGCTTATTATCGGATGCCCAAGTTCTTCCACAAGCATTCTTGTTACTTTGCAATCGGGGATTCTTATACCTACAGTTTTTCTCTTTGTCCAAAGTTTTTTAGGAACGTCCCGTGCGGCGGGCAAAACAAACGTGTATGGTCCCGGTGTAAGCTTTTTCATTAATTTGAAAGCCATATCGGATACTTTCGCATATTGTGAAATGTTTTTAAAATCCGGGATAATAAAACTTAGCAGCTTTGAATAAGCTTCGTGTTTAATCATAAAAATTCTGTCGAGTGCTTCCTTATTAAAAATGTCGCATCCTAAACCGTAAACGGTATCTGTAGGGTAAATTATTACTCCGCCGTCTCTTAAAACTTCAACCGCTTTTTTTATGTATCTAATTTGCGGATTTTCCGGATGTAATTCGTAATATTCCATAATTAACCTCTGTTTAATAAAGGAAGGTTTATCAATATGTTTTCAACAATCAATTACAAAGATAAAAGTTGTAAGCAAATTATCAACCTAAAATAATTTTTTTTGCGAAATATTTGGAAAATTTATCGATTGATTTTTATAACTTTGCTCTTACTCTAATAAATTTCGTTTTTCGCGGTTCGAAGCGGTTTGCGTTTTAAGGAGAAAATTTGGCGCTATTTAAAAAGATACCCAAACAAGTTTTTCTGCTCGGATTGGTAAGTTTCTTTACCGATTTTGCAAGCGAAATGCTCTATCCGGTAACACCTTTGTTTCTTACCGTAACGCTCGGTGCCTCGATGTCCGTCGTCGGTTTAATAGAAGGAATTGCCGAAGTAACGGCCGGACTTTTGAAAGGGTATTTCGGAAACCTTTCGGATAAACTGGGTAAGCGTTCAATTTTTGTAGTTTTGGGATACGGACTTTCTTCTATTGTAAAACCTTTACCGGGTTTTTTCCCGAAAGTATCAACTGTTGTTTTATCGCGAACGCTGGACAGGGTTGGTAAAGGGATCAGAACCGCACCGCGCGATGCAATTTTAGCGGCAAATGCCAACGGAAATACCGGCGCCGTTTTCGGATTTCACCGCGGCATGGATACTTTGGGTGCGGTTGTTGGACCGTTAGTGGCAATTGCTCTTCTTCAATTTTTCCAAGTGGATTATCAATTCGTTTACATTGCGGCAATTGTTCCCGCAATACTTACGATTCTTTTTACTTTAACGGTTAAAGACGTAAAGAAAAAAAGCGAAATGGAAAAGTCCGGTAAAAAATATACTTACAAAGAATTTTGGCAAATTGCGCCCAAAAGATATAAACAGTTATTTGTTTTGTTTATTGTATTTTCGTTTGTTAACAGCAGCGATGTGTTTTTAATTTTGAAATCCAAGAACATTTCCGCATCCGATACTTTAGCCATTGGCGGATACGTGTTCTATAATATCGTTTATGCGATTGTATCTTATCCTATCGGATTGGTAAGCGACAAATTCGGTAAGAAAAATGTATTTATTTTCGGGCTCTTCATCTTTTCTGCTGTGTATCTCGGATTCGCTTTGAATTCCAGTATGATAATTATTTGGTTTTTATTTGCGTTATACGGAATTTATTCCGCTTCGAACGAAGGAGTGATTAAAGCTTGGGTTTCGGATTTGATTCCTCAGGATTATCTCGGTTCGGCAATCGGATTGCTTACAATGTTTTCCGGTTTGGCAATGATGACCGGTTCGATTGTGGCGGGAGTTTTATGGGATGCTTTCGGAAGCACGGTTCCGTTTTTACTGTCTTCCGCAGTAAGTTTTATTGTTGCGGTTCTTATTTTCCGGTTGAAAAAGTAATATTTGCAAAAACTAATTTGGAAATCGTACCGGGTATGCAATTTTCGGGCATGCAAAACAATTCCTCCGAAAAGATAAATCAAACAACGCTCTATAAGAATGATTAAAATATCAATTATAAATATTTGTACTATCCAAATCTATACTTATATCGGTTTTGCACTGAGGTTTAAGTGCGTTTCGAAATTACATTATACGATTCATTTTTTTCATTTGTAAACCGCAATATCAAAGAAACACTATTCTTACAAACCATAAGGCTTTTCAATATTTTTTAAGATTTTCGTATCTTAATTCTTCCATTTTTAGGATTTTTTTTATGAGTAAAAAAGAACTGGCGGTAGTTGCTCTTAGCGGGGGAATGGATAGCTGCGTAACCGCCGCCATAGCAAATACGGAATACGAATTGGCTTTTCTTCATGCAAATTACGGTCAACGTACCGAAAAAAGGGAATTGCGTGCTTTTAATGATATTGCCGATTTTTATAATGTGAATAAAAGAATGGTTATCGATTTTACCCATTTCAAAAAAATCGGCGGTTCCTCGTTAACCGACGAAAGCATTGAAGTTTCGAAAGCGGATTTGCAAAGTAAGGAAATCCCTACTTCATACGTTCCGTTCAGAAACGGGAACATCCTTTCGGTATGTGCAAGCTGGGCTGAAATTTTAGGGGCTAAAAAGATTTTTATCGGTGCTGTATTCGAAGATTCTTCCGGTTATCCCGATTGTCGTCCCGATTTTTTCAAAGCCTTTGAGCATGCGGTAAATTTAGGTACTAAACCGGAAACCCGAATCGAAATAATTACACCGATAATTCATATGAAAAAATCGGAAATAATACAAAAAGGATTGGAGCTTAAGGCTCCGTTACATTTAACTTGGTCGTGTTACCAAAACGAAGAAGAAGCATGCGGTGTTTGCGATAGTTGTGCTTTAAGGTTAAGGGGCTTTCAACAAATCGGAGTCGAAGACCCGATACCGTATAAAACCAAACCAAAGTACATTTAATATTTTTACGGAGGTAAATTAAGTTGGAAGATAAAAAGAAAATACTCGAGACTTTCGAAAATCCTTACCCTCAACGGGATTATTTAATCAAACACGTTGCGCCGGAATTTACGTCGCTCTGTCCGGTTACGGGTCAACCCGATTTTGCAACGATGATTTTGGAATACATTCCGGATAAGTTATGTGTGGAACTTAAATCGTACAAGTTTTATTTACAATCCTACCGGAACGACGGAATTTATTTTGAAAGCGTAACGAATAAAATTCTGGAAGATTTGGTAGAGGTTCTTCAACCCCGCTATATGAAATTAACAGCCGAATTTAATGTTCGCGGTGGAATCAGTTCCGTAATAGAAGCGGAATATGTAAAAGAAGGTTTTACAAAACAAAATAATTAAAATCTAAAGTCAGTTTTATTCACATATTGTTAAATGTTCGGAGGGGAAATGGCGAAGAAAAAGTTAGTTAAGAGAAGTTGGGCGGAACCGTACAAAATTAAAATGGTCGAGCCGATTAAGATGACAACCAAAACGCAAAGGGAAAAAGCAATAAAGGCTGCAGGCTATAACACTTTTTTACTGAAATCGGAAGATGTATATATCGATTTGTTGACCGACAGCGGAACAAACGCAATGAGCGATTATCAATGGTCGGGTATGATGCTTGGCGACGAGGCTTATGCGGGAAGTAAAAACTTTTACTATTTATGGGACAATGTTAAAAAGTATTACGGATTTAAATATTTCGTGCCCACTCATCAAGGTAGGGCGGCCGAACATATGATCTCCAAAATTCTAATCAAACCGGGCGATTATATTCCCGGCAACATGTATTTTACAACTACAAAATTACATCAAGAACTGGCGGGCGGTACTTTCGTTGACGTAATTATCGACGAAGCTCACGAGCCGCAAAACAAACACCCATTTAAAGGTAACATAGATTTACAAAAGTTAGAGGATTTAATTAAAAAAGTAGGAGCAAAGAAAATTCCGTATATCAGCATGGCCGGACCCGTAAACATGGCCGGCGGGCAACCGTTTTCTATGAAAAATTTAAAAGCGGTACGGAAACTTGCCGATAAGTATGGAATTAAAATGTGGTTGGATGCAACACGGATAACGGAAAACGCATACTTTGTGAAAATCAGAGAAAAAGGTTATAAAACCAAAAGCATTGCTGCTATTATTAAGGAAATCTGTTCCCATTTCGAAGGGATTTGGGTCAGCGCAAAAAAAGATTTAATGGTAAACATCGGTGGATTTTTGGCTACGAATAACAAGCGCGTATTTAACGAAGCGAGAAACATGGTTGTAATTTACGAAGGCTTGCATACCTACGGGGGTTTGGCCGGTCGGGATATGGAAGCAATGGCTCGGGGAATAGAGGAAATGGTAAATTACGATAACATTCATGCACGCGTGGGACAAATAGAATATTTCGGTCACCGTTTAATGGAATACGATATTCCAATAGTACAACCCATCGGCGGGCATGCGATTTTCCTTGACGCTAAGAAATTTTTACCGCATATTAAACAAGACTATTTCCCGGCGCAAGCTTTGGCCGCCGAAATTTATGTCGATTCGGGTGTAAGAGGAATGGAACGGGGAATTGTTTCCGCCGGTAGGGATAAAAAAACGGGAAAACATATTTACCCGAATCTCGAATTGGTACGGTTAACATTCCCGCGAAGGGTTTATACACAAGCTCACATTGACGTAACATTCGAATCGATTGTGGAGGTTTACGACAGAAGAAAAAAAATAAAAGGACTTAAAATGGTTTACGAACCGAAATATTTACGGTTTTTCCAAGCTCGATTTAAAAAGATTTAAATTTTATATATTATAATTGCAAAATTTACGGGGAATCGGGTGAGAGTTTTTCTCATCCGATTTAATTTTATTTAATATGAATGATTTGGAAAAACTAAAAGAACAATTTGCCGCAGCAAAAGAAAATCTGTTTGCCGATGAGGAATTGAGGAAAAGCGGATTTAGATTCAGCGTTGCTTACAGTCTGCTTGTGGAAGAATACATCGTGAAAATTTTAAAAGGAAAACATTTCCGTTGTGTTCTTTGTTCCGCGGGAAGTTTTAGCAGACGCGAACTTGCTCCGTATTCCGATATCGATATTATGTTCATCTTCCCCGAAGTTAAAGGTCATGAAGATTCGCTTTCGGAATGTGTACGTTTGCTTTGGGATGCGGGAATTGAAGTTTCCCACACAGTAAGGGAATTTGCGGATATTTCGGAATTTATTTCAACCGATCTGCATACCTTCACACAATTTTTCGAAACACGCTTTATTATAGGCGACGAAAAAATCTATCACGAGTGGAATAAAAAACTTCTTGCGGAAATTGAGAAAATAGACAAAGAAAAATTGCTTAACGATTTTCTAACCGATATTGCCGCCCGGCATAAAAAATACGGCGATTCGCCAAAGGTTTTGGAACCTAACATTAAATTTACGGCCGGCGGTTTGAGGGATTTACATGCGCTCGAATGGTTGTATTCCATAAAAAACAAGCAAATGCTTACAAAACAAAACGAAATTGCTCAATCGGAAGATTTTATAGAATTGCTTTACCAACAAGGATTGATAAATGTACGGAGCAAAAACCGTTTATTAAAAAGTTATAATTTGTTATTGACGCTCCGTAATAATTTGCACTTGCTTACAAAAAGAAAAGACGACCGTCTGGAATTTAGCGCTCAAGAGAAATTGGCCGAACAACTCGGTTATGGCGAACACGGAAATTATAAATTGATGCACGAATATTTCGACGCCGCCACAACGGTTTACCGGTTTTCCAAAACCATGATGAAACGTTTCAAGCAGGAAATAATCAATCCGGTTTCCGATTATTTGACTATTGAACTCGACGAAGATTTTACGCTTAAAGGTGGAATAATTTATACTAAAAAAGATAAAAGATTAACGTTTTCCGAAATTATGCGCGTGTTTTATTACCGCGGAAAACATGATGCAATTTTCGATCAAGCGTTACGCGCATTGATTATTGAAAGTGTTTTGGATTATACCGAAAATCCCGAACCGGAATATAATTCGTCCGTGTTTTTTAGGGAAATTCTTAAACTTCCGAAAAACGTTGGAAAAGTTCTCTCTTCGATGAATGAATTCGGTGTACTTGCGGCATTTCTACCCGAATTCAAAGAAATGGTCGGATTTTTTCAGCCGGGCGTTTATCATTGTTATACGGCTGACGAACATACGATAATCGCAATTAAAAATTTGGAAGAACTGGAAGGAAAACCGACTCCGCTTGGGAAAATTTATTCGAGGTTGAAGGAAAAAGATATCTTGTTTCTGGCAATTTTATTTCACGATATAGGAAAACCGATTAGCATTTCGGGTCATGAAATAATTGGTGCGGAAATAGCTAACTCGATTATGGAGAGACTCGGTTACGAGAACGATGAGATTTCCCTTGTTCAATTTTTGGTCAGGAATCATTTGTTAATGGAACAAGTAGCGTTCCGGCGGAATCTTAATGATCCGACTACGCTCGATAATTTCATTTCGATATTTCCATCACTTCTTTCGCTCGATATGTTGTATTTATTAACTTTCGCGGATCTCTCCGCCGTGAGTCCGGCAATTTGGACTCAATGGAAAAGCGATTTGCTGTTCGAACTTTACTCTAAAGCAAAAGAGATGCTCGAAAAACAACTTTCCGGTGAGGATTTATTATATCAAGAATCTTTAGAAGTAATAAGCAACACGCAAACAAACGGAAACGAAACCGTTAGAGAACATATCGAGTTGATGAACGACATCGGTTACCTTGCTCATTATTCGCAAGAAGAAATAAACAAGCATGTTGAGGAAATAGAGAAAGGTTCAGATATTGCCGTGTTTTTCAAAGAGGAGGGAAGTTATACGAATATCAGTGTGGTAACAAGGGATTCGGAATCTTTGTTGGCAAAACTTACCGGGGCTTTGTCGATTAACGACTTAAACATTCACGATGCCAGAATTTTTACGCGGAAAGACGGGATTGTAATCGATAGTTTTAACGTTACCGATTTTAGAACCCACCGGAAAGTTGAACCGGAAAGATACGGAAAAATAAGAGAAACGTTACATCAAATAGTTGCCGGCGAGCTTCAAATAACCAAAGAGTTTAACCGAGTGAAATCGAAATGGTGGAGACTGGAACAAAAATTATTCAGTAGGAAAGGAAAGATAAAAATAGATTTCGAAGAGCATGACAAATATACGATTATCGATGTCTCCTCGCCCGACAGACTCGGACTTCTTTATCAAATAACGAAAAAAATCTATGAGTTGGGCTTAACGATTTTCTTCGCAAAAATTTCCACTAAAGGCGACGATGTTGTGGATTCGTTTTACACGCTCGATAGGTTCGGGAAAAAAGTTTCGGAAAACGATTACGAGCTGATTAAATTGGAACTGACCGAAGCAATTGAAAAATTGTTATAATCTTAAAAGTTAAAATATTAATTATGAACAACACAAATCCAATCGGAATATTCGACAGCGGAATAGGCGGGTTGACCGTAGTCAAAAAAATATCCTCAATCTTGCCTTCCGAAAATATTGTTTACTTCGGAGATACGGCTCGGGTTCCGTACGGTACGAAATCGAACGACACGGTAATCGAATATGCATTGCAAGACGCGGCGTATTTATTAACTCATAACGTTAAGCTGATAATAGTTGCTTGCAATACCGCTTCGTCTATTGCATTGCCTGCATTGAAGGATAAATTCGATGTACCTGTAATCGGAATGATTGAACCCGGAGCAAAGCTGGCCGTGGAGAAATCGGTCGGAGGAAAAATAGGGGTAATAGGCACAAACGCGACAATTAATAACAAAGCATATTCTAACGAATTAATAAAGCACGGCAATAATCTTTCCGTGTACGAAAAAGCATGTCCGTTATTCGTGCCGCTTGCCGAAGAAGGATGGATTGAACACACAGCGACAAAATTAATTGCCGATGAATATTTACACGAACTGAAAGAACAAGAAATCGATACTTTAATTTTGGGATGTACGCATTACCCGATTCTTTCCCGTGTAATTCAGAGTTCGGTGGGCGAGCAGGTTGAATTAATCGATTCCGGAGTTGCTGCATCGTTGGTTGTAAAAGATTACTTGGAAAATCAAAATCTTTTGAATACTCAAACCGGTAACGGGAAAATCGATTTTTACGTAAGCGATTTGTCCGCTAAATTCAAAGAAATTGCTGAAAGATTTCTCGGGCAATCGATAAACGAAATTAAGAAAATAGATGTGGATGAATTGGTAAAATTGATTTAAGTTTTATTTTTATACAGTTTGTAAAAGTGTATTCCGCTAATCGTTTTGGCATCGACAATTTCACCGGTTCTTATTTTTTCGTTTATTTCTTCCAATGTAAATTCGTAAACTTCCATTCCGTATTCGCCTTCTTCACGATTGTGATTTCCGCTTTTCAAATTTTCCGCCAAATAAATATGTAAAACCTCGGTGCAAAAACCGGGAGTTGTATAAATTTTGCCGAGTTTTGTAATTGTATCCGTTGAATAACCCGTTTCCTCAGTCAATTCCCGGGTTGCGCATTCTATTGGGTCTTCGTTTTTTTCAAGTTTACCGGCCGGAAGTTCCAACAGAAAATCCTGAAAAGGATAGCGGAATTGTTTCACCAAAATAATTTTCCCGTCGGCTTTAACCGGAACAACCACCGCACCGCCGTTATGCACGGCAACTTCACGGATACCTTTATTCCCGCTGTCGTATTCTATTTCGTCAACTTGTAAGTCGAACACTTTTCCGTGGAAAAGAATGTCGCTTTTCAATACTTTGAAGTTCATACCTTTCATAAATTTTTTCCGTTATTTTTCGTAATAGGGAATCAGTTCGTGACCCAAAAATTTCAAGACGGCGGTAATCACTCCGAGGTCGTCAAGGTAACCGATAAGCGGAGCAAGATCGGGAATCGTATCAATCGGAACTATAAAATAAATCAGTGCGCCAACCACAATAGTTTTGCGGTGCCACGAAACTCTCGGATCGGTTAAATATTTGTAGAGAGCGGCAATGTCTTTTGCGAAAGAAATTTTCTTCCCGATTCGTTCCACTTTTTCCCAAAGGTTTTCTTCCACGTATCTTTTTTTCTCTTCAAACGATTCTTCGGTTTCATCGGAATAAATATCAAGATCGTCTTTTTTTTGGTGTTCGTAAATTTCCTCGATATCGTTGTAATCGCCGTTTAGATTTTCTTGCATTTTCATTTCTCCTTTTTATGATCGGAAAACCATTTGAATACGGTGCTCCACCACAGTTTTGAATTCTGCGGTTTGGTTACGAAATGTGTTTCATCGGGAAAATATAAAAATTTACTTTCTACACCCATCCGTTGGAGCGATGTAAATAACTCGAATGCTTGACCTTCCGTAACCCGGAAGTCGTTTGCCCCGTGAATTACGAGCATCGGGGTTTTGAAATTTTTAACGAACATATGCGGCGACCATTTTCTGTAAAGCTCCCTGCTTTCCCACGGGGGTCCGCCGAATTCCCATTCGGGAAACCAAAGTTCTTCCGTTGTTCCGTACATGCTTTCCAAATTAAAAACTCCGTCGTGGCAAACCAATGCATTGAATCTGTCGGTATGTCCTTCAATCCAATTAATCATATAACCGCCGTAAGAAGCGCCTGCTGCGAAAGTGTTTTCTTTATCGATAAAATCGAAATTTCGCAGTGCATAATCGTAAGCATTCATCAAGTCGGTGTAAACTTTGCCTCCCCAGTCGCGGGATATTTCATCGGTGAATTTCTGACCGTATCCAACGCTTCCCCTCGGATTGGGAGCAACAACAACGTAACCTTCCGAAGCGAACAATTGCAAGTTCCAGCGGTAATGAAAATCGTCGGTCCAATGTCCTTGCGGTCCGCCGTGAATTAAAAATATCATAGGATATTTTTTTGCCGGATCGAAAAACGGAGGTTTTACCAGAATGGATTGAACCGGCGTGCCGTTTGCTCCTTCCGACCAGAAAGTTTCTATTTCGTTCATTTCCAAATCGCTTAAAACGCCGGCATTCAAATGCGTTAGTTGTCTTAAATTATTTCCGCTAACGGAAATTGAAAAAAGTTCATACGGTTGGGTTGAGCGTTGCTGCTTGAAAAACAATTTTTCCCCGTCCGGAGAAATTGTTATCCCAGTATTTACGCGGGTTTCCAATACGGTGGTAAATTCATTTGTTTCAATGTTTACTTTGAAAATTGAATTGTAAATTTTATTTGCCGCCGTAAAATAAATGAATTTGGAATCGGGCGACCAAACAAGATTTCTGGCGGAGAAATCGAAGTTACCACTTAAATCGGTAAGCTTTCCGTTTTTTCTGTTCAGCAACATGATTCGTAATTTGTCGGCTTCAAAACCTTCCCGTTTCATTGATAAGAATGCCAAATATTTACCGTCGGGCGAGTAAACCGGTGAAGTATCGTTCCCTTTGCTTACGGAGACTTTGGTGTACGGGGTTTTCCCGTTTTTGTTTACGTCTTTCAGTTTGATAATGTAAATATCGTTGTTCGTGCTTGTTGCTAAAAAACCGGATTCATTCATGCAAAAAGCGATTTCCTTTCCGTCGGGCGAAAAAGTATAACCGCCGCCAAGTGCAACGGGTGGAACTTCGAATTTACTTTTGTACAGCAAATCGGTAACTTCGGAACTTTCCGAATCGTAAAGAAAAAGATGACTTCTTTTCTCGCCTCGCCAGCTGTCCCAATGCCTGAACATTAATTCCGTAATGATTTTTGCTTTGACTTTGCTTTTCTTTTTCAGCTCGTCCTTTTGTTTGTTGCATTGCGGGTTTGTACAATCGGGGTAAACTTTTGAAGCGAACAATAATTTTTTGCCGTCGTTCGACCACGCTGCACCGTGAGAACCTGTTGGCAAATCAATTAATTGCTTCCGGGTTTCCCCCGATAAATCGCTAATCCAAATGTTTCCTTTATAGTTGTATGAAAAATGTTTTCCGTCGGGTAAAAATTTGGGGTTTGATTCGTTCTCTTCGGAATTCAAAACCGGATGCATTTCCGTTCCGTCCGCGTTAATAAAGTAAATATCTGTGTTTCCTTTGTTTTCTTCAATGCTGTAATTTGTTACGGAAAATAAAATCGATTGTCCGTCCGGAGAAACATCGAAACTACCGATTCTTTTCATTGCCCATAAATCATCTACCGTTATCGGGCGGGTTTGCGCCATGACGGAAACGGTTAGGGAAAAAGCCAGCAAAAAATATAATTTTTTCATGGTTGTTCTAAATTGTGTGAAAGAAATTTGTTTCGTAAAATACAAATTTACGAATGGAAAAAAAGAATAAAAAGAGATTTGCCGAATAACGGTAAAGCTAATCGAACAAGTCGGTTTTAATTTCTTCGTCGAATAACAAGTGTTCGAAAGTTTCCCTTCCGCGTACGATAAAGAATTTGTTTTTATTCACAATAATTTCCGGAGCCCGCCTTCTTCCGTTATAATTGGAGGCCATAACCATCGAATAAGCGCCGGTTGAAAAAACCGCTAATTTTTCTTTCGGTTTGCATTCGGTTATCGTGCGTTTTTTTGCAAGGAAGTCTCCGCTTTCGCAAACGGGTCCAACTATATCGGCAATTATATCTTTTCTGTTATTAATTTTCACGGGTTGAATGTGATGGTAAGCGCCGTAAATACTCGGTCGTAACAAATCCGTCATTGCAGCATCCACAACAATAAAATTTTTATGTTGATTGCTTTTTGTGTAAAGAACTTCCGTTACAAGAATTCCGCCGTTTGCCGTTAAATATCTTCCGGGTTCGAAACTTACTTCGCAATTTAGTCCGGAAAGTATAGGAAGCAATGTCTCGGCTAATTCGTCCGGTGTAAATGGCGTTTCGTCTTTGTACTTAACGCCCATTCCGCCTCCGATGTCGAAATGCGTAAGTTCCACGCCGTCGGATTTTAATTGATGAAACATTTCGGCAAGTTTTTCAACGGCTTCACGGAAAGGTTTCACCGATGTTATTTGAGAACCGATATGCATATCGATTCCGGTAAGTTTTATGTTTTTAAGTTTTGATGCTTTAAGAAAAAGTCCGTAAGCCGTTTTCGAGTCTATTCCGAATTTGTTTTCCGCAAGTCCCGTTGAAATATAAGGATGTGTTTTCGGATCGACATCCGGATTAACGCGAATAGCAACCGGAGCAATTTTTCCGAGCTCGCCGGCAATTTTATCTATTAAATAAATTTCTTGTTCCGATTCGGCTTTGATGAATTTAACGTTGTTTTCAATTCCGAGCTTAATTTCCTCTTCGGTTTTTCCGACGCCGGTTAAAATCATTTTTGCAGGATCAACGCCCGCTTTAACGGCTCTGTAAAATTCGCCCGCAGAATTCACGTCGATACCGCAACCCAAATCGTAAAAAGTTTTAATAACGTTTATGTTGAAATTTGATTTTACAGCGTAAAATATTGTGTGGTTTATTTTGGAAAAAGCGGCTGTAAATTCGTTAAACCGATCGGTAAAAAATTTTTTGCTGTAGATAAACGCGGGGGTGCCAACTGTATTTACTATTTCCTCAACCGGGATTTCTTCGCAAAAAAGAATGTTGTTTTTGTACGTAAAGTAATTTGAATCGAAAAAATCCATTTGTTTTCCGCATGATTAAAGAAATGCAAAAATAAAAAATTTTTCGTTGGGATTCTTTCCGTGAAGTCTATTTTTTCTTTCGTTCGGGTTCCGATAAGAATCCGTATCTGGAAATATGTTCTGCAGCAAGAAAAACACTGCCCGTTAGTGTTACATATTTAAGAATATCACCCCAAAAACCCAAGTTATTTTTAGAGTTGCCGAACAGATAATTCAAATACAAAAAGTTTTGAAAACCTTGTTTATAAAAAACGTTGTAGTCCTTGGTAAGCAAATGTGAATAATTAAGTGTGGAGACGTCGAAGTATCCGAATTGTAATTTGTTAAGATTGTAAACGAGGGAAGTTTTTAAAAATAAAAGCGGAATTTTTACATGCTTTTCGTGCAACGAATCTCTGAACGTACTTTGCTGTTGAGAAAAAATAATCGATGAGTTTAAAACCAAAATCACGAAGAAAACGGTTTTAATTTTCCCATGCATTTTCTTGTTCCCGATTTTCATCACTTATAGCAATTTAGAAAAAAAAATGTTCCTAAATTTCGAATATCCTTTATTAAGATGATCTTATCCTTGATAAACCTTTTCTAATTTGATAAGTTTAGAACCTTATTATATTCACTAAATACCGAAGAGAAAAATGAAATATCCGTTTAAAGAAGTAGAAAAAAAATGGCAAAATTATTGGGAATCAAAAAAGGTTTACGATACAGATTTAAATGATATCGAAAAAAAACTATATACGCTTGTCATGTTTATTTATCCTTCCGGAGCAAAACTTCACATTGGTCATTGGTACAATTACGCTCCAACGGATTCTTGGGCGAGATTTAAAAGATTAAAAGGGTTCAATGTTTTCGAACCGATGGGTTACGATGCATTCGGGCTTCCTGCGGAAAATTATGCTATTAAAACCGGTGTGCATCCGCAAGACAGTACGTTGAAAAACATCGAAGATATTCGCGAGCAATTGAAAGCGATGGGTTGTATGTACGACTGGAAAGCGGAATTGATGACTTGTGTTCCCGAATACTATAAGTGGAATCAATGGTTGTTTTTGCAATTGTATAAACACGGTCTTGCGTACAGAAAAAAAGCCCCGGTTAACTGGTGCCCTTCGTGTAAAACGGTGTTGGCAAACGAACAGGTTCAATCCGACGGAACGTGCGAACGGTGCGGCACAACGGTAACACGGGAAGATTTGACTCAGTGGTTTTTCAGAATTACAAAATACGCGGACGATTTGCTGGAGGGGTTAAACAAAATCGATTGGCCTGAAAAAACAAAAATAATGCAAACAAATTGGATCGGGAAAAGCTACGGTACGGAAGTTAAATTTAAGGTTGAAGGTTCGGATGATATAATTACGGTTTTTACAACTCGACCCGATACGCTTTTCGGTGTAACATACATGGTTTTGGCTCCCGAGCATGAACTCGTGGATAAACTTACAACACCCGATCATAAAGAGGAAGTTCAAAAGTATATCGAATCCGTAAAAAGATTATCGGAAATTGAACGGACTTCAACAACAAAAGAAAAAACCGGTGTACCGATTGGGGCTTATGCGGTTAATCCGATGAACGGTGAAAAAGTTCCCATATGGATTGCCGATTACGTACTTGCAACTTACGGAACCGGCAGCGTTATGGCTGTACCGGGTCACGACGAAAGGGATTTTGAATTCGCTAAAAAATTCGGTCTCCCGATAAAAAAAGTTATTCTTGAACCCGGGACAAAACCCGAAGACGAATTGAAAGAAGCTTACGTTGAACCCGGAATAATGATTAACTCCGGCGAGTTCACCGGAATGCGTTCGGAAGAAGCAATTCAGAAAATTACGGAATATTTGGAAAATAAACGGCTCGGGAAACGCACGGTTAATTACCGCTTGCGCGATTGGCTTATTTCGAGGCAAAGATATTGGGGAACGCCTATACCGATTGTGTATTGCGAAAAGTGCGGCGAAGTGGCTGTACCCGAAAAGGATTTGCCGGTTGAACTTCCGTACGAAGTCGATTTCAAACACGACGGCGGATCGCCCCTTGCCAGTAATGAGGAATTTGTAAATACAACTTGCCCGCGTTGCGGCGGCAAAGCCAAACGCGAAGTTGATACAATGGATACTTTTGTGGATTCGTCTTGGTACTACCTTCGTTATCTCGATCCGCATTACGAAAACGGTATGTTCGATAAAGAACTCGCAGATAAATGGGTTCCGGTCGATATGTACGTTGGCGGAGCCGAACACGCAACAATGCATTTGTTATACGCGAGGTTTGTTCACAAGTTTTTGAAAGATTTGGGATTGGTAAACAGCGACGAACCCTTTCAAAAATTGATTCATCAAGGTACAATTACCAACATGGGCGCCAAGATGTCGAAATCGAAAGGTAATGTGGTAAATCCGGACGATTTTGTTAATAGTTACGGGTCAGATGTTTTCAGAATGTATCTGATGTTTATGGGTCCCTACGAACTCGGCGGGGATTGGAGCGATAAAGGTATCGTGGGAATCGATAGATTCGTGCAAAGAGTCTATAATCTTTTTGCAAATCACAAAGGATTAAAGAGAGAAACACCCGCCGAAAAAGTTTATAATTTAAATGATTTAAATGAAGCGGAAAAATCGTTATATCGTAAAGTCAATCAAACAATTGAAAAATTTGACAAGGAACTTGAAAACTTCAGATTCAATACGGCGGTTGCATTATTGATGGAATTGTTGAACGAAATGACAAAAAATATAGAGAAAGCCAAACGTGATTTGAAAGTTTATGCAATGGAAAGATTTGCCGTTATGCTTTCAAGCGTTGCGCCGCATCTTGGCGAAGAATG
The DNA here is from genome assembly GCA_964553325.1 of uncultured Melioribacteraceae bacterium. Lineage (GTDB taxonomy): Bacteria > Bacteroidota > Ignavibacteria > Ignavibacteriales > Melioribacteraceae > BMS3ABIN04. The sequence goes on along the minus strand of CAZKKI010000015.1, from coordinate 72,250 downwards.
CTGGAATTTGTTGGGAAATGAAAAATCGCTGTTCGAAAGCCCTGTTTGGTTCGAAGCCGACGAAAACGCTTTAACGGTAGACGAAGTGACGATTGTTGTGCAAGTAAACGGCAAAGTACGCGCCAAAGTTCAATTACCCGTCGATAGCGATGAAGCGACGGTAAAAGAAGCTGTTTGGAAAGAGGACAATGTTAAAGTACATACCGAAGGAAAAACCGTGGTTAAAGAGATTTACGTTAAAAACAAAATTTATAATATTGTGGTAAAATAAATTATTAAAAGTTTAACAAGTTTGTTTTGTAAGGAGAAAAATGTTAGATATCAAATTCATCCGTGAAAATCCCGAATTGGTAAAAGCGGGTATAAAAAATAAAAACGAAAAAGATACGGTCGATCAAATTCTGGAAATTGATAAAAAGAGACGTGAAATCATTAGAGTTACGGAAGAACTGAAGGCGAAAAGAAATAAAGTATCGCAAGAAGTGGGTCGCTTGAAAAAAGCGGGTGAAAATGCGGATGAAATAATTGCCGAAATGAAAAAGGTTTCGGATGATATAAAATCGCTTGACGATGAACTTCGGGAGCTTAATGAAAAACTTAATGAATTGCTGATGTGGGTGCCTAACTTACCTCACGAAAGTGTGCCCGTCGGACTTTCCGAAGCCGATAACGTCGAAGTAAGAAAATGGATTCCCGAAGATTTTTCGTTCGAAAAAGATTTTGAATATTTGGATCACGTAGAACTCGGGAAAAAATTGGGAATTCTTGATTTCGAAAGAGGAGCGAAAGTCAGCGGCTCGGGATTCCCCGTTTATTTGGGCAAAGGTGCGATGTTGGAACGAGCATTGATTAATTTTATGCTAAACTATCATATTCAAAAACACGGTTACAAGGAAGTTCTTACTCCGTTTTTGGTTAATTCCGATTCGATGAAGGGAACAGGTCAATTACCGAAAATGCAAGACGATATGTATTATTGCGAGAAAGATAATCTCTATCCCATTCCTACTGCTGAAGTTCCTATAACCAATTTGCACCGAAATGAAATATTAACCGAAGAAGAATTACCGATTAAATACGTGGGGTTTTCCGCTTGTTTCAGAAGAGAAGCGGGTTCGTATGGAAAAGAATCGAAAGGGTTTTTACGTGTACATCAATTCAACAAAGTGGAAATGGTAAAATTCGTAAAACCGGAAGATTCCTACAACGCTTTGGAAGCTCTTGTTAAAGATGCGGAAGATATTTTAAAAGAATTAAAAATCCCGTATCGTGTTATTTTGTTGGCAAGCGGCGATTTGAGCTTTGCCGCGGCAAAATGTTACGACCTCGAAACATGGTCGCCCGCAGAAGAAAAATGGCTCGAAGCTTCTTCGTGCAGCAATTTCGAAAGTTTTCAAGCACGCCGAGCAAATATTCGCTTCAGAAGAAAAGACAGTAAAAAACCGGAATTTCTGCACACGCTTAACGGGTCGGGACTTGCAACAAGCAGATTGATGGTTTCGATTCTCGAAAATTATCAAACTCCCGAAGGTAAAATTATTGTACCGAAAGTTCTTCAACCGTACACCGGTTTTAATATTATCGGATAACTTTTACCGGTCGAACCGTTATGCATATTACATCCGGAAAACGCTTGCTGTAAGAATTTAATCTCATTTCTTCGTATTTTACAGTTGTTAATAGAACCGGGAATTAATGAAGAGTTTATTAAAACTTAATAAATACTTTTTTAAATATAAAAAGTCATTACTAAGCGGATTTATATTTATTCTGATTTCCGATGTTGCCCAAGTTACTATTCCCATCTTTCTGAAAGATAGTGTTAACACCCTTGAAAAATCAACCGATTATGCAACTTTATTGCAATATGCGGGTTTGATTTTCGGTGCGGCAATAATCAGCGGGATTTTCAGGTTTTTAATCCGTGAAACGATAATTGTAACGTCTCGGAAAATCGAATATGATTTGCGCAACGATTTCTGGGCACATCTACTCAAATTACCTTTGAGGTTTTTCCAAAATAATTCCACCGGCAACATAATGGCTCATGCCACAAACGATATTAACGCTGTGCGGATGTATATTGGTCCCGTTGTTATGTATTCGGTCGATACGGTTGTGAAGTTTGCTTTGATAATATCGATAATGCTCTCAATCGATCCGGTGTTAACGTTTTACGCTCTGCTTCCTCTACCGTTGCTTTCTTTTTTCGTTTACAAGTTGAGTAAAAAAATCCACAAGAAATTCACAAAAATTCAAGAAAAGTTTTCGGAGTTGACAACGAAAGCACAAGAGAATTTTTCCGGAATAAGAGTTATTAAAGCTTATGTTCGTGAGCAAAGCGAAATCGATCGTTTCAAAAAATTAAGCAGCGATTATCTGGAAAGGAATATGGACAAAATCCGCATACAAGCTTTCTTTATGCCCATGTTGTTTATGATTACCGGTATTTCAATTATTGTTGTTATCTGGCTCGGCGGAAGTAGAATTATACAAGGAAAAATTACGCTTGGCGAAATTATGGCTTTTGTGGCTTACCTCGGAATGCTGATTTGGCCTATAATAGCTTTCGGTTGGATAATAAATATAAGTCAGCAAGCTTCGGCAAGTATGAAAAGACTGTTGAGAATTTGGTCGGAAGACGAAGAAATCAAAAACTCGGACGTTACGGATTTTAGCATTAAAGACATTAAAGGAGAAATAGAATTCCGTAATGTTTATTTCCGTTATAACAAAAATTTACCTTTTATATTGAAAAATATTAATCTTAAAATTCCCAAAGGTTCAACTCTGGCGATTATCGGGCATACGGGTTCGGGGAAAACAACTTTAATAAATTTAATTCCGCGCTTGTACGATGTTTCGGAAGGTGAAATATTAATTGACGGCAGAAACGTAAAAGAAATTCCGCTTGAAGTTTTGAGAAGTAAAATAGGAATTGCACCGCAAGAAACTTTTCTTTTTTCCGATACGCTGAAAAATAATATTTTGTATGGAGTGAATACAAACGGAAGAGCGGATGAAATTTTGGAAGAAGTTACCGAAATCGCTCAGTTAAAAAAAGATGTGGAACGTTTTCCCGGAAAATTCGAAACAGTATTGGGCGAAAGGGGAATTACTCTTTCGGGCGGACAAAAACAACGTACGGCTTTGGCTCGCGCATTGGCAATTCATCCTAAAATTTTAATCCTCGATGATTCTTTTTCCGCTGTAGATACAAATACGGAAGAGGAAATATTAAAACGCCTTAGAAAATTTATGAAAGGAAGAACAAATATTTTAATCAGTCATAGAATTTCCACGGTAAAGGATGCGGATAAAATTATCGTAATCGATAACGGTGAAATTGCGGAGGAAGGCAAACACGACGAATTAGTAAAGCTGGGCGGTATTTATGCGGAGCTGCATTTCAAACAACTTTTGGAAGAAGAATTGAAAGAGTTAAATTGATTTATGGTTGATAAAACAGACGACGAAATACTTGGAAAAGCATACGATTCGAAATTAATGAAGCGGTTGCTTACTTACGTTAAACCGTACAAAAAGTATGTTGTTTTGGCAATTTTTCTTAACGTATTTGTTGCCGGACTTGCACCGCTGCGCCCATATCTTACTAAGATTGCCATCGACGATAGCATTGCAAACAAGGATTACGAAAGTTTGACTTTTATAACCGTTTTGCTTTTTGCCTCTCTCTTATTTCAAGCCGTAATGCAATACGGACTAACTTATTTCACTCAGTTAATGGGACAAAAAATTATTTACGACTTACGTGTTCAAATATTTTCGCACGTGCAAAAATTGGCTTTGAAGTTTTTCGACAAAACCCCCGTTGGTCGTATTGTAACTCGTGTAACGAACGACGTCGAATCGTTAAACGAACTGTTCTCTTCCGGAATCGTTATGGTTTTCAGCGACTTGTTCATAATTACGTGGATTTTCGTTTTTATGTTTTCACTTTCGTTCGATCTGTCGTTGATTACGCTCTCGGTCTTGCCCGCATTATTTTATGCAACGTTTTTATTCAGAAGAAAAGTTAGGGAATCGTATCGAGATGTTCGGTTTCATCTCGCCAGGTTAAATTCTTATATGCAAGAACGTGTCGGAGGAATTAATATCGTTCAACTTTTTAATAAACAAAAACACGAACTTGAAAAATTCAAAGAAATTAACAAAGATTATAGGGACGCAAATATTAAATCGGTTTTTTATTACGCCATTTTTTACCCTACAGTAGAAATATTAAGTTCGCTTGCCGTTGCATTAATTATTTGGTATGGAGGAGGTAAAGTTTTCGAATCGACAATGACGCTTGGCATTCTATTTGCTTTTGTACAATATACGGAAATGTTTTTCAGACCTATTCGGGATTTATCGGAAAAATATAACATTATGCAAACGGCTATGGCATCATCGGAAAGGATTTTTAAGTTATTGGACGAGAATACGGTTATTCCCGATCCGGAAAATCCCGTCGTTCCGCAAAATATTCAAGGTAAAATCGAATTTAGAAATGTAACATTTGCATACAATGAAGGTGAAACTGTCTTAAAAAATGTTTCTTTCACAATCGAACCGGGTCAGACGGTTGCGATAGTTGGTGCGACGGGAGCCGGCAAAACTTCAATTATCAGTTTGCTTTCGAGGTTTTACGAATTAAAACACGGAAAAATTTTAATTGACGGTATCGACATTAGTGAAATGCGAAAAGAAGACTTACGCAAATTGATATGTGTGGTTTTACAAGATGTACTTTTATTTTCCGGTTCGATCAAAAGCAATATAAATTTAAACAACGAAAAAATAGATGATGAAAAAATAATCGAAGCCGCAAGGTTGGTTGGCGCCGAAAAATTTATTAAAAACTTACCGTTAAAATACGACGAGGAAGTGCAAGAAAAAGGCGCGAAATTAAGCGTCGGACAGAAACAATTAATTTCGTTTGCCCGCGCTTTGGTTTACGATCCGAAAATATTAATTCTGGATGAAGCAACGGCAAGCGTTGATACCGAAACGGAAATATTAATTCAGAAAGCGATTAAAAAATTACTTGCGGGAAGAACATCCATAGTTATAGCTCACAGACTGTCGACAATCCAAAATTCCGATAAAATAATTGTAATGCACAAAGGCGAAATTAAAGAAATTGGCACTCATCAAGAATTACTTGCAAAACGCGGAATTTATTTTAAACTTTATCAGTTACAATATAAAGATCAAGAAATAACAAAAACTGCCTAACAAAGGAGGTGCTTGATGATTAATTTTATGACGTTAACCCGCCACATTCTGGAAGGAGAAAAAAAACACCCCGAAGCAACGGGGGAACTTTCGGCGCTTCTACACGATTTGGCGCTTGCGGCAAAAGTAATTTCACTTGAGGTGAACAAAGCGGGCTTGGTTGATATTTTGGGATTTACCGGCGATAATAACGTGCATGGCGAACAAGTTAAAAAATTGGATGTTTACGCGCACGATATGCTTTACCGGGCAATGGATCACGGAGGTCACCTTTGCGTAATGGCTTCCGAAGAAGAGGAAAATATAATTCATATTCCCGAACATTATCAAAAAGGTAAATATGTTCTGCTTTTCGATCCGCTTGACGGTTCTTCCAACATTGATGCGAATGTAAGTATCGGAACAATTTTTTCGATTTACAAAAGGGTAACTCCCGACGACGGTTCGCCCGGCACGCTTGAAGATTGCTTACAAAAAGGTGTTAATCAAGTTGCCGCCGGTTATGTTATTTACGGTTCCAGTACAATGCTTGTTTACACTACAGGCGAAGGCGTTTACGGTTTTACTCTCGATCCGGCTTTCGGGGAATTCTTGCTTTCGCACGATAATATAAAAATTCCGAAAAAGGGAAGAATCTACAGCGTGAACGAAGGAAATTACAAATATTGGCGCAGCGGTCTGAAAAGATACATAAAGCATTTGCAAGATGCGGTCGATTATGACGGGAAACCGTATTCGGCAAGGTATATCGGTTCGATGGTTGCGGATATTCACAGAAACTTATTGTACGGCGGTATATTTATTTATCCGGCCGACAAACGAAATCCGAACGGTAAATTGAGATTAATGTACGAATGCAATCCGATGGCGTTTATAATTGAAGCGGCGGGCGGTAAAGCAATCGACGGTAAAAACAGAATTTTGGAAATTCAACCTAAAGAATTGCACCAACGCGTACCGATTTATATCGGTAGTCCGGACGACGTTGATATGGTACAGAAGTTTTTGACCGAAAACGAAATGGCCGAAACCGAATAACGGTTTATTTTTTCTCCGTTAATGGTTTTAATTGTTCCGATAATTTGACGGCAAGTTCGGATTCGGTAATATTTTCCAAATGCAGTTTGGAATTTTTTACTATTATTTCCGGCGGATCGCCTTCGCCGGTAACGAATTTATATAAATTGTAGCCCAATCTGTATCTGTCGTTCATTATTGGAATGTTTTCCTTGAAAGATTCGACAATGGAATAAACTTTATTCTCGATTGAATCTTCGGGGAATTTTTTTACTCCGGCAGGTGGCAACGTTGTCATTTCCAATCTCATAAATTTATTTTTGATTACGCAAATTTAATCAACTCAAAGAACCGAAACAAACAATAAAATAAATCGGTAGATCTTTTCCGCAGTAAAATTTTTCCGTAACCGTTTTTAGCGAGAGTGTTTTCCGACTTTTGCATTTCAGATTTTTATTCCTTCGTTAAAAATTGACAAATTACTGCTATATTTGTTTTCGTTTTTAATTTTCTTTGGAAAAACTTAAATAAATGATTGACCTTCGAAAAATTGAAAAAGTATTGATAACCCGCTTCTCGTCGCTCGGCGATATTTTGCTTACCACACCGTTAGTTCGGACCTTAAAACAAAAATACCCGCATTTGAAAATCGATTTTCTACTTAAACCGCAATACAGACAAGTATATGAGTTTAATCCTTACATTAATTCGTTGCTATTTTTTGAGAACGACCGCGAGCGGGAAATTCGCGACGAGTTAAAAAAGGGAAAATATGATTTGGTTGTCGATCTTCAGAACAACATTCGCAGCAGAAGAATTTTGAAAAATGTCGGTTCTGTTCGAAGAATTTTTAAAAAGCCTACATTCAAAAAATTTTTATTGGTGAAATTTAAAATAAATAAATTCAAAGAAATTATTCCCATTCCCCAATACTATGCTCGTTCTATTGAAAATTTCCGTCTGGATGAAAACGGACTCGATCTGTTTATGCCGGAAAATATCGAACCCGCTTTGGCGCACGATGGGAATTATATCGGGTTGTGTCCGGGTTCACGTCATTATACCAAAATGTGGCCGAAGGAATATTTCGTCGAATTGGGAAACATGTTGGAAGCACGTGGTTTCACAGTTGTTTTGTTCGGCGGTAAAGACGACAAGGAAACTATTGCCGGAATTTCACAGCATATTAAGAACTCAATCGATTTAAGTAATAACGATAATCTTTTGGAAACCGCCGTGAACATGAAAAGGTGCCGATTAGTTATTTGTAACGATTCTGGTTTAATGCATACTGCATCGGCGGTTAAAGTTCCGATTATAGCTATTTTCGGGTCAACCGTTAAAGAATTCGGTTTCTTCCCGTACAAAGCAAAAAGTTTAATCTTGGAAAATAATTTATTAAATTGCAGACCGTGCAGTCATATCGGGCGGAGCAGTTGTCCGGAAAAACATTTTAAATGTATGCTGGAAATATCTCCGCAAATCGTTTTCGATAATGTTCTGAGGTTTTTACCCGAATGAGAAAATTATGGCAAGCTATATATAATTCGGTTTTTCTGCCGTTGTTTTATTTCCTTCTGCTAACGGGAAGTTTGTTGAACGGAAAAATAAAAGAGGGAAGAAAAGGCAGAAAAAAACTTTTCGAAAATTTAATAATCGCTCTTGCCGGACTCGACAGATCCAAAAAATTAATTTGGGTTCATTCGTCGTCGCTCGGTGAATTCGAACAAGCCAAACCCGTTATAGAAGAATTAAAAAGAAAATACGATTTAAATATTTTGGTAACGTTTTTTTCCCCTTCGGGGTATCTCAATTCTTTGCGTTATCCTTTTGCCGATATCGTTTCGTATTTGCCTGTTGACAAAAGAAAAGATATGAATAGGTTTATCAACCTTGTTAAACCAAGTGCGGTTGTTTTGATGCGTTACGATGTTTGGCCTAACATGATTTGGGAATTGGGCGAAAGGAAAATCCCGCTCTTTTTAATCGATGCGACGCTAAGATCAAAATCGAAACGCCTTTTACCGGTTGTACGCAGTTTTAGTAAATCGGTTTTTTCAGAATTTACCAAAATTCTTACCGTTTCGAAGAAAGATATGGAAAACTTCCGAAAGATGGGCATTAGTATTGATGTTCTTGAAGTTGTTGGCGATACGCGTTACGACCGCGTTTACAGAAAAAGTATTGAAGCTAAGGAAAAACAATTGATAAAACCCGAAATAACACGAAATAAAAAAGTATTGATTCTCGGAAGTTCTTGGGAAGCCGATGAAGAAGTGATCTTACCCGCAGTGCTGAAATTGTTTGAAAAAGACAAAAGCGTTATGCTGATTCTTGCACCTCACGAACCATCCGTTTTGCGCCTGGAAAAACTGGAACATTACTTTGCTCGTAATTATGAAACAATCAGATTTTCACATCTTAACAATTACACTAATGAAAGAGTAATCTTGATCGATTCGATAGGTATTTTGCTTTCTTTGTATAATTATGCCGATGTTGTATTTGTAGGCGGAAGTTTTAAACAAGGCATTCACAATATTCTGGAACCGGCGGTTTACGGCGTCCCGATATTTTTCGGTCCTAAAATTCATAACAGTTACGAAGCCCAACAACTTGTGGAAAAAGGCGGAGCGGTGGTAACCGTGAATAAAAAACAAGCGTACAAATTTTTGCGTAAAGTTTTTTCCGACGAGGAGTTAAGAAAAACAATGGGAATAACTTCCAAGGAGTTTGTTCAAAGCAATATCGGTGCGACGGTTAAAATTATTGAGCGATTGGGGAATTTTGTAAAATGAATTGTCGGAATAAAGAAATGCGGAGACGAAATAATATCGTCCCCGCACAATATTGCAATTATAATTTCGGTCCGAACGTAGCCAATCTTTTACCTTCCTCGTTGTCCATGTAGTTTTTAAAGTTCTCGATAAATTGTTCGGCTAACATTTTTGCCTGCTTATCGTAAGCTTCTTTATCGTCCCATAAATTTCTGGGGTTTAACAAATTCGAATCTACATTATTCACGGCTTTCGGAATTTGAAGATTAAATAGAGGCAGTGTTTCATATTCGGCATTTTCCAACGAACCGTCTAAAATAGCGTTAATAATTGCACGGGTGGAAGGCAGGTCGATTCTTTTGCCTACTCCGTACGGTCCGCCGATCCAACCTGTATTAACAAGCCATGCTTTGGAATTGTATTGTTTCATTTTCTTTTGTAGCTCTTCGGCATATTTTGTAGGATGCAAAAGTAAAAATGCGGCGCCGAAAGCTGCGGAAAAAGTAGGTTTCGGTTCTTTTACGCCCCGTTCCGTTCCGGCAACTTTAGCCGTATAACCGCTTAAGAAATAATACATTGCTTGATCCATCGAAAGTTTAGCGACCGGTGGTAAAACCCCGAATGCGTCTGCGGTTAGAAAAATAACGTTTTCGGCCGGACCGCCTTTGGAGACGGGTTTAACAATATTTTCGATGTGATAAATCGGGTACGAAACTCTTGTATTTTCCGTCTTGGAACTGTCGCTGAAATCCACTTTTCCGGTTTCGGGGTCGAATACAACATTTTCCAAAAGAGCGTCTCGTTTAATCGCATTATAAATATCGGGTTCTTTTTCCGGATCCAAATTAATAACCTTGGCGTAACAACCGCCTTCGAAGTTGAAAACCCCGTCGTCGTCCCATCCGTGTTCATCGTCGCCAATCAACAGTCTGTTCGGATCGGTTGATAAAGTTGTTTTACCGGTTCCCGAAAGTCCGAAAAATATGGCTGTATCGCCTCTTTCTTTTCCAACGTTAGCCGAGCAGTGCATTGCGGCAATACCTTTAAGCGGTAAGTAATAATTCATTACGGAGAAAATCCCTTTTTTGATTTCCCCGCCGTACCATGTTCCACCTATTACGGCTCTTTTTTCTTTCAGGTTGAAAGCTACGTAAACTTCGCTGTTCAATCCGTGTTCTTTCCATTTGGGGTCGGTAGTTTTGCATGCGTTGAATAAAACGAAATCGGGCTCAAAATTTTCTAATTCTTCTTCTGTCGGTCGTATAAACATGTTTTTTACGAAATGAGCTTGCCAGGCAACTTCGGTAATTACTCGGACTTTCAACCTTGTATCTTCGTTTGCTCCGGCAAAAGCATCCATCACATATAATTTTTTTCCGCTTAGTTCTTTAATCGAGTTTTCATACAAATCTTTCCAAACCTCCTCGGAAATCGGTTTGTTATCGGAACCTTTTCTGCCGGGTCCCGCCCACCAAATATTATCTCTGTTTTCGTCTTCGTCAACAATATACTTGTCTTTCGGGGATCTGCCGGTATAAATGCCGGTATCGACCGCAACCGCGCCCAATTCGGTAACGAAACCTTTCTCATATCCTTCCAAACTCGGATCGGTTTCGTGTTTGAATAATTCGTCGTACGACAAATTATAAAAGACTTCTTTTACGTCCGTAATACCGTATTGTTCCAAATTTACCTTTTCCATGTTTATTCTCCCGTGGAAATTAATTAAAATTTAAATATTTGTTAAAATTAGGATTCCTATATCGTAAATTTAACAAATCGTTAAATTAATATCCGAAAAAGATATGCCAAAAAAATAATTTAGGATTGTAAAGCGATATAAAAATATTTGATGTATGTTCACGAGTTTTTTATAATTATATTGTGAATAAAAAGTTTTGTTTATTGTCTTTTCTTGCCGGGTAGCGCATTGCTCGTTTTAATGACAATGCATCGTGTTCTATATCACAATTGAATAGTCTTCGTTGCTTTTAATTCTGGTATAAATATTTATAATTATTGCAGAAACGGAATGCATTTGAGATTCAAAAAAGATAAAGATGGATTGTTAAGCAAGAACGAACTAGAACTATTCGAAAAAGCTCCGGTAGGAATTTTAGTATTCGATGCAAATTGGAAAGTGACAAGGGTAAATTCCAACTTCTTGAAACTCGGCATGATTAAAAGTCCTTTCCGATATGAGCTTGTAGGGAAAAGTATATTAAACGTTAATGTTTTCGAATCGCCGGAGATTTTCCCCCTTGTAAATTCCTTGCATTCCAATAAACCTTTCGAGAAAGAAATAAAGAGTCTTAACACAATCGACGGTTCCGAAATTACGGTAATTCTTAAAGGTGTGCCGCTTTTTGAAGATGATAAATTTCTCGGCGGAATTTTAATAGCCGAGGATTTAAAAATCTCAGCCGACGCAAAACGCGATCGGCTTTTTAGTTCCGATTTGATCGCTAATCTTTTTTCAAACATCACGGACTTCTATTTCGTAACGGATAGAAGCGGTAACGTTTTGTATGCGAACAATTCATCAGGTAAGCGAAATTTCGAGCTTTTGTTGAAAGACGAAAAGAACAAATTACCGGGGATTTTGTTTTCCGAAGAACAGTTGACCGTAGCCGATATAATTCGGAAAGTTACCGAGACTAATAAGTCTTACGATACCGTTTTGGGATTTTTTGCATTTGAAAATAAAGTTGCGGTTAAAGCAAAGTTTATTCCTTTTACACGAGATGACGAAGAAGTTGAGTTTATTCTGGTTTTGCTTTCCGAAGTAATCGAATCCGGAATTCAACTTGAAGAGAGCCGGGCAGAAAAATCTTTTATGGACGAGGACTTCTTCCCGATATTGGATGACATTGAGCAAGCAGTTATAATTCTTGATTTCGAAGGAAATATTAAATTTTTGAACCGTTCGGCAGTTGAAACATGCGGAAAACGTAAAGAAGAATTACTGGGTGAATTTTGCAATAAACTTTTCCCGCTGTTCGATAAATCGAAATTCTCCGAATTAAAAAAGGAAATACTCGAACGTAAACACTGGGAAGGAACTTTACCGTTTTTCAAGGTTGATAAAGAGAAGAATATTTCCGTAAAAATTATCTATGAAGAAATAAAAGGAGAAAAATATTTTCTCGTAATTTGCAAGGAAAAAGAAACTGAAGAAACGGCGCTGGACGATGCGGCGAAAAGAGTAACGGATAATTTCAGAAAAATTATAAATATAACGAAAGAATTTATTATTACTTTCAGACCGGACGGGAAAATAATTTTCGTTAATCCGCATTTTACCCAAGAGTTTAAATACCACGTTGACGAAGCTATAAAATTAAATTTCTTAAATTTAATTGATAAAAACTCCGAGCATATAAACGGATTCTCACTCGAAAAAATTGCAAATCAAAATGTAACAACACAAGATTTACCGTTAAAAACGAAAGACGGACGTGTGTTGATTTGTCAAGCTACCATTAATGCGATAAAAGATTCAAAGGGAGAAGTAAAATATTTCAACGCAATTTTGAAAGATATTACGGGGGAACATAGAGCGAAAAACGAACTAAGAAAATTATATAAAGCATTAAATGATATAGACAACGGAATTGTTGAGTTTGTAAACAATAAAGTTGTTTATGCCAATAATGAATTCTCCGCAATTCTCGGTTACGAAACCCCAAAAGATTTAACGGGAAAAGATATAAGCGAGTTGCTCGTACCGGAAAACGAAGAGAAAATTTCCAACCTTTTATCGACCCACGAAAACAACGGTTCCGAACTCATCGAACTTTCGTGGTTAACCAAAAACGGTACACCGCTTAAGTTGAAGTCGGCTTTCTATCCGCTGGCTAATTCCGAGAAAATTTTTGTGATTGTAAAAGAACCGCAAGTAGAACCGGAACGGTTTGATACGGAGAAATCTTTTGAAATTGAAAGTATTATTGAAAACCTGGACGGGTTTGTTTGGAGCGCCGAAGAGTTTAACGGTAAACTGAAAGCTTCATATTATTCCGATAGCGTTTACGAAATTACAGGCTATAAAAGCGAGGAATATATTTCCGACGGCAAATTGTGGATTAAAATAATCCATCCCGAAGATGCAGAAAAGGTGATAAGCGATTTAAGAGAATTTTATCATAAGAAATTGGATAAAAATAAAATTGAGCTTGAATACAGAATTATCAGAAAAAACGGCGAGACGGTTTGGATAAACAATAAAATCACTGTTAAACGAAAACCGGACGGCTCCGTTAAAAGGGTTTACGGACTTGTTACGGATGTAACGAAAAAGAAAAAATCGGAAGAAGAACTGCAAAAATATGCTCACGATTTGAAAAAACTTAACGAAACAAAAGACAGGTTTATTTCAATAATTTCACACGATTTGAGAACCCCGTTCAGTTCTATTCTCGGATTTACGGATATGCTTTTGACCGAAGAAGATTTGGATGATGAAAAGAAAAATCAGTATATCGGTTTTATTAAAGAATCGGCATTAAATATGCTTTCTTTGGTAAACTCGTTACTCGATTGGATAAGATTGCAAACGGGAAAAATGAAGTTCGAACCTTCCAGAATAAACGCAAAGGAAGTTTTATCCAAAGTGATTCATATGCTTTCGGGACGAGCAATGCAAAAAGGTGTAAGCATCGTATCCGAACTGGAACATGATTATTATGTTTATGCCGACGAAGATTTACTAATGATAATATTTAATAATTTAATATCGAATGCTTTAAAGTTTACTCCATCCGGCGGATCGATTACTGTGAAAAGCAGGTATTTACTCGATAAAAAAATGGTTGAATTTACGGTTAAAGATACCGGCGTGGGAATGGACGAAGAGGAAATGAACAAATTATTCAGGATTGACGAAAAATTCACCACGCTTGGAACCGAAGGAGAAAGAGGCAGCGGACTCGGTTTGAAGTTGGTTCATGAAATAATCAACCGCCACGGAGGAGAAATTTCGGTGAAGAGTAAAAAGGGTGAAGGTACGGAAATGATTTTTACTTTGCCCGTTGCCGCAAATACAATATTGCTTGTAGACGATTCTCAGACAGATAGAATTCTTTACTCGAGAATAATTAAAAGCATGTTACCCGGTTACGAAATTGTCGAAACTTCCAACGGTAAAGAGGCTTTAAGTGTTTTGGAAAAAATTTCACCGTCGTTAATCATTTCCGATCATGAAATGCCGGAGATGAGCGGTTATGAGTTTGTACGTCAACTTAGTGCTTCTTCGTTGAAATTCAAACCGCCGGTAATAATATTAAGTTCGGATATAGATGAAAAAGTGGAGCGCATGTACAAAGATTTGGGAATACAATATGTTTTTTCAAAGCCGGTTAATCTTAGTGTTTTCAAAAAAGCATTGGAAGATTCATTAAGAGAAGCGGTGTTTATTTAATCGGTTCGTCAAGTATCGAAAAATTTTTCCAACCTTTAAAATCGAAATGCCACCACTCGGAAGTAATCGGGCGGAATCCGAATTTTATCATAACGTCTCTGAGTAATTTTCTGTTCCGCAAAACTTTTTCGGGTAAGCGTTTATAATCGGGATGAGCTTTCACCGTGAAATTATCGTATTCAGTTCCCATGTCGAGTTCGTTACCGAGCGAATCGATTAACGTAATATCAACGGCGGCTCCCCGGTTATGCCGCGAACCTTTTGCGGGATTTGCAACATAACGCTCGTCCGGCATTATTTTCCACATTATTTTTTGAACGGAAAGGGGACGGTAACCATCAAAAATTTTTATGCGCAGATTATAATTTTTCATTAAGTAACGATGGGCTTCGGAAAGTTTCTCGGCTACGATTTTCCGTAAATAAACTTTGTCGGTTGGATAAAGTATCTTACCCGTGAAATTGTTTGTTGTGGCATAACGTACGTCGGTTATTATTGTTGAATCGATTGTACCTAACCATACAATCGAAGTATCGGTTTGTGCGGAGATTATTCCGTGAAAGAAAAATGATAATATTAATATTTTTAATATCTTCATTTTAATCTTAAAACGGCTCCGGTTACAGGTGCAATCTCAATCGAATCGGAAATTTCGCCAATCGGTTTTGTACCGGCTGATGTTCCGCTCACTAAAATTTCCCAATTACCTGCGGGCAATTCGAATTTGGCATTTTGAAAATGATTTGCGTTAAAAACAACAAAAAATGTTTCTTTACCATGAACTAATTTATAACCGAGTGCGAACTCGTTCCCGGGCAATTCATGAAAAACAACCGAATCGTATTCCGCTTGTCTGAAAGCATCGAACTTTTTACGTAGTTCAATAAGTCCTTTGTAATAATTAACCAACTCTTTGTTGATTTCGGCATGTTTGTAATTTATATAATTTGTTTCGTTATCTTTTTCATAACTATTGTGATCCATCTTACCTTTGTGTTTATCATCAACTTCAACATCGATGGGAATTACTTTACTGCGTGCGAATTCTTGTCCTTCGCTAATCATTGTTATTCCTTGTGAAGTAAATAAAAACAAAGCGGCCAGTTTGTTTAATTTCATTTGTAACGGGGTAAGTTTAACGTGTGCGTCCACATCGGTTATGGTTTTATCCGGATTGACTTCACCGCTGCCAATTCTAATAAAATCGCCCAAAGTATAGCCGTCGTGCGACTCCAAGTAATTTACCGAATGAGCCGGTTCTTGAAAAAGTCCGAGATAATCTTTAATCAAAGTTCCTCTTACATAACTTTTAATTCTTTCGATGTTGTTGTTTCCGTACCATTTCCCAAATATCCAACCTTGTCCGTTGAATGGATTTTCTCCTTTAATTCCGTTTCTAATCTGATCGTTCCAAGCGCCCCAACCCCGTAGAGAAAATCCTTTCGGATCGTACCCTCCGCCCCAAGGTTCACAAACAAAAACAACGTTCGGGTTTATTTTTTTAGCTTCGTATATAACTTCTTCGATTGTAATCCAATCTATAAGTTTACCTAAGTCGAATCTGAATCCGTCGATATGATATTCTTTCATCCAATACAAAATGCTGTCGATTATTAATCTCCGCACCATCGGTCGCTCGGTTTTCAAATCGTTTCCGCAGTAACTTTGTGCGATAAAATTACCTTTTTCGTCAAGACGGAAATAGTATTCTTTGTCGATTTGTTTAAGATTGCCCAATTCATATTCCGAGAGGTGATTGAAAACAACATCCATCATTACACCGATGCCCGCTTTGTGAAAGGCTTTTACCATATCTTTGAATTGTTTAACTTGATCGCCCGATTTACCCATCCAAACGTTTCGTTTAAGTTTATCCCAATTTTCACTGTAATAAGCTTCGGGTGCAAAAAAGTTCGACGTCATATAACCCCAATGATTCTGTTCGTACGGATTCCAAGTATTAAAAAATCCGTTTAGCGAATCGTTGTAGGGAATTTCCATATTGCCGAATTCCATTGATGGAAGAAGTTCGACGGTATTGATTCCCAAGTTTTTCAGGTAGGGAAGTCCGCCGACAATATTTTCTTCGGTTAAAGCTTTGTACGTACCCGGAAATTTTGCTTCCGCGGAAGGATGAATAGTCATGTCGCGAACGTGCATTTCATAAATTATCAAATCGCGCCAATTCCGTTGAATCCACGTATCTCCTTCCCAATCGTATTCATGTTCGTAAACAATTGATTTTCTGGGATTTAAGTAAGTTGTGAAAGTGGTTACCGCTTTCGCATACGGATCGACACAAAGCGGAAGAGTTTCGGGTGTATCGGTTTCGTTATGCAATACTTTATAACCGTAATATTTGCCGTTAAGATTTTCATCTATTGTAGTTTCCCAAACGCCGTTTTCATCTTTTTTCATCTCGAATAACGAGCCGGATTTTTCTTCGGGCTCGTTGAAAATTTCCAAAATCACGTTGTTAGCATTAGGCGCAAAAAGTCGGAATACCGTTTTATTGTTTTCAATAAAAGAACCGAGTTTTTTGGTTGAATAAAGTGAGTCTAAAAATGTGTGAGTAACGTTGTCTGATTTCGCGGTTTTTACATTTAGGTTTTTATTTTCTGAAATGAACAAAGCACTTCCCTCTATATTAAAATTTATTAATATTAATAATGTAAATATTGTTATTATGTCGTTTTTCGTTTTCATAGTTATCATCGAAATATGATTAAGGAAATTAACAAATAATTGTTAAATAAAAAATTGAATTTAAAAAGCAAGGAATAGAGGGGAAAGTGTGGATACGTTTTTCCTCGAATAACCTTCGAAAGCGTTCGGTTATCAGGCAATTAATGATAACACAATTATAATCGAATTAAAAAACCCTTCCGGAAGAATTATTAATATTTTTAATGGCGAATTCCTCGCTGTAGTTTACAATCTTCGGATTTTGGATGTCGGATATTTTTATTCTGTAATGCAACGAAGGATGTAAGCCCGTGGGAATTTCCCATTCAAAAAAACCGGTATTTTCGATTTCTTCAATAATAATGTGTTTCGGCTTAAATTTTCTTACCAGTTCGATTTTTACATATTTTACTTCTTCGGTAGGTTTCCATTTGATAACATAAGTATTTTGCATATACCAAGTTTCCCACTCTTTAGGGGAAATTACAGGCAGTTTACTTTCAAAAACCGTTATTTCCGAAATCTGAGGAGGGGAAGTTACTAATTGTTCGCTGTGGCACGAAATCATTGAAAAAAGCATAAAAATCAACAAAACGGTCAAACTTAAATGTGTTTTTCGTTCCATTGTTAAACTCCCATGGAATTTTTTTAAAATATTAAAAAGTTTATTTTAAATGTCAACCGGAAATTCCTCTGGAACTTGTCCTAAAGACAATTTTTTCAAGATAAAATTGTTGATGCAGACGGACTGAAAACCCGATTATCCTCGTTATTATAAGTGATTGCAACCGTTTTTTAGTTTTTGAGATTACCATAAAATCCTATGGCAATATTTAGGACATTTTGTACAATTTTTCTTTATTATTTATCAATAATTTGTTATTATAAAATTTATAAATAAGAATTTTTATTCTGAATTCTTCCCAGCAAAATTTAATTTTATACTAAATGATACAGATTGATAAATATATGTCTACCGAAGTGGAATTAAAATGCTATCACTGCGGCGAGGAATGCGAATCGGACGATATCCGTATAGACGATAAAATATTTTGCTGTAACGGTTGTAAAACTGTTTACGAGATTTTGGATCAAAATAATCTTTGTACTTATTATTCACTCGACGAAACCCCAGGAATTACAAAAAAGAAAGAAATAAAACGAAATTACGATTTTCTTGACGATCCGCAACTTAAGGAAGAATTAATAGATTTTACCGACGGAACAACAACAAAAGTAACTTTTAGCATCCCCCAAATGCATTGCAGCTCGTGCATTTGGATTTTAGAAAACTTGTTTAAGTTGAATCCCGGTATTAAATTCTCTCGTGCGGACTTTTTAAAAAAGATAGTAACAATCCAATTTGCCGAAAAAGAAATCAGCTTGAAAGAAGTAGTTGAACTTCTCGATGCAATCGGTTACGAACCCGATTTAAATTTGGAAGGGAAGCAAAAAGAAAAATCCACTTCGCATAATAAAAAACTTGCTTATAAAATCGGTATAGCCGGATTCGCTTTTGGAAATATAATGCTTTTCAGTTTTCCGGAATATTTACATGTTGAAAGTTTTTCCCAAGATTCGATGAAGGAAGTTTTCGGATATCTGAACATTGTTTTTTCTTTGCCGGTATTTTTCTATAGTGCAAGTGAATATTTCGTTTCGGCTTATAAAGGACTCAAAAAGAAAATAGTAAATATTGACGTTCCGGTTTCCATTGGTATCATTGTTTTGTTTTTTAGAAGTTTAATAGAAATTCTGTCGCAAACCGGACCCGGTTATTTGGACTCAATGACCGCACTGGTTTTCTTTCTGTTAGTCGGTCGAATTTTTCAAAATAAAACATACGATGCTCTGAATTTTGAGCGAAATTATAAATCATATTTTCCTATTGCCGTAACTATAAGAAAAAATGGAAAGGAAACCACTAAACCCGTTGGAAAACTGAAAGTACGTGATAGAATAATTATAAAAAACAACGAATTGGTTCCGGCCGATTCGGTTTTAATAAACGGAAGAGGATTTATCGATTACGGTTTTGTGACGGGAGAATCAAATCCGGTCGAAAAGGTAAACGGCGATTTAATTTATGCTGGTGGTAAGCAAGTCGGCGGAGCAATAGAAGTTGAAACGATTAAGGAAGTATCGCAGAGTTATTTAACTCAACTTTGGAATAACGAAGCTTTCAGTAAAAAATATCACAGCGATATTAACTCGATGGTTAATGTCGTTAGCAAGTATTTTACATTTGTTATTTTATCGATTGCAACAATAGCCGGAATTTATTGGTGGCCCGAGTCAAGTATTGCATTCAATGCTATTACTGCAGTTCTAATCATTGCTTGTCCTTGTGCGCTTGCTTTATCAACTCCTTTTACGTTGGGCAACAGCTTGCGGATTTACGGAAAGAATAAGTTTTATCTTAAGAATACTGATGTCGTTGAAGCAATGTCGGAAATTACCGATATAGTTTTTGATAAGACGGGAACATTAACCGAGACTGGTTCGGCCAGTGTTAAATTTATGGGCGAACCGTTAACAGAAGATGAAAAGGTTTTAGTTAAAACACTCGTCCGGAATTCCGCTCATCCTTTAAGCAACGGTATAAACGAATTGTTCGACGTTCCCGTTACCGAAAATGTTACGGATTTTAAGGAAATTCCCGCGAAAGGTATAGAAGCGATTATTAACGGCAGAAGGGTTAAGATTGGTTCGCAAATGTTTGTTAACCATTTTGCCGACGAAAATAAAATTGATTTAAGTACAAAAGTTTATTTGGCAATCGACAACGAAATAAGAGGATATTTCGCGATAAAAAATGCATATCGTAAAAACCTGAGTGAAATTATCGGATCGTTGAAAAAAGAATATAATCTTTATCTTCTTTCTGGAGACAACGATAGTGAAAAACCGGAATTGCAAAAATTTTTCGGTGAAGATACAGTAATGAAATTTCGGCAGACACCGCAAGAAAAACTTGATTTTGTAAAATCATTACAAGAAAAAAATAGAAAAGTTTTAATGATTGGCGACGGATTAAATGATGCCGGAGCTCTTAAGCAAAGTGACGTGGGAATCTCGGTTTCGGAAAACGCAAATAACTTTTCCCCTGCATGCGACGGTATACTCGAATCGAGCTCGTTCAAAAAATTACATGAGTTTATTAACTTTGCTAAAACCAGCAAACGAATAATAATTGCCAGTTTTATTATTTCGTTTGTTTATAATGTAGTGGGAATTTATTTTGCCGTGCAAGGAACCCTTTCCCCGGTCATAGCGGCGATATTGATGCCGTTGAGCTCTATCTCTGTGGTAGTTTTTACAACCGTAACTACCAATTTATTCGCCAAGAAAAAAAGACTTTTGTAATGTCGGTCATATTAATTTTAATAGGATTTAGTTTGTCGGTAGCAATTTTGTTTTTGGTATTATATTTATGGGCGGTCAGAAGCGGTCAGTATGATGATAAGTACACACCTTCGGTAAGAATTCTATTTGACGATGAAATAAAAGAAGAGCAAGAAGATGATAAATCTACTAACCAAACAACTAATTCGAAAAATCTAAAACAAAACTCAATTAACTAACAGGAGTGTCTTTATGAATGTGGAGAAGTTCAGTTACGACAATCAATATCCCAAATTGTTTGCGCTTGCAACAATATTTTGGGGTGTTGTTGCGTTACTCGTAGGGGTTACTATAGCAATTCAGCTATATGTACCCGCCTTGAATTTAGGTATCCCCTATACTACGTTTGGAAGGCTAAGACCGCTACACACAAATGCTGCAATTTTTGCATTTGTCGGTAATGCAATATTTGCCGGCGTATATTATTCCTTGCAGCGAATTTCAAAAACGAGGATGTTCAGCGATGTTCTTAGCAAAATCCATTTTTGGGGATGGCAATTAATTATCGTTGCAGCAGCAATTACTTTGGTAATGGGTATAACTACTTCTAAAGAATATGCCGAGTTGGAATGGCCCATTGATATAGCAATTGCTGTTGTTTGGGTTGTATTCGGTATTAATATGATTGGAACGATTATCAAGAGAAGAGAGAAGCATATTTATGTAGCTGCATGGTTTTACATTGCAACTTTCGTTACCGTTGCGGTGTTACACATTGGTAACTCGATTGAATTGCCGGTTTCCTTCTTAAAAAGTTATTCAGTCTATGCCGGCGTTCAAGATGCATTGGTTCAATGGTGGTATGGACATAATGCGGTAGCATTTTTCCTTACAACACCGTTTTTAGGACTAATGTATTATTACTTACCAAAAGCTGCAAACCGTCCGGTTTTCTCGTACAAACTTTCTATTTTGCACTTTTGGACATTAATTTTTATTTACATTTGGGCTGGTCCCCACCACTTACTTTATTCCGCTTTGCCGAATTGGGCACAATCTCTCGGTACGGTATTTTCAATTATGTTGTGGATGCCCTCGTGGGGTGGTATGCTTAACGGACTTTTAACATTAAGAGGAGCATGGGATAAAGTACGCGACGATCCGGTTCTGAAGTTTTTTGTAATTGGTGTTACGGCTTATGGTATGTCTACTTTTGAAGGACCAATGTTGTCGCTAAAAAATGTAAATGCATTGGCTCACTTTACGGATTGGATTCCTGCCCATGTTCATGTTGGTACTTTGGGCTGGAACGGATTTATGACATTCGGTATGCTTTATTGGATGATACCCAAATTGTGGAAAACCAAATTATATTCTAAAAAGCTTGCTACTTTTCATTTTTGGATTGGTACACTGGGAATTGTAGCCTGGGTTATCCCAATGTGGTGGTCGGGTATTACTCAATCTCTTATGTGGAAAGAATTTACCGAATTGGGTTTGATGAAATATCCGAATTTTTTGGAAACAGTTTTGCAAATTGTACCAATGTATATCATTCGTTCAATTGGAGGAACACTTTATTTTACAGGTTTACTGATTCTCGTTTATAACTTATACAAGACTATGAAACAGGGTAGCTTTGCTCCGGAAGAAGAAGCCGAAGCAGTTCCTTACGACAGAACTCCGGAACCGTTGAAATATGGAATGATTCACAGATATATCGAATCGAAAGCAATACTTTTCACTGTGTTAGTTTTCTTGGCAATTATTGTTGGAGGACTTGTAGAAGTAATTCCGACCTATCTTGTTAAATCTAATATACCTACAATTGCATCTGTCAAACCTTACACTCCTTTAGAATTGCAAGGTAGGGATATTTACATTCGCGAAGCTTGTAACAGTTGTCACTCTCAATTAGTCAGACCTTTCCGCTCGGAAGTGGAAAGATACGGAGAGTATTCAAAGGCGGGCGAATTTGTTTACGATCATCCTTTCTTATGGGGCTCAAAACGTACTGGTCCCGATTTGCATAGAGTCGGTAAAAAATATTCGAATATGTGGCATTACTTACATATGCAAGATCCGCGACAAATGTCTCCCGGTTCATTAATGCCTCGCTATCCATGGCTTCTCGAATGGGAGATGGATAAAGAATCTATTCCGGCTAAAATTTCCGCTATGAGAACTTTGGGTGTTCCGTATCCCGAAGGTTATGAAAATCAAGCTATTGCCGATTTGGAAAAACAAGCTAATGAAATTGCTAATGATCTCATAAAAAGCGGAATTGATGCCGATCCGAACAAAGACATAATTGCTTTGATTGCGTATTTGCAAAGATTGGGTACTGATATTAAGAAAGAAGTCGCAGAAAAATAAGGAATGATATTAAATGTTTTCAAATTTATTAAGTTCAATCGAGGATGTTTCGATTTATCCCGTAATTACGTTGGTACTTTTTGTATTTGCTTTTGTTTTGGTTGTTGTACGACTGGTTTTTATGGACAAAAAGACGGTAGAGGAATTGAAGAACATCCCGTTGGAAGATGATAATGAAGAATTTATAACAAATAACGAGAATAACAATGAGAAAAAACAAAATCTTTAATTGGATAATCATGGGAATTTTTCTGCTTCTTTTTTCAACTTCGTTGTATGCAGAAGATGGTTCTCATGATGGCTTATCCTCGGTAATTCAAGTAATGATTGCAATTACCGTCTTCTTTGTGATAATTGTTCTCTGGTTAGTGATGGTTTATTCCGAGAAAAATGATGCAGAGGGCAAAGGATTGAAAAAGATTTTCGGTTCTTCCAAATCCGTATCAATTGAAGACGAGGAGAAACTTTTATTGGACCACGAATATGACGGAATTAGAGAATTAAACAATAAAATTCCGCCATGGTTTAATGCTATTTTATACGGAACCGTTATATGGGCCGTTGCTTATATGATTCATTACCACGTTATCGGAAGTGGCAACGTGCAAGAAGAAGAATATGCCGAAGAAGTTAGAATTGCGGCAATGCAGCGCGAAGCTTTGGCTTCGAGCGGTGCTCTTATCGACGAAAATACGGTTACCGTTACGGAAGACGCTGCGGAACTTGAAAAAGGAAAAGAAATCTTCATGAAACATTGCGCAGCATGCCACGGTCCGCAAGGACAAGGATTGGTAGGTCCTAACTTTACCGATGATTACTGGATTCACGGAAACGATATAAAAGATCTATTCAAAGTAATTAAATACGGTGTGGCTGCCAAAGGTATGCCTACGTGGGAAACGCAGCTTAGTCCGAAAGACATGCAAAACGTTGCCAGTTATATACTTACTTTGAGAGGTACGAATCCTCCGAATCCGAAAGCTCCGGAAGGAGAATTGTACGAACCTAAATAAAATATTATCCATAGGTTCTCCGAAAACCCGCAATAATTTTATTGCGGGTTTTTTTTGTATTTATTTAATACTTTATAAGCTAAAAAAAATCATGTTATAGAAAGTTACCGGATGAAAAAAAAATCGCTGTTAATAATTCTACTTTTTGTTGGATTGCTGATTGTCGTTCTTTTTCTTTTTAAAAAACAAAACGATTCAATAAACAATTCAACTGTAGAAAATAGAAAAACCGATACGGTAAAAATAAATTCAAACTTAAATTTTGACCCCTTTCTAAATATTCCCGCCGAACCAAGTGGGGCAGTTAAATATAAGCTTAATACGGATAGCAGTTTGGTCAACTGGTCTATCAGTCGTCATCGCGGTTACGTAAAATTTAAAGAAGGTTATTTTATTCTACATAATAACAAAATACAAAGCGGTGTTTTTTATGTGGCGATGGATAGCATTGCTAATCTTGATATCGATTATCAATTAATGAAAACGGTATTGGAAAAAGTTTTGAAATCTCCCGAGTTTTTTAACACCCAAAAATATCCGACCTCGGCATTTATTATTGATAGCTTGCAAAAAATAAATAAAGATGAATATTTGGTTTCCGGATATATGAAAATATTCGATATAGTGCGTAAAGTAAAATTCAAAGCCAAAATTAAAATTGGAGAGAAAAAAATAACGGCGGATTCGGAAAAGTTTTACATCGACAGAACCAAATGGGGACTAACGGCATATTCCAAAAATTTCGTTCAGCAAGATACAAGTTTTGTCGTACCCGATTCCATTGGTCTTGTGATTAAAATCAGTGCGGAAAAAGATTAATTTGATTGGAAGAACCGGCATTTTCCCGCTTCATAATTTTTATTATCCCGTAATAATTTTCCGGGAAACTTTTTTATTAAAAAATTGTATCATTAGCGAAATTTTGATATCGAGATTTGATATTGAAAAAAAACTAGTGAAAAGAGAGGTGGAATTATGGCATTTAATTTCGACAAATTAACAATTAAAGCACAGGAAACGGTTCAGAATGCGGTAGAGATTGCGCAAAATTATAATAACCAAATTGTTGAACCCGAACATTTGCTTGCGGCTATGCTTCAAGATGCCGGTGGTGTGGCGGAATCCATTATTCAAAAAACCGGTGCGAATATTAGTCTGCTTAAGGTGAAAGTGGGCGAGCTTTTGGAAAATCTTCCTAAAGTTACCGGAGCTGGTGTAGGAAATCAACAGCTATCGATGAGTACGGCAAAACTTTTGGACAAAGCGGCCGAAGAAGCAAGAAATTTGAAAGATGAGTTTATTTCGACCGAACATTTACTCTTGGCACTTTCCGAGGATGACGGAAAAGTTGGTCGGCTTTTAAAAGATAACGGAATTTCGCGCGATGTGGTTTTAGCAGCGTTGAAAGATATACGCGGTTCGCAAAGGGTTACTTCCCAAAATGCAGAAGATACTTACCAATCGCTTAAAAAGTTCGGAAGAGATTTAACCGAGTTGGCACGTGCCGGAAAGTTGGACCCGGTAATTGGTCGCGACGAGGAAATCAGACGCGTACTTCAAGTTTTGTCGAGAAGAACGAAAAACAACCCGGTTCTAATTGGCGAACCCGGTGTGGGTAAAACCGCAATAGCTGAAGGAATTGCTCAGAGAATTGTTTCCGGTGATGTCCCGGAAAACTTAAAATCGAAAAAAATAATTGCGCTGGACTTAGGAGCGCTTGTGGCGGGAACCCAATTCCGTGGTCAGTTTGAGGAACGGGTAAAGGCTGTTGTTAAAGAAGTACAAG
Source organism: uncultured Melioribacteraceae bacterium (assembly GCA_964553325.1). Classification (GTDB taxonomy): domain Bacteria; phylum Bacteroidota; class Ignavibacteria; order Ignavibacteriales; family Melioribacteraceae; genus BMS3ABIN04. The sequence goes on along the minus strand of CAZKKI010000015.1, from coordinate 46,591 downwards.
AGTCGAACGGTGAAATTATTCTTTTTATCGACGAGATGCATCAGCTTGTGGGAGCCGGAAAAACCGACGGCGCAATGGATGCCGCAAATATATTAAAACCGGCATTGGCAAGAGGCGAATTGCACGCAATAGGTGCAACAACCCTGAAAGAATATAAAAAACACATAGAAAAAGATGCTGCGCTTGAGCGAAGATTTCAACCGGTAATCATTCAAGAGCCAACGGAGGAAGATGCAATTTCAATTTTGCGCGGGTTAAAAGAGCGTTACGAAGTTCATCACGGTGTTAGGATTACCGACGGTGCAATAGTTGCTGCGGTTCAGCTTTCGAGCAGATATATAACGGATAGGTTTTTGCCCGATAAAGCAATCGATTTGATTGATGAAGCGGCTTCGAAGTTAAGAATTGAAATCGATTCGATGCCGGAAGAACTCGATGCAATCGAGAGAAAAATTAAACAGTTGGAAATCGAGAAAGAAGCGTTAAAACGTGAAAAAGATGAACAATCGAAATCAAGGTTGGAAGAGCTTGAAAAAGAATTGAGCAATTTGGAAGAGGAACGTAACGAACTTCGCGCTCATTGGCAGCTTGAAAAAGAAAAAATTAAATCGATTCGCAACCTGAAGAGTGAAATTGAAAATCTGAAAATCCAAGCCGATAAGTACGAACGCGAAGGAGACCTTGGAAAAGTTGCGGAGATTAGATATGGTAAAATAGTAGAGCTGCAGAAAAAGCTTGAAGAAGAAACCAAACAACTTGCTGAAATTCAAAAGAACAAGAAAATGCTGAAAGAGGAAGTTGAAGCGGAAGATATTGCCGAGATAGTTGCAAAGTGGACGGGAATTCCCGTTAGTAAAATGCTTGAAAGCGAAAGAAGTAAACTGCTTAGAATGGAAGAAGAATTGCATAAACGTGTAGTTGGACAGGATGAAGCGGTGCGTGCGGTTTCGAATGCAATTAGAAGATCGCGGGCGGGTTTGCAAGATTCATCCCGACCGATAGGTTCGTTTATATTTATCGGAACGACCGGCGTGGGTAAAACCGAATTGGCAAGAGCTTTAGCCGATTTCCTCTTTAATGACGAACACGCGATGATACGAATCGATATGTCGGAATACATGGAGAAACATTCGGTGTCGCGTTTGGTCGGTGCGCCTCCCGGTTACGTTGGCTACGAAGAAGGAGGACAACTTACCGAGGCGGTTAGAAGAAGACCTTATTCCGTTGTTTTGTTAGATGAGATAGAAAAAGCTCATCCCGATGTATTTAATATTTTGCTCCAAGTCTTAGACGACGGAAGGTTGACTGATAATCAAGGTAGAACGGTCGATTTCAAAAATACGATTATAATAATGACGTCGAACATCGGTTCGCACTTGATTCAAGAAAGACTCGAGCAATTTAACGAAAATAATTATCAAGAAATTCTGGAAGATTTAAGATTAAAGCTTAACGATTTATTAAGAAAAACAATCAGACCGGAATTTCTAAACAGAATCGACGAAGTCGTATTATTTAAACCGTTGTTAAAATCTGAGTTGAAGCAAATTATAGATATTCAATTACGACGTGTAGATGATATGTTGAAAGATAAAAACTTAAAACTTGAAGTTGATGATTCCGTTAAAGAATTTTTGTTGAAGACAGGTTACGATGTAACATTCGGTGCGCGTCCGTTAAAGCGAACAATACAAAGATATTTGATTAATCCGTTGGCGACCGAATTATTAATGGGTAAATTTGAACCCGGCGATACGATAAAAGCGGTTATGGACGGCGATACAGTTAAATTCGAGAAAGCCTAATGAATGTATTGAAAAATAATTAGATTAATGCCGATCCGGTGATAAGCGGGTCGGCATTTTTTTTATGGGCGCAATAAAATGCACAAGACGAATAATTATATTTGGAACCCGTAAAATTTTTCCACGGTGCAATTAAACGAAGCATAAATCATCTAATTGAAATTATTTACCGTATAACTTCAATGAGGTGAAGTGTTTTTTGAATTTGAACTTAAGTGACGATTAAATTAAAAAAGCCCGCATTTTATTGGCGGGCTTTTATAAGTTATAACTTATTTATTCCGACTTGCAATCAAGTTCAAAGCGCTTCCGGCTTTAAACCATTCAATTTGATTTTCGTTCATTGTATGATTTAGTACAGCTTCGTCAGTTGTTCCGTCTTTATGTTTCATAATCATTTTTAATTGCGAACCCGGTTTTAATTCTTTTACTCCGATTATATCTATTTTATCATCTTCCTGTACTTTATCGTAATCGGACGGATTTGCAAAAGTCAAAGGTAAAATGCCTTGCTTTTTCAAATTTGTTTCGTGAATACGCGCAAAGCTTTTAACAATAATTGCTTTTGCACCCAAGAATCTTGGTTCCATGGCGGCATGTTCTCTGCTCGAACCTTCGCCGTAATTTTCATCTCCTACAACAACCCAACTTACTCCGTGTTTTTTATACTCTTTCGCCACTTCGGGTGTAGATTGATATTTACCGGTCAGTTGATTTTTGGTTTCGCCGGCTTTACCAGTAAATGCATTCACTGCGCCTAAAAATAAATTGTTCGATATATTTTCCAAATGTCCTCTGTATTTCAACCACGGACCCGCCATGGAAATATGGTCGGTTGTACATTTACCTTTAGCTTTCAATAATAATGTTAAATCTGTAAAATCGTTTCCGTCCCAAGGAGGAAATTTTTCAAGCAGTTGCAAGCGTTCGCTCTCGGGGTTTACTTTAATTTCAACATCCGGATTGGGTTGTGGCGGAATGTAACCTTGGTCGTCTTTTTCGAATCCGTTTTTCGGCAATTCGTCTCCGTAAGGCGAATCGAGTTTAACTTTTTCACCTTTTTCGTTTACCAATTCGTCTGTTTCCGGATTAAATGAAAGGCTTCCGGCGATTGCCAAAGCGGTTACCAGTTCGGGGCTTGCAACAAATGCTAAAGTTGCCGGATTGCCGTCGTTCCTTTTTGCAAAGTTTCTGTTAAAGGAAGTAACGATTGTGTTTCTTTCTCCGGTTTGAATGTCCATTCGTTTCCACATTCCTATACATGGTCCGCAAGCATTGGCAAGCACAACACCGCCGAGGTCGGTTAATGTTTTTAATTGTCCGTCGCGTTCAATTGTTGCGCGCACTCTTTCCGAACCGGGAGTAATTGTGAATTGAGATTTGGCTTTCAATCCTTTATCCAATGCTTGTTTTGCAACGTTGGCCGCTCTGTCGATATCTTCGTAACTTGAGTTTGTACAACTTCCAATTAAACCGACACTAATTTTATCCGGAAAATCGTTTTCCTTAACAGCTTCTTTCATTTTGGAAATCGGCCACGCTCTGTCCGGCGAGAAAGGGCCGTTTAAATGCGGTTCGAGTTCACTCAAATTAATTTCAATTACTTGATCGAAATATTTTTCAGGATTTTCCCACACTTCCGGATCCGCTTTCAAATTGTTTTTATATTGATCGGCAAGTTCGGCTAAATCTTCCCGGTCGGTTTTTTTAAGATAAGCTGACATTCTTTCGTCGTAAGGGAAAATTGAAGTTGTAGCGCCGATTTCCGCTCCCATGTTGCATATTGTTGCTTTACCGGTGCAAGAAATCGATTTTGTTCCTTCGCCGAAGTATTCCACAATTGCGCCGGTTCCGCCTTTTACCGTAAGAATGCCGGCAAGCTTTAATATAACGTCTTTAGGTGCGGTCCAACCCGAAAGTTCTCCGGTTAACTTAACCCCAATAAGTTTGGGCCACTTTAGTTCCCAAGGCATTCCGGCCATAACATCAACCGCATCGGCGCCGCCTACACCGATTGCAATCATTCCCAAACCACCGGCATTCGGTGTATGTGAATCCGTACCGATCATCATTCCGCCGGGGAAAGCATAATTCTCCAATACTACTTGATGAATTATACCGGCACCCGGCCGCCAAAATCCAATACCGTATTTGCGGGAAACGCTTTCAAGAAAATCGTAAACTTCTTTGTTTTCTTCTTCCGCTCTTTTTAAATCCTCTTCCGCTCCCGATTGCGCCAAAATAAGATGATCGCAGTGAACCGTAGTTGGTACGGCGGTCGTTTTTCTTCCTGCATGCATGAATTGTAAAAGTGCCATTTGTGCAGTTGCATCTTGCATTGCAACTCTATCCGGTGCCAATTCAACATAATCGCTTCCGCGCTTATATTCTCTTGTAGGTTCTTCCCACAAGTGTGTGTATAATATTTTTTCGGCGGTTGTTAGAGGTCGATTAACTATCTCTCTGACTTTTTCCAACTTGTGATTTAAATTGCCGTAAACTTTTTGGATCATATCGATATTTTCTGTCATTCCTTCCTCCGTTTAACATTTTTACTTTAACATGCAAAAATAACTAATTAGGAAATCATAATCATTCAATTCGTACAACAATGTGAAATAAATATCGGAATATTTGAGATCAGTTTGGTTCTAAGTAGACGTATATCAAAATCCATTGGAATATTTGGTTTTAACCTTAGAACAGTCACAGTATTCGGCTTCGTTACTTGAATATTAAATTAGTTTGAAAAGTTACAAACCTGTAAAAGTTTCCGCTTTTTGGGGTTGAAATATTAATTTTTTTTACAATATGGTTAAATATCCGTTTGTAATTTCCGATTATAGCGATTGGATAAGACGTACGTTCTCAAATAAAAATTGGAGCAACAGATTTATGAAAGCAAAAGTAGCGCCCACCGATAACGAACTGGTGATGCGGGAGGACGATTTTATTGTTTCGAAAACCGACCTTAAAGGAATCATTACATATTGTAACAGAACGTTCATGGAATTTGCCAAATATGATGAGAGTGAGCTTTTAGGTCAACCGCATAATATTATCAGACATCCCGATATGCCACGGGTGATTTTCAAACTTCTTTGGGATACGATTCAAAACAAAAACGAAATTAATGCGTATGTAAAAAATATGGCAAAAGACGGTTCTTATTATTGGGTTTTTGCTAATGTTACCCCAGTCTTAAATGATGTGGGTGAAATAGTCGGGTATTATTCGGTTAGACGAAAACCGGACCCCACGGTTTTGGAAAAGGTAAAAAGGCTTTACAGCGACTTATTGAATGAAGAAAATAAATATTCCAATAGAAAGGAAGGTATGTTAGCTTCCGAGAAAATGTTACAAAACCTTTTAAACGAACAGGGTAAATCTTATGAAGAATTTATTTTCAGTTTATAATCACAAATCGATTAAAGGTGCTCTATTATTTAGATTAGCCGTTATAACCTTTCTCGCATTTGTAACTTTTGTTTTATACGAACTTTTCAGAAATAAAAGTGATTCGGCGTTTCTAAATTATTTACCGTTAGCTTCATTTGGCTTATTATTGGGAACTTTGGTTTTATTTACAAAACAACTGATTAGCTACTTTGAAGGTTCTTTAAAAATTATATTGGAACAAGTTAAAGCAATGAGCGACGGTTCTCTTGATAAGAGAATTACGGGTATTAAACAACAAGATGAACTCGGAGAAATTGCTTGGGCGATTAACGATTTAAACGATCAGTTTGAAGCGTTGGTTAAGGAATTGAGCACAACGATTGAGTATATAACTCACCGCAAGTATTTCCGTCCGGCAATGAGTGCGGGTTTGCATGGTTATTATAAAATTATCACGAAAAATATTGATAATTCGCTAAAAAATTACAGTATGGAAATTTCTCAAGAGAAAGATTATTTGGAACAAAATACCAAATTAATGCTTGATGCAATGCAGCAATTCGAACGGGGAAATTTAGCTGTTCGACTTACACCACCCGATAAAGAAGATTATATAAAAAGCCTTTTTATTGGCTTTAATAAAGCTGTTGAAAATATCAGTAAGATGATAGTAAAAGTCAAAGAAGCTGTTAATACAACGATTTCCGTAAGTACTCAAATAGCGGCAACGGTAGAAGAAATGACCGCAGGTGCCGAAGAACAAAATAATCAAACTCAAGAAATTGCCACTGCGGTTAGCGAAATGAACAATACCGTTGCGGAAACCACGCGAAGCACTACCGCTGCGGCAGAATCGGCGCGAGAAGCAGGGGAACAAGCGGAGAAGGGCGGTAGAGTAGTAACTGAAACCGTGGAAGGAATGGATGAAATTGCAACGGTTGTTTCGGAAGCTGCCGAGAAAGTAATTGACTTAGGTAAAAACAGCGATAAGATTGGTGAAATCATAAAAGTGATTAACGATATAGCCGAGCAAACGAACTTACTTGCTCTCAACGCCGCAATAGAAGCCGCACGTGCCGGCGAGCACGGAAGGGGTTTTGCGGTTGTAGCCGATGAGGTTAAAAAGCTTTCGGAAAGAACAAGTAATGCCACGCAAGAAATTCAAGAGATGATTAACAAAATCCAACGCGATACAAAAGATGTTGTATCTTCCATAAATGCCGGTAACGAAGTAGTGCAACGAGGCAAGGATTCGGCACAAAAAGCCGGTGAGGCGATTTTAAATATCGTTAATACAACGAACAAAGTAGTCGATGAAATAGCTCAAGTTGCAACGGCAAGCGAAGAACAATCGATTACTGCCGGACAAATTGCACAGAATATAGAAATGATTAATAATGTGGCTTCGGAAACGCTTATTGCCATTCAACATATGGCCGGGGCAATTGACGGCTTGAATCAGTTGATCGAAAATCTGAAAGTGTCCGTAGGCAGTTTTCAATTGGATGGTGATTCGGTTGCCGGTTATTCGCAAGAGGAAATAAGTCATCAAATGGAATCGGAAGCAGTGTACGCTTAATTATTTTTGATAAAGCTCCCGCTCAACCAATTCGCATAAAATATGCGCCACAGTAATGTGCCCTTCTTGAATACGCTGAGTATTCGAGGAGGGAATTATTATCGGAATATCGACAATTGTTTTTAATTTGCCGCCGCCGTTTCCCAACAGCCCGATTACCTTCATTTCTTTTTTATGTGCGGTATTGACTGCATTTACAATATTTTGAGAATTTCCGCTTGTTGAAATTGCGATTAATATATCGCCTTTGTTTCCCAATCCTTCTATGTTCCGGGCAAAAATGTTTTCAAAACCAATGTCGTTTCCACCGGCGGTCAGGTTGGATGAATCGGTTGTTAATGCCAGTGCCGGTATCGCCGGTCGTTGTAAATCGTGGCTCAAACGGATCATAAATTCTGTTGCGATGTGCTGGCTATCGGCTGCGCTTCCGCCGTTTCCGCAAAGCAAAAGTTTCCTCCCGTTTTTAAAAGCTTCGGTAAGAATTTCAACCGATTCCAAAATCTCTTTTCCGCAAGCTTCTTCAATCGCAATTTTTACATTCGCGCTTTCTCTTAACGAATCTTTGATAAATTGGCGTTTGTTCATATTTAAACTTTAGTTTTTAATTAATTAAACATCAACGGGTAATTTTGTGTGGACGGCAGCGGCAAAATCTTTCAGTAAGTCCCAATTATTTTTATCTTCGAAGTAATTACCGGTGATGATTATATTAGCTCCGTTTTTCACCATTTCTCTCGCCGTTTGCGGATTTCTAATTCCGCCTCCAACGATTAAGGGAATATCGATTTCTTCCGAAACGCTTTTTATCATCTCGAAGGGAACATGATTTTGTGCACCGGATCCGCCTTCGAGGTAAACCAGTTTCATTCCCAAAAGTTGTGCGGCCAAAGCGGTAGCGGCGGCTATTTCCGGTTTGTTGCGTGGTATCGGTTTTGTACCGCTTATATATTCCGCAGTTGTTTGTTTGCCGGATTCTATTAGCATGTAACCGGTAGAGATTGCCTCCAAATTAAATTTTTTAATTATCGGAGCAGCAAGAACTTGTTTGCCGATCAGATGCTCGGCATTTCTTCCGCTTATTAAGGATAAATATAAAACTGCATCGGCTGCGGGTGAAAGTTGGTTTACACTACCGGGAAAAATTATGACCGGTAGTTTCGAATGGTTTTTAATTAACCGTATGCTTTCCTCGAGATCGCCGTTAACGATTAAACTTCCACCTACAAGAAAACCGTCCACTCCGGCTTTTTCCGTTACTTGCAGAAATTCCGCAATGTTATTCTCGTTAACTTTATCGGGATCGATAAGAACAAAATATGCGGCGCCTTTCTCGTTAATAATGTTCAGTATTTTATTATAAACATTCATTTACAAAATCTAATAAGTTGAAAATTTAACCGTAATGCAAGATAAATAAGTTTTCAGAAATTCTCACTTAAAATTTTTCATGCTGAGCGCCACCCGATTTTTTTCCACGTCGATGGTTTTTATCGTTACCTCAACCACATCGCCGACTTTCAATACTTCTAGCGGATGTTTTATAAATTTATCGGCCATTTCCGAAATATGCAGCAATGCGTCTTGTTTTATTCCGATATCGATAAAAGCGCCGAAATCCACGATGTTTCTTACGGTACCTTTTAGTTTCATTCCTTCTTCCAAATCTTCCAATTTTAAAACGTCGCTTCGTAAAACGGGTTTCGGCATTTCCTCGCGCGGATCCCTTCCGGGTTTTTTCAAATTTTCTATAATGTCGATAAGTGTGGGTTCGCCGATTCCCAATTCCATTGCAATCTTTTTCGTTCCGTTTTTCTTAACGAACATATCCACAATTTCGCCTTTTTCATTTATTGCTTTTGTCGATAAATTACACATCTCCAATAATTTTTCGGTCGCTTTATAAGATTCGGGATGAATAAATGTATTATCCAACGGATTTTCACTTCCGGGAATTTTTAAGAAGCCTGCCGCCTGTTCGAAAAGTTTTGCCCCTACACCGGAAACGTTTTTTAATTCTTCTCTGTTTTTGAATTTAGAATGCGATTCACGGTATTCGACTATTTTTTTAGCAATCCGTTTGTTCAGACCCGAAACGTAAGTTAACAACGCAACTGAAGCGGTATTCAAATCAACTCCCACGTAATTAACGCAACTTACTACAACATCGTCCAGTTTTTTCTTAAGAAGTTTTTGGTTAACATCGTGTTGGTATAATCCGACGCCGATGGATTTCGGATCGATTTTAACTAATTCCGCTAACGGATCGAGCACCCGGCGGGCAATTGAAATGTTGCCTCTTTGACTGGCTTCCAAATCCGGAAATTCTTCTTTTGCCAATGCGGAAGCCGAATAAACCGATGCACCGGCTTCGTTGACAATCAAATAATGGCATTTTAAATTGTTTTCACGAATAAGTTCGGATATTAACATTTCCGTTTCCCTGCTCGCCGTTCCGTTTCCGACTGCTATCAGCTCAACGTTATATTTATTAATTAATTCAATTAATGTCCTCTTCGATTCGTTGACTTTGTTTTGCGGCGGATGAGGATAAATTGTTCGCCCTTCCAGATATTTCCCGGTCTCATCAATTACCGCAACTTTGGAGCCGGATACGAATCCGGGATCGATACCCATTATTATTTTTCCGCTTATCGGCGGTTGCAGTAAAAGTTGCCGTAAGTTCGAGCTGAAAATTTCAATCGCATGCTCTTCCGCCGTTTCGGTTAGGTTGTTTCGGACTTCTCTTTCTATGGAAGGAAATATTAATCTGGTAAACGAATCTTGAATTACATCCGTCAATATTTCATCGAATACTGATGTTTTATACGGTAAAAAGATTTCTCTGATTTTCCCCAAGATGAAATCCTTGTCGTACTTAAAACTTACCCTTAAAAATCCTTCACGTTCACCCCGGTTAATTGCAAGCGTTTGGTAAGGTTTAATGTTCAAAATATCGATTTCAAAATCGTGGTAAATTTCGTAAACATCTTTTTTACCGGGTGGAATTTTCGGGTTGTTAACTTTTTGAGAAATTACTTTGGAATTGTTCGATAAAAATTCTCTTACTTCTTTACGTACATCGGCGTTATCGTTAATTGTTTCGGCGATGATATCTTTAGCGCCTTGCAGTGCTTCTCCGGTTGTTGCAACTCCTTTTTCTTCATCCAGATATTGCTCCAGTATTTTTTTAAAGTCACCCTCGAACTTCGGATTGTTAACAATAAAATTTGCTAACGGTTCCAAACCTTTCGATTTAGCGACCGTTCCCCTTGTTTTTCTTTTGGGCTTGTACGGGAGATAAAGATCTTCAACTTCTTGAAGTTTAACCGCGGAGAGAATTTTATTTTTTAATTCATCGGTTAGTTTTCCTTGTTCTTCTATGGATTTTAAAACGGTTTCTTTTCTATCTTCCAAAACGGTCAGATATAAATGCTCCGCTTCAATTTTTCTTAATATTTCTTCATCAAGTCCTCCCGTTTTTTCTTTCCGGTAACGGGCAATAAACGGAATTGTTGCACCCTCATAAAATAAATTCAATACCTCATTTACTTGTCGTTCGGTAATGGCAAGTTTTTCTGCAATAAATTTAATCTTATTCATATTTTTTTTGCCTTATTAATCAATCGAAAAATTTAGAAAACAAAATTATACCTTATGTGCTTAAAAGTAAACGGAATTCATTGTTAATTATTTTTAATACTTGTTTGACAATATATTGGTAAAGCGATATATGTAAACCGGTAAGGGTAAAATAATTGACAGCTTTTGAAAACATTTCTTTTATAACGGAAATAACGGGCTCTGTGGTTTTATTAAATCAAATGAAGATTTCTGAGTTCTTTTACAGGTCCCGACAAGTAATCCGATTTTTTGTTAAAAATAAACGGATTGAACGAAAGAAATTCTGAATTGATATAAGTTATGAATATTTAAACATTAAAAAACCGCAAACGGATTGTCTTTCCTTGTAGCCAATCGGTATTTGTGGCGGAACTCTTCTTTCTCTAAAACCTTTAATAATTTAACCGGGTCGTTTACTATAATTCCGTCGAGGTTAGTTACAAGCATCCTTGCCATTGAATTCGGATCGTCCAAAGTCCAATAATAAATTTTCTTTATGATTCCTCGGCGTTTTCTGAATTTTGCCGCACGTAAAAATTGAGGAATGAAATGCGTAACCGGCTTGGGAACTGTAGACGCGATTCCGCGCCCCCACCATAAATTAGGGAATTTAAGTTTTCTGAAAGTCATCATACTATCGTAAATGTTTTCTTCGCTGAAGTCGAAACCTATATTTTTCAGATGTTTTTTCTTAATCAATTTGTATGCTCCTTTTACAAAGCCGACGTATTCGCTTCCGGGAACGGACAAAACGCATTTAATCCCGTTGTTAAGAAATTGCAAGTTGCGGGTAACGGTTTCAACAAAACCGGATCCGCATTGTTCAAGTTTGCTTTTTGGAATTTTAGCAAGCTTATTATCGAAAATGATTAATGTGAAATCCGGGTATTTCTTAAACAATCCGTTCAGTTCGTCGAAAAACTCGAGCAAGTCGGTTTTGGCAACGCTTCTTTCCATCAGATTGATGGAATCCGGATCGAAATCGGGGCGGAAACCGTGAAAGACTTCGAACCTAAACGAACCGTCGGGTTGTAAGCGTGGAGTTATATCGCACTCGATCGCATTTGCACCCATGTCCAAAGCCTCTTCGACGTACGAAGGTGTGTTTACCATATGAGCGATAACATAGAAAGGGCGGGGAATAATTTTCGATGTTGTAATTTCCAGTTTTGTTTTGTTCGGGACTTCCGATTTATCGAGCCAAGTGTATGCCGGAAATTCCCATTTTTTATTTTTATTCGGATTTTCGATAATAATTTTATTTAGATACCAACCGTCGGCAAGCCATTTTTCATCGTGCGCGATTGTAATTTTTTGCAGATCGCCCAAATCTTTGCTTACAATCTTAAAGATATCCAAACTTCCGGCTTCGAAAACATTTTTGGAAACAAGTTCGTTAAGTTTGATTTGAGGGGTTTTGCCTTTCGTTCCTTCCAAAACCAGAGTAACGTTTGCGTCGGTACCGGCTCCGGCGACGTTACCCGTATAAATTTTAACCGTGTATTCACTGAGATTGGGCAAAAGAATATAATTTTCGAAAGGTTTTACCCAATTGAAAAATGGAAACGTATGATTTCTTCCGTTCGGGGTATTGTAAACTACCACCCGGTTCAAATACCAATTGGAAGAAATTCCTTTATCGTCTGCGGTAATTTCGATTGATTTTAAAATTCCGAAATCGGGTAAAATTATAGGGAATTTTGTTATGTGTCCGGATTTGAAATCATCGTCCCTTGTAAAAGTATTAATGTTTATAAACCCGGTTTTCGCCTTTGTGCCTTTGAAGGAAAAGAAAATATTGGAATCGGTGCCGGACCCGGGAAGTGTTCCCGTTAGAATTTCAATAAAATATTTTTTTGCCGGAACCGCTCCGAATTTATATTTTTTATTTTCTTCAATCCATTTGTTTACGTTTACGAACCATGATTTTTTTTTAGAAATATTTTCTATTGTTATATGCGATAGAAACCAATCGGAACCGAAACCTTTTCCGTTTTGGAAGATCGAAAACGATTCTATTGAACCGAGTTCGGGCAAATCGATGGTAAAATATGAAATGCTGCCTTTCTCGAAATCGCTTTTTCCGAAATATTTTCCCAAATTAATTTTTTCGGTACCGGATTTTTTCCCGTTTATCTTAATCGAAATATTGGCGTCCGTACCCGCTCCGCTTAGAATTCCGGTGAAAAATGTAATTTTATATTTCATTTTCGTTAACCGATTTGTAAAAATTTATTAACAAGAATAGATAAAGTTTAAGTTAAATTCAACCGCTTTACCCTTTCGGATTTTTACGGAAACATTTTTAATTGAAAAGTGTTCATTGTATTTTTGCAAAACCGAATAATTAATTTTGGAGGAAAAAATGGCTGAATTGGTTGTATATCATAAACCGACTTGCACAACAAGCCGGAAAGCCCTAAAAATGTTAGACGAAATGGGTGTCGAGTACAAAAAAGTAAATTACTACGAAAAACCCTTCACAAAAACCAAGCTTAAAACCCTTTTGAAAAAAATGAATTTGAAAGCGGAAAATATTTTAAGAAAAAGGGCTAAAGAGTATAAAGAACTCGATTTCAAAAATAAAAAATACACACAAGCCGAAATTATTGACTTTATGGTTAAATATCCTGATTTGATTGAGCGACCGATTGTGGAAAAAGGCAATAAAGCGGTTTTGGCAAGACCCGTTGAAAAAATCAAAGAAATCTTATGATAAAACATCCGGATTTTGATTTTGTCACCGACCGGTTTCATATTGAAACCGGTTTTTTGTTTTAAAAATATTATTTCTTAAACAAAACGTAAGTTTTTACGATTATGAACGTGGTATGAAACGTTTACTTTCAAGGATGAAGTATGTTCCTCAATAATGCGGAAATATATACTCCTGAGCGGGAAGCTCAATTGCAAAGGGAAATCGCATTCAAAAAATTCAAAAGTTATGCGAAGGAAAAATTTGCAAATTCCGTTAAATTCGATTTATCGTTCGATGAATACGAACGATTGGCTTCATACCATTTCGCTTTAAAATTACCTGAAAAATTAAATGAATTTTTCATCGACGATGAACTGGTACCTTATTTCCTCGCAATAAAAAATCCCTTGCTGTTTCAAGCGGAAAATTATCTTAAACAAAATCCGCATTTGTTTACCCTTTCGGAAACATATTGGGATATTAAAAATCTGTACAAACTTTGGATAAAACAACAAAACAGCGGAGACGAAAATTATTACGCTAATACAATAATCAAAATCGTAGAACGCAATTATGAATATTTTGATTTTTTAAGTCTTTTGCATTATTCCGTTGTTTGTTCGAGACAAGACAGCGGCGAGTTGTTACGCAAAGCAGCCGATACGATAATTAAAATTCAATCCGATGTCGATTCGTTAACAATTTCCCAAAAAGTAAAAGAACAAATTTATTATTTCACCAGTTTGCTTTACGGATTCATTAATTTACAAATGCAAAACAACGATGTGGCACTACAAGCTTTTACCGAAGCGAAAAAATATAAAGTTAATCCGGTTACCGCATTGTTTTATGAAGCTATTGTTAATATAAGATTGCAAAACAGAAGTGTGGCGTTTAATAACATCAAGCGTATTTTGGAATTTGACCGTATGAAATTGAAATACGCAATGGAAATCAACTCGGAAAATTACTTTAACTTTTTCATTAAGAACGCCTTTGTTTACAATGTTTTCAAAAAAGAAGATTTTGTGTGCATGCTTGAAGATATTAAAATAATGGTGGAAACTCTAAAAGATGAAAACAAAAAACTTATTAAGAAAGTATTTGAACAAGTAGTATATTTTCTGAATTCTAAAGACAAGGATTTATGCGATGATGCGTTACGGTCGGAAATAGTATTTCTAAAAAATATGCTCGAAAAATATTATTTATCGAAAAATATTCTCATAATTAACTCGGCGCCGGTTTTCAGAGATAAATTCAATATGCTTATAGACAAAATGATTGAAAAAGTAAGCAAAGAATACGAATCGGCGATATTACAAAAACTTTCGTTATACGAAACACAACTTGAGCAAGTGCAGAAAAATCTGCAAAGAGTAGCTAACGAAAAAGCCTCTGCAATCGGTATGTTGAACGATAAACTGAAAAATTCGATTAAAAAAGTCGAAGAGATTTACGACGAGCAAATCAAAGCATTGGAAAGAAGAATAGAACATTTGTCCGATGAAGATAAATACAATCCGGTAATGTTGTTCAAAGATGCAATAATGTTTTCTGCGGTAGTGGCAATGATAGTTTTTGTAATCGGCGGATTTGCATCGGGATACAGTTCCGCTGCGGAAGGTTCGGATAGCGTTATGAAAACATTAATGCTATCGGGCTTCAAATGGGGCGGAATAACATTTGTTATCGGATTAATAATTTCGTTTTTCTCATCCGCTTCCGGAGCTCTGGATAAAACCAATAAAAAACAACAGTTGGTAAAGGAAATAAGCAAATTAAAAGCACAAAAGGAAGAACAAATAGAACATTTGAATAAAGAGATTAACGTAAATAGAGCTTCGTTGGAAAGTAACTTTACGAAAAAAGAGAATATGTATAATGAAGAAATGCAAAACATATTGAAGGAAAAAGCTGCCGAAGAAGAAAAATTAAGAAAAGAAGCTAAACAAGAAATCGAGGAAAAGCTGGCTCCGTTCAAAAAGTTATATATTTTATAATCTCACTACGACTGGCTAAAATTAGCCAACTTACCGAAAAACTACTGTGAAAACCGCGAAAATCGTCCGAAAAACAAATCAAACCGTTTGGAATGAAATATGGATAAGTATACGGAATAATCAAACTAAAAATTATGTTAAAACGTAATTGTTTTTTGCCGGTTGTTGCCGGACAAATTAAATGATTTTTAGTTCTTGCAATCAGTAAAAATTAAAGGCAACATTTATGAAGTTTTTTCAACCGGAACCGAATTCCAACATTTTAGAGTTAGGTGAATTTCTAAATCTCAATGCCGCCGAAATAAACGTTGAAAATAGCTGGATAGATTCGATAGACTTTAAGGATACCGACTTTCAAGAATCGGAAGAACCTTTTTCAAATCGATATGAAAAACACGACAAAAGAAAAAATGTTAAAATCGTTTTCGGCAAATTCGGTACGAATAGAAAATACGATTATATTCTTATTGGGAAAAGGGAAGGGAAATTAAAATATTTCGATAAACTTCTGCAAAAAGTCGGGGAACTGCTATCCGACGACGGCAGTGTTTTTATGGACCTTCCAATCGATTCCCTCACCGACAAGCGAACTGAAGCGGCAACTTCAGTTGAGCAATTAAAAAAAGTTTCGGATCGGAAAAAATTAACCGTCGTAGAAATTTCTGAAGAAAACGGTAGGATTCATTGTCATGCAATTAAAAAGAAAAACATAAAAATATACGGATTGTTAAGAGTTAGAAACGAAGAGCATCTAATTCTGGATACGTTGAATCATCTTTCCACATTTTGTAACGGCGGAATTTTTGTTTACGATGATTGTTCAAACGACAGAACCCCTGAAATATGTGAAAAATATCCGAATGTAATAAAAGTAATTAGAGGCAAAACTTGGGATAAGAACAGAGAAAGAGCCGAATATGAAAACAGAGCGGCAATATTAAACGAAGCAAAGAAAATTGCTTCGGTGGAAGACTGGTTTGTGTATTTGGATGCCGATGAAAGAATAGAATACGATTGGAAGCGACTCTACTTTTTCCCGAATGATGTGATTGCCGTCAGGATGAAATTATTCGATTTTTACATTACTCCGGAAGATGTTGCAAAACCGTATTACGAAAGAAAAAAAATTGGTCCGGAATACCGAAAAATTATTATGGCTTTTAGAAATCTTCCTACCCTTGAGTATAAATATATGGATCAAAGAGAAGTGGTTTTGGGTAAAGAAGGTGTAATTGCGGAGGAAGGTTACGTTCGTCATTATGGGAAAGCCGTATCGGTCGAAGAATGGGAAAAAACATGTGATTATTATGCTAATCACTTTCCGAAATATTCCGAAAAGTGGAAGAAAAGAAAAGGGAAGGCTATTCATCATAATGTTTCCGATTTTGGAAATCCGCTGATAACTTGGGATGAAAAGGAAATTAAAGGGATTGATTTATCGAAAATTGAGCAAGGGTTTAATGTTAATACCGCTGAAAAGAAAAAATTAAAAATTCTTTTGACAACTCATCATTTACTTGATTTTACGGGCTCCGAAATTTTCGCTTACACTTTGGCCGAAAATTTCAAAAAACAAAATTGCGAAGTGTATGTTTATTCGAAATATGTAGATAAATTGAAAAATTACTTCGATAAAATTAACGTTCCGGTGATTGAACATTTGGAAGCAATAAAAAATGTTGAATTCGATATTGCTCAAGTTAGTCATAACATAAATGCAATAGAAGTACGAAATATTTTCCCCGAACTTCCCATCGTTTACCTATCGCACGGTGTTATACCGTTTTTAGAACAACCGCCTTCCATGAATGTAAATATTTCTTTGTTTTTGGCGCTAAGCGACGAAATAAAAAATAAACTTCTTAGCTTCGGTATTCCGGAAAGTAAAGTGCGATTGTTCCCAAATATGGTGAATCAAAATCTATTCAAAGAGAATACACCGATTAATAATTCCCCCGAAAGGATTTTGGTTATCAGTAATAAAATTGACGAATCTACGGAAGATATCATTAACGGCGCGTGTGCACAACTTAATATTGATGTGAAATTTATAGGAAAAAGATTCGAAGTGGTTGAACCTTTCGAATTGCCGACTTATATAAATCAATCCGATATTGTAATTACTTTGGGAAGAGGAGCTATCGAGGCTATGTTTTGCGGAAGGGTTCCGATAATTTTAGATTACTTGGCCGGAGACGGAATGGTAACCCCGGCAAATTTTGAAGAGTTGGCGAAATTTAATTTTTCCGGAAGAAGATTCAACTTAAAATTTAGTACAGAAGATCTCGTTAACGAGATTGGTAAATACAAAGCTGAATACGGCCGCGAGTTAAGAAAAATAGCATTGGAAAAATACTCGGCAGCCAATAGCGTAAGTAGATTAATTGAATTGTACCACGAAGTTCTTAAGAAAAAACAATTGAAACTTTCCAAAGAAGACGGTCAACTAGTTGAATTTGTTTCCAATATGATTTTGGAAACAAGATTTTATACCGAAGAAACTACAAACCGAAAAATAAAATTACTTTTCGATGAAACGACAATCGGTTTATGGATGCAAAATGCCGAGGAATTAATAGAAAAAAACAAAATTGCGGAAGCTAAAAAAATACTGCAATTGATTAAAAACTACTATCCGGAGAATGTTAAAGCTCTAAATAACTTGGCTGTTGTAAATATTTTAGAAGGGAATACGGAAGACGCGAAAAATATTTTGGAAAATGTGTTGCGAATCGATCCGCAAGATAAAATTGCGAAAGGTAATCTTGAATATTTACTAAGTAACTTAAATGTTTAATAATAAATGGATAAGAAATGAAAATAAGAATATTGGGGATTGTTCACGACTTGGGTGCTTTGGCACAAATTAGAGTCATTAGTCCGTTATCATACTTGAAACAGCAGGGTCTTATCGATTTTACTATACTTGATCTTTCCCGAAATAAACCTCCTAAAATAACTTATGTGCCCGATCTTGTTGTTGTGCAACGTTTGGACAATTTCAATTTGCTGGGTCTTTTAAAAATGTTGAAAGAAAAAGGTTCGAAGATTGTTTACGAAGTTGATGATAATTTATTAAATGTTCCGGATAAGAATATAGTTCATGATTACTATAATAACCCGCATGTAAAAAGGGCAATGCTTGAAACAATTTGGCTCTCCGATCATATGATTGTAACAAACAATAATCTGAAACGAATATTTGAAAAGCATATTGACTCCATATCCGTAATTCCGAATCAAATAGATACCGAAATCTTCAAACCGGTTCACGAATCTAAAAAAGTAAACGGGAAAATTAGAATAGGCTATGCCGGCACAATGACTCACACGGAAGATTTCGAGCAAGTTTTACCCGCTTTAAAAAAGATTCAAAGTGAATTTAAAGACAAAATACAGTTGGTATTTATAAATTTTATTCCCGATGAATTCATCGAAGATATTAATGTTGAGTTTATTCCAGGACATTCAAAATTAAATGAATTTGCCGATATTCTTGAGAAAGCGAATCTCGATATAGGTTTGGCTCCGTTAAAATTTAATGAATTTAATCTGGGTAAAAGTGATATAAAATTCCTTGAATACGGTATAAAAAGAATCGCCGGCATTTATTCTAAGTATGCTCCTTATGCCGGAACGGTGGTAGAAGAAAAGTACGGACTTTTTGTCGAATCGGAATCGAGTAATGAATGGTATGCGAAAATCAAATATTTAATAGAAAATCCGCAAAAAATTACCGAACTGCAGGAAAATGCGTACAGATATGTATTGGAAAACAGAACAGTGAAAGAACGTGTACTAATGTGGTACGAAACATTTAAGAGAATACTTGATAGCAAAAACGTATTAGCTGTGCGATCGAACAATACGGAAACGTCTTCCGATAGCGGTGATTCCTTCGAAAACTCGGTTCGTACTGAAAACGAAAAATGTGAAAAGCAAAACGTAGACGGGGTTTCAATAATAGTATTAACATACAATTCTTCCAAAACAATCGAACCGCTGTTCGAAAGTCTTAAAAAAACAATCGGAAAGAACGACGAAGTGATATTTGTTGATAACGCTTCGAAAGACGGTACAGTGAAAAAGTTGAAAAAGTTGGTTAAGAAAAATCCGCAATTTAAAATATTTAAAAACAAAACTAATCTCGGCTTTTCCGCCGGTTGCAATGTCGGGATAAAAAAAGCCCGAAATCAATTTATCGTATTGCTAAATCCCGATACCGTTGTAACGGACGGATGGTTGAAGAAAATGCTCAAAGGGTTCGACGATAAACAAGTAGCGGCAGTTGGGCCTTTATCGAATTATGTTGCGGGTTATCAAAATGTAAAAGCGTATTTTAATGAAGATGAATTGAGAAATTTACAAACCGAGAATGTAGCAAAAGTTATTGAACAAAAATTTGACGGAGAATTTGTTGAAACAAAGCTATTGATCGGATTTTGTATGATGATTAAAAAAGATGTACTGGATGAATTGGGTTTATTAGACGAAAATTTATTTTTAGGAAACGACGACTTGGAGTTAAGTTGGCGCTTCAGAATAAACGGATATAAACTTTTAATCGCAAAAGACACATTTGTTTTTCACGAAGGACAAAAAAGTTTCCAAACCGTTGAGCCTAAGATTACAAACCGGTTGGTTCAAGAAAGTACCGATGCTCTTTATAAAAAATTGACGGAATACTATGGAGAAGGAAAGGTTCCGGAGCCTATGGAATTGTGGGGGATTAACTGGTTTACACCTTCCAATGCTAAATTTTTATCGGCGCAACATAAAGAAAAATCCGCAAATTTGGTGTCCATAATTATTCCAACGTTTAACAACTGGAAGTACACGGAAGAATGTATTAACAGCATCCGGCAATATACCAATACCGACTATGAACTCATTGTGGTTGATAATGCTTCTACCGACGAAACCATACCACAGCTTAAAAATTATGATAAAGTTAAAATTCTTAAAAACGAAACCAATCTGGGTTTTCCAAAAGCGATAAACAAAGGAATACTCAACGCAAAAGGAAATTATATTGTTATAATGAACAACGATGTTGTTGTTACTGAAGGTTGGTTAAAAAGAATGTTGGAGATAGCCGGATCGGATGAGAAAATCGGAATTGTCGGACCCGTAAGCAATGCAGTAAGCGGTGTGCAATTAGATAAGGAAGCAAAATATAATACGTTGGATGAAATGCATAAGTATGCGGCAAAATTAAAAGAAAAAAATGAGGGAAAAATAAGTGAATTTCCGCGTGTCGCTTTTTTGTGCACATTGATTAAGAAAGAAGTGATTGAAACAATCGGAGGGCTCGATGAAAGATTTTCACCCGGCAACTTTGAAGATGATGATTTCTGTTTGCGTTCGCAGTTAGCCGGATTCAAAACCGTAATTGCCGAAGACGTTTTTGTGCATCATTACGGGTCGGTTAGCTTCAAAGCAAACGGCGAAACGGAATATGCCAAACGAATTGAAATAAACAAAGAAAGATTTGTTGATAAATGGGGAAGTGATCCGGAAGGTATTTGGCTGAGAGGTGAAAAATTAAAAAGCAGAAATCTAAATTATCCGATTAACGACGATTTGTTTGTTCAACATTTTGAACGCGCATTTATTAATATTGAAGATAATGAATATTTGATGGCAATTGAAAATTTAGAAATTGCCTTAAATTACTATTCACAATCGAACAGAAAAAATTATGAAAATATTAAGCAAGAAGAGTTATACGTTCTTCTCGGGAAAATTTATACAGGTATTTCGGATTTCGAATCGGCAAAAGAAAATTTTGAAAAAGCGCTCAACTTAAATCCGTCTTCGTCGCAAGCTTGTGCCGGTTTAGGTGAAATATTTTACCTTTCCGAAATGTTTGAGGAAGCGAAAACAATGTACGAATGGGCGGTAATAAACGACGTTAACAATGTTGAAGCGCGGCAAAAATTAAAAGAAATAAATATAACTCTAAAACTACCGGAAAATCATAATTCGGTTTTACTCGAATCCGACACACCGGAAAAAATTCAATCGCAAGGATAAAACAAATGGCAAAATTAACATTAAGCATGATTGTGAAAAATGAAGAAGAATATCTGGAAGGATGTCTGGAATCCGTCAATAATATCGTAGATGAAATTGTTATTGTTGATACCGGCTCGACCGATAACACGCCGGAAATTGCGAAAAAATATAATGCGAAGATTTACAATTTCGAATGGGTAAACGATTTCTCAGCCGCACGGAATTATGCCTTGTCAAAATCGACCGGCGATTGGATTTTATATTTGGATGCAGACGAACGTTTGGCTGAAAATTCTTTGGCAGAATTAAAGAAGATTATTTCGGTTAACAAAAAAGTCGGCGTAAATTGCGTTGTAAACAACATCGATGAATATTCCGGTAATGCAAAAAAAATGAATTATGTACGTCTGTTTAAAAACGAACCCGGAATTTACTTCGCCGGAAAAGCGCACGAACAAATTTTAGAGTCTTTGATAAAGAATAATTATGAAATAATAAATTCGGAAATAGAGATAATTCATCTGGGATATAATTTGCCTCCCGAGGAATTAAAAATTAAAGCGGAAAGGAATCTGCAGTTATTGTTAGACGAGTATCGTGAATCGAAAAGTTCCTACTATGCTTATCAAATCGGTAATTCTTATTCGGTTATGAAAAACCATGAGAAAGCTTATGAATATTATGATTTGGCAGTACGGGATGGAAAACTTGAACCCGAATACAAAGCAGTAAGTTTTCTTAATATGGCCGACTATCAAATGCGAAACGGTAATTTAGAATTAGCGCAAGAATTGGTATTGAACGGTTTGAAACATGAGCCGGAAAACGTTTGGCTCCATTTGCTCGCTTCTCAAATATTTGTTGCTTTGAATAATGTGGAACCGGCTCTACACCATTGCAAAACAGCGGTTGACATTTCTTTAAATCAAAATAATTATAGTAAGAAACTTTTAGAAGTTAATATATCTGTTGATAAGGTTTTATATCAAGCTATGTTGGTTTCCCTAAAAGTACAAAACGGAAAGTATTTTGAACATTTCTTATTGGAATTTGAAAATCAAAATAATAATGAAGAAGCCGGAATAATTAAAAAGCTTATTTTGAAAAACGAGATATCCGAGGAAGAAAAAAAACGGCTGAATGAAATTATTAATAACGATAATTTGGAATTGTTTTTAACTCTCATTTCCAAACTCGATTTTCAAAAAAGAATTGGCATCCTTTTTAACATGTTCGAAAAATTTAAAGACAGCACTAAATTTTTAGTATTAACCGGAATTAGTTTAATGGAAGCAAAAAGCTTTGAAGATGCCGAAGAGATTTTTATATATTCTCTTTCTCTGCAAGAGAAAGATCCTTCCGTAATTTTTTATTTGATTTCGATTTATTTGGAGACAAATCGGGTTGATAAAATTAAAGAAACGCTCAAATTAGCAGAAGAAAATTTTGGTTCCAATAAATTGGTTATGATGAAATTAAATGATATAAAGTCAAAACTTCAACCTATTTTAGACCAATATCAGCCATCCTAACAATATTATCCATTCAAACGTTAAACTTTTTTGAAGCTAAAACGATAATGTAGCTGAGAAAAAAATAATGCTGGTTGAAAATCCAGAGAATTAAAAGTGAACAACTAACGCAGGCAAGGAAGCTTGCATAATTAATAAACAAAACATGGAGGTTATTCATGTCAACTCAATCATTCAGAATCAATACCAATGTTGGTGCACTAAGAGCGTACAATGCTTTGGCGCGCTTAAATACTCAAGCACAAAAAGCTCAACTTCGTTTGGCTTCTCAAAAGAGAATTAACAGAGTAGCCGACGATACTTCTGGGTTCAATGTTGGTAAATCTTTGGATGCTAAAATTACCGTTATGAAGGCCGCTCAAGGCAACGTGGGTTCTGCAAAGGACTTGCTGGCAACGGCCGAAAGCCAGTTGATAAGCATCAAAGATATGATTACACAAATCCGGGGTAAAATTGCAGATTCCGCTAACCCCGTTAGTGATAGCGAAGCTATTGCAAAAGATATTGTAGCTATCGGAAAAGAAATCGAGAGCGCATTCGCACAAACTAAATTTAACAACACCGACTTGTTAGTATCTACTTCAAACGGTGCCGGTGCAGGCTTTACTTTCCAAGTTGGCGCATCGTCAAGTGATACTATTTCCATTACATACGGAACAGACGGTTCAATCGACTTGGTCGGTAGTTCGGATACTTCCGATGGTGTTGTAAGCGGTGTTTCTTCCGAAGTTGCAAATGCTCTTGATGACATCGTTGGAGTAACCGACGCTGATTCGATTGCTGCACTCGATCTGGATGACTTTGAATCGGCTGTAGATTCGGCATTGGGCGCTATCGGTAACTATGTACAAAGGCTCGATGCTAAAGACGAGTTCCTTACTTCCGCAATCCTGAATTCGCAATCTTCTTATTCCAGACTGTTCGATGCGGATATGGCGCTTGAGCAATTGAATGCTACTAAAGCTCAAATTGGTTCTCAAGCAGCAACTGCAATGTATGCACAAATGAACTTTGCTCCGCAACAAGTATTGCAGTTATTCGGTTAATATTAATTATTAACATTGGCTCCCTTTTTATTAAGGGAGCCTTCTTTTGAATAATTCCGAAATAATTCTGGGAACTGAAATGTATCAAACATCTGCAGCTTTGAAAAGAAATTATGTTAATAACGGTGCCGGTGCTTATCTGGCAAACGATATATTGGAAGCGTCACCCGAAAAACTGTTGCTCAAAGTTTACGATTTTGCTATTTCCAACAGTAAACTTGGGGATTTGGAAAAAACTAATAAAGCACTGAACATTTTAATCGGTGCATTGAGATACGACAGTGAAGAAGCACAAGAAATTTCTCTTGGACTTCGTCGTTTATATGAGTATTGCCAGGAAGAAATGCGAAATAAAAATTTCGATTCGGTACATCAAATTTTAACCGAGCTTAGGGATGCCTGGTTAAAAATTCTTTAGTTTGATTCGATAATATATACGGTGAAAACTCGAGGGAGGGAGTATGGATCTGTTAACAACTTCCGGTATTGAGAGTTTAATTTCAACATACCGGTATTATGAGCAAAATAGAAGAATATATCCCCTTGAAAAAAGGAAAGAAAAATTTACGGATCTTTCCAATGCTTGGGGTGAATTAAAAACAAAGCTTAAATCTTTGGAATCCATTGTCGAAAGCTTCAAAAGCAAGGACAGTGATTCCGTGTTTAATTCAAAAACGGCTAAAGTCTCAAATGAAGATTACTTAACCGCTACAGCTACAAACAAAGCTATTCGCGGTACATATTCAATTCAAATTGATCAACTCGCAAAACACGATTCCGTTATTGCCGATACGAAAACGGCGGATTCAGCTTCAGGAGTACAAGCCGGTACTTTAACTTTTAGAGTTACGAGCGGAGACTATGACGAAGTAATATCCATTGAAACAACCGGTGTTGAAACGTATAAAGAATTAATGGAGATGATTAGCGAAGCAATAAACGAAGCAAGCAACGGTGCCGTAACGGCGTCTGTTTTTGCTCCGGTTTCCGGTGATATAACTATGACGATTACAGCCGGGGAAAGCGGAAAAGACAATGCAATCACTTTAGCCGATGTTTCGGGTAATGCTCTGGATACAGTCGGTTTAAATCTTTCTTCCCGTGTTATTGCTTCAAATGGTTCGGCTGGTTATTTGTATGCCGAAGACGAACTAAATGCAAAATTGCAATTTAACGGTTTGAGTGTTGAAAGAAGTTCAAATACCATAGACGATTTAATTAACGGTGTAACGCTCGAACTTAAAAAGAAAATGGAAACCGGTGTACCGCTTGTTAATATAACAGTCGATTATGATCTTGAAGAAATTAAAAACGAAGTCGAAGAGTTTATTTCGAAATTTAATGAAGCCTACAATTATGTTAAAGACAATTACAATTCGACAAAAGAGAAAAGGGGAATATTTACAGGAAACAGTAACGCATTCACTTTGAAACAATCGCTTGCGAATTCCGTTTATCAACAAGTAACCGGTTTGGATAGCGGGGATTTAAGTTATTTGTCGGAGATCGGTATTGATTTCGATCCGGAATCGGGTTTAACTTTATCGGATAAAAGCGATTTGGAAGATGCAATCAAATCGAAACCCGACGAGGTTATCAATCTTTTTGCTTCGGACGACGGGGTAGCAACGCGCTTGTACGATTTGGTTGATAACTATGTTAAAATCGACGGAGTGATTGCTCACATTACCGAGTCTTACGATGATACAATTTCCTATTTGTCAGATAAAATTACATATCAGAACGAAAAGATTGACAGTGGTGCGGAAGTTTTGCGTAAAAAATACGAACAACTACAAATTCAATTGGCCGATTTGTTAGCCGGACAAAGTTATTTCTCGCAATTCGGCGGAGGCACAGGGTTATTTTAATGTCCGATGCATTGTATGAAAATATGATGGTTCTTGAAGGATATTTGAATAACGTGTTAAATTCGCTTACGAATTTTAACGCTAATAATAAATTTAGAGACAATATCTCGCGGATTAATTATAATATTGATAAATTTGAACGGCTGAGACAAAAATTATTGGAAGAAAACAACAGAGAAGAACTGAGACGCGCATCACAAGGGTTAAATGAAAAGGTTAAACAAATTTTACTATTTTACGATAATATTATTGAACAAAATGAAAATGAACAAAAAAAAATAAAAAGTGAATTAAAAGATTTAATTAACAAGAAAAAATTAAATAACTATCTATAGGTAATACCGTGCAAATTAAAGGATTGGGAAATAGTATTAATAAGCTTCACGAGCAGTATAAAAAGCACGAGAAGGCAAAAGCTGAAGTTGGCGAGAAAAAACTGACGGATAAACTTGAAATATCCGAAGAAGCGAAATTGCTTCAATCTCAAAACATCAGCGGAAAAGAAGCGGCGCAAATCCGAGACAAAATCTCTTCCGGCTTTTACAATTCGGAAGAAGTGCTTAACAAAGTTGCCGAAGCAATATTAAAAGAACTTTATCAAAACTAAATAAAGGACATTCATTGGGAGTGTCCTTTATTTTCAGATTTTCTCGCCGACTCATATAGGCTTAAGTAAGATAAGAGAATAAAAATTTTTATTTAGATATACCTTCCTACCTATTGCAACTTGTTTCTAAAATAACTAAAATATAAAATTAAAATTTCCATTTAAGAACAATTTCGGCAATTCGGGTTTTGACTGAAGACATCCAAAATAATAAACTGAAAATACTTGGAAAACTAGCCGCCAGTTTAACGCACGAAATCAGAAATCCGCTTTCTGCACTTAAGTTAAATCTGGAATACCTTAATATGTCGATCGATAAATTTTCCGAAGAAGATGCCGAATGTATTAAAGCTTCTCTCGATGCGGTTGAAAGAATTCAAATTCTAATAGATAATACTCTAACTTTCTCGCGTAATAAGAATCAAGACTATGGTTCGTATGCTTTGAATTATATTGTTAAACAAGCAATAGAGATGATACAAAATACCGCCGCAAGAAAATCGATAGATATATCAACCGCCTTTGCATCTGATCTCCCGAAATTGAAATTTAACAAAGATAAAATTTTGCAAGTTGTTTTGAATTTGATTACAAACGCAATTGAGGCAAGTGAAATCAATAGTGAAATTTTCATTACAACAAAATTAAATCCGGATGGTTCGGTTATTCTTGAAGTTAAAGATCAAGGTATCGGAATAGGCGAGAGCGATAAAAATAAAATATTTAACGATTTTTATACTAACAAACAAAACGGCACCGGGTTGGGTTTAAGTGTTTGCAAAATGCTGTTGGATGAAATAGGAGCCGATATTGATTTTACAAGCCAAATAAACGTGGGAACGAAGTTCTTCGTTACTTTTCCAAAATCATTAATCGAGGAGTAAAATGAAACCAAAGATACTTATCGTGGATGATGATAATTTAGTCAGTTTGTCATTGAAAAAAGTTCTAACGAAACTCGGATATGAAATAGATGTATGTACGGACGGTGGTAAAGCTCTTGATATGGTCGAGTTACATCAACCCGATGTAATACTTTTGGATATTTATCTGACAACGCATAACGGTCTGGATATTCTTAAAGATTTGCAGAAGAAATTTTTTGATATTCCGGTTATCATGATTACGGGTTACGCCGATGTTAAAATAGCCGTCGAAGCAATGAAGTCCGGTGCGTTTGATTTTCTGCTTAAACCCATCGACATTGAACAATTGAAAATCGTTCTCGATAAGTGTATGAATCATTTGAAATTGAAAAGGGAAGTGCAAGGTTTGCACGAAATACTTAACGAAGAACAACTTACCCGCGAATATTTCGGAAAAAGCAAAGCTATTGTGAAATTATTGAATACGGTTGAGAAATTGGCACAAAGCGAAGACACAACTATTTTGCTTGAAGGCGAAAGTGGCACCGGAAAAGAAGTCTTCGCAAAATATATTCACCAGATATCGCCACGCTCAAACAAGGTTTTTATTCCTATTAACTGCGCCGCCATTCCAAAAGAACTCGCGGAAAGCGAGTTGTTCGGACACGAAAAAGGTGCGTTTACCGGTGCATCGAACAAAACCAAAATGGGTAAGTTCGAACTTGCAAACGGCGGAACGATTCTGCTTGATGAAATAGGTGAATTAACTTTGGATATTCAAGTGAAACTGTTAAGAGTTTTGCAAGAAAAGAAATTCTACAGAGTAGGCGGAGAAAGAGAAATTTCCGTTGATGTTAGAATTTTAGCCGCTACAAATAAAAATTTGGAAGAAGAAGTTGCAAAAGGAAATTTTAGAGAAGACTTGTTTTACCGCTTAAACGTTGCACGCGTGGAAATCCCTTCACTTCGCGAAAGGAAATCGGATATTCCGTTGTTGGCGTATTCTTTTATGAAACAATATGCACTGAAATTCAATAAACAAATTAAAGGTATTGACGACGAAGCATTGGAAATTTTACAAAGTTATCATTGGAAAGGTAATATTAGGGAATTGAAAAATGCGATGGAGCGTGCCGTTTTAATGTTAGACGGAAATGAATTGAAAGCTCAACATTTCGGATTTTTGAAATTGCAGAAAGACGGAATAGAAAACAATGACGAATTTGTTCTTAAAATTCCACCGACTGGTGTAAAAGCCGATATTGTTCTTAGAACCTTAATACTTAAAACTTTAGATATAACAAAGGGAAACCAAGTTCAAGCAGCTAGGATATTAGGACTTTCCCGTTCGAAATTGCGTTACAGAATGGAACAGCTGGGAATTGAAGTAACTAAAGCAATTCACTGATTGTTATCAGTCGGTTACGCTTCCGAAATATTTCATAAATTGGACTCTTTCAAACAAAGCGGGATCGTTGCTCTTGCCGTAACTTAACTTTCCGCGAAAATCGTTCAAGCTGTTGTAGCCTTTTCTATCCATCCAATTTTGCATTTCGCTTAACATAATATTTATTTGTTCCATTCCGTTTTTGTAAAGCGTGGAAGCTATTTGAACCGCTTTGGCTCCGGCAAGTATTTGTTTAACTAATCCTTCGCCGTCATGAACACCGGTTGATGCAGCTAAATCGCAATTTACTCTTTCGGACATTATCGAAATCCACCTTAACGGTAATGCGATATCTTGCGGGTTGCTGAAAATGTACGTCGGTATTACTTTTTCTTCTTCTATGTCGAAGTCGGGACTAAAGAATTTGTTAAACAAAACCAGACCCTTGGTTCCCGTTTTGGAAAGTTTTTCAATGGTTGCGGCAAGGTTTGAAAAGTAGTGACTGATTTTAAGAGTTAAAGGGATTGAAATTTCGTTTAACACTTTATCGATAATATCAAAGTACAGCTTTTCGTTTTCCTCGCAAGTGGAATCCGGTTTTGAAGGAAGCAGAAATAAGTTCAATTCCAATGCATCAGCGCCGGCTTCTTCGATTTTTTTTGCGAAGTAAGTCCACTCGTGCGCAGAGAAGCAATTTATACTTCCGATGATCGGGATATTTGTTTTTGCCTTCGCATCGGAAATTAATTTTAAATATTCATCGGTATTTTTTTGTTTTATTTTTTTATCGTAATAATCGAATAGTTCTTCGGGGAAACCTTCGCGAACGGCTTCTCTGGTGAAATGATCCGATTCCATTGTAATTTCTTCTTCGAAAATGGAACGCAGCACAACAGCTGCAGCATTGTGTTTCTCCAATTCTATAATATTATCAAGACTTTCGGTTAATGTTGAGCTGGATGCAATGATTGGATTTTTTAATTCCAACCCCAAATATTTAGTTGAGACGTCCGCCATTTTTTATATCCTCATTTAATAATAACTTTTCGATTCCTTGAACAGCTCTGTATCCGTCGGCAATAGCGCTAATAGCATCGGCTCTTCTGTTGGCAATATCACCGCCGGCGAAAAGCCAAGGTAATTTTGTTTGCTGATATTCGTTTACTACGATTCTGCCACGTTTTATTTCTATAGCGTTAAGTACTTCCTCCGGCAAGAAAGAATAATCGGCCTCTTGTCCGATTGCCGCAATAACGCTTGTTACTTCAATAATGTGTTCGTCACCTTCAATTATTTTAGGTCTGGGTCTGCCGCCTTGCGGATCGGGAATCATTTCCGCGTTCGCGTATTTAATTGCTTTAACTTTATTATGTTCGTCGGTAATAATTTCCAGTGGAATGGCTTGCGGATGAATAATTACACCTTCGTCTTCGGCACCTTCGATTTCTTCCCAATCTGCCGGCATATCTTCAACTCTTCTTCTGTAAAGTATTGTTACTTCGGCGCCCAATCTTCTCGAAACCCTTGCCGCGTCTATTGCAACATTTCCACCGCCGACTACAACAACTTTGTTACCTATCTCAACGTGTTTTTCACTGTTAATTGCTCTTAAGAAATTAATTGCCTGTATCGAACCTTCAGCGTCTTCGCCTTTGATTCCTAGTTTGTACGGCACTTCAAATCCGATTCCTATGTAAATTGCTTCGTGTTTTTGTTTCAACTCGCTGAAAGAAATATCTTTCCCGACTTTTGTATTAAACAAAATTTTTACACCGATACTTTTCATGTATTCTATTTGTTTGTCGATGCTATCCAAAGGTAAGCGGTATTTTGGGATTCCGTACATAATCATACCGCCTGCATGATCTTTTGCTTCATAGATTGTAACATCGAATCCGCGCAAAGCCAAGTAGTAAGCTACAGTTAAACCGCCGGGACCGGCTCCGATTATTCCAACTGAATGCCCGTTCGGCGGGAGAATAGTAGGATTAACAATTTCTTTCAAGATATCTTTGTTTTTGGCTTTTTCCGTTGCATAACGTTTCAACCAACGTATGGCAATCGGTTCTCCGCGTTTACTTACCGCGCAAATTTCTTCGCAACGTCTTGTACAAACTTTACCACAGGTTTCTCCGAGCGGGTTATTGTCGTAAATAATTTTAACCGCCATTTCGTCGTCGCCGCGTGCAATTGCGTTGATGTATTCGGGTATGTGCATGTGTACCGGGCAGTTATCGGTACAAATTCCACACCCCACACAACGGGCGGCTTCCGCTCTCGCCTGTTCTTCCGAATAACCCAGAACAACTTCGGCGAAAGATTTCACCCTTTCTTTACCTTCAAGTTCAGGCATTGGAACGCGTTGATAATCTAACAAGGAATTACCATCGCTTACCCAAGAAAGTTTTTCCTTTCCTTCCGGGTTATCCAAACCGGGAATTAGCAGAAAAGAATCCGGATCGTCGGAAACATATAAATAATCTTTCGTTAAACTTAAGGAGCCGGTTGGGCACGATTCCACACAAAGTGCACACCAGCAACATCTTCCGTTGTCCACTCGCGGGCGAAGTCCCGAATCGCCGGTGGTAGTTTCGAATCCTTCGATAAAAATCATATCTATAGCTTCGTTTTGGCAAATCGTTGCGCATGTACCGCAACCGATGCATTCTTCCAAATCGTTGTAATGAAAACCGCGATAACGGTCAGCCGCTTCTTTTTTTTCAAACGGATATTGAACCGTGTGCGGTTTTTTTCCGGCTTGTTTTAATGCGTTGTACGGAGAAATTATTCCTTTTAAGTTTATAGCCATTTTATTACCTATCTTTCAATTTCGGGTGGGCAAACACCCAAGCTGTTCATTATCAATGCAACGTCGGAAATATTGGCACCGACTAAGATATTTTCGAGTAAGGAAACACCGTGGACGTACGCAGGTCCGCGAACGTGAATACGTCTCGGTTTTAACGAACCGTCGCTTACAACGTAATAGCCGAATTCTCCTCTTGCCGATTCGGTTTTCACATAAGCTTCCCCCGGAGGTACATACCAGTTCAGCGGGGTTGGAACTTTATTGTAATATTCACCGCCGGGCATTTTTTCTATTACTTGCCTGATGATCGAAATCGATTGTTCCATTTCCATTCGTCTTACCATAGCGCGCGCCCAAATATCACCGCCTTCGTATGTCGGTACGACAAAATCCAATTTATCGTAAACTTCGTACGGTTCGTCTTTTCTAACATCATGTTGAATACCGCAACCGCGCAACGGTGGACCAACAACTCCCCATTCCAGAGCTTTTTCTTTATCAATAACTCCTACACCCTTTGCGCGTTTTTGGAATATAGCGTTATCGAACATCAATTTATCGTATTCCGGCAATCTGCTCTCGATGTAATCCATCGTTTTTAAAACTTTGTCCGCAAAACCTTCGGGCAAATCGCGCCTAACGCCTCCCGCCCAAATATACATGTGATAAATTCTTCCGCCGGTTAGTTCCTCGAATAGATCGAGAATGTAATCACGATCTCCGACACTCCACTGGGGAACGGTATATAAACCGGCAGTTCCCGATTGCCCGCCCATCCAAAGGAAATATGCGGCGAGGCGGGAAAGCTCCAAAACCATAACCCGTATGTATTTCGCTCGTTCGGGTACTTCTCTGCCTTCAATTTCTTCAACGGCTCGGGCAAGATTTTCTTCGTTCGGATCAGGTTCGGGCACGCAAATGCGGCATACAATCGGGAACGACTGCATCCATGTTCTTTGTTCCATTAATTTTTCGAAGGCTCTATGCAAATAACCTACATGTGTTTCGGCTTTGATAATTGTATCGCCGGCAACTTTTAATTTTACCATCATGTTCCCGGTTATACCGGGATGTTGCGGTCCGAAATACAGTGTTGTTTCTTTTTCTCTCATTTTAAATTCCTAACGGAAAATTCTTTTGCAAAGTCCGGAATTTTTTCTCCGCTTTTTTGGGTAATTGTTTCGCGCACGTCTTGTGCATCTTCTCTGCCCGGTCGGGTATAAAAATTATCTTTTGCGAACCGTACCGTATCGAAGTCTCTTCTCATTGGTGGTGTATCGTCCCAGTCTTCCAAAATAAATTCGTTTAGTCTGTCGTTACCGATAAAATTAATTCCATACATTTCGTGCAATTCCCGTTCATAAGTTTCCGCTTGTCGCCACAAATGTTTTATTGTTACGAATTCCGCTTTCTCTCTATTAATTCTGGTTTTCGCAATTACAATTAAATTCTTTTCGTAAGAATAGAGAATGTAAACTAATTCGAATTCATTATCTTCAATCCAATCGACACAAGAAAAGTGCGAGAGATGGTTAAACGACAAATAATTTTTTGCATAACTGAGAAACGGTGGAATTAAATCGCTCCTCAGTTTAACTATTATTCTGTTATTTCGTTGAAGCTTTGTTTCCGCTGAATGGAAAGTATTTTTTATTTCGTTAATAGTTTTATTTTCTTTTGATAAATCTTGATTCATTTTATCACCAATTATATTCGGGCATACGCCAGTTTTTAATTACTTTTCGTTGATTTTCCCTGTACCATTCCAAATTTTCTTGATATCGTTTTGCGCCGTCGGCTTTTCCTTGAGTAATTAGTTCTTGAAGTTTTATAAATCCGGAAATAACCGCTTCGGGTCGGGGCATACATCCGTTTATATAAACGTCGACCGGTAAATATCTATCGAGTGCTTTGATGGTATTATACGAATCCCAGTACATTCCGCCATTAATAGTGCATGAGCCGAAACCGATTACGTATTTCGGTTCTTGCATTTGTTCGTAAGTACGAATTACCCTCTTTAAAGTTTTTACAGCAAGGTAACCGGTTATAAGCAGAACATCGGCTTGGCGCGGTGTGGCGGAACCACGGATACCGAAACGTTCGGCGTCGTAACGCGAAGTCATTGTAGGCGGAAGTTCGATTGCGCCGCAGCCGGTTCCGTAAGCAACAACCCAAAGTGAATGCTTGCGTGCGAAATTTTTTATTATGTCTACAATTTTCGATGCGTCTTTATCGTTATACATTTTTACCTCGTTAAAATACTACTACCAATATTGCCAAAATACCGAAGAATAGAGGCCACGACCAGAAAAATCGAATCGATTGTTCGGTTCTGAACCGCGGGAAAACAATTCCGGTTAATACCGGAATCATATAAATAATAAAAGTTTTGATTAATAAAGTTATAAAATCCGACGCTCCCCCAAGAAATATATCGGTAAACAGAACCAGTTTGGCAAAAGTGAAAATTGATCTGCTTGTTAACATCAAACCTAAATATTTACCACCGAACTCGGAAGGAGGACCGGAAGCAATTTCGGCCGGAGCAAATACAACATCGAAGGGCGCGTAACCCATCATTCCCAGAAAAGCCAAAATTGCAGCTAAAAAAGCAAAAGGCGATTGAAATATTATCCATTTGGTAAAATGATCTTGCACTGCCAGCAAATCGTTTAGGGAAGTAGTTTGAAATTGAATCATTACAGCCACCAATGCCATAACGAAAGGAACTTCGTAACCGACAAGCTGACTTAAACCTCTGGAAACCCCGATTGCGGAATTCGGGTTACCGGTTTGCCCGGCTCCAAGCGCCATTCCAAGCGAACCGAAAACCATTATGTATAAAAGAAAAATCAAATCTCCGTTGAAACTGAAATTTGTAAATATCGGGGAATCTTTAATTACGGGTACGAAAAAGAGGGTTGTTACGGAAGCGGTAATTGCAAATACCGGTCCCAAATGCTGCATTACACCGTGATTGATGTTTGACTCTTTACTGTATAATTTAATTATATCCAATAGATTTTGATATGTAGGGGGACCAAAACGGTTTTGAATTCTGGCTGTGATTCTGCGCGTTAACCCGCCGTATGTTACACCAACCACAAAAGCAATTACCGGTGTGAATATGATGCCCAAAACCGTTGACCAATTTATTTCCATAATGTTTCCGCTATCTTAAAGTTTAATTCCAAAAATTAGTTCGGCAAATAAAATTAAGAGAGATAAAAAAAGCACAACGTACATTGCGTAAGTCTGACCGTTCCCGGTGTAAACGTATCTGAGAAAGTCGAATGCTTGTTCCAAGTTATTAGCAATAACTGTGTAAACCTTGTCGATGCTTGCTTTTAATATTGGAGCTATTGCTCTTTCAAATGGCTTATAAAAATCCACGGCATAAGTTAGGTTTTCGTTTTCTTTTGGAATTTCTCCGGAAGTATGAATATCCTTTGTTGTAACATATCGAGTCTTTTTTAATCCTTTGAACGTAACAAATAAACCGGCAATTAGAAAAACCGCACCAATTACGTTGATTACGGTTTGCATATTCACTTGATTTCCCCAGTCGTTGAACAGCACGGATGTTTCGTATTTGAAACTGTAGTTTCCGAGATATTGCATTGCTTGAGAAATCGGATCGAGAATTAACCCCGGGAAAATACCAACTATTAAAACAAATGCCGATAAGAAGAGCATTGGAATAAGCATAAGTAAGGGCGCTTCTTTTACGTTAGCCCATTCTTTTTCTTCTTGTCCTAAAAACAACGAGAAAATCAATCTATATAAATAGAGAAACGCAGCGGTACTGGCTGCAAAAACCACGATAACGAGGAAATAATGTTTCGATTGGATTAGAGACTCATAAAGCATCCATTTAGCTGCGAATCCACCCAACGGTGGAACGCCGGAGACGGTTATTATGCCGAATAAAACGGTTACAAAACTATACGGCATTTTTCTGATTAATCCCGTGACGGAATCCATATCCGTTGTTCCGGTTCTCAAATAAACCGCTCCAACCGCCATAAAGAGCATTGCCTTGAAAGCCCCGTGTAAAATAACTAAAAACAAGGCGGCTGCTATGCTTAAAGGCGTACCGACAGCCAAACCGATAATTATATAACCTAATTGGCTAATTGAGGAATAGGCGAGAAGTTTTTTTGCGTCGGTTTGAAAAATCGCATAGAAAGTTCCAAGCAACGCCGTTATTCCGCCTATCCATGCCAAAATAATTTGCACGTAAGGTAAATAACCGGAGTGTGAAGCCAGCTTGAATAACACCAACCCGATTCCGTAAATGCCCATTTTAGAAAGAGCGCCGGAGAACAAAGCGGTAAACGGAGATGGAGATATTGAATACGAATCGGGTGCCCAAACGTGTAATGGCATTACGGCACTTTTTACTCCGAATCCTACTAAGAATAAAACCGATATGATTATTTGATTTGATGAAGATATACTTGAGAAATTTTCTATAATCGAAGATAATTCCAAATTTCCTATTTGTGAGTAAAGCATAACTATGGCAATTAATAAAGAATATGCCCCGATTGCACTAAATACAAAATATTTTAATCCGATTGGCTGAGCTTCTTTACAGCAGTAAATAACCAATAGAAATGAAGACCATGTCATTACTTCCCAAAAGAAGAAAAGGGAAACAAGGTCTTGACTGAACACAATTCCGTACATACCACCTAACACAAGAAGGAAATTCATATAAAAATAACCGAGTCGGTCTTTATTAGCCATAAAATCGTGAGCATACAAAACAACGAGAAATCCGAGTACGGCAACTAACACTGCAAACAGATTGCTGTAGGCAGTTCCGCCCCAGATAAGATTAAAATCGGCAATTCGAATTATTATTTTTGTATTTTCCGAGAGTGACCGTATTACATAAAATAACCCGAACGCGGTAACGGCAATGGCGACGATGTCTCTCAGTTTTCGCGCGATATGATGAACGATAAATGTAATACTAGCTCCGGCAAAAGTAACAAGCAATATGTATGCAATAGAATTCATAATCATTTAAAATTTAATAACTAAAATAATCCGAATTTTATATATGCCGCTCTATCAAGTAAATCGGTAGCCGCGGGCGTCATCCAATCGAGAATTAAATTCGGATAAAATCCGACCAATAAAATCACAACGGTTAGTATTCCCATTGCAACAAGTCCGGAAACGGGAGTACGTCTAACGTCGGTTGCTTCTTCTTTATAAAAATACAATCTGCTCACAACTCTCAAATAATAGACAGCTTCAATAATAGAGCTAACAAGAATAAGTATAACCGGTATCATTAATCCGGCATCGGCTACTGAAAGAAGAATATATAATTTGCTCCAAAAACCGGAAAAGGGAGGTAAACCAATAATTGCCAAAGCTCCGAATGCAAAAAAGAAACTTGTAAGCGGTTTATCGTGTCCCAATCCGTCGAGCGCTGAAATTTTCTTCGAACCGGAATGAAAAACCAGATATCCGGCGGCAAAAAACAGCAGGGATTTAATCAAAGCATGGTTAAACATCTGAAACATAGCCGCTCTTACACTCGGTTCGGTTCCTATGCCGAATGCGATAATAACCAAACCCATCTGCCCGATACTTGAAAAGGCAAGCATTCTTTTTATTTGTTGCTGTTTCATTGCCGACATTTCCGCGATCATCAAAGTTATAATTCCCATAACTACTAAAAAATGCAGCACGTCGTGATTGTTAAACATCAAAAAGATAATGCGCATCAACGAATAGATTGCAGCTTTTACAACAATTCCTCCGAAAACGGCTCCGACCGGAGAAGGTGCTTGCGAGTATGCATCGGGAGCCCATCCGTTTAACGGGAACATTTCCGATTCTATTCCCAAACCGATTAAAAATAAGATTAGTATAAAAAGTCTTGTTGTAACCGGAACTTCTTGTATTTTTACAGCGATATCTGCCAGATTAAGCGTGTGGGTGTTTGCATAAATAATGGCAATTGCCAACAGGAAAAATGTTGATGCGAATGAACCGATTAATAAATATTTGAATGCGGCTTCGGCACCGTCTCTATCTCTTAGAAATGCCGTTAATGAGTAAGCAGCAATCGAAGTAATTTCGAAAAACACAAAGAGATTGAATATGTCGCCGGTTAATACAATCCCTGTAGAACCAGTAATGAGCATCATAAAGAGCATGTAATATTTTTCAATCGGTTCTCTGATGATGAATTTGTAACTATATAACCAAATTACAAATCCTATTAGCGTTATCAATGTTGTAAGAAAAGCGGCGACGGCACCGTAATACAATGTAATTCCGAATGGAGGTTTGAATCCGGCAATGATTTCCACAATCGGTTGATTTATACCTGTAGGAAATAATGTTACGGAAACAAACGATAAATACAACAACACAATACCCGGAACTATTTTTACCAATTCCTTGGAAACTTTTCCGATTAAAGGAATTAGAAATGCTGCGAACAAAGGTACTGCGATAAAGTGTACAGGACTCATAACCAATCCGAAATTACCATTTCAATTTTCTGATTTTATTTATGTTTAACGTCTTATGATGATCGTAAAGTCTAATTATTAAAGACAATGCAACTGCGGTAACGGCCAACCCGATAACTATCGCCGTTAAAACCAATGCTTGCGGCACGGGGTCGACCATTTGATTTGCAGTTAAGCCGGGCTTTGAAAAAATAGGTGCCGTTCCGTCTTTTACATAACCAATAGCAATTAAAAGTAAGTGAATTCCGTTATCGACTATAGAAAGTCCTATTACAATTTTAATTAAGTTCTTTTTTACAAGAACGGCATACATACCGATTAAAATCAACAATATTGAAGTTGCGTAATAAATCATTTTATTTGATTGTCTTTAATAAATTATCCAACAATGTTGTCAATTCGGCGCCGACCTTAAACCCGACTGCCACGTAAATCAACGGAATAATACCGGCGCTAAATAGTTCGCCCGGAATTCCCAAAGGTAAAATATTTTGCAAAAAGGAAGTTCCGTAAATCAATCCCGCAAAGCCAATTGTAACGAATGTCATTCCCGCTAAAGATTCAATAATACTAAGTGCTTTATGGTTCGTTTCGAACGATCTATACGAAATAAACATCAACAGAACACCGGTAGCTATAATTGCTCCGCCTTGAAAACCTCCACCCGGAGTTAAATGCCCGTGAACAAAAACATAAGCACCAAGTAAAGCAATTAAGGGATAAATGATTTTCGAAGATGTTTTAACAATTAAGCTTGCATTTTGCAAAGCTCTTTTCTTGGCTTTCTTATCGTAAAGTATCGCTCCTAATCCGGTTGCCGCTAAAAACAAAACTGTAACTTCGCCAAGCGTATCGAAACCTCTGTAACTAACCACTATAGCGGTAACGGAATTGACTGCTCCAGTTTCTTTCACCGTAGATTCCAAATAATGTTTACCTACGCCTGTAGCATTTTCACCAAAAGGGATTTTAAATAGAACATCAAGTGAATAATAACCGATGATAAACAAAAGCAATATTGCAATTACTTTTCTCATTCTTCGAACCTTCTGGTTTTTTTTATTGTAATTACGAAAATAATTGTAGTAAGAGCCACACCGATTGCAGCTTCAGTTAATGCAACATCGGGAGCTTGAAGGATGTAAAACAAGACCGACAAAACAACCGAAACGGCTGAAGTTCCAATTACGGCAAGGAGTAAATCTTTCTGGTAAACTGCAAAGACGGCAGCAATTATTAATACAATAGAAAGAATGACTACAACAATCATTAACCAATTCATTATTTTCCCTCCTCGCGTTCCACTTCGGCGTAGCTGTCCAATCCTTCTTTTTTCATAAAAGGTTTTAAGCCGATTTTATAACTTCCTCTGGCAAGGGCATGAGAACTGATCGGATTGGAAATAGCTATAAAGATTGCTATAAGCAAAGTTTTCCAAAACCATTCGGGTTGAAGCAAACCGACACCGATTACAGTACTTAAAGCGCCGAGCGTAGTAGCCTTTGTACCGGCTTGAAGTCTCGAATAAACATCCGGCATTCTAAAAATGCCTAATGCACCTAAAAACAAAAAGATAACGCCAACAGTAACAAGTATGTTACCTGCTATATTTAAAATCATAATCCACCTTCCAAGTAACGCGCGATGGTCAAAACACCGACGAAAGAGAGAACGCCGTAAATAAGCGAAACATCTATATATATAAACCTTTGAAATATAAAACCAAGCAGTACCAAACCCGCCGTAGAAATTGTGGTGAGATTATCAAGCGCTACAACACGGTCGGAAGCGGTCGGTCCCAACAATCCCCGTAAAACGGCAAATATAATCGCAAGTACAATGAAAATAACATATACATATATCATTTGAATATTTCCTTTAAAATCATTTCGAAATCTTTACCTATTTCGTTGTATATTACTTCGGGGTCGTTTGATTTCACATCGATCCAGTGTATGTATAATTTATCATCGATTACGTCGACAGTTAAAGTACCGGGCGTTAACGTAATTGAATTTGCCAAAAACATTTTTGCCGTATCCGATTCCAAAGTGGTATGGTAAGTAACAATTCCGGGATTTATGGGTAATTTCGGGTTGATTACGCGTTTTGCAACGTCGAAGTTAGCTTTAATCAACGCAATTATGAAAACAACCAAGTATTTTAGAATATAAAACAATCGTTTAGGGTTTAAATAGAATAATCCTTTTTCCGTAAACGATTTGTAACCCAGAGAAGCTAAAACGAAACTTAGAATGGCACCGATTATTAATTCTTGGTAATGGAAAGTTGAAGTAAATCCTAGCCAAATAAGAAAAAAAATCCCGAAACTGAATAAAAACCGACTCATTATCTACCTGATCACACAGAAATTATTTTCGCCTAATAAAAATAGACAAAAAGGTATTAAAATGCCAAATAAAAAATTTATACTATAAAAAATATTTTATTATCCCGATTAATTGCCTAACCGTATTTCAAAACAAAAGAAAAACATAAAATTGGCAAGTTGGCCGTATTTAGCCAATTCGGAATCGAAATACGGTTAATAAATACCGAGTATTGGCGGAAAAACGGTTAGGCATTCAATTTGAAGTGAAGAAAAGGTATAAAGAAGTTTTTCGAATTTTCGATAGTACAAAACAGAAAGTTTTTCTTTCACTAAATCTTATAAAAAATGCAACAAGAATATTTAAGAGTTAAGGAAATTTTGACTTCTGACGATCCTCAGATTATCAGAATGACTGCAGAGAATTTTAGGATAACGGAATTACCCGATCAAATCGCAAAATATTTAGCGGAGAAAATAGTGGACAAAAACAACGGTGTAAGGGATTCGATTTCTACTACTTTAATATTGAACAAGAATCCGCATATTCCGGAAATTGTGGTTCCTTATATTTCATCTCCCGATGCTGCAACAAGGAATCTTGCCGGTGAAATTTTACTTGCAAAAGGCAGCGAAGCTGTTGATGCAATGCTCGATTATTTGCCAAAGGGAAATGATGATGACCAAAAGTTTATAATTGATCTTTTGGGATTAATCGGAGATAAAAAAGCAACACAACCGATTTTGGAAGTATTAAGAAAAACCGAAGACGATAACGTTGTTCTTGCTTGCATCGAGGCGCTCGGAAATTTAAAAGCCGAAGAAAGCGTTGATGATATAATAAAAGTTTATTCTCAAAACGAACTTTTCTATCCAACTGTTATGGAAGCATTGGGGAAAATC
Source organism: uncultured Melioribacteraceae bacterium (assembly GCA_964553325.1). Taxonomy (GTDB): domain Bacteria; phylum Bacteroidota; class Ignavibacteria; order Ignavibacteriales; family Melioribacteraceae; genus BMS3ABIN04. The sequence goes on along the minus strand of CAZKKI010000015.1, from coordinate 5,612 downwards.
GGCGGTGATAAAGCCGTATCCTTCATGCTTGAAAAATATGAAGAAGTGGACGAGCTTACCAGATTTTCAATTGTTGAAAGTCTGGGCGATATAGGCAATCAAGATGCGGTTGACTTGTTAAACGATGTAATTATGGAATTTAACGGACCGCTCGCTTGGGCGGCGTTTGAATCGTTGATGAAATTGAGGACCAATTTCAATTTCGATATAAAAGAAGGCGAACATCTGATTGCAATTACCAAAGAAATATTTGCGGATGGCGACGTAAAATATAAAATTTATGCCGCGCAATGCTATAAAGCGTTCAGAGATAATACCGTAATGCAAAAAGCAATTGAAAACTATGGAACAGACGAGAAATTGGATGAGAAATTGGAGAATATTTTCTTTCAATACTCCGATAAGTTTTTTTCCGAAGTTGTTAATTATTTGGATTCGCTTGAAGACGGATTTAACAAACTTCTTGCTTTAATTAAAAATTTAATCGCCGGAGGTAAAGCCGAAAGTTTCTTTAAACTTGAAGAAGTGGAACAATCGAAATTTGCTAATTTCTTGGCCTCAAAACTGAATCATCACGATGAGGAAACAAGATTAATTTGCATGGAACTTCTGTTCTTCTTGGTTCCCGATACAGCGTTATTATTTTTGGATACAATGTCGGACGATCCGAGTCCGTGGAATAAATTACGTCTTCTGGAAATAATTCAGAACAGTCGCGAACCCAAAGTAGTGGAAATAATTAATAAATTGGCAGAAGACGAAGATGAAATGGTTAAAGAGACTGCTAATAATATTTTGTTAACAATATAAACTTAAACGAATATAGAATATGATTCCACAACAAACAACCACGTCACAAGCCGGAAATAAGTTCAACTTTAATTTTTCGCTTGGTGATACTAAAAAAATACAAATGAGCGAAAAAACTTTTAACGAATGGAGAAAATATATATACGATGTCAGCGGTATATATTTTCAAGATAATAAAAAATATTTGCTGGAAAGCAGATTACAAAAAAGGATGAACTATTTAGGTTTGGATTCTTTCGAAAAGTATTTGGAATATGTAAAATTCAATCCGCAAAAAGAAGTTGAAAAGAAACAACTTTTCGAAGCGATAACCATTAACGAAACTTATTTTTTCAGAAACCAGCCGCAATTCGATGCACTTGTTCAACATATTGTGCCTGAGCTTCTTTCATCGAATAAAAAACTGAACAAAAAACGTTTAAGAATATGGAGTGCAGCGTCGTCTTCGGGTGAAGAAGCATATACGATTGCAATGGTGTTAACGGAACTTATATTGCCAAAATATCCGGGTCTGCAAGTAGAAATAATTGGCACCGATATAAATTATGCGGTTGTTGAAAATGCAAAAAGGGGAATTTATAAAGAATACTCGATTCGAAATACACCGCCGTTATACTTGAAAAAATATTTCATCCAACGCGAAAACAATACTATGGAAGTGGTTCCGGAAATAAAAAGAATGGTTAAGTTTAAAATTCTTAACCTGTACGATGATGCCGGAATGAGAATGATGAATAATTTCGATGTGATATTTTGTGCGAATGTGTTGATTTATTTTAATCTCGAATCGAAAAAGAAAGTTGTTGAACATTTATATAATGCTCTAAATCCATTGGGATATCTTTTCATTGGATATTCTGAATCTCTACACGGAATTTCCAAAGCTTTTCGCTTGGTTAGTTTTCCGAAAACAATCGGATATAAAAAGGAGTAGTCATAAAATGAAAAAAGTGATATTGATTGCTGACGATTCACCGACAATCAGAAAGTTTGTATCCGTTTCCTTAAAAATGCAAGGATTCGAAGTTATTGTTGCAAGTGATGGAATGGAAGCGGCGGAATTATTACCGAAAAACAAGGTGGATCTGATCATCACGGATTTAAACATGCCCAACTTAGACGGTTTTGAATTTATTAAAGCCATTAGGGCAAGTCAGGATAATAAAGATACACCTATTATCATTCTTTCGTCGTTGAACAGCGAGGAAGATATAGCGCGCGGTCTGGAATACGGCGCCAACTCGTATTTGGTTAAACCGTTCGATCCTAAACGTGTACAATATGAAGTTTCTAAATATTTAAATTGAGGGAAATATGGAACCTAATTTCTTGGTTGTTGATGACTCGGTTACAATGCGCAGAATAGTAACCAACTCATTAAAAACATTAGGATACAATAAATTTGCCGAAGCGGCGGATGGAAAAGAGGCATTGGAGAAATTAAACTCCGACGATTCGATTAATTTTGTAATTACCGATTGGAATATGCCGGTCATGACCGGTTTGGAACTTACAAAGGCAATTCGCGGAAATCCCAAAACGGAAAATATGCCTATTCTTATGGTAACTACAAGAGGAGTTAAGGAAGATATTATTCAAGCACTTCAAGCTCGCGTTTCGAATTATGTGGTTAAACCGTTTACGCCACAAATTCTCAAAGAGAAAATCGAAGCAATTTTGGCAAGTTCCTAAGGAAACAATGAAATGAGTAAAATAAATTCAAATTTAAACGTTGTACTCGAAAAACTCGGCGAGATGAAAAAACTTTTTCATTACGGTGAAAAGATTGTTCCCATAATAGAAAGTATAACTCAGTTCGTCGACGAAACAATGCCTTTATTGGATAACGTTAATTCGTCGATTGTTGAAAGTACTCATAAAATGCCCCAAGCTTCAAATCAAATTAACGATGTTACATCTGCAACGGAGTTGGCGACAACGGAAATTTTGGATTTGATTGACGAAATAAACAATGAAATCGAAAAAACAAAAAAACAACTAAGCGAAATTAAAACGGCAGAAGTTGAGAGTCTTGAACTACTCGAAAAACTAAAAGCGGTAGTTGGTGATAATTCCGCCGCATTAAAATATATAGACGAACTTGTCGATAAACTACCGGTGTATGAAGCCGTCGACAAAATAATGAATAACATTGCTAAAATCGAAGATGCATCTTACAAAATTACTCTGTCGCTTCAAGTTCAAGACATTACCACCCAGCAACTTGCCGCCGTCAATCATTTAATTACTTCGGTACATGAACGATTAAACAATTTGCTGAAAGATTTCGGTGATTATGAAATGCACGAAGAGCAATTGGAAAAGGAATTGTCAAGCGGGCAGCATTTCGATGCAAATGCAAAATACGGTGAACACGGTAAAAAACAATCGGATATCGATAAAATTATTGAAGAGCAACAAAAAACATCGCAAGACGAAATAGATAAATTATTTTCATAAAAATTATAAAATCAAATGAGCGATTATTCTTTATTAAACGATCCGGAAATGAAAGATATCTTTGAAAGTTTCTTGATTGAAACCAAAGAGATTCTTGAAAAATTGGATTCCGATCTTATGAGACTTGAATCGGAACCAGAGAACAAAGATTTGTTAAACGATATTTTCAGATCGTTCCATACAATTAAGGGGACGTCAGGTTTTCTCGGATTGGTAAAACTGCAAAAAGTAACGCACAAACTCGAAGATATTTTAAATAAATTACGAAAAGGCGATGCCGTAGTGGATGACGGTATAATGGATACTATTCTTAAAGGATTCGATTCAATTAGCGAATTATTGACGATAATTGAAAACGAGAAGAATGAAGATTACGATACGGATGATGTTATTGCAATGCTAACCGAAGTACTGGATAATATGAACGGAAATTCTTCTTCTCCGAAAACTTCGGAGGAAAAACTTGAAAAAGAGGAAGTTGAAAGCGAAGATAAGAACGAGCAAGAAACACCGGTAAGCAAAGATGAACCTGAACAACCGGAATCCGTACCGGTTGTTGAAGAACCCGTAGGCGATTATTCCATGTTGCAAGATCCGGAAATGAACGAGATTTTCGAAAGTTTTGTCGTTGAAACCAAAGAGATATTGGAAAAGTTAGATCTCGATCTCGTTAAACTTGAATCGGAACCGGAAAATAAAGATTTATTAAATGAAATATTCCGTTCTTTTCATACAATAAAAGGCACATCCGGTTTTCTTGGGTTGGTTAAACTTCAGAAAGTAACACATAAGCTTGAAGATATTCTTAACAAACTTAGAAAAGGCGAAGTGGTTCTAAACGATGAAATAATGGACGGAATATTAAAAGGCTACGATGTAATAACAGAACTGCTTACTATTGTTGAAAATGAAAAAAATGAAAATCTTAACACTTCCGAAATATTAGGAATTTTACAACGGATATTAAATAATTTGGGTAAATCGAATACAACGGAAACCGGCTCGCAAGAAGACGTGGAAGAAATAAGTGTGAAACCGAAGAAAAAAGTGGAGCATAAAAATACTATTACGTTGGATAAATCTTCCGCGGAAGAAACGGAAGTAGCCGTTGCTGAAGAAAAACCAAAACCGGCTTCAACCGCAAAAGCAGATAAGGTAGATAAGAAAAAGCAAGATACGCCCAAACAAAATCAACAATCATCCAAAACGATTGAACAAACTATTAGGGTTGATGTAGAACGGCTTGATGATTTGCTTAACATAATTTCGGAGTTAGTATTGGGAAGAAACCGCTTGCTGCAAGTAAACGCCGAAGCTTTGAAAGAATACGAAGGCTCGAAAATAGCACACGACTTGGCGGAAACTACAAGACAAATCGATTTGATGACTACCGAACTGCAGCTTGCAGTAATGAAAACAAGAATGATTAAGATCGGGAAAGTATTCAATAGATTCCCGAGATTAGTAAGGGATTTAAGCAAGGAAACCGGTAAGGATATTCAACTTGTTATAAAAGGTGCCGAGACGGAATTGGATAAAACTTTGATTGAAGAAATTAATGATCCGCTTGTTCACCTAATCAGAAACTCGGTCGATCACGGCATCGAACCGCCCGAAGTTAGAAAAGAAAAAGGTAAACCGGTTAAAGGAACTATTGTACTTTCCGCAGATCACGAAGGAAACGATATTATTATTACGATTGAAGACGACGGAAAAGGTATAGATCCTCAGGTGATTGCCGAAAAAGCGGTTAAAAAAGGATTGGTTACCGCCGAAAAAGTAAAAGAAATGAGCGATAAGGAAATTTATAATTTCATATTTTCACCGGGTTTTTCCACTGCCGAAAAAGTAACTAATGTTTCGGGTCGCGGTGTTGGAATGGACGTTGTAAAAACCAACGTCACAAAGCTTCACGGTATTATTAATATTGAATCGGAAGTTGGAAAAGGTACAAAGATAATTATAAAACTTCCTTTAACGCTTGCAATTATTCAAGGTTTATTGGTTGAAATATCCGGAGAAACGATAGTTATTCCGCTGAGCTCGGTAATAGAAGTTATCAGAGTTGCAAAAGAAGATGTTTATCTCGTCAATCAAACCGAATGCGTTAAACTTAGGGATATGGTTTTACCGTTAAGTGATATCGATAATATGCTTTACGGTGTTGATAAAAGCCTTGATAATAAAGATTATTATTTTGTTGTTGTTGTAGGAATTGCTGAAAAGAGAATCGGTATTAAAGTTGACGGTTTAATCGGTCAAAAAGAAATTGTAATTAAAACCTTAGGAAAATATCTTGGTAACATCGAAGGTATTGCCGGTTCTACAATAATGGGAGACGG
>CAZKKI010000014.1:0-72811 GCA_964553325.1 uncultured Melioribacteraceae bacterium | reverse complement strand
GGTTGAGTATAAACATTTTTACTATCGTCAAAATCGACATTATACACTGACGCATAACCGGATGCCTTCCAATTGATATAATTGTTATACGAACCGGTAATAGATTTATTCCATTCCGCTACATTAATCGTATCTAACACGCTGCCGGTATTGGGATCAACAATATAAATCCTTCCGTATTCGTAAGCGGAACCCATTTGGAAATCAGCATCGTGCGTTACAAACAATAAATTATTTCCACGCATATAACGCATTCCGTGCGGACCAACTACCACCGTAGATGTATCGCTGGCAATGAACGTCCCATCGACGTTAAAATTGAATCCGTTGTATAAATTGTAACCGTCTGTCGGATTCCCCACATAACAATAAACTTTGTTTGTTTCGAAATTTGATACGTAAATTACGGAGCCGTCTTCGTTAACCGCTATTCCTCTTGCTGTACCCGGTTCGGGTAATTTAATAACTTGCAAAGGTGTTCCAACGCTACCGGAACCCCAAGCGGATTCATTATCCAAGTTATCATAAACCAGAACATTTGCCGGCGTTACGGAATCGCCTTGTTGTGTTACGTAAACTCTGCCTGCATCATCAATGTCGATAGCCCAGATATCCTTTTCCGTACCGGTCGATAAACGGGCATTGTGCGATATTACGGTATCGTCTGTCATTTCAAATGTTAAAATATAATGGTCCGGATCGTTATTGGTTACGTAAATTATGCCGTTGTGCGATGCAAGTCCTCTCGTTCTTTCGAAGTCCACTTGAAAGAAACCGACAATCCATCTCGTTCTGAAATCGGTTGTAGCCGATGTTCCGTAAGGATATGTCCCCAATCTGCCACTGGTCGAATCGGCATTCTTGTAACCTACAATATAATATGCGTTGTTGGATTCACGACTTACCAAAGCAACAAATGTGTTTTCTTCCAAAGCGGTAACGGCATAAGTTCTTTGACCGGTCCCGTTTCCAGCGTCGTCTTCGGTCACATAGTCTATTTGCCATTCGCCGTCGAATGTTTGTGAAATTATGTTTGCTGAAAAAATAAGAGTTAGAAGGAGTGTTAAATAGTAAATGTTTTTCATAGCGAGCTCCTTTTTAGGTGTGAATTATAATTCTCTAAAATATGCATTTTACATTATAAAAATCAAGTAGTAGCACTATATTATTTTGAAAAATAAACGATAATAAAACTTTCGATTGATAATTTTTTTTATGGAAAAACTTGACAAACATATCTCGATAAAATATATTAGTAGTATGAAAAAGAAAAAACTCATCCGTTTTACCCTTGTGTTTCTTTTTACCCAATTCGTGATATTCGGGGGAGCTTTCATACAATATTTTAATGCGGTAAGCAGCGGAGACAATATTGTACTTACCTGGCAAACACTAAACGAAGAAAATGTAAAAGAGTTCGTTATATTTAGAGGTCCCGATAGAGATCATCTAGCACAGATTGCTGTTGTTGAAGCAAAAGGAGATAATTCTGAATATACTTACATCGATGAAAATGCATATAAAACGAATGAATCTTTTTATGCGTATGCTTTAATAATCGTGGATACTGACGGCAGCCGGTCGGAACCTATCTTTGCTTTTGTTACACATAACGGCGTTTCAAGTGTTAAGCGAACATGGGGAAGTATTAAAGCTTTATTCAGATAATTGACTTGCAGTGTGCTAAAAAACCTGATCCCTCCCAAATTTCAAAAATTTTTTTTTATAAATGAACATTAACGATTATACTTTTTACCTCGCATCGAAGTCTCCGCGTAGAAGAAGACTTATTAAATTATTAAATCTTAATTTTAAATCGTTCTCGGTCGATTTGAATGAAGAGTTAACCGACGGCGAGCATCCGGTTAGAACGGTAAAACGTCTTGCCAGAGAAAAAATGATGTTGGCGCAAAGGAAAATATCAACCGGTATTATTATAACAGCGGATACGATTGTAGTTTTGAACAAGGAAATAATCGGGAAACCTAAAAATTCCGATGAAGCTAAGCGAATATTAAAAAAACTGAGCAATAAAAAGCATTTCGTATATACCGGATTCGCCATTTACAATACGCACAAAAAAAAGTTTATTGTAGATTATGAAAAAACCGCCGTTTTCTTCAGAAAACTATCCGATATTGAAATTGAAGAATACGTTAAAACCGGAAGCCCGCTCGATAAAGCCGGTGCTTACGGAATACAAGATGATTTCGGTGCGGTTTTCATTCGTAAAATAATCGGGTGTTATTACAATGTTGTAGGTCTTCCTCTTTCAAAATTGTATACACGTATAAAGGAAATAGTATAATTTGGAAAGGCTGAAAAAAAATATAGTTTTCTACATTATTTTTTCAGCCGTTGTCTATCTTGTTCTTTCTGTTTATGCGGATTTCGATTCTCTTTACAATTCGTTTTTAAGGTTTAGTTGGACTCTCATACCGGCATTATTGCTCTTATCACTTCTTAACTTATATACGAAATTTCTTAAATGGGATTATTACGTTAACCTTCTTAATATAGAAATTGCAAAAAATGATTCTTTTGGTATTTTCGCTTCATCTTTAGCTCTAAGTATAACACCTGGAAAAGTCGGAGATTTTATAAAATCGTATTGGTTAAACCGAATAAACGGTTATCCGGTAAGAAAATCTGCCCCGATTATATTTGCAGAAAGGGTAACGGAATTTTTGTCACTTATATTCCTTGCTTTGGTTGGCGCATTTGTTTTTAACAAAGATGTAATTTTAATCGTTATTACAGCTGTATTTTTCCTCGGCATCACATTTCTAATTAGCCGGAAAAATATATCATTGAAATTAATCGACCAATTAGGAAAAGTTAAAATTTTAAGAAACCATATTGGTAAATTAAGAGATTCGTATCTGAGCTCGTATAAATTATTAAGACCTCTACCTTTGGTGAAGATGTTTTTTCTAAGTTTAATTTCTTGGTTGGTTGAATGTTTTGGATTTTATATAATTCTAAGTAATTTTGATAAAGAAATTTCGATATTTTTGTCGATTTTTATTTATTCCTTTTCAATGATTGTCGGTGCGATTTCAATGTTGCCCGCCGGGTTGGGAGTTACGGAAGGTTCACTGACATTTATGATTATTGAACAAGGTCTTACGAAAGGAAACGCCGTTGCGGTTACTTTTTTAATAAGAACAGTAACTTTGTGGTTTTCAATTATTTTAGGCGTTTTTTCTTTAATGGTTTTCCGAAAAAAATTAAATGAAAAAATAATTATTAACTTAAATGCAGGAGACAAAAATGGCAAAGTACAAGAAAATTAAAGTACCCGCACAAGGAGAAAAAATTAAAGTAGTAAAAGGAAAGTTGAATGTGCCAGATAATCCGATAATTCCTTTTATTGAAGGCGACGGTATTGGCCCCGATATTTGGAGAGCAACAAAAATGGTTCTTGATGCTGCGGTTGAAAAAGCATATAAAGGTAAAAAGAAAATCGAGTGGATGGAAATATACGCCGGAGAGAAAGCCGTTAAAGTTTACGGTAAAAATACTTGGCTACCCGATGAAACGATTGAAGCGATTAAGGAATTTATTATTGCAATTAAAGGTCCTCTTACAACTCCGGTCGGCGGTGGAATAAGAAGTCTGAATGTTTCTCTCAGACAAATTCTGGATTTATTTGCATGTGTCCGCCCCGTTAAATATTACAGCGGTACACCGTCTCCGATGAGGGAACCGCAGAAATTGGATATCGTAATTTTCCGTGAAAATACCGAAGACGTTTATGCGGGAATAGAATTCAAAGCTAACACAAAAGCAGCCAGAGAAGTTATCGAATTTATAAGTAACAAAGCAAAAAAAGAAATAAGAAAAGGTTCCGGTATAGGAATTAAACCGATAAGTAAATTCGGTACTCAACGCCTTGTTAAAAAAGCCATTGAATATGCAATCGAAAATAACAGAAAAAGTGTAACCCTCGTTCATAAAGGTAACATTATGAAATTTACCGAAGGCGCTTTTAAAGATTGGGGTTACGAAATTGCGGTTAAGGAATTCAGAGATTATGTTATTACGGAAGACGAGCTATGGGATCAAGTAAAAGGTCCGGACGGCGTTACGCCGATGACAAAACCCGGGGCTTTCAAAAAATTGAGAGGCGGAAAAAAAGCCGGTGATCCGGGAGGAAGGATCGTTATCAAAGATAGAATTGCCGATCAAATGTTTCAACAATTATTATTAAGACCCGACGAATACGATGTGATAGCTACTTCTAACCTTAACGGAGATTATTTGTCAGACGCAGCTGCCGCACAAGTTGGCGGTCTCGGTATAGCTCCGGGTGCCAATATTAGTTACCAGTACGGACTTTTTGAGGCTACTCATGGAACCGCACCTAAATACGCCGGTCAAGATAAAGTGAATCCGGGTTCTCTTATTCTTTCCGGTGTTATGATGTTAAATTATCTCGGATGGAAGAAAGCTGCTGATATGATTGAAAAATCGATGAGTAAAACCATTCGTTCCAAAGTTGTAACTTACGATTTCGCACGGCAAATGAAAGGAGCTAAAAAAGTAAAATGTTCACAATTCGCAGCCGAATTGGTGAAAAATATGAAATAATGTTGTATAAAGGATGATTCCTTTTCTTTATTTGCTTGATTTTAGAATGTTGTGTTATTATTATTAACTTAGATTTTTAAATAAAATTAACGGAGGTAATTATGCAAGACGACAATGGATTAGGAAGAGGTCTGATAGTAGGATTTCTTACCGGAACGATTGTTGGCTCTATTATAGCTCTGCTTTATGCTCCTAAATCGGGTAGCGAGCTGAGACGCGATTTGAGAGAAAAATCGGAGGACTTCTTTGAAGATGCGGAAAATGTTATTGAAGAAGCAAAAGGCAAAGCCAACGAATTGATAAACGACGGTAAGAAAAAATCCGAAAAACTTGTTGCCGATGCAAAAGTAAAAGTGGATGCACTTCTTAAAGAAGCTGAAAAAATTCTTAAGGAAGCGAAAGAAAAAACTTCCACTTATCTCGATACCGGAAAATCCAAAGTGGAAGAAGAAGGCGAAAAATTGAAAACGGCAATTAAAGCCGGTGTAGAAACTTACAAATCCGCTAAAGAAAAAGCATAATCGGTATGGGAATTACGGATATCTTGCTGATAATATTAATTCTGGTGGCTATAGCACTCGGAATTTATTTGATAATTACATTAAAGAAATTCAATGCGGCGCTTTCAAATTTGGAAGGCGCCGTCGATGATTTTCGTACGCGACTAAACCCCATTCTCGACAACCTGCAAGAAGTAACCGAAAAGGCAAATAACGTTGTAAACATTGCCGAACAAGAGGTTAAAGCTGTGGGTTCTTCTATCGAAGACGTACGGAAAACAATCTCAATGCTCTCCTTGAAAAATATCAAATCCAAAGCGGCTAACCCTGTTATTGACTTAATTGATAATTTGTCCGCTATTTCAAAAGGAGTTGCAGCATTTTGGCATAGATTAAAAAGTTAATTTAGTAACTAAATTTTTTGCGGAGGGAAATCTTGAAAGAATTTGTTGCCGAATCAATCAGAAATATGGCGTTAATTGGTCATGGCGGTAGCGGTAAAACTTCTCTTTCGGAAGTAATACTGTTTACCGGAGGTGAAATTAATAGAATTGGTAAAGTTGAAGAAGGAAATACTACATCGGACTTTTCAGCGAACGAGATAGAAAGACAAATCTCTATTGCCGCTACCCCGTTACATATTGAATGGGATAATGTAAAATTGAACATAATCGATACACCCGGTTATTCCGATTTCATCGGTCACGTTGCCAGCAGTCTGCACGTAGTTGATACTGCCGTTGCGGTAGTAAAAGCAGCCGAAGGTGTTGAAGTCGGTACGGAATCGGCTTGGGATTATGTTAAAAAACAAAATTTACCTGCGGCTATAATTGTCAATAAAATTGATAACGAACATTCCAAGTTCGATGACACGGTAAATATGTGCAAAGACCGTTTGAGTCAAGATGCAACGGTAATTACTTTTCCCGTAAAAGAAGGTAACGGTTTTGATACTGTTGTTGATGTTATAACAATGAAAGCATACACTTTCGGTGAACCGGGTTCGAAAAAAGTGGAAGAAAAAGAAATTCCGGCCGAACTTAAAGATAAAGCCGAAAGTTTGCATAAAGAATTAATCGAAAAAGTTGCAGAATCTTCCGAAGAGTTAATGGAGAAATTTTTCGAAAACGAAACACTTGAAGAAGAAGATTTGAAGAACGGTTTGAAAAGTGCAATTATTTCCGGCGGTTTAGTTCCGGTTTTTGCCGTTTCGGCCGATAAAGCTGCCGGTATAAATAACTTTCTAACCTTTGCGGCTAAATATTTTCCGTCGCCGGCGGATAGGGAAGCACCGGAAGCCGAATTGGTTGGCAAAAACGAAAAGGTAAAAGTTCCTTGTGATATTAACGGTGAACCGGTTTTGCAAGTATTCAAATCGATGAACGAACAACACGTCGGAGAACTTTCGATTTTTAAAGTATATTCCGGTAAAATCACTGCCGGAATGGATATGCTTAACGTTAACAGAAATAAAACGGAAAGAATCGGTCAGCTCTTTGTAATTAACGGAAAACACAGGAAAGAGGTAAGCAAAATAAATGCCGGTGACATCGGTGCGGTTGTTAAATTGAAAGATACTCATACCGGCGATACGCTTTGTTCCAAATCGTTCACGGTTAAATTGCCCGATATTGATTTTCCCGAACCGGTTATAAGAGGAGCGATTATTCCGAAAGCAAAAGGCGATGAAGATAAAATATCGTCGGGATTGCATACGATTCATGAAGAAGATCCGACTTTCTCGGTCAATTTCGATCCGGAGCTGAAGCAAACCATCGTTTCCGGTCAAGGCGAACTCCAACTTTCGCTGGCCGTTAAAGTACTGAAAGAAAGATATCATGTTGAAGTGGATTTGGTTGAACCGAGAATACCGTACCGTGAAACAATTCGCGGAACATGCGAAAGCGCCGAATATAAACACAAAAAACAATCGGGCGGTAGAGGACAATTCGCACACGTATTCTTAAAACTCGAACCGTTACCGCGCGGTGCCGGTTTCGAATTTGTTGACGCAATTGTTGGCGGAGTTGTACCGAGTCGTTTTATTCCGGCGGTAGAAAAAGGTATCCGCGAAACAATGGAAAAAGGAATATTAACCGGAAGTAAAGTGATAGATGTTAAAGTTACTTTGTTCGACGGTAAATTCCACGCAGTCGATTCGGATGAAATCTCGTTTAAAATTGCTTCTTCGAATGCATTTAAAAAAGGGTTTTTGGAAGCTAACCCGATTATACTCGAACCGATTTACGATGTAACCGTTAAAGTACCGGAAGAATTTATGGGCGATGTTATGGGTGATATTTCGAGCAGACGCGGAAAAATATCGGGTATGGATTCCGAAGGACCTTTCCAAATTATCAAAGCGAAAATTCCTTTGGCGGAATTGTATAAGTATTCAACTCATTTAAGAAGCTTGACTTCAGGTAGAGGTATCCATTTCAGAAAATTCTCTCATTACGAAATGGTTCCGAAAGAGATCGAAGCTAAAATTATCGAGGAATACAAAAAAGCCAAAGAAGAAGAATAATAGCATTTGATCTGAATTAAAGGCGGGGGATTTTCTTCCGCCTTTTTAATTTCGAGGTAATTATGAAAAAAATGTGGTCGCCCTGGCGTTCGAATTATATCGAATCATTTAAAAATAAATCGGATGAAGACGAATGCGTTTTTTGTAACGCGGTTAACGAAAATACGGACGACAAGGAAAGTCTTGTTGTTTATAAAGGCAAAACATCTTTTATAATGCTGAACTTGTATCCGTACAACAACGGACATTTGATGATAATTCCGAACCGGCACACAAGCGACCCTTTGGAGCTAAGCGACGATGAAATTATGGAGATTATGCAACTAAACAAATTGGCAATGAAAGCAATTAAAAATGTTATGCATCCCCACGGTTTCAACTTCGGTGCGAATATCGGAAAAGCGGCCGGAGCGGGAATTCACGAACATATCCATTTCCATCTTGTGCCGCGGTGGCAAGGCGATACCAATTTTATGCCTGTTTTAGGTGAAGTTAAAATCATTTCGCAAGATCTTCTCGAAACAAAGAAAAATCTGAAAGCCGAAATCGATAAACTAATAGATTCAAATATTTAAGTTAAAATGACCGAGAAACTTATTCTGGTCGCACCGAACAGCTATAAGGAATGCACGGATTCGGTATCGGCTGCTAATTTAATAACCTCGTTGTTGGATAAAAACTTACGCAACAAGGCAATTTCTAACTTCAAAATTATAACGAAACCGATTTCAGATGGTGGAGACGGTTTCGCCAAAGTATGTTCGTTTTATCACAATACCGACAAAATGAAATTCGATATTCTTACGCCTTGGGGAAAAGATAAATTAACCGTTAAAGTGGAATATTCCGAGCGAAATAAAACCGTTTACATAGAATCCGCATCGGTGCTCGGGTTAAAAGTCATACCCCAAAATAAAAGAAATCCTTTACGGTTGAATTCGTTCGGTTTAGGTGAATTGTTGCTGAATTTAGAAAAATTTGAGCAAAAAGAAATTGAAAAAGTTGTTATCGGAATAGGTGGAACGGGTACAAGCGATTTGGGTATCGGAATGTGCTCCGCTTTCGGGATGAAATTATTTGATAAACACGGAAAACCGGTTGAACCTTATCCTGTGAATTTCAGTAAAGTAAATTCGTTAAAATGGGAAAAACCCGCTTTACGATTTAAACTAGAGGTTGTTGTTGACGTTAATAATCCGTTACTCGGTGAAAAAGGTGCAAACCGGACTTTCGCCGAACAAAAGGGAGCAAGCAAAAACGATATAGAAGTTTTGGAAAACGGATTTTCCGATATTTTGAAAGTTGCGGGAGCACGAAACGAAACTGCACTTTCCGGTGCCGGAGGTGGTTTGGCTGCCGCCTTTCAATTTTTTTTCGGTGCAAAAATAATTTTAGCCCGCGATTTTATTCGGAATGAATTGGGAATAAGTAAAAAATCACTCGAACCGGATGTTTTAATCACGGGCGAAGGAAAAGTTGACGAACAAACGTTAATGGACAAAGGCTCGATGATAATTATAAACGAGTTTTCAGACCCGGAGTGTAAAAAAATTCTGGTTGTCGGACAATCGAAAACCGTATTGGAAAATGTTTATACGGTTGAACTGTCAAAATATTTTTCTTCCGTGGAAGAATCGATTAGTCGTTTCGAAGTAGGCATGGAATTGGCAATACGGGAAATTTCGGAAAGATTTTTTGTCAGTTAACCCGATTATTCTTCTATTGTAAATTTCCAACCGCAGTAAAAATCTTTTACCGGATCTGGCGGACAGCTTATAACTTCCGTTTTGATTCTCGGATCGATTGTTTTGGCAAATGTTGAAAACTCTACAATTCCAACCGATTTACACGGAAACAACGGTAAGCCTTTTCTATGTCGAGCGGCTTGAACACGGCATTTAACCATTTTAAAAACAAGAGTATTTTCGTTCAACCATTCTGTTTTTTGTTCGTTGATCGCGGCATACAAACGGTAGTTAAATGCTTCTTCCAATGCTTTCAGACCGCCGTTTTCGGGTAAGTTAAATTCTTTTTTGATTCTGCGTGCTTCAATTTCGGCAAATTTCTCCCACGATTTCGTATCCAAATCCATTGCGGTATCCATCCCGTGAGTTTCTTCCGCCGAAAGAAACCAGCATCCGTCGTGTGCCAACCAGTTTTTGGCATACACTTCAACCAGTTTTAACAATTCTTTGCGGGATAGGTTTTTTATTTTTTCAACCATTTTTTGCTTTCGACCGTTAATTAAAAAATTAATATTAGTAAAAAAAACGGATTTACGCACAAATAAATTGAAGAAACTTTTCGGTTGAGAAATCTTATAAAGGTTTAGAAAAGTAAATAAATAGATTCTCGAAAATCAATTAAGTATATTTGCAACTTAAATAAAAAGAAAGAAACTGGAATGAACGAAAATAGAGTAATTGTTGCGATGAGCGGCGGAGTGGATTCGTCTGTTGCGGCGGCTTTGTTGGTTAATGCCGGGTATGATGTTATAGGCATTACTATGAAAACATGGGGATTTATGGAAGTAGGCGGAGCTCCCAAACATGAATCCGGCTGCTGTTCGTTGGATGCAATCTTCGATGCAAAAGCCATCGCAAATAAATTGGGATTTCCACACTACACGGTCGATTTTACAAAAGCATTCGAAGAAACCGTTATTGAAAATTTCGTCGATGAATATTTGAATGCAAGAACTCCGAACCCTTGTGTGATTTGTAACAGAAAAATTAAGTGGGAAGAGCTTCTTCAAAAAGCGGATGCGCTCGATGCAAAATATATTGCAACAGGACATTATGCAATAGTGGAATTTGATGAGAAAAACGAAAGATATTGCTTAAAAAATTCCGCCGATAGCAAAAAAGACCAGACTTATGCATTGTGGGGATTAACACAAGAAAGCTTAAGCCGAACGCTTTTCCCGCTCGGTGAGTTGACGAAAGAGAAAGTGAGGGAATTGGCGGAAGAAATGGGACTAAAAACAGCCGGAAAACCGGACAGCCAAGAAATTTGTTTCGTAGCCGATAATAATTACGAAAGGTTTTTGCGTGAAAGGGAACCGGAGTTAATCGAAAACGTTGAAGAAGGCGATTTCGTGTTTGAAGGAAAAGTAATAGGAAAACACAGGGGAATTCCGTTTTACACAATCGGGCAAAGACGCGGATTGGGTATTTCCGTCGGTAAGCCGGTTTATGTGAAGAGAATCGACAAGGAAAATAATATAATAGAATTGGGCGACGAATCGGCTTTATATCAACGCTATTTGGAAGCCGACGATGTGAATTATGTAAGCGTGAACATATTAAAACCGGGTCAAAAAGTAATTGCGAAAATCCGGTATTCCGATAAAGGTTCACTTGCAGAAGTTATAAAAGCCGACAGCGAATCGTTTGTAATTAAATTCGTTGAACCGAAAAGAGCAATTACACCTGGTCAATCGGTTGTTTTATATGACGAACAAGGTTATATTTTAGTTGGCGGAATTATAAAATTAGGGGAATAATCTCCTGTAAACATCGGAGGAAGCATTCGAGAAGTATCGCAAAAACGGCTTTTTAAACGCGAAAGTTTTACTTCTTAACCAAAGCTACGAGCCTTTAACGATTTGTAACGTTAAAAAGGCGATGATATTGATTTTTCTGCACAAAGCCGAACTTGTGGCAAGTCATCAAGATAAACTGATCCGTTCCGTTTCAAAAAGCTTTCCGTGGCCGAGTGTAATCAGGTTAAAACAATATATCACCGTTCCGTATAAAAATATAATCTTAACGCGGAAAAATATTCTGAAGCGTGATGGTCACAAGTGTGCCTACTGCGGTAGAAGCGATTTACCTTTTACAATCGATCATGTACTTCCGAAAGCGCGGGGCGGAAAAGATACGTGGGAGAATTTGGTTACGGCATGTTTACGATGCAATAACAAAAAGGGAAATCGAACGCCTGAAGAAGCGGGAATGAAATTGAAGGTAAAGCCGCATAAACCGAATTTTATTGTGTTTTTATTAAAATCTGTTAACAGAATAGATGAAAAATGGAAACCTTATCTTTTCGTAACCAAATAGATTTTATATCCCGCAGCTGGAATTCCACTTGATATTAATTGAAAACCGCAATGCGCCGAATCTTTCTTCTTGCTTTTTTCTAAACTAATCGGCATTTTTCCTTTATGAAGATTGATTATGAACTGATTACTACTGCCGGCAATTTACTTCGTATAACCGCTTACGGAACGGAAAATCTTCCCAACCAAAAATTTATAATTGCCGTTCACGGCTTCAAAGGATTTAAAGACTGGGGTTTTTTCCCTTACGTCGGTAATTATTTTTCGGATTCGGGTTATTTTGTTATTACTTTTAACTTTTCTCATAACGGAATCGGTGAAAATCCGACTGAATTTACCGAGTTGGAAAAGTTTGCCGAAAACACCTTCACCTTGGAAGTTAACGAATTAATTGAGTTGATTTCCGCAATAAAAAACGGATTTTTCGGTGATGTTGAAAATCCAAAAATCGGATTGATTGGTCACAGCAGAGGCGGAGCAATTTCGTTGTTGTCTGCATTTCATTCGAACAATGTGGATGCTCTTGTTACATGGTCTTCAATTTCAAAATTCGACCGTTACACGGAAAGACAAAAAAAAGAATGGAATGAAAAAGGATTTTTGGAAGTAATAAATTCCCGGACAAAGCAAATAATGAAATTGAACAAAAGTTTGTTGGAAGATATTAGTAGGAATTCCGGTGATTATTTAAATTTAAAAAATGCGGCCGGAAGCATTTCAATTCCGTGGTTAATTGTTCACGGCGAAAATGATTTGGCTGTAAAAGCCGAAGAGGGAAGGAAATTGTTTGAGTGGTCGGATAAAAACAAAACCGAATTTGTTTTAATTCCCAAAACCGGTCATACGTTCGATGTAGTGCACCCGATGCAAAACGTACCGAAAGCGTTCGAACAAGTAATTTCCGTCACCGGAAAATTTTTCGAACAAAATTTATGAAAAGTTTAGTTTTTCACTAATAATCGTTAAATTCAAGATATGGAACTAAAAAATATAGTATTTACGGTTGTTTTTATTGCCGCATTCGGCTTTTTCTTTTCGAATGTTAAAAGGTTAATTTCTTACCTTAAAACCGGTAAAGACGAAAACAGGTTTGACAATATCGGGGAAAGATTAAAAAACGTTGCCACAATCGTTTTCGGTCAAAAAAAGCTTTTACGGGATCCGATTGCCGGAACAATTCATTTCTTCATTTTTTGGGGTTTTGTAGTTTTCCTATTAGCCGTTTTGGAAGCAATCGTTCAAGGGTTTTATCCCGAATTTTCATTGGAATTTCTCGGACCCATCTACACGTTAATTACTTTCGTTCAAGATGTTTTTACGGTGCTGGTTATGTTTGCTGTTATCTATGCTTTGGTAAGGCGTTACATCTTGAATATACCGCGATTGGAACATGGCAAGGAAAGTAAAATCGATGCCACCGTAATTTTGGTTATGATATTTTTTGTCGTTGTAGGCATGTTGGGCGAAAATGCCGCGGATATTGCCCGAAACAATTTCCAAACTTCCGGTTACGAATACAGACCGGTTTCACTGTTTTTGAGCAAAATATTTTTTAGCGGTCCTGGCGATACGGCAAATTTTGCTTACGAATTTTTTTGGTGGTTGCATATTCTTGTAATATTTGCGTTTATGAATTTTCTGCCGTATTCAAAACATTTGCACGTTTTAACTTCCGTTTTCAATGTTTTCTTTCATAAAGTCGGTGAACACAAATTTGCGTTAAAGCCGTTGGATTTGGAAGACGAAGAGGCCGAACAATTCGGCGCAGCAGATATAAACGATTTAACTTGGAAACAATTGCTCGACGGTTATTCTTGCACGGAATGCGGAAGATGTTGGGACGCTTGTCCGGCATCGAATACGGGAAAAGCTCTCTCGCCGAGGGAAATAATCATTAACATTCGTAAACGAACAATGGAAAAAGCTCCGTTGCTCGTCGAAGGCAAGGAAGACGGCGAGGTAATGGAAAAGACTTTGGTACACAACTACATTAAGGACGAAGAACTTTGGGCGTGTACAACTTGCGGCGCTTGCATGCAAGAATGTCCCGTAACAATCGAACATGTTGATGCAATTGTGGAGATGCGAAGGGATTTGGTTTTAATGGAATCCGAATTTCCACCCGAACTCAACACCGTATTTAAAAATTTGGAAACGAATTTCACTCCTTGGGCTTTCAATTGGCAGGACAGAGCCAATTGGGCGGAAGGACTCAACATAAAAACAATGGCGGAAGACAGCAATACCGAATATCTGTTTTGGGTCGGGTGTGCCGGTTCGTTCGATGCGCGTTATCAAAAAGTTTCCGTTGCTTTTGCGAAACTGTTGCAAAATGCCGGTGTGGATTTTAGAATTTTGGGCAACGAAGAAAAATGTAACGGCGATACCGCTCGCAGATTGGGAAATGAATATTTGGCGCAAATGATGATGCAAGAGAATATCGAAATATTAAATAATTACAAAGTTAAGAAGATTGTAACCGCTTGTCCGCACTGTTTTAATTCCTTAAAACACGAATATCCGCAATTCGGCGGCAACTTCGAAGTTTTGCATCATACCGAATTAATTAATAAATTAATAGACGAAGGAAAAATTAAACTTAAAAACGGCGAAGTAAAAAGCAAAATTACGTATCACGATTCTTGCTATTTGGGCCGTTACAACGAGGTTTACGAACAACCGAGACAGCCGCTGCGGAAAATAAACGGAATCGAATTGATTGAGATGGAACGCAGCAAAGATAAAGGTTTTTGTTGCGGAGCCGGCGGAGGTAGAATGTTTATGGAAGAAACCGAAGGTACGCGAATAAATGAGGAAAGAACGAAAGAAGCTTTGGCAACAAACGCCGATACAATCGCTTCTGCTTGTCCGTTTTGTATGACGATGTTGAACGACGGAGTTAAAACTTTCGAGAAAAACGAGGAAGTGCAAGTTAAGGATATTGCGGAAATAGTACTGGAAAATTCACAATTTTAATTAATTATTATAAACCAAATAAAGGAGAGAAACATGAGTGATAAGTATAACAAACTCGTAGAATTCGTACAAAGCATGGAAACGGATGTTCACAAATTTTATGTAAAAGGTCAATCCGCCGCCGGAACAAGAGTGCGTAAAGCTTTGAGCGAATTAAAGAAAATGGCTCAAGAAATGAGAAACGAAATTCAAGAAATTAAAGCACAAAGAAAAAGCGAAAAAGGTTCTTAAGAATTTCACATATTTATTAATTCGGTGATCGATACAGTTAAATTGTGGATTAATTGTATCGATCTTTTTATTATGAATCCAAAACATTTCATCAAAATCATACCGATTGTTTTTCTGGTTTCCATAATTTCGTTTTGTGCGGAAGTTAAAGAAAAACCTTCTCCACACCGAACCGCCGAAGAGTTAAAAGATTCGTCGGTAACCGTGTCGTTTTCGGTTGTTGGCGATATTATGTGTCATTCGACACAATACGGTTACGCTTGGGTTGAACAAGACAGCTTCGATTTCAAGCCGGTGTACAGAGAAATTAAAAGCTATTTGGCTTCGGCCGATGTAACAATGGGAAATTTGGAAACGGTTCTCGGCGGAAAAGGATTGGGTTATTCCGGTTATCCTTTGTTTAATACACCAGATCAGTTTTTGGACGGATTGAGTTACGCGGGTTTCGATTTGTTGTTTACCGCGAACAATCATGTGCTCGATCAAGGAAGGGAAGGATTGATTAGAACACTGAATTTGATCGAAAAGAAAAATATGACTTACACGGGTGCAAACAGAAATAAAGAGGAAAGCGAATCGATAAAGATAATAGAAAAAAACGGAGTGAAGATTGCCGTTTTGGCTTATACTTACGGTACGAACGGAATAAGATTAAAACGTTCGCAAAAATACTTGGTGAACATAATTGATACGACTAAAATAAAATCAGATATTCTCGAAGCAAAAAAGGTTCAACCCGATCTTGTAATAGTGTATTTCCATTTCGGCAAAGAATACGAAAGAAAACCGTCGAAATATCAGAAAAGAATTGTCGGTTTTACGATTCAAAACGGGGCGGATATTATTCTCGGAAGTCACACACACACACTTCAGCCGGTTGAAATGTTTAAAACAAACGGAGGTAATCTGGATTCGGGGTTCGTCGCTTATTCGATGGGGAATTTCATTTCTAATCAAAGATGGAGATATTCCGATGGTTCTGCAATATTAAATTTTTCAATTTCTAAAAATACGAATAACGGTAAAATAAAATTAAATGACTTATCGTTTTTACCGTTTTGGGTTTTTAAAGGTAAAACCGGAAGGGGAAAAGAATTTGTTATTTTACCATCCGAAATAGCTTTATCGGATTCATTACCTGCGTACGTTACAAATAAAGATAAAAAATTAATGAAACAAAGTTATTTCGATACGAAAGAAATAATTAAACGGAGTACGGACAGATTGAAAATCCGTAGATTGCATTAATTTAATTATTCGTCCACGTCGTCGACAAATTTGACCAATAACGCAGCAACAATCATTGAAGCGCCGCCCAACAACAAAGCGTATATTGCTTCGTTACCGAAAATATCCCTTACAAAGAATCCGAGAATAGCAGCGGCCGTAATTTGCGGAATAACTATGAAGAAATTGAAAATGCCCATATAAACTCCCATTTTGTTTTGTGGAAGCGCTCCGGTAAGAATAGCATACGGCATTGCCAAAATAGACGCCCATGCCAAACCGATTCCCAATTCGCTTATTAAAAGTAAATCGGGATTTTTAATAAAATAAAACGAAGCCAATCCGATACCGCCTGCGACCAGACTAATCGAGTGAACTGTTTTTCTGTTTGTTTTTTTCGCCAACCACATAATGAAAAATGCCATTGCAGCTGCAAAACCGTTATAGACCGCCATTAGAACGCCGACCCAATCCGCACCTTCGTTGTAAATTGCAGAACTTGTATCCGTTGCGCCGTAAATATGATGCGTAACGGCGGGAGTAGTATAAATCCACATCGCAAAAAGAGCAAACCATGAAAAAAATTGAACAACGGCAAGTTGCCGCATCGTTTTGGGCATTTTGTAAAGATCGTTAATAACAGTAGTGAACCCCGTTTCTTTTTTACCTGTTTTCGATAAAAATCCGGCTAAAATTTGTAGAATACCGAATAAAGCAATTCCACCGAAAAGTACCATTAATCCGTAATCCATATAAATGAACAAATCGAAAACAAACAACAAAGCAACGCCGGTTAACAACCAGCCAGTGCCGTAACGTATAAATTTTCCGGATTGTGAAAAAGAAACGGTATTGTTATCCGTTTGGTTACTACCCGGGGAATCATCGGCAAATTTTTTTAACTCTTCCGGCGAATATTCTTTTGAACTGAAAACCGTCCATGCCACGGAAAGGAAAAAGACGGCTGCTCCGATGTAAAAAGAAAGTTTAACCGATTGAGGGATTTCGCCTTCGGGAGCAACGTTAGGAACGTCGAACCAATTGGTAAAAACGTAAGGTAAAGCGGAAGCTATAATTGCGCCTGTCCCGATAAAAAAACTTTGCATCGAAAATCCGATTGTTCGTTGTTCGGACGGTAACATATCCCCGACGAATGCGCGGAAAGGTTCCATGGAAATGTTGATTGAAGCGTCCATTATCCAAAGCATTCCGGCGGCAACCCAAAGTGCCGGTGAATTGGGCATAATTATTAAAGAAAGGGAAGCAAGTATTGCTCCGGTTAGAAAATAAGGTCGCCTTCTGCCCAATCTCGTCCAAGTATTATCGCTCATGTGACCGATAATCGGTTGAACAATTAGTCCGGTTACCGGTGCGGCAATCCACAAAATCGGAATTGAATCTATACTTGCGCCAAGAGTTTCGAAAATTCTGCTAACGTTTGCGTTTTGTAAAGCGAAACCGAATTGAATTCCCAGAAATCCGAAGCTCATATTCCATATTTGCCAGAACGATAATTTGGGTTTAGTCATTTTCTCCTCATTTTATGTTGTGCCCCGTTTTGTTTTCAATATGAATTTATCGTATAGAAATACTAAAATTGCGGAACCAAGTGCAATTATTGCGAATACCAACCACATTAAATCGGGGCGTTGCATATCGCGTGCAAAAGTTGCGTAAAGTTGACCCGATAGAATACCGCCGAACAAATTACCAAGTGCTACGCACCAATAAAAATATCCCATGTAAAGCGCAACTTTATCGGGCGGAGCGATTTTGCCGGTGTATTCTTTTGATTTCGGACTCGCCATCATTTCGCCGAACGAAAATACGATTATACCCAAAACTACAACCCAACCCAAAGTTCCGAATATTAAAATCGAAAAACTTACAACGGTAATAAGCGTACCGTAAAAGATAGTTGTGAAAGGTTTAAGCCTGGTTACCAAATACGAAACAAATACTTGAAAGAGAATTATTGCTCCCGCATTAAGATTGATTAAATATTCGGGATTTACCTGACCTGCCGTTGCCATCGAGCCAGAAAACGATTCGTAAACGGAATTTGAAATCCCGAAAAATTCGAACATCGATTTGACGAAATTCATTATATCAGATGTATCCGTAAAATCGCGAATGTAAAGTGGAAGTGTGTAAAAAATTTGATTGAAGGAAGTCCAAAATCCGGACATCAACAATAAAAACAATCCGAATTTCCAATCGCCGAGTTTCATCGGAGAAGCGAACCAACGGCGGGATTCGGTTTTTGTAAGCCGTAAAATCAAATCGTATCCTAAATTGAGTAGTGACCAAACGATTGCAATCCATGTGATATCCGACCAAGTGAACGAACCGTCCGATGTAAATTTCGAACCAAGTACCAAAATCAAAAGTAATCCGAATACAAAAAGGAAAAATCTGCCGTTACCCAAAACTTCAACCATATCGGTCATTACTTTTTTAAGATTCCGTGGATTAGCTGATGTTGCTTCGGAAGAGGGCTCTTTATAAAATAGCGTAACGAATATAAAGTTTATTGCAATCCAACCCGAAGAGGCGATGAATACATATTCCCACGACCATGCACGGACGATTCCTGCAACTATCGGTCCCAGAAAACCGCCGATGTTAACCATCATATAAAAAATTCCGAATCCGAGTGAAGAAGTTTTATCGTTTGTTACTTTCGAAATCGTCCCGATAATTACGGGTTTGAACATTGCGGCGCCAAGGGCAACCAACATAAATGCCAAAAAGAAAGTAGGGAATGTTTTAAACTGTCCCAAAAGATAATATGCCGGAACCATTACGGCAAAAGCCGCAAACAACATTTTTCTGAAACCGTATCTGTCGGCTAAAGCGCCGGTCACCACTGGGAACAGATATAAAAAAAACGTAACAACTCCTTGTAGAACACCCCGATCCTCGTCGGTGAAACCAAGACCTCCTTCTTCAACCTTGCCGGTTATGTAAAGAGAGGAGACGGCAAAAAATCCGTACCAAGCCATTCGCTCGAATATTTCCATTGTGTTGGCAACCCAAAACGTTGCCGGAAAATCTTTTATGCTGATTTTGGTTTTTGTCATAAATCAACCCGATATGCTTATGAAAAGGGTAAAAATAGTGTTGATTATTGAGAATATCAATTACTATTTGGCATTCGTCATTGGTTAATTGCTGCATTGCTAAATTGTTATTTGCCAACTGCCAACTGGTCATTGCCAACTGATCATTGCCAGCTGCCAACTGCTGACTGCAAACTGGTCATTGCCAACTGCCAACTGCTGACTGCAAACTGATCATTGCCAACTGCCAACTGCAAACTGATCATTGCCAACTGGTCTCCGTTATTAATCATTTGGAATTTGTATAAAAACTTAAGGAAAGAAAATCATAAAAAATTTGAAGCAAGGTTAAATTAAATATCGTGCAACGGGAGTTAATTCCCGCCGCACGCGAAACAAATTACTTTAATAATGTTTTCGGATCGAGGTGAGATGCCTCGATGTCTTTAAAGTATTGAACCGTTCCAACTTTCAATTCATAAGTCGAATCGTCGTCGCAGACGATTATTCCTTTCGGATGTAATTGCAAAGCGCTTACCGTCCACATATGGTTTACACCTTCTTCCACAACTTTTTGCAAAGCCCTTGCTTTTGAATGCCCGGAGATTATAATCATTACTTCGTCGGCATCCATAACCGTTTTAACTCCAACGGTCAATGCGGTTTTGGGCACTTTGTTAATATCACCGTCGAAAAATCTCGAATTAGCGATAATCGTATCCTTCGTTAAAGTTTTTACACGTGTTCTTGAACCCAAAGATGAACCCGGTTCGTTGAAAGCAATGTGTCCGTCAGGTCCAATTCCGCCGACAAAGAGATTTATTCCTCCGTATTTAGCTATTTTCTTTTCGTAATTTTCACATTCTTTATGAAGATCTTTCGCGTTACCATTTAATATATTCACGTTTTTCTTTTGAATATCGATATGGTTAAAGAAATTGTGCCACATAAAATAATGATAACTTTGAGGATGATCTTCGGGAATGCCTACATACTCGTCCATGTTAAACGTTACTACATTCTTAAAAGAAACAACTTTCTTCTTGTTGAGTTTAATTAGTTCTTTATACATACCGAGAGGCGAGGAACCTGTGGGCAGTCCCAAAACAAAAGGTTTTTTAGCGGTAGGTTTGAATTGTTTAATTCTTTTGGCAACGTGGTAAGCCGCCCATTTTGAAACCAAATCGTAATTAGGTTGGATAATTAATCTCATTTCTTCCTCCTTGTTTATACTTCTTCGGGAAATTCGCGTAAAGCTCTTTCGCCTTTGGTTAATTCGAATACGGTTTTAAATATTTTTTCGTCGGCTTCGGTGAACTCGACGTCGCGCCTAGCCATTACCCGTTTGGCAACTTCCATGCATTTATCGAGTTTGTAAGTTGTAAGCGATTCGCTTCCGCCCCAAGAGAAAGAGGGAATATATTTCGGGGGAAAATCGGCACCGAAAACATTACATCCAACACCGACGACGGTACCGGTATTGAACATTGTGTTTATGCCCGACTTGGAATGGTCGCCCATTGTTAAGCCGACGAACATACTTCCGCTGTCAATTTGTTTATCGTTTATGAATACTTTTACATTTCCGTAATTGTTTTTTAAGTCGCTGTTGTTTGTATCGGCACCAAGATTAACCCAGCAACCGAGATAAGCGTGACCCAAAAATCCGTCGTGTTGTTTGTTCGAATAAGAATGGATAATCGATTCCTCGACTTCGCCGCCGACTTTACACACGGGACCGATACTTGTGTTCTCGTAAATTTTTGCACCAACTTTAATTTTCGAACCGTCTCCGATGTAACACGGACCTTCGATAACCGAATTCGGGAAAACCGTAACGTTGTTACCGATGTAAATCGGACCGCCTTCGGCATCCAGCACAACGCCCGGTTTTATTTTGCTTCCTTCGCCTATGAAAATATTATCCGGTTCGACCATATTCACGCCGTCGTATATTTTTCCGTTAATTTTTTTCGAAACACTTTTTGTTAAAAGTTCGAAATCCTTAACCAATTCGGCGCCGTTGATGTGAACAAGGTTCCACGGATATTTAACTATCGTTGCGTCGATTTCTTTCTTCGGCAAATCCAACGATTTCAGATAAGCAATCACATCCTGAAAATTATTTTTTAATTCCGCTAATTTTTCACCGCTGATTTTGGCTGCAACAAGTTCTTCTTTCGAATAGTAAGCCGAATCACCGTCTTCAAAATTCAATTGATTTACCAAAGCGGAATCGACAATAACCCTTCCGTTAATGAAAACCGTTTCGCCGGAATTTTCCGGAACGGTATTAACTTTGTTCCCGGGGAAATTTTGTTTTACGCTGTCAATTAAATATTCCCGCGTGTGCAAATAAATTTCACTTTGCGGAAAGTATTTTTCTACCTTCTCCTTTAACGTAAGAATACCGCAACGTAAATCGTAAACGGGACGGGTGTAAGTCAAAGGATGAAGGTTTTCTACTGCTTGATCTTCAAAGATGAAAATAGGTGTGGACATTTTTTACTCCGTTTTAGATTGGGAAAGAAGTAAATGTTGGGTGTAAATATATAAAAATGAAAAATAAAATGGGTTATCGGGGTCAGATTTTAATTGTAAATTTTATCCCACCAAGAATCTTTTTCTTTTCGAAAACACAACGGATTTAAAATCGATTTGCTTTTCAGATTTGTTCGGTTTAATATTGTTTTTTGATTTTAAGAAAATAAATTTATAAAAGGATATTTTCATGACCGAAGAATTTGAAAAACTGGAACAAATTAAAGTCCCCGGACTCGACGAGATTCTCGGAAAACCTTTCAAGGTGCTCGACGACGGGTTCATTCGCGTAATCGACTATATGGGCTCCGACCAATCCGTTGTGCAAGCGGCAAGGGTTTCGTACGGCAAAGGAACGAAAAAACTCCGGCAAGATAGAGGGTTGATCAGATATTTAATGAGACACAAACATACAACCCCGTTCGAAATGTGCGAAATAAAATTCCACATCCGAATTCCTATGGACGCCTGGAGGCAATGGATTAGACACAGAACTGCAAACGTAAACGAATATTCGACTCGTTACTCGATTGCTATAGATTCGGCGCAAACAACCAAACCGGACGAATGGCGAATGCAATCGAAAGATAACAAACAAGGCAGCGCGGGTTACTTCGATATTGAAACGGGCGAGAAATTATCGGAAGAGGAAAGGAAACTTCAAACTTTAGCCCGCGAGACTTACCAAAAACGGATTGATTTGGGCGTTGCAAGGGAACAAGCAAGAAAAGATTTACCTTTGTCCACTTACACCGAAGCGTATTGGAAAATCGATTTGCATAACCTGTTGCATTTCTTACGCTTGAGAATGGAAAAAAACGCTCAGCTCGAAATAAGAAAATATGCAGAAATAATAGGTCACCAAATAGTTGCCAAGTGGGTTCCATTTACATGGGAAGCCTTCCTCGATTACGAAATGAACGCGCAAAAATTTTCCGCTATCGAACTCGACATAATAAAAAACTTAATCGCATCGAACCAGAAAGCGGTTTTGGAAACAGCCGAAAACGCCGGTTGGTTGAAAATGAAGGACGGAAAACTTTTAAAAAATCTCGAACGTATGGAAATGGAAGAAAAATTGGAAATGCTGGGACTCCGCAAACCTTGGTGAATTTTTAATATCCGGTAAATTGAATTTGGAAAAGATAATTATTGCCGCGGTATCTAAAAATAAAGTTATCGGCAAAGACGGAAAATTACCGTGGCATTCGAAAGAAGAATTGTCGTTCTTCAAAAAAACAACCGTCGGTTTTCCCGTAATAATGGGAAGGAAGACTTTTGAATCGCTCCGTTATCCGCTTGAGAAGCGTTTAAATATTATCATATCGAAAAGTAAAAAATCCAATAAACAAAATTTAATTTACTTCGATTCGATTGAAGGTGCATTGGAATATTGCGACAAAAAAAAATACAATAAGGTTTTTATTATAGGCGGAGCGGAAATATTTAAGCAAGCACTCGGATTAGCCGACAAAATTTTAATTTCCGAAATGAAGCGGAACTACGACGGAAACGTATTTTTCCCCGAACTACGGTCGGAAAAATGGAAAAAGCGATTAATAGGCGAATTCCGGGATTTCACACTTTTTGAGTACACCCCGAACGAAGTTTAAATATTTTCGTATCTTTACAATCCAAAAAAACAAAGCTATGAATAAGAACAAGATTAAAATATTACCGGCTAATTTAGCCAATAAAATTGCAGCTGGAGAAGTGGTTCAACGTCCTGCTTCAGTTGTGAAAGAGCTGATGGAAAATTCTATCGATGCGGGAGCGAAAAACATTGAAGTTTATATAAAAAGAGCCGGAAAGTCTTTAATTCAAGTTGTGGACGACGGAATCGGAATGAGTGAAGACGATGCGGTTCTTTGTATCCAAAGGCACGCAACAAGCAAAATATCCGATTATAAAGATTTGGAAGCGATTAACACTTTCGGGTTTCGAGGGGAAGCTTTAAGTTCGATTGCGGCGGTCAGTTTGTTCGAACTGAAAACAAAAAGAAAAGAAGACGAATTAGGTACTTTAATCAAAAACGACGAAACATCCCAAATTTACAAGGAAAAGGGAAGTTTTCCCGTCGGTACTTCTATTTCCGTTAAAAATTTGTTTCACAATACACCCGCACGCAGAAATTTTATGAAATCGAATGCGACGGAATTAAAACACATAATCGAAACTTTCAAAAAGTCGGCAATTCCGCACCCGGGAATTTCATTCAAACTGTTCATTGAAGATGAAATTGAGTTCGATTTTCCGGCGGGAACAATCGAAGACCGTATGATGCAAGTTTTTGCCGATAATATTTTCGATGCTGTTGTTGAGGTTAAAGAAATTACGGATTTTTTGGGTCTTACCGGATATATTGCCAAACCCACTTATTTGAAAAAGAGTAAGGGGGAACAATATCTTTACATTAATAAAAGATTTGTAGTGAACAAATCCATAAACCATGCGGTTTTTTCCGCTTATGAACACTTGCTTGAAAAAGGTGATTATCCGTTTTTCGTTTTGTTTTTATCGCTCGATCCTTCCCGTATCGACGTGAATATTCATCCTTCGAAATTGGAAGTGAAGTTTGAAGACGAAAAAGACATTTACGTTTTTGTAAATTCCGTTATCAAGAAAAGTATCGGTCTGTTCGATCTTACTCCTTCGATGAGTTTCGATAAAGATAGAAATGAAAAAGATAAATTAAAATTCGAGAACAGAAAAGTAGAGAAAAACGACTTCGAAGACAGACCGGCGTTTTTAACTCAATCCGCACCGCGCAAAAGGGAGAAACGGGAAAGCATTTTCTCCGAAGATGAAATCGATATGCTGTTCGGCTCGATGGATAAAGAAATCAAATCGGCCGCACCGAAGACGGAAGTAAGTCATCCTTTCGAGGAAAAAAATACGGAAGTGTATCACGTGCCAAGTGAAACCGCCGAAACCGTTGGGAAACCAGATTCGCCGTTTCTCGTATCGCTTCATAACAAATATATTTTAACTCAAATCAAAAGCGGTTTGATGATAATCGATCAGCATGTAGCTCATGAAAGAATTTTGTACGAGAAAGCTCTTAAATCGTTCGAAGCAAATTTGCCGTTTGCACAACAATTGCTTTTTTCCCAAACAATTCAACTCGATAAAGCGGATTTCGAGTTGGTAAAAGAAATCGAACCGTATTTAACCAGATTGGGATTCGAACTGAAATTTTTCGGAAAAAACACGTTGGTAATTGACGGTGTTCCGCCCGATGTGAAAGTAGGCACGGAAGTAGATACTTTATTGGATATTTTAACCGAATATAGAAAAAACCAGCGGGAGAAAAAACTTGAAACACGCGATAATCTTGCCGCTTCCTTTGCATGCAAAGCGGCTATAAAAGCGGGCGACAGACTTTCTCAAGACGAAATGCGTTTGCTGGTCGATCAACTTTTTGCAACTTCGATGCCTTATGTATGTCCGCACGGCAGACCGATTGTAATTAAAATTCCGCTCGAAGAATTCGATAAGCGTTTCGGTCGAACGTAAATTTTACGGTCCGTCGCCTTCGTGGCATTCGGAACAAAATTCATCCCGCCAATCCTCTTCATCGACTTCATCGCCGGGATGGATGAACGTAAGAGAACTATCGATAGTTGTGAGTTGCAGATTTTCGGGATTTCCTTGCGCTATTATAGAGTGGCATAAATTACAATCCATCGAAATAACTTCTCCTTCTTCCGAAAAATGATTATCGTCGTGGCACCGGAAACATCCCATCGATTTGGTATGACCGATGTTAATAGGATATTTATCCCAGCGTACGTTCATTTCGGGAAAAACATTTTGACGGAAAATTTTTTGCAGGGCATCGATCGAACTTTCTAGCAAATCGGTTTTTTCTTCAATCACTTCCGGATAATTTTCTTCGTAAAATTCATATATTTTTTCTTCAATATTTTTCATTGCTTCTTCGGTTGTTCGATACTCTTCCGTGCAGACTTCGAACGCAATATTTTTTATTTCTGGTAATTCCTTTGAAATATTTCCGGCGGTTATCGCATCGTTAATAAAATATTCGGGCGGATTGTATTTGTGCGACGGACGGTTATGGCAGTCCATGCAATCCACTGTTCTTATTTCCAATGTATCGAGTTCACTTCCTTCGATAGGATTATCTTCCGAAACAAAAACCGTTTCTTTTCCCGTTTTCAAGTCAGTATATTTTACCCAAGGAATTTCTTTACGGGCATAATCCGTTGCGGCATATTCGATTAACACGTTAGGATTTATATGCCAGTGAATTCCTTCGCTTAAACCCAAAGCACTGAATTCAGAGCCGACTTTCATAATTAGACTGATATCCCATTCAGAGTTTTCTTCGTTTCTGAGATAATGACGGTTGAGTCGTAAAGTCCGAGCGTAAAATTTTTCCGGCCAGTGACATCTTCGGCATGTTTCCTTTGCCGGTCGCAAGTTTTTTATCGGCGTTTTTATCGGTCGGGGAATATCGTTAATTACGGTTTTATAAACTTGGCGTAATCCCGAAAGTTTCGAACGGACGTACCAATCGGCTCCCGAACCGACATGGCATTCGACGCATTTTACTCTTGCATGGGGTGAATTTTGATAAGCCGTGTATTCGGGTGTCATAACTTCATGGCAAATAGTACCGCAAAATTCAACAGATTCGGTGTAATGAAACGCTTCGTAACTTCCCACGGCGGAAACAAACAGAAAAAGTACGGTACCTATAGCAAAAATCATAAAAGCGTTTCTGTGTTGTACGATGTTAAAATCTATTACCGGGAGCTTTTTGTCCTTTGTTATTCCCAATCTTTGGATTTTCAGGTTGTACGTCAGCATACCGACGGGGATTAAAATCAAACCTACAATAAGAAAAGCCGGCAAAATTATGTACATTACAAGTCCGATGTAAGAACCGCCTTGATTAAAAATTACCGATACCACGAAAAGGAAAAAAATTAAAAATAAAGCTATCAATGAAATTGTTGCACCGATTAACGTCATCCAATTTTTGGTTGATTGGGGTAACGAGAATTTCATTTTTCACCTCGTAAATTATTCGTTAAATCAAATTACGCTTCCCGAACATCCGGCATGAAAATAATACAAATATACCTTAAAATCTTTTATGAATGTAAAATATTAAAAAAAATTAATAATCCCGTTTGTGGGGCAATTCTTTCGATTTGTAGTATAAAATGTCATCGTATTGTATAAAATTAGCGACAAATAAGTATCAGAATGAAACAAAATGGTGATTTTTTCGTATAAATTTTGGAAATCGGAGCCTTTATTATTATTTTTGCACTTCCAAAAAAATAGAGGTGTTTCAGTGAATCTTAAAAATGCATTAAACGAAGAACAAAGAGAAGCTGTTGAGTACATAAACGGACCTTCGATGATTGTAGCCGGTGCTGGTTCCGGTAAAACCAGAGTGTTAACCTACAAAATCGCTTACTTAATTGATAAAGGATACGAACCTTCGTCTATTTTGGCTTTGACTTTTACCAACAAAGCCGCCCAGGAAATGAAGGAGAGAATTAAAAAATTAATCGGCGCAAAAGCCAATAATTTGTGGATGGGAACTTTTCATTCCATTTTCGCAAGAATTTTAAGAGCCGAAGCGGCTAAGTTGGGATACGATTCGAATTTTTCCATTTACGACAGAGACGACTCGGTATCTTTGGTAAACAACATAATGCAAGAATACAATATCGATCACGAATCATTAACCGCTTCCGGTGTTCAACATAAAATCAGCTATCTTAAAAATCAGATGATTACGCCGGAAGAATATTTAAGTCACATTGCACAAACCCCGGTTGAAAAGAAAATCGGTGAAATATTTTCGGCTTACAATAAAAAGTTGAAAGAGAACAACTCGATGGATTTCGATGATTTGCTTCTTAAACCGATTGAACTGTTTAATAACCATTTAAGAATTTTGCAAAAATATCGTAAACAATTCAAATTCATTTTGGTCGATGAATTTCAAGATACGAACAGAGCTCAATATGAATTGTTAAAGTTATTCACCACTTCACGCATTAAATTGTGCGTTGTGGGTGATGACGCACAAAGTATTTACGGTTGGCGCGGTGCCGATATTCGTAACATGCTTGAATTTCAAAAAGATTTTCCGAAAGCAAAAATATTCAGACTAGAGCAAAATTACAGATCGACGAAAACCATTCTTGCCGCAGCCGATTCCGTTATTAAAAATAATGCGGATCAGATAAAGAAAACATTGTGGACGAACAACAACGACGGCGAGCAATTAACTATTATCCGTTGCACCGACGAGAAAGACGAGGCGTTTCAGATTGCAAAACAAATCAAAAAAGAAGTTTCTTCGCGCAAAATTTCCTTTAACGATATTGCCATTCTGTACAGAATTAACTCTCAATCGAGAGCATTGGAAGAAGCTCTTCGCAGAGAAAAAATTCCCTATCAAATTATTGGTGGCGTGGAATTCTACAGAAGAAAAGAAATTAAGGATTTGATCGCTTATCTTCGTGTTTTGGCAAATCAAGACGACGAAGAAAGTTTGTTGCGGATTATGAACTTTCCGCAACGCGGAATCGGGAATACTTCAATAAGTAAAATGATTGCATTTTCCCGCAAGTTAAATATTAATTTGTTCACTACGATGGCTCGCGTTTTCGAGGTTATCGAAGTGAAGGAAAGAATTCAAAAAAACGTAAAACAATTTAAACTGTTGTTGAATAAGTATATCGAATTGAAAGATAAATTATCGTTACCCGAGTTGATGGCCGCTTTGGTAGATGAGTTGGGAATTTTAAGAATGTACAAAGAGGAAAATACTCCCGAATCTCTTCAAAGATATGAAAACGTGCAAGAGCTGCTTGCCGCAATTCAACAATTTGCCAAAGAAAACAAAGGCGCAACGATTCACGACTTCCTAGCCGAAGTGTCGCTGTTAAGCGGAGCCGATCAGTATGACGAGAAAGAAAACAAAGTTACCTTGATGACGATTCACGCTGCCAAGGGTCTGGAATTTCCCGTTGTTTTTATTACCGGTTGCGAAGAAGATATATTCCCGTTAAATCCTAAATTCGATTCCGATTCGAAGATAGACGAAGAAAGAAGATTGTTTTATGTTGCAATTACAAGGGCTCAAGAAAAAGTATTTATTACTTACGCACGTTCCCGTTACAGATTCGGCGAGGTCGCATATCAAAGCAAATCGAGATTTCTTGAAGAATTGAGCCCGGAAACCTTTACGGAATTGAACAAAGCAGGTTCGAGAAAAGGCGGAAGGAAAAAGGCATCGTACTACGATGAATTTTATCAAGAAAGTTTCGACGATTTTAACCAAGAAAGAAGATCGTTACGTGTCGGTAGTAAAGTGGTTCACGATATTTTCGGTCGCGGAAAAATTTTGCAGATTGTCGGTAACGGCGATATGCAAAAGGTAACGGTTGATTTTGAAAATGTAGGAAGAAAAACCTTGCTCACCAAATTTGCAAATCTGAAACTTGTGTAATTGACAAACTTTCGAATAATAAGAAGCCGGTGCGGTTTTGCATCGGCTTTTTTGTTCCGGATTGAATGTATAGCTTTAATAATTTAATCTTTTTCATAAATTGCAGAATTGAAATTAATCGCAAGCGGTTGCACAAAATACCGTAATCATAAAAGCCGTGTCACAAATTCGGATTCGGGTATATTTTGTAAAACCGTAGTAAAAAGTTTTATAGTGGAAAAGATACGATGTAATAGTTTACTGAAAAGCTAATGAGAATCAAAAGAAATAAAAAGGGGATGAAAAACATCCCCTTAACGGATTTAATCTTCCAGAATAGCGAGAATATCGCTTCTTTGAACAATTTTGTATTCTTTGCCGTCCAAAGTGATATCTTCACCGCCGTATTTACCGAATAAAATTTTATCTCCTTCTTTGATGAATTCTTTAAGATCCTCATCGGTACCTACGGCAACAACTTTACCCATTGTAGGTTTTTCCTTGGCGGTATCGGGAATAATAATACCCGAAGCCGTTTTTGTTTCTTCTTCCAATAGTTCAACAAGTACACGATCGTCCATTGGTTTTACTTTCATAATATCTCCTCTAATTTTTTATGTTTAACATTCTATTTATTTTTGGTTTATCAAACCCGACAATTGGGCGGTTGTTTATTAAAATCACCGGTACGCCGGACGAACCGGTACGTCTTTGCATATCCATTGCCGCCTTATGATCTCTGGATACGTCGATTTCTTTAAACCTGATCTTTTTCTCTCTGAAATACCTTTTAGCCGCATTGCAAAAACTGCAAGTCGGAGTTGTAAATATAATTACTTTTGGTTGTGCTGCATTCATATCATCTCCGTTTTTAGTTTAATCCAATACGATGATTTTCAAGCTAAAAGGTTTCCGAAAAATTTCAAAAAAACACTTGCAAAAGTAACTAATTTTTATGAAAAATAACTAAATTAAGAAGCTAATTAAAAAAAATTAATATGAAAAAAACAATATTATCGATAAGCATCTTATTCTTACTTTTTACATTCGCTTCTTGTTCCAAGGAAAATAAAAATATGGAAAAATTAACCGCATTTCTCGATTCGGTTAAAACCGAGTTTGCTCCGGATAAACGCGTTTCGATTTTCAATTATTCAATAAATAAATCGGACGGCCACTCAATTCTTAAAATCGAAACCAATCAACCCGAAGCAATAAAAAGAGTGGAAGTTTTTTTGGATAATCAAAAACTGAATATCCAAAGGGAATTCGATTTATTACCTTCCGATAAATTGGCGGAAAAGATATGGGGAATCGTAAATGTATCCGTCGCAAATATAAGAAGTAAACCCAAACATCCTGCCGAATTGGCTACACAGGCATTACTTGGAACAGTGGTGAAAATTTACAAAAAACAAAACGGTTGGTATTTGGTTCAAACGCCTGACGAATATATTTCCTGGGTTGACGACGAAGGAATAATTCCCGTTACCGAAAAGGAAAAAAACGACTATCTGAAATCACCGAAAGTAATTTTTATAAAAGATTACGGATTTGCTTACTCGAAACCCGCCACGAAATCTTTTCGGATATCGGACTTGGTGATAGGCGATTTATTGGAGTACAGCGGAACTGCCGGAAATTTTGTGAAAGTTAAATACCCCGACGGCAGAGAAGGTTACGTTTTGGCTAAAGACGTTGAAATATTTTCCGATTGGCTGAAAAAAGCTAAACCTTCTCAAAAATCTATTGTGGAAACCGCCGAACGGTTTCACGGAATTCCTTATCTTTGGGGCGGAACTTCGGCAAAGGCATTCGATTGTAGCGGGTTTACCAAAACGGTGTATTTTATGAACGGAATAATTTTACCTCGCGATGCTTCGCAACAAGCGTTGGTCGGCGAATTTGTCGACGATAAAATCGCCCTCGATAAATTTCAGCCTGGTGATTTGGTCTTTTTCGGGAAGAAAGCTCAAAACGGGAAAAAGGCTAAAGTTACTCACGTCGGAATTTATATCGGAAACGGAAAATATATCCATGAAGCGGGAAAAGTTAAAATAAACAGTTTTGTGAAATCGGATAAAGAGTTCAATCGATACAGATATAACGCATATCTTTGGACACAAAGAATTTTGTCTTCCGTTGGTAAAAACGGAGTGAAATTAATTAAAACCAATAATTATTACAGAATGGTAAAATGAAACAGAACAGAAGGGAATTCATTAAGAACAGCGGAATCATTTTGGGCGGAACAATTGCCGCTAATTCGGTTCCGGCAAAAATATTCGGAAAAAATTTAAAACAAAACACGAACAAAACCATGAATTTTAATTTTAAACCTTACACATTACAATTGAAGCATGTTTTCACTATAGCAACAAGCTCAAGAACAACAACGCCGGTTGTTATAACCAAACTGGAATACGACGGCGTAATCGGGTACGGCGAAGCTTCAATGCCTCCTTATTTGGGTGAATCCCACGAAACCGCAACCAAATTTTTAAGTAAAGTGGATTTTTCCAAATTTAAAGATCCGTTTGAATTGGAAGATATTTTAACATACGTTGACTCGATAGAAGAGGGAAATCCGGCGGCAAAAGCTTCCGTTGATATCGCATTGCACGATTTGGTTGGAAAACTTTTGGGTCAACCGTGGTACAAAATTTGGGGATACGATAAAGATAAAACTCCGTACACAACATTTACTATCGGTATTGATAAACCGGAAGTGGTTAAACAAAAAGTAAAGGAAGCTTCACATTTCAAAATCCTCAAGGTAAAATTGGGAAGAGGCAACGACAAGGAAATGATAAAAGCGGTACGAGCGGTAACCGATGTACCGTTAACCGTTGACGTAAATCAAGGGTGGAAAGATAAACATTACGCTTTGGAAATGGCTAATTGGTTAAAAGAGCAAAATGTTGAATTTGTGGAACAACCTATGCCAAAAACTCAAATCGACGATATTGCATGGCTTACGGAAAACAGTCCTTTGCCGATCATTGCCGATGAAGCGCTTCAAAGAATTCCCGATGTAATAAAAGCTTACGGTGTTTATTCCGGAATTAATATAAAATTAATGAAATGTACCGGGTTACGCGAAGCACATAAAATGCTGAATCTTGCCCGTTCGCTGGGTATGAAAGTGATGATAGGATGTATGACGGAAACCTCTTGCGCAATTTCGGCTGCTTCTCAACTTTCACCGATGGTCGATTGGGCGGATTTAGACGGCAATTTGTTAATTAGTAACGATCCTTTTGAAGGTACTAAAGTGGTTGACGGCAAAATAACCCTAACGGATTACCCGGGAATCGGATTGAAACCCGATAATAAAGTGTTTGAAAGAATTTGACCGGTTTAAATGACTGCCGGTTACTACGAAAAATCCGCTTATATAACGATATGTGATTTCCATCACATAGATTGTATCAAAATATTTGTTCATTGTTAACAAGTTATTTTATCTATCCGTAAAAGATAAATTACATTTCAATATTTAAAGAAACACTTTAGGTAAAATCCATAACTAAAGCAAAAACAATGAAATAACGCAATTGATGAAAGAGCTCGTTAAACATATTGCAAGGTTTTCGAACACGGAATTGAATTCCCCTTGTATAATTACGGACGATAATCTCACCGTTGTTTCTTTCAATAAACCGGCGGAAGAATTGTTTCAGGATATTCATACGGGCAAAGAAATAACCGGATTAAAAAGCGATAAGTTTTCTCCGGAAATTTTCAACGACAGGGAAAAGATACTTTCAGCGGGCAAAATACAAATTTATACATGTAATCATTTGGAGTTTGACTCAAATAAGCGGAAAGTAATTATAACCGAATTTCGTGCGGAAGGCGAAAAATATTTCCAAATCGTTATTATCGATACGGAAACTGAAGCTGAAATTCCAGTATTTACGGATTATTCGTTCGAGGAAATCCCTGTTTCGGAAGATGTTAAAAAACTTATTGACCGCTCTTTGCAAGAATATCCGTTTACTTTGGTAGAAGAAAAAGATTTCAAACGGAAAATAGACGGTTACCCGTTACCGTTTTGGATTAAAGGAACGGATAACGAATTAAAAATATGCAACCGAGAATTCGTGGAAAAATACGCCGGTCCAAGCGGAGAAATATTAAAAAGAGAAGAATCGGAAATTCTGCCTATTAAACTTAGTCTGCTTTTCGAAAAGACGGCACGCATAATTTCTTTAACTGCAATGCCGATTTTCATAATCGAACATAATTTAACACCGGAAAGTGATGTAAATCAAAAATTTTGGCTGTTACAATATCCTATTTTGGATAAAGAAAATAGAGTTTTAGGAATAATTTCCGTCGAATGTGAAATATTTATTGAAGAAATCGAAATTGATTGCAACGGAAAACCGCGAAAGGCGAAGGAAAATTTATTCGATGACAAAGGAGTTTACAGTTTAACCGGAAATATGTTGGAACATCTAATCAAAATATTACCCGAACCGGTTTATGTGTACGATTCGGAAACCTTGAATATTTTGGAAGCAAATCAAAAAGCTGCGGAATTATACGGATACGAACTTGATGAGCTTAAAAATTTAACGGTTGCCGATTTATATTCACCCGAAAATGTTCAAATTTTACTCGAAGTGTCTAAAGCCGAATTCAATTCGAAAGATAAAATAGGTCCGGTACAACATCAGAAGAAAGACGGAACCTTGTTCGAAGTGGAAATTTTGAATTCCGATATCCTTTTTAACGGGAAAAAAGCGCAAGTTAATGTTCTTCAACCTGTAGAAAATGAAGAAAAAACAAAGCCGCAGACCGAAAAAAGCGAAAAAGAAATTTTTAACGATTTGGAAGAACTTGTAATAATTACGGATAAAAACGGATTTATTACTTTTGCAAACGAAGCGGTGGAAAAAAAGCTGGGTTACGAAAAAAGATATCTGGATAACCACCCGTTTTTCAGTTTGATTGACAAGAAAAATTGGGAATGGCTAAGCGATATTTTTTCGGAAGCGGAAAGCAGAAAAGAGAGATTTTCATTCGAGACAAACATAAAATCGGCCGACGGTAAATTAATAGAGGCGCGTTTAAATGGAATTCCGCTTTCCCGTTCGGATGAGGAGTTTTACGCTTTTGTAATAAATTTAACCGAACCGGAAGAACGGAAGCCCGGGCAAACCGAGAAAGAAATAGAAGTTGTTGGCAATGGCAAAACATTGGACTTCAATTTCCTATCGGATTTATTTCACGAAATTCTTACGCCGATTAACGTAATTTTAGGATTTACTCATGAAATTATCGAAGGATTGGAAAATCCGACGGAAGAACAAAACGAATCCGCTGAAATAATTTGGCAAAACCAGAAAATACTTCTCCAAATTATGGATGCGGCAAGTCAATATGCGTTGTTGGAATCGGGTAAAATGAAACTTGATTTGAGGAAAATACCCGTTTCGAAAATTTTTGAGGATGTTTCGCACAATCTATCTCAATTCTTCGAAGAAAACGGCGTTAAGTTTGTCGTTCCGGAAAGTGAGGGTGAAATTGAAACCGATGCTAAACGGTTTGGAATAATTTTAACGACGGTAATAAAATTAGCCGCTTCGGTCGGCAAAACGGGTAATTTGTTTGCGGAATCGAAGCCGGTTAACGGTAAAATCGTCATTAGTTTCGCGGATACGGAAGGCGTTGCATCGAACGAATTTCTTGAAAAATTAAAAGCCGTTTTCATATCGAACGAATTTACCGATGTGCAAAATTACGGTATTTCCGGAATTGTAATCAGATTGGTGAAAAAGTTAGCGCGCTTGTTTAATGCCGGATTTGAAATTTTAACGGAAGACGGAGTGCCGGCTAAATTCGCTATTTTAATTCCGGAAAAATTCGAGGAAAGTCTTTCTACGGAAGAGAAACCTACCGGCGAAAAAACGGAAACAAACGGGAAAAGCAAGGAAAGGGAAGAAGCGGAAATAATCGGGTTCCATCAAAATGAAAAAGCGATTGAAGAAACACGTGAAGAAAAATCCGTTGAAATTGCAACCGGGATGAATTCCGAGGATGAAAACCGGGTTGAATCCAATATTGAAAATTTAAGTTGTTTTTATTTGGAAGATCAATTTGATTCCCGCTTGCTTTTTGAAAATCAAATGAAGGATTTGAAAAAAATAGGTTTTGCCGAAAGTTTGGAAAAAGCCCTACCGTTGTTGGTTAAAGAAAAATACGATTTCATTTTAATGGATATCAGATTGGCGGGGGATTTTAACGGAATAGATGCTTTGAAAATTGTAAAAAGCCTTCCCGGTTATGAAAACGTTCCAGTTATTGCCGTTACGGCTTATACCGAAGCCGGCGACCGGGAAAAATATTTGAGTTTAGGTTTCAGCGAATACATACCAAAACCGTTTTTACGCAAAGAAGTAATGGAAGCGCTCCGAAAACTCGGAAAAATATAAGCACTCGCTCGCGTTCTTCCAACCGCATTTATAAAAACCAATTATTCTGCAAATCGGAATTATAAAATTTCGCAGTTGGTATTCCTTGCGAAATAAAACCGGATTTTGTATTTTTACCATACAAATGTATGGCATTTGTAAGTCCGTTTTTATTCCCGCCATGTAACTCACGTGCCGGAGGTGGATTTGATTAAACACTTTGCGAACTTAGTAAATCGAAACTTTACGTGAAACCAAAACTTGATTAACATTAAATTGTAGGATGATATTATATATGTCAAAACAACTAACAAAAACGCAGCAAAGAATACTCGATTTTATCATCGATAAAAAAGCCGAAGCAAAAACTCCTACGCTTGCCGAAATTGCCAGGCACTTCGGTTACCGTAATCGCTCTACCGTGCAACAACATTTACGGGCGCTGGAAAGAAAAGGGTATATTAAACGCAATCCCAAAATTTCGAGGGGAATTGAATTGCTCACCGAAGATAAATTTTTTATTCCCCGACCCGTTCTGGGTGAAGTGGCCGCCGGCAATCCGCTTACAATTTACCCCGACGCAATCGATACGATTGAATTGCCGACAATTGCACGAATGCCGCGGGATTCGTTTTTACTTAAAGTAAAAGGCGATAGTCTGAAAGACGCGTATATTTTTACGGGCGACGTTGTTATCGTTAACCCGAATTTGCAACCTAAAAACGGACATTTTGTAGTTGCCGTTCTGGACGACGCGGCGGTGGTTAAACGGTTTTATAAAAGGAAAAACAAAATCGAACTCCGCTCCGAGAATCCCGAATACGACCCGATAACAATCGATAAAAATTATCCTGGGTTTCGGTTGGTCGGGGTGGTAATCGGCGTTTACAGAAGCATGGAAAGAAACGTAGGGTGAAAAAATATCGTGCGGAAACACGCATGTTTATGAAATCGGATAAACAATAAATTTAATTCAGGAGGTAAATTGTGAAAGGAAAAAAATCGTGGAAAGAAAAACTACACAACAGTAAAGATCTTCCGAAAGTAGTAAAATTAACCGGCAAGCAAGCCGAGAAATGGGGGAAAGGAACAATGGCAATCCCTTCACCGCTGGAAGTTGATGCCATAATGAAAAAAGTACCCAAAGGTAAACTTATTACAATTAACATAATACGCCGGAAGATTGCCCAAAAACACAATGCAACGGTCGGCTGCCCGATTACAACCGGTATTTTTGCGTGGATTGCAGCACACGCAGCGGAAGAAGAAAAAGCGGAAGGGAAAAAGAGAATTACTCCTTGGTGGCGAACGTTAAAAGAAGGCGGCGTGCTTAATCCGAAGTACCCGGGCGGAATTCAACGACAAATGGAATTGCTTGAAGCGGAAGGGCATACCCTCGTTCCGAAAGGGAAGAAAAATTTTAAAGTGGTCGATTTCGAAAAAAAATTGGTGAAATAATTCAACGGAAATATTATCGGATATATTTGTATTATTTTTGCCAAATTAATATTTTTCATTGTTCAATTAAACAATTTCAATCCCTCTGAATTAACCGGGAGGATGCTATGAAATCGTTTCTAGGCTTATCCTTTATTCTTCTCTTTGCATTCATTTTGTTTTCGTGCGATATTCTCGATCCCGAAGAAGACCCGAACGAACTGGGCGGAGATGTTAATATGCCTCTCAGTCAAGTAGGCAATACCGCCAGCGCAAGCTTTTTTGTGGGCGATCCGGATAACTATGCAAACGATGTTGATGTTTCGGCGGTAATCAGAAGCAACAATAACGGTATTGTGGATGTAAAATTGACGGCCGACCTTTCAAAATACCCCGAAATTTATAATTTAATTCCCGAACGCTCGAAAGCCGGTAATGGGAAAGTGGTTGCGGGACTGAAATTCAAAATGACCACCGAAGGTTGGCAAGATTTCTTCTTTAATAAAGACGGTGCCGCTCACACTATGTTCAAATACGATTGCAAAGTCGGCGACAAATATTCTTATACCCAATCCGACGGGAAAACAATTACGCGAACGGTTATTGCCAAATCGGAAGAAGAAGATTTCGATTATGGATTGTGGTTGATTAAAACAATTACGATTGAACAGAATTCGATTACGCCCGGAATCAAAAAGTATATTTACAGGGCAAATCACAGATTCGGACTCGTCTATTTCGAAGCGATTTTGGAAGACGGCAGTTCCACAGGCGGTTATATCTTTACTAAGTACGATAACGGTTAAAAGAAACGTGGAAGAAAAGATTGTAAACGAAAATTTATTGTTGCCCGGCAAGTTTAAGCTTGTCGGGTACGCCCTTATGTTTCCCGCCCTTATCCTTGCCGCCGTAAGGTTTCGTTACGGGATTAAACCGGAAATATTTGAATTTAAAGAGTTTGCAATTTACTCTTCTTATCTCGAAACGAAAACTTTCTCCGTAATTCAAAATAACTTTGCCGATGAAATAGTAGGAATCCTTTTCCTTTTCTCACTTGTTTTTATCGCATTTTCAAAAGAAGAAGTGGAAAACGAAACGGTAATGTTAATACGACTTAAATCCTTTTTTATTGCCTTATATGCCAACGTGATATTTTTGCTTTTTGTTTTCCTTTTTATTTACGGAATAGGATTTATCAAAGCAACCATCCTCAACATGTATTTTTTTCTGGTGGTTTATATCCTTGTTTTCCGTTATTATTATTTGTTCAAATACGGAAAGTCGATTGCCGGAGAAAAATAAAACCGGATTCTCAAATATTTTATAATTTAAATTCGATATAAAACGGAGCAAGAAATGAGCGAGCGGTTTATTATGTATTAC
The DNA here is from genome assembly GCA_964553325.1 of uncultured Melioribacteraceae bacterium. GTDB lineage: Bacteria > Bacteroidota > Ignavibacteria > Ignavibacteriales > Melioribacteraceae > BMS3ABIN04. The sequence goes on along the minus strand of CAZKKI010000014.1, from coordinate 34,369 downwards.
GAAGCACCTGTCGGTAAAATTAAAATAACCGCCAATAACAAAGCAGTTACGTCTATACATTTTGTAGGAAAAGGAGAAAAAGCAAAATCCGAAAAACCCAATGCAATTACCCGCCGGTGTAAAAAGCAATTGCAAGAATATTTTGCCGGAAAGAGAAAAAAATTTGAACTTCCGTTGGAACTTGAAGGAACGGAATTTCAAAAGAAAGTATGGAAAGCGTTGATGAAAATTCCGTACGGTAAAACGGCATCCTACGGCGAAATTGCCGGAAAAATAAATAACAAAAAAGCCGTGCGTGCCGTGGGCGGAGCAAATAATAAAAATAAAATTGCAATTGTTATTCCGTGCCACCGTGTAATTGGAGCCGATGGCAGTTTGACCGGTTACGCAGGAGGATTGAATATAAAACAATGGTTGCTGAATCACGAGAAAGAATTTTCCGGCGAAGAAAAACAAACGGAGATGTTTTAACAAATGGGAATTTTCAAAAAAAATCGAAATCAATTTAAAGTTGACCGGTGCTCTATTGAAATTTGAGATTTGTTTTTATTATTTTTTATTGTTAATTAGTTGCGGGAACAGTTAAAGTATGACGTACCAAACCGAAATAACTTTGAAAGCGCGCCCTCGCGGATTTCATTTGATTACGAACGAAATATTAAACGCCGTGCCGGAAATCTCGAAAATTAAAACCGGCCTTGTAAACATTTTCATTAAACACACATCGGCGTCTCTTACGATTAACGAAAATGTTTCGCCGGACGTGCGAACCGACATGGAAAACCATTTCAATGTAATGGTACCGGAAAATGCTCCGTATTACGAACACACACTTGAAGGACCCGACGACATGCCCGCCCATATCAAAGCTTCTTTGCTGGGCGCTTCGTTAACAATACCGGTAAAAGACGGTCGATTAAACCTCGGTACATGGCAAGGTATTTATCTTTGCGAGCATCGCGATTTCGGCGGAGCCAGAAGAATTGTTGTAACCGTAACGGGGGAATAAATTCCGGTGCCGTGTGATGTAAAGCATCCGCTATTCTTGTATTTTTTTAATTTAAAACAAAATCAAAATAAATTCCAATAATTAATCATACCGAATATCCTTATATTTGAATCCGTAATTTAATTTTGAATAAAGAGGAAAAATGATAAAAGAAAAATATGATGTAATAGTAATCGGAAGCGGTCCCGGCGGAGAGGGCGCTGCAATGAAAGCCGTAAAATCCGGCAAAAAAGTTGCAATGTGCGATTATTTTAAAAACGTAGGGGGCAATTGTACCCATCGCGGTACAATACCAAGTAAGGCGCTCAGACATGCAACGCAAGTTTTGGAAGCCAAAGGATATGCCGGTAATGTTTATTATCCCGATTTGTTGAAAGAAGCCGAGTCCGTTATTCAGCAACAGATGAAATTGAGGCGCGGATTTTACGAACGCAATTGGGTCGATATTCTTGACGGTCACGCCAAGTTTTTGGATGCAAACACCATCGAAGTTACGTTATCGAACGGGCATAAAGAAAAATACCAAGCCGATTATTTTGTGATAGCCACGGGTTCCCGTCCGTATCATCCGGAAGATGTTGATTTTTCGCACCCGCGTATTTTGGATAGCGATACTGTATTGGATTTGGATGCCCATCCGCGTTCAATTACGATTTACGGTGCCGGAGTCATCGGATGCGAATATGCTTCTATTTTCAGAGGATTGAAAACGAAAGTTAATCTTATCAATTCGCGGTCGCGTCTCCTCACGTTTTTAGACGATGAAATTATCGATGCGCTGGCTTACCACTTGCGGGAAAACGGAGTTCTGATTCGTCATAACGAAGAATATGAGAAAGTTGTTCCCGACGACGACGGCGTAACACTTTATCTGAAATCGAATAAAAAAATACGTACGGAATATTTGTTCTGGGCGCAAGGACGAACGGGAAATTCGCAAAATATGGGATTGGAAGAACTGGGGATCGAAATCAATTATAAGGGATCGATTGAGGTGAACGAAAATCACCAGACGGCTGTTCCGCATATTTATGCGGTCGGCGATGTTGTGGGCTTTCCCAGTTTGGCAAGCGCTTCGTACGATCAAGGGCGCTTTGCCGCTTCGCACATCGTTACGGGAAAATCGGAATATCATCTGGTTGAATATATCCCTACCGGAATTTATACTTTGCCGGAAATAAGTTCGGTCGGTTTAACCGAAAGGGAACTGACCGAAAAAAGAATACCTTACGAAGTCGGAAGATCGTTTTTCAAACATTTGGCGCGTGCGCAAATTACCGGACATACAACCGGTGTGTTGAAAATTCTTTTCCATCGCGAAACGCTTGAGATTTTAGGTATTCACTGTTTCGGTTACGGAGCTTCGGAAATTATTCATATCGGACAAGCGATTATGTCGCAAAAAAACGGCGGGAACAATCTGATGTATTTTGTAAACACAACGTTTAATTATCCCACAATGGCCGAAGCTTACCGCGTTGCGGCTCTGAACGGATTGAACAGGGTGGAGGTGTAACCGTTCTCCGTAAGTAATCGCATCGTAGTATGGAATTATCGCTTGGAATGATTGCACAATATAGAGTATCTGTACGCAACGAATTCACGATCAATTTAACAGTTGCAAATTTCGTATGGTGAAAACTCTTTTTTTCGCGTCCCGTTTCTTTTTATGAAAACACCAAAACTTTACATAGGAACCGCCGGTTGGTCTTACGAAGATTGGGTGGGAAGATTTTATCCCGCTTCGCAATCGAAAGAGATGAGTTGGCTGAAATTTTACGCCAGGTATTTTAACGTTGTTGAAGTAAACTCGTCGTACTACACGTATCTTGCGCCGCGGGTTGTTGAAAGTTGGTTAAGACAAACGGAAGAATCAGAAGATTTTCTGTTCACCGTAAAATTACATATGGACTTTACTCACAGAAAACAATACGGAAAAGAGCAAATAGAAACGGTAAAACGGAATCTCGACATTCTGAAAAATGCGGAAAAGCTCGGCGGGGTGTTAATGCAATTTCCGTATTCGTTCGATTTTAACGAAGCGAACTTGGATTATCTTAAAAATCTTGTAAATATTTTCGAAGAATACGATAAGTTCGTCGAAGTGCGGCATAAATCGTGGCAGAACAAAAGAGCAAAAACGATAACATTTTGTACAATAGATCAGCCGCGGATAGGTGAAGCGATAACCTTTAACCCCAAAGCGGGAAACGGAATGATTTACGCGCGCTTTCACGGAAGAAATGCCGATGCATGGAAAAAATCGCTCGCGAATTTCGGAAAAAAACAAACTTACGAAGAACGCAGTGCACGGTACGATTATCTTTATTCGCCCGGCGAACTGATAGAAATAAGTGAAAAGTTGAAAGAGTTTTTCGATGAAGTTAAAAAAGTGTTCGTAATTATGAATAACCATCCTCACGGCGACGCCGTAGCAAACGCATTTGAGTTAATGCACTACTTAAAAGACCGGGTGAAAATTAAAATGCCCGGCACAATCATTCATGCTTATCCGAGATTGAAAGAATTTCTGTTGAAATGACGGAAGACCTTAACGATTGTTGTAAGTACTTTTGCCGCTTGGTAACGTTTTATAATAATATTTTCATGCACGATCAAAAAAATAGCCGTTCGTAAAAAATCCTTTCATATTTAAAATCAATTTTATAAATTAATGTTTAACAACCAGTATTTTAAAAGAATAACTTAATACAGCCGAACTTATTATCATTATAACATATACAAATGCAGTAATGATGTAGTAAGATTAAATGATTTTCTCTAATGCCGGTTTTATCCATAAACTAATTAAACGGAGGTTGCCCATGAAAATTTCCAGAATGAACCCGTACGAGGGAGAATCGAAAACCAAAGCTTTCTTCGATCTCGAAACCGAAGAAGGGATAATAATCAAAGGATTTACTTTGGTTGAAGGTCCGAACGGACTGTTTGTAAGCGTGCCGAGCGAGAAGGGGAAGGATGACAAATATTACGACAAAGTATTATTGCCCAAGGAAGTGAGGACGAAACTCAACGAAATTGCGCTTGAAAAATATAACTCGCTTAGTGCTCAAACCGCATAAAGTTACAGGCGGTGTTCTTTTCGTTACGAAAAAACGCCGCTTGGAGCCATTTAATTTCATTTATTTTTTAACAGCTCTTCTTTTAAGAGGGAAAATTTATTCCGGACGTAAAATTCTCTTTCTTTGCTTTCCAAAAGCGAACCTAACGTTACTTTGAAATCTCGGGAATTAAAATTTTCTATAATGTTCAATGTTTTTCTAAACGGTCTTTTTCGGAAGGCAGGGCAACTCCTCTCATTACTAAAAAATGAATATCGAAAGCATACCGTATTATTTTACGCGAAAGCAAAGCGCCGGTTTTGTTTTTTTAGTGATCATTTAATAAGTACAGATAATTAACGCAATTGTTAATTTGATGTATTTAGTAAAAAACACAAGGAATACTTGCTAACCTGAGTAATTTTTAACGGACTGCAATGCGTACGATATTTCATCTCGATCTTGATTCGTTTTTCGTGTCGGTCGAACGGATACTCGATCCGGAACTGAACGGGAAACCCGTAATTGTGGGCGCCGATCCGCAAAGCGGGCGCGGAGTGGTTGCAGCGTGCTCGTACGAAGCGCGGGAATACGGACTGCATTCCGCCATGCCGATTAAGCAGGCTTACAAACTTTGTCCCCACGGAATTTATTTACACGGTCACCACAAGGAATACGTCCGTTTTTCAAAGGCGGTTGAACATTTGCTCGAACAATATGCACCCCAAATAGAACAAGCATCGATAGACGAATTTTATATGGATTTTACCGGAACAACGCGTATTTACGGTTCGATGTTTGCATTTGCGAAAAAAATACAAGCGGAAATTGAGCGGAAACTCTTGTTGCCTTGCTCAATCGGAATAGGGAGCAATAAAACCGTCGCTAAAATTTGTTCGGAATATGCAAAGCCGAAAGGAATCACTTATGTAATGCCGGGTATGGAAAAAGATTTCCTTGCACCATTGCCCGTTGAAGTGATCCCGGGCGTTGGAAAAGTAATGCTGAAAGCCTTGCGTGAAAGGGGAATTTACACTGTGGGCGATGTTGCCAAAATGCCGGAGGATTACTTCGGAGCGGCTTTCGGTAAATACGGAATCGCATTGTGGCGGAAAGCAAACGGCGAAGGAACGGAATATCTTTCGCCGCCGCAAAAAAGAAAAAGCATTTCAAAAGAAAGAACTTACGGAAAAGACGAAACGAGCAAAGGGAAAATCGAAGAGACCCTTTTCAAACTTACAGGCGAAGTTTGTCAACTTTTACGGGATAAAAATTGGCAAGCGTCAACAATCGGAATAAAACTACGGTACTCCGATTTTGTTACGCTTACAAGAGAAAAAACGGTTAAACCTACGGACGACGATAAAATCATTTTCGAAACGGCGGTGGAGTTATTCCGTAAAGCTTTTACGCGGCGTGTAAGTATCCGGTTAATCGGAATACGGCTCACCAATTTTAGCGAATTTTCGGAACAACAGATTTTGTTCGAGGACAAAAATACGCTCCGCCAAAAAATGTTCGGCGCAATTACCAAAATCCGCAACAAATTCGGATATTCCGCAATAAAATTAGGCGGTTTGTAATCTTGCTTCCGGAATCTTAAATTTGCATTCGCTAAATTACCGGCCGTAATTATACGGAACAAGAACTCATGAAAATTTTATTAGTAGATAATTACGATTCGTTTACATATAATCTTTACCAATATCTTAAAAGTTTTGAACACAACGTAAGCGTACATCAAAACGATGCGCTTACAATCGAGCAAATTGAGAAAATGGCTCCCGACAAAATTGTGATTTCACCCGGACCCGGTACACCGTTGGATGCCGGAATTTCGTTGGATGTTGTTTCCCGGTTTAAAGAGGAAATTCCCATTTTAGGTGTTTGTCTCGGGCACCAGGTAATTGCTCGGGTTTTCGGAGCGAGGATAATCAAAAGCGAAAATCCCGTACACGGAAAATCGGTAACCATTACCCATAACAATTCCCGTATTTATTCTTCGTTGCCTCAAAATGTGAAAGTAGGTTTGTACCATTCGTTGATCGTCGATGAAGAAACTATTAGTCCCGATTTCATAATTTCAGCCCGTTCGGAAAACAATAAGGTGATGGGAATTCAACATAAAACTTTTGACCTCGAAGGAGTGCAATTTCATCCGGAATCAATTCTGACCGAATGCGGATACAGAATGATCGAAAATTGGATTTATAAAAAATGATAAAGCTGACCGACATACTTGACTTTGTTACGGAAAATAACAACTCGGCATTTTTCTACACTCCCGTTATTTATCGGAATCCGGTATCGTATTTTTTGAAATATCCGGAGATCGTTTTAAGGGCGGAAAACCGGCGCGAGATCGATGATGTTTTGAAAGAAGCCGACAATTTGTTACAAAACGAAAACATAATGGGAATAGCGTTAATTCCATACGAAGCAGGTTATTTTCTGCAAAACAAAAATGTACAAAAACGGTTCCGCAAAATAAAAAGCGAAGCCGCATTGCAGTTCGTGTTTTATGACAAACGTAATGTGGAAGTTGTAAATTCCGACGATATTGATCACATAGATATTGAAAAATATTTATTTAACCAATTTAAGTATGAAAATATTAAACTCAATTGTACGAAAACGGATTATATCGACGCAATAAGTGAAATAAAAAAACATATTTCGGAAGGGGATTGTTATCAAATCAATTATACCGCAAAACTTAAGTTTAATTTGAAGAAACACGACTTAAAGCCACTTTTTCTGAAAGGAATATTTAATCAGTCTTCGGCTTACACTGCTTTCTTAAATACGGACGAGCATTATATTCTTTCGTTTTCGCCCGAATTGTTTTTCGAAACCGATTTTGAAACCGTGAAAAGTAAACCGATGAAAGGTACTGCGAAAAGGGGGAAAAGCCGGACTGAAGACGAATCGATAATTCGAACGCTTTTGAAGGATGAAAAAAATTTGGCGGAAAACGTGATGATTGTCGATTTGCTTCGAAATGATATCGGGAAAATTTCGAAAATCGGTTCGGTTGATGTTCCGAAACTTTTCGAAGTTGAAAAATACGAAACGTTGTTTCAATTGACTTCAACCGTTACGGGCAAGCTGCAAAAGAACAAAACGAGTGAAATCATTAAAAATCTTTTCCCGTGCGGTTCGATTACCGGCGCGCCCAAAATTAAAACGATGGAGATTATTAATCGTTTGGAAAAAGAACCGAGAGGAATTTACACCGGAACAATCGGACTTTTAACAAACAAAAAAGCCGTTTTCAATGTTGCAATAAGAACTTTAACGCTCGAAAAGAAAAACGGGAAAGCGGAATTCGGATTGGGCAGCGGAATCGTTTGGGATAGCGCACCCGAAAACGAATTCGACGAGGTTTTATTAAAAGGTAATTTTTTAACGCAGTCCGCAAACTATTTTGAACTGCTCGAAACCATTTTGTTTGAAGACGGAAAATTTTTTTTACTTGACGAGCATCTTAACAGATTAAAAGAATCCGCCGGTTATTTTTTGTTTCACTACGATGAAAGTAAATTGGTGGAATCGTTGGAAAATATTTCGGCAAAATTAGAGAACCGCAAAAAGTTTAAAATCCGTTTGACTCTTACCAAATGGGGAAACGTAAAAATTGCGGCGGAAGAGTTAAAAGAAGACCGCAAACATATAAAAGTACTGTTGGCGCCGCGCAAACCCGCGGTCGACGAAAAATTTTATTTTCATAAAACTACATACAGACCTTGGGAAACGGATTTGGCGGTTGCCCGGAAAAAAGGTTTTGCAGAAGTGATTTTTTTCGACGGCAATAATAAATTGCTCGAGGGCGCAATATCGAACGTTTTTATTAAGAAGGACGAAAATTATTTCACTCCTCCGGACAACTTACCGTTATTGAGCGGTTGCTTCAGAAACCATTTGTTGAAAACAACAAGCGCGCAAGAAAAGGTTTTGACTATTAAGGATTTGAAAACCGCCGATGAAATATTCTTGTGCAATTCCGTTAGAAAAAAAATTACCGTAGATGAAATTTACGACGACGAAGCCAATCTTATTTACAAAGCGTAAAAAATAACAGCATGTTTACACTTCACGCCCACTCCAATTACTCTTTGTTGGAAAGCACAATAACCGTAAGCGGATTGATAGCATTCGCTAAAAAAAGCGGAAGTAAGTACGTTGCTTTAACCGATACCAACAGCATGGCCGGACTTATCCAATTTGCCAAAGAGGCGGAAGAAAACAATATCAAACCGGTGTTGGGCGGATTTATCGATGATCCGGCCGATAAAAAATTCAACGCGATTTTTATCGCCAAAAACAACAAAGGCTATTCCGAATTATGCAAAATAATAACGGCTAGAAAATTAAAGGAAAATTTCTCTCTGCTCGAAACCGTTCGCACGGTTTCCGGAAATATGTTTGTTTTAACATCCTCGTATGAATTGTTAAGTAAACTTAAGTTTACAACGCAATTGAGAAGTCGGTTGTTTGTTGAATTATTTGTAACGGAAAAACAAAAAAGTACGACAAGAAGACTTTACGAGTTTGCAAAAAAGGAAAACCTGCGGATAGTTGCAACGCATCCGGCTTATTTCCTTAAAAAGGAAGATTATATTTTGCACAAAGTAGTGAGGGCAATTCAAAAAAATACAACCGTTGTGAATTTGAACGAAACCGATTTGGTTGACGAAGAATTTTATTTGAAAACGCCGGCCGAACTGAACTCGGTTTGGAAAACATTGCCCGAGGCAATGTGGAACGCCGATTTTATTGCTTCCGAGTGCAATGTCGATCTGGAATTCGGAAAATACAAATTTCCCTCTTATAACCTTCCGAAAGACGAAACACCGTTTTCTTATTTGGCGAAAGTTGCCTTCCGCGGATTGGAGGAGAGATACAAACCGATTCCCGAAATAGCGATAAAACGGTTGCAATACGAATTGGAAGTGATTGGCGAATTAAATTTTTCGGATTACTTTTTGATTGTTTGGGATATTTTGCAAGAAGCGAAACGGCGTAACATGCTTACCGTGGGGCGCGGCTCGGCGGCCGATAGTTTGGTTTCGTACTGTCTCGGAATAACCGAAGTCGATCCCATAAAACACAATTTATATTTCGAGCGGTTCCTGAACAAAGGCCGTACAAATCCCCCGGATATCGATATTGATTTTTCGTGGAAAGAGCGGGACGAAATTATCAAATATGTTTTTGAAAAATACGGATACAACCACGTGGCAATGATTTCCACAACGGTAACTTTCCGGGCTCGTTCGGCTTTTAGGGAAGTTGCCAAAACTTTCGGCATAGCGGAAAGCGAAATATCGAAATTCAGCAAATTTATTCCGTGGACGAGCGCAAAAAATTTGCCCGAGTTGCACAAAAAATTTCCCGAAGCCCGATCTCTCGATTTCAAAGGTGAACCGTGGCAAACAATTATAAAATTAGCCTCCCGAATTTCCGGCTTCCCGCGCCACCGCAGCATTCATCCCGGCGGAATTATTATTACACCCCAACCGATTACAAATTACGTTGCGCTTGAATATGCCAAGAACAAAGGTCTCGGTTTAATAATTACCCAGCCCGATATGTACCCGGTGGAAGATTTGGGTTTAATCAAAATTGATTTACTTAGTCAAAGATCGCTTGGAGTTTTAAGGGATACTTTGACAATGATTGATTCGAAGTAAAATTTCTTGAACCGTCGTTTAAAAAAATAGAAAGAAAAACCCGGTATTCTTAAAAATAAGAGAACTTGAGGTCTTATTTCCAAGAAGTAAGAGATAAAAGGCTCACATATCTTTTTTATGGCATAAACTAATCAAAAACAAATATTTTTCGTTATATTTTGTTGGCTTAATATTTGCCGTAAAACGAATATTGGAAAAAATGTATTCAATCATTAATGGAGTGGAATAGATGGAACACAGAAAAATAACAATCGATGGAAACGAGGCGGCAGCCAAAATTGCCTATCAGTTGAGTGAGGTAATAGCAATTTATCCGATTACTCCGTCATCCGGAATGGGTGAAATGTCGGATGCTTGGTCGGCTGCCGGAAAGAAAAATATTTGGGGTACAGTGCCTTCCGTAACTGAAATGCAAAGCGAAGGAGGAGCTTCCGGCGCCATACACGGTTCTCTGCAAGGCGGAGCTTTGTCTACAACTTTTACCGCTTCGCAAGGACTTTTGTTAATGATTCCGAATATGTACAAAATTGCCGGTGAATTAACTCCGGCTGTTTTCCATGTTTCGGCTCGTTCGCTTGCCGCACAAGCTTTGTCGATTTTCGGTGATCATAGTGACGTAATGCAAGTTAGACAAACGGGATTCGGATTGATGGCTTCCGGCTCGGTTCAAGAAGTGCAAGATTTGGCTGCAATTACGCACAAAGCCAGCATCGAATCGAGGATTCCTTTCGTACACTTTTTCGACGGTTTCAGAACTTCGCACGAAGTTCAAAAAATCGATGAGCTTACAACCGAGGAACTCAAAAAATTAATCGATAACAAGTTTGTGCACGAACATCGTAAAAGAGCGATGAATCCCGATAATCCCTTTATTCGTGGTACTTCCCAAAATCCCGATGTTTATTTCCAAGGAAGAGAAACCGTAAATAAATACTATCTTGCCGCTCCCGATATTGTTCAGAAAGCAATGGATGAATTTGCCGAGATTACAGGAAGACAATATCATTTATTCGATTATTACGGTGCCCCGGATGCCAAAAGGGTTATTGTTATCATGGGATCGGGCGGCGAAACGGTAGAAGAAACGGTTAAGTACATGAGCGAAAACATGGAAGAAAAAGTCGGCGTATTGAAAGTAAGGTTGTACAGACCGTTTTCCGCAAAACATTTATTTGCCGCTTTACCGAAAACAGTTGAATCCATTGCTGTTCTCGACAGGACGAAAGAACCCGGTGCACTTGGCGAACCGATGTATCTGGATGTTGTTACGGCATTTTCCGAAGCAATGCACGGCGATGATAAACCTTTCGATAAAATGCCGAAAATTGTGGGAGGACGTTACGGTCTATCGTCAAAAGAATTTACACCGGCTATGGTTAAAGCCGTATTCGATAATTTGAAAAAAGAAGAACCGAAAAATCATTTTACGGTTGGAATATATGATGATGTTACGAACACAAGTTTGGAATTTGATAAGAATTTCGTAATCGAAGATAAAAACGCTACCAAATGTATGTTTTTCGGACTGGGCTCGGACGGAACGGTCGGCGCGAATAAAAATTCTATTAAAATAATCGGCGAAGAAACAGATAATTTTGCGCAAGGATATTTTGTTTACGATTCCAAAAAATCCGGTTCGTCAACAATATCACACTTGCGTTTCGGCAAAAACCCGATACATTCTACTTATTTGATTCAGGAAGCCGATTTTGTAGCTTGCCATCAATTTACTTTGATGGAAAGATTCGACGTATTGGAAAAAATTAAAAACGGCGGAACTTTCTTGTTGAATTCGCCCTTCAAAACGGAAGAGGTTTGGAACCAGTTACCCAAGAAAGTACAAGATCAAATAATCAGCAAGAATTTGGAATTTTATGTTATCGACGCTTACGATGTTGCCAAGAAAACCGGAATGGGTGTAAGAATCAATACGATAATGCAAACTTGCTTCTTTGCTATTTCGGGAATCCTTCCGAAAGACGAAGCCATTCAAAAAATCAAAGATGCCATTCAAAAAACTTACGGAAGCAAAGGTGAAAGCATAGTACAGAAAAACTTTGCCGCGGTAGATGAAACATTGGCTCATTTGAATAAAATCGATTATCCGAAGGAAGTTACCAGCTCCATCGAATTACCGCCTGTTGTTTCACCGAAAGCTCCGGAATTCGTTCGGGAAGTTGAGGCGATGATGATTGCAGGTAGAGGCGATGATATTCCGGTTAGTAAATTACCTGCCGACGGAACATATCCATCGGCAACCGCCAAATGGGAAAAACGGAACATCGCTTTGGAAGTTCCGGTTTGGGAGCCGGATCTGTGTATTCAGTGTAACAAGTGCGTTATTGCTTGTCCGCATGCCGCAATAAGGGCTAAGGTGTACGACATGGAATTGACGCAAAACGCTCCCGAAACTTTCAAATGGATGGAAGCAAGAGGCAAGGAAGATAAAGGTAAAGCTTACACAATTCAAGTTGCGGTTGAAGATTGCACGGGTTGCCAACTATGCGTTGAAGTGTGTCCCGCGAAAGATAAAAAAGAAGTTAAAAGAAAAGCAATTAATATGGCACCGCAAATTCCGTTACGGGAAAAAGAAAGAGAAAACTTCGACTTTTTCCTTGAACTGCCGGAATACGACAGAACAAAACTTAAAATCGATACGGTTGCCGGTAGTCAGTTACTTGAACCGTTATTCGAATTTTCCGGCGCATGTCCGGGTTGCGGTGAAACCCCGTATGTTAAATTGGTTTCCCAATTATTCGGCGATAGAGCCGTAATTGCAAATGCTACGGGTTGCTCCTCAATTTACGGCGGTAACTTGCCCACAACTCCGTGGGCGGTTAACAAAGAGGGAAGAGGTCCTTCGTGGAATAACTCCTTGTTCGAAGATAATGCCGAATTCGGTTTGGGATTACGACTTGCAATCGATAGGGAAAGTGATTTTGCACGCGAATTGTTGACTCAATTAAAAGAAGACGTTGGTGCGGAATTGGTTGAAGAAATAATAACCGCTCCGCAGAAAACCGAAATAGAAATTAAAGAACAGAGAGAAAGAGTTGCCAAATTAAAAACTATTCTCGAAAAACTGGATAAACCGGAAGCCAAAGAGCTGTTATCGATTATCGATTACCTTGTAACCAGATCCGTTTGGATTATCGGTGGCGACGGTTGGGCATACGATATCGGTTACGGCGGTTTGGATCACGTACTGGCATCCGGAAAGAACGTAAATATTTTGGTGCTCGATACCGAAGTATACTCGAATACCGGTGGACAACAATCTAAAGCCACATCGCTTGGCGCTGTTGCAAAATTTGCCGCTGCCGGTAAACCAATACCGAAAAAGGATTTGGCGAGAATGGCAATGAGTTACGGAAATGTTTATGTAGCTCAAGTTGCAATGGGCGCTAACGATTTGCAAACCGTCAGAGCATTCATTGAAGCCGAAAGGTTCGACGGTCCGTCGATCATCATTGCCTACAGCCATTGTATTGCATTCGGTATGAATATGGCAAAGGGATTCGAACATCAGAAATTAGCGGTTGAATCCGGTTACTGGCCGATGTTCAGATACAATCCGTTGAATATCGAAAAAGGAAAGAATCCGTTGAAACTCGATTACAAAGGTCCGAAGATTCCATTGAAAGAATACGTATATCGCGAAACCAGATTTAAAATGCTTACGAAATCACATCCGGAGCGCGCAGCGCAATTGTTGGATGCGGCTCAAGAGCATGTTAAGGAAGTCTGGAAAATCTACAGTCACATGGCAGCAATGGATTACACAAACTTCGTAGAAAATAAAAAAGAAGAAACCGAAGACAACAAATAATTAAAGGCGGCTTGAATGCCGCCGAATTAAAAATTTGAAAAAGTGAGGAGTTAAAATGGATTTATCAACAACATACATGGGATTGAAATTAAAAAATCCGATTGTCCCTTCGGCTTCTCCGTTATCGGAGCACGTTGATACGGTAAAAGCGATGGAAGATGCCGGTGCTTCGGCGGTTGTTGTTTACTCTTTGTTCGAAGAACAAATTACGCACGAAACGGGCGAGCTTGATCATTATCTTAATTTCCATGCCGAAAGTTATGCCGAGGCAACCACTTATTTTCCGGAGCCAGAAGAATTTAAAATGGGTCCGTACGAATATTTGGATCATATTGCAAATTTGAAAAAAGCGGTCGATATTCCGATAATCGGAAGTTTAAACGGAGTAAGCAGCGGCGGATGGGCTAAATACGCAAAAAATATTCAAGATGCCGGCGCCGACGCAATTGAGCTTAACGTTTATTACATTCCGACGAATCCGAATATCACCGGTTCGGAAATTGAAAATATGTATATCGATACGCTTAAAGCGGTTAAAGAAAACGTAACGATTCCCGTTGCCATTAAACTTAGTCCGTTCTTTACTTCAATGGCGAATATGGCTAAAAAGTTAGATCATGCCGGTGCAAACGCTTTGGTATTGTTTAACCGATTTTACCAACCAGATTTCGATTTGGATAAGTTGGAAGTCGTACCTAATCTCGAATTAAGCAACAATTGGGAAATGAGATTACCATTGCGGTGGATTGCAATTTTGTATGGACAAGTCCAAGCAAGTTTAGCGGCTACAAGCGGAATTCATAATCATCTGGATGTGCTAAAAATTATGATGGCAGGCGGCGATGTTGCTATGATGGCTTCCGAACTTCTTAAGAACGGAATAGGTAGAATATCCGAAATACTGAAAGATTTGGAAAATTGGATGGAGGAGCACGAATACGATTCGATTGACTTAATGAAAGGAAGTATGAGTCAAAAATCGGTTAGCGAACCGGCCGCTTTCGAGAGAGCAAATTATATGAAATTACTTCAAAGTTACGAACCTAATTTCTAATCTATTTGTCTCCCCGTATTTTTACCGTCTTTTCGTTAATAACGGAAAGGCGGTTTTTTATTTTTATGAATAACATTTTCTGGATATAAACAAAAATCACTTTGAAATAAAAAAAATGTGAAATTAAACCGTAACTTTTTTATATTTCCGCTAATTTATTTTATACCCTTCCTCTTATTTTCGAATTAATGCAGGGACCAAAGTGTAATGAAAAAAATCGGGATTTTATTCGGGCAAGAGAACACCTTTCCGCAAGCATTTGTAGAAAGAATAAATTCCAAAAAAATCAATGGAATTACAGCCGAATTTGTTAAGATAAACAAAGTAATTCAAGGTGAGCCGGTTGAATATGATGTAATAATCGATAGAATTTCGCAGGATATTCCGTTTTACAGAAGTTATTTGAAAAATGCAGCGTTAACCGGTACGGCGGTAATTAACAATCCGTTTTGGTGGAGTGCCGATGAAAAATTTTTCAACAACGCGCTCGCAACCAAAATTAATGTGCACGTTCCGAAAACCGTTTTGCTTCCTTCTAATCAGCATCCGCCGGATACGAATGAAATGTCGATGAGAAATTTGGAATATCCGCTCGATTGGGACGGTATTTTCGAATATGTCGGATTTCCGGCGTTTTTCAAACCCTTTGCCGGCGGCGGTTGGAAGAATGTATATAAAATTCACGATAAAGAAGAATTTTTCAAAATTTACAACTCCACCGGAACATTGGTTATGATGTTGCAAGAAGCAATTGAATTTACCGATTATTTCAGATGTTATTGTTTGGATAGACGGGATGTTAGAATAATGCAATACGATCCGAATCAACCGCATCACCTCCGGTATGTACGAAATCCCAAACCCGTCGAAGCAAGATTATTGAAAAGAATGGAAGAAGACGTTTTGAAAATAAATAATGCCCTCGGTTACGATTTTAATACGGTTGAGCTTGCAATAAGAGACGGAATTCCATACGCAATCGATTTCGGTAACCCGGCACCGGATGCCGATTTACATTCAGTCGGCGAGGAAAATTTCGAATGGGTTGTGGAAACCGCTGCAAAGATGGCAATCAGAAGAGCTAGAAATCATAAACCGAATATGAACAACCTAACATGGGGAAATTTCATTACTACTTTTGCAAATAACCAAATTTTAGTCCCAAACAAAACTAAAGCTAAATAAATTATGACCGATCAACTTTTTTCACTTGGAATTGAAGAAGAATTCCAAATCGTCGATCCGAAAACGCGTGAGCTGAAATCGCACGTTCAGCAGCTTTTGGAAGACGGTAAAATGGTTCTCAAAGAACAAATTAAAGCCGAAATGCACCAATCGGTTGTGGAAGCGGGCTCAACAATTTGTGCAAACATACAGGAAGCAAGAGAGGAAGTTATAAAATTGCGAACCAACATTGCAAAAGTAGCGGACTTGCACGGTTTGAAAATCGCTTCCGCCGGTACTCATCCTTTTTCGAGATGGGAAGACCAAGCTATTACAAACCACCCGCGTTACCAAGAAGTGGTTCACGATATGCAGCAAGTTGCCCGCGCCAATTTGATTTTCGGTTTACACGTGCATGTAGGCATTGCCGATAAAGAAATGGCAATTCACATAATGAACGCTGCAAGATATTTTCTACCTCATATCTATGCACTTTCCACGAATTCGCCATTTTGGAAAGGTAGAAATACCGGATTTAAATCGTATAGAGCAAAAATATTCGATCGCTTCCCGCGTACCGGAATTCCGGATTATTTTAACAGTCACGATGAATTTAAAAGATATGTTGAACTCCTAGTGAAAACGAATTGTATTGAAGATGCAAGTAAAATTTGGTGGGACATACGTCCGCATCCCAAATACCCTACATTGGAATTCAGAGTATGCGATGTTCAGTTGCGCGTAGATGAAACAATTGCACTCGCCGCTTTGATGCAAGCGATTGTCGCCAAACTTTATAAGTTGATAAAACAAAATTTGGGTTTCAGACTGTACAGGCGTCTTTACATTAACGAAAACAAATGGCGAGCAAGCCGATACGGAATAGAAGCCAAACTTATCGATTTCGGAAAACAAGCCGAAGTGGATACCGCCGTGTTAATCGATGAACTATTGGAATTCGTTGATGATGTTGTTGACGATTTGGGAAGTCGGGAAGAATTAAAATATATTCACAAAATATTGGAGCATGGCACCGGAGCAGACAGGCAACTTCGTGTGTGGAATCAAACCAAAGATTTGCATAAAGTAGTTGATTACATTATAGACGAAACATACAAAGGAATAAACTTTTAGGAAATATTTCTATTATGGTTAATGAATACCGGGAAAACTTTAATTCCCAATTCTCCGAAAAAAAATACTCGGCTCTTTTAAGTGACATTCAAAACACAATTAACAGAAAACTCGATTTCAGAATTTGCGAAACCCCGTTGTTTCTCGATAAGAATTTAACCGGTATTTTCGTTCAAGCGGCTTACGAAATTGCCGATGAAATTAATAAAATCGATTTTGGAAAAACACACCGCAAACTTATACCGCAAAAATATTTTGTACCCGGTGAAGACGAACATCCGCTTTTTTTACAAATTGATTTTGCGGTAACGAAAGATGAAAACGGAAAGGTTTTACCTCAATTGATTGAATTACAAGGTTTTCCGTCGTTATATAATTTTCAAGCGTTTTTGGATAAGAAACTACGTAAGCATTATGAAATTCCCGAGCATTTAACTCCGTATTTTCACGGTTTAAATTATGAATCTTACATAGAAAGGTTGAAATCGGCCATGTTGGGAACAACAGATCCGGAAAATGTAATTTTGCTTGAAATCGATCCGTTTAACCAAAAAACTTGGATCGATTTCCACATAGCCGAAGAACAACTCGGAATTAAAGCGGTTTGCGTAAGCGATATTATTCAAAAGGGAAATGAATTGTATTACCGTAAAAACGGGCGGGAAATCAGAATTGAAAAAATCTACAACCGTGTCATTTTCGATGAATTGGAAAGAAGCAACATTAAACCGAGCTTTGATTTTTATAAAGAATTAAACGTTAAATGGTTAAGTCACCCGAATTGGTTTTTTAAAATAAGTAAAAACATTTTACCGTTTATCAAAAGTAGATATGCTCCCGAATCTTTTTATTTGGACGAATTATCCGAATATCCCGATGATTTGGAAAATTATGTTTTAAAACCATTGTTTTCGTTTGCCGGATCCGGCGTAAAAATCGATATTTCGAATGACGATTTAAACTCGATAAAAAACAAGGAAAACTTTATTCTTCAAAAAAAGGTGAAATACGAACCAGTAATTAAAACACCCGACGAATATGCAAAAGCTGAAATCCGCATGATGTTTTTATGGGAAAAAGAAAAACCTGAATTGGTAAACAACTTACTACGTGTAAGCAAGGGCAAAATGATAGGCGTCGATTATAACAAAAACAAAACTTGGGTGGGAGCTAATATCGTTTATCACGAATAATGTGTATCGGTTGGATTTTTTAATGAAATGGTTTACGATAAATTAAAAAGCCCGTCATTTAGTTATAACGGGCTTTTTTTAATATTTGTTTAATCACTAGCCATAATAAACAACGGTTTCGATTCAAAGCTTTTGTAAAACGGACGTAGTCTTTCGGTATTATAATATTTACTCACGTCAACTTTTTTCTTGAAACTCGTTACAACTTCAATTTGTTGATTATCGTAACGACCGTTTTTCAAAGTTACCAAGCGACCGTGGGAATTTTCTAAAATCAAATCGAGAGCCAAATTTCCGAAAGCCATCGGAACGATTGAATCGATTGCATCGGGATTACCGCAACGGACCAAATAACCTAACCGTTGATTAATTACATTAATACGCCGGCCGTTATTATACTTTGGTGAAAGTTCTTTCAATTTACGCGATACCAAATCACCTATACCGCCTAATTTTTTATGACCGAACATATCTTTTTCCTCGTTTTCAAAAATCATTTCGGCGCCCTCGAACATTGCACCTTCGGAAACCAACACAACGGAATATTTACTTGGATTTGTATACCGATCGGCAACAAGTAATTCGGTTAACCGTTCCATATCGAATTTGTATTCGGGAATAACACAACGGTTAGCCGCACCGGCCATCGTGGGAAGTAGAGCGGTAAAACCGGCATAACGTCCGAATACTTCAATAACTAAAAACCTTTCGTGCGAACCGGCGGTGGTTCTTAGACTGTGAGTCAATTCGATTGTTCTGGTAACGCAAGTACTGAAACCAATGCAGTAATCCGTTCCGGGTACGTCGTTATCCATTGTTTTGGGGATTGCAACAACGTTTACGCCTTCGTTATGCAAACGGACGGCGTAACTTAAAGTATCGTCACCGCCAATGGGAATCAGATGATCGATACCGAGGAATTCCAGATTTTTTAGAACTTCCGGAGTTAAATCGTTTATTTCGTCCGTGTAAGTATCTGTTAAATGTTCGGGTACGTTCGGTTTGGGAACGTGGCTCGGTCTGGTTCTAGAAGAATGAAGAAAAGTTCCACCTGTACGCCCGGCGCGGTTAACTATTTCTTCGGAAAGAACCGTGAAATTGTTGCTGTTGTCGAATTTTTCATCGCGTACGATATCGATCATTCCGCCCCAACCGCGTCTTATTCCGATAACCTTGAATCCTTCCCGTAACGCACGTATTGTAATAGCACGAATAGCGGGATTTAGTCCGGGAACGTCTCCGCCTCCGGTTAAAATTCCAATTACACCTTTGATTTTATTGATGTTTGCCATTTCACTACCTCACATATTCTGGATTGATAACAATAAATAAATTCATTATGTAAAAATACCAAATTATTTCTTACGATAAACCGGATGATCGATTGAAAAATATTCTTTCGTCATCTTTTTCAGTTTGGACGATAACAAAATTATCGCTATGAGATTCGGGAACGTCATAAATCCCAACGCCGCATCGCCGAATCCCCAAACCGATTCCAACTCGGCTATTGCACCGATAAAAATAAATAGAACAAAAATCCATTTGTACGGAAGAATTGCCTTAGGACCGAATAAATAATCGGTGGCTCTGTCTCCGTAAAACGACCAACTTATAGCCGTCGAAATTGCAAATAACAACACCGAAATAGTAACGATTTTATCACCGTAACCGAACAACCAGCTTAATCCTTTTTTGAATGCATAGGAAGTTAACAAACTGCTGTTCATTAATTCGCCGGTAAAATTCGGATCAATATGCTTAACGAAAAATTCTGTGTGTTGCCATGAATCTGTTGAAATGATAACCAGTCCGGTAAGCGAACATATTATTATTGTATCGATGAAGGGACCAAGCATAGCAACGGAACCTTCCCGCACGGCATATTTTGTTTTAGCCGTCGAGTGGGCAATTGCTGCGCTACCTTGTCCCGCTTCGTTCGAATACAGACCGCGTTTAACGCCCCACAACATTGTATTCAACATAATTAAGAAAGTACCGCCTCCAACTCCCGCTATTTGTGAAGGAGGATTAAAAGCCATTTCAAAAATAAGACTGAAGCTTTCGCCAAGTTTATCAAAATTTCCCAATAATATTAAAGCGGTTGAAAATACGTAAATAATTGCCATGAACGGAGCCAAGAAACCCGTAACTTTCCCGATTCTTTTAATCCCGCCTATGATTACCAATCCGACTATAAAAGACAAAATAATACCGTTTATCACTTGTTCGATGGAAACACTGAACCCTTCAAAGATGTAATGCTTAACAGTGAGGAAGTGGTCGGTTCCTACAATTTGGGCGACTTCGGAATAAATTTGATCGGATACCGTAAAGGACTGAATTGCATTACCGGTGGCAAAAGAGCAAATTACCGCAAAAATCGCAAACGATACGGCCAACCAACGCCATTTAACGCCAAGTCCCTTTTCGATTGTGTACATCGGACCTCCGGCGGTATGACCGTCCGGATCGAAATCTCTGTATTTCAAGGCAAGCGTACTTTCCGCATATTTCAAAGTCGTGCCGAAGAAAGCCGTAACCCACATCCAGAATAATGCTCCGGGTCCGCCGTAATACAACGCCGTGGCAACACCGGCAATGTTTCCTATTCCCACTGTTGCCGAAAGAGCGGTTGATAAGGCTCTGAAGTGATTCAAATCGCCTTCGTCTTCCGGGTTGTCATAAACTCCGGCGGTAACTTTAATGCCGTGCCATAAGTACCTTATTTGCGGGAAACCGAGTTTAAATGTTACGTAAATTCCGGTACCGACTAAAGCTATCACCATCAAAGGTATGGAACCGATGGGAGTTTCTTTACTCGGAAAATTTTGGAATACCTCAAAGTTTCCCGGGAAACTCCATATCGCTTCGAAAAACGATACGCCCCATTTGTATAATATGATGGCAATGATAAATAAAATTATTCCGGCAAGTGTTTTTCTGGACATAAGCAACTATATTTTTGTTAATAATTTAGATTATACCAAGTGCGTTAAGTAACACCATAAAAATTAATACCGGTGCAAAATATCTTATGAAAATTTTCCATAACAACAGCATCCAAGGATAACTTTCGAAAAGTTTTTCGGCGCCTTGTTTTAAATTGGGTATTGCTTCATCGAATCCCCAAACCCAACCTACGAAAATAGAAATAAGCAAACCGCCTAACGGTAAAAGTACATTCGAAGAAATATAATCCATTAATCCGAAGAAAGTTAAGCCGAAAATTTTAAAATCGGCTAAAATGTTAAACGAGAGTGCGCTGGGTATTCCCAAAAGAAAAGTGAAAAACCCGAAAACGATAACCGCTTTATGTCTCGGCCAATTTTTATCGTCCACAAAATATGCAACAACAACTTCTAAAAGGGAAATAGCCGAAGTTAAAGCCGCAATGGATAAAAGGATGAAGAATAAAACGGCGAAAAATATGCCGCCGGGCATTTTTGTGAATACAATTGGTAACGTATGAAAGATTAAACCGGGACCTACATTCGGACTTTCGCCGGTAGCAAAAACCGCGGTAAATATAACAACTCCGGAAATCAATGCTACAAGCGTATCGAGAATTATAATTTCGACTGCCGAGACGGGAATGCTATCTTTTTTGGACATATAACTTCCGTATGTTAGCATTGCGCCCATTCCAAGGCTAAGTGTAAAAAAGGCTTGACCCAAGGCAACAAGAACCGTTTTACCAGTAATAACAGACCAGTCGGGGTTAAACAAAAAATCTATTCCTTTTTCGGCACCGTCTAAAGTTAAACCTCGAATCATCAAAATTATTAATAAAACAAATAGTAAAGGCATCATAATTTTGCTGCCGCGTTCAATTCCTTTCTGTACGCCGAAATAAACAATCAACATAGTTAAAGCCATAAAAGTAGCGAAATAACCTACGTTCCATGCAACATTTTGGGTTAAGTCGGTAAAATGAGCACCGGAAGACCCCACTTCGTTGAATTCGTAAAACTTTCCGGCGATTGCTTCGAGAATATAGCCGAGCGACCAACCGGAAACAACGGCGTAAAATGATAGAATCATAAAACCGGCAAGTATTCCCATTCCGCCAACAGCTACCCAAAACGGTTTTCCGCTTAATTGTTTGAACGCACCGACGGGATTTCTTTGCGTTGTTCTACCTATTAAAATTTCGGCTAAAAGAACTGGTAAGGCAATGATGGCAATACATAATAAATAGAGCAGAATGAAAGCCGCCCCGCCGTTTTCCCCGGCTACGTAAGGGAATTTCCAAATATTTCCCAAACCGACAGCAGAACCGGCAGCGGCAAGAATAAATCCTAATTTCGAACTCCATTGTTCGCGTGCAACTTTCGCCATATATTCTCCTTGCTAAAATGCGAGATTATGAAGAGTTGTCTCTGTATCTTACTAACAGTGAAATATTAATTTCGTAATATCTATAAAAATTATATTAATTTCACTAAGAATTTTGAGTTGTTGTTTGTCTTTGGAGATAATCGACTATTGCGCCGTAACGGATACCTTTACCGGAAACGTGAAATTTTTCGATTTTCAATACGTCGGTTAAAGAAGCTAGAATTAAGGTTCCGGTCAGCAAAACATCTTCTCGACCCGCAACAACACTTCCAAAATTAGTTTTAACTTCAGCCGGTGTTAAAACTTTAAGTTTTGATAATAACATTCTCAAATCATCTGCAGTTAAAATCGATTTTTCAACTTTATTTTCATCATATGTTTTCAAATTTTGTTTTATACATGAAAGTGTTGTAGGAGTGCCGGCAACCGCAATGGAAAAGAGGGAAAAGGGAATTACGGATGTTAAATTTTCGAAATTTTCTTTTACATATTCCGAAATTTTTCGGATTTCATTTTCGGATACGGGATAACCTGTTATAAATTTTTCGGTCAAACTTACAACACCGAAGCCGAAACTCCTTTTAAAAAGAATGTTTTCGTTGCTCCCATAAATTACTTCCGTGCTCCCACCACCGATATCTATTACAAGAGCATTTTGATCGAGCTCAAATTCGAATGTTGCACCCAAGAAAGAGAATTTAGCTTCTTCATCTCCGGAAAGTATATTTACATCGAAGCCGAATTTGTTTTTTATTTCCGATACTATTTCATTTGCATTTTTTGCAATTCTGAAAGCATTTGTAGCCGAGACTAAAATTTTATCGCAATTATGTTCTGCAATTTTCCGTTTATATTTTTCCAAAACCTCAAACAATTTTTCTTTTCTTTCTCTGCTGATAACACCCGTTTTTTTCAAGTCTTTGCTGATGCGCGGCATTTCGTAAAAATTGGCAATCGTTTTAATTTTGTAATTGGACATATCCGTTTCGGCAATAAGCAATAAGACTGTATTCGAACCGATGTCGATGGAAGCTATTTTTTCTGTTCCGGGCATTCTGTTTTATTCCGTATTTATTTTATATATTTGCACAAATTAAATGTACCGTTCAAAATAAAATCGTAATTTAATGAAAATTAAGGAAAAAGAATTCGAGACGATTTTAAATGATTTAAAATCCGTTGCCACGCAGATGGGAGCAAAAGTCAGATTTGAAAGAGGGGATTTTAAGGGCGGTTATTGTCTTGTGAAGGAAAACAAAGTAATTGTAATTAACAAATTAGCTACATTGCAAAGAAAGGTGATTATCCTTTCGCAAGCATTAAAAGAACTTGGTGTTGAAGACATTTATTTAACGCCGAAACTTAGGGAAGTAATTGAAGAAATGGCGGAAATGTAAATATGAAAATTTTAATTATTAACGGTCCTAATTTAAATTTGCTTGGCGAAAGGGATAAAACTCAATACGGAAATTTAACGTTATCCGATATTCACGATAAATTATCGGAAGAATTTCCCGAAATGGACTTTGAGTATTTTCAAAGTAATTTGGAAGGGGAAATTATAGAAAAAATTCAAAACGCAAGAAATTCCGGTACGGACGGACTTATAATTAATCCCGGCGGTTATTCACATACATCGGTTGCAATAAGAGATGCATTGGAATTAGTAGAATTCCCCAAGATCGAAGTTCATCTCTCAAATTTGGCGAGCAGGGAAGAATTCAGAAGAACCTCGATAACGGCAAGTGTTTGCACGGGTTATATTTCGGGATTTAAAGAACTTAGTTATCTGGCCGCAGTTTATCTTATCAAAAAACTTCTAAATAAATAATCCGTATATACCATCGGTTGTTTGAAATCACATCATTCTTATAAAAAATAAATATATTTCCGTTTAGTAATCTAATCCTCATAATTTAGAAAAAAATTTAAGAGATTCGTAGAACTTGATATTTTATAATGAATTAATTAATTTCGTTAAAGTAATTAATAAGAGTAGTTATGAAAGATTTCGGATTAAAAAAATTATATTACTCCATTAGTGAAGTAAGTAAGCTTACGGGGCTTGAGCAATATATTCTTCGCTATTGGGAAACGGAGTTCGATCAACTTAAACCATCTAAAAACAGAGCCGGCAATAGAATTTATACCAACGCCGATATTAAGTTGATTCTGCTTATCAAAAAGCTTCTTCGCGAAGAGAAGTATACCATAGAAGGAGCGAAAAAAATATTAGCCGACCCGGAAAACGGTGTGGCAAAAACAAATAAAAAAACTTCCTCCAAAAGCAAACCTTCACTTTCCAAAAATCAAGTACGGTCACTTAAAAGAGACCTTGAGGAAATACGAGATTTTTTAGTAAATTTACGTTCTAAATTATAATTGTTCGGAACGTGGCGCAGTCCGGTTAGCGTACTTGACTGGGGGTCAAGTGGTCGCGGGTTCAAATCCCGCCGTTCCGACAAATTTTTCTTTCCTTTCAATATTTAAATAACCGGTTTTTCTCAAATTTTATTGAGGGGTAGTCTTTAATTTTAATTGCTGGAAATAATTTGAATTCAGATAAACCAAAATGCCACTGCGGAATATTCGGCATTCAAGGAATTGAAAATCCCGCTATTTATACTTATTACGGTCTCCATGCACTTCAACACAGAGGTCAAGAAGCGGCAGGAATAGTTAGCTCGAGTGAAAACAACGGCAAGCCGGTTTTTAACATTCACAAGGGAATCGGACTTGTAGCGGATGTTTTTAATAAACCGGAAATTCTGAGCGAGGAACTCACCGGAAAAGCTGCAATCGGTCACAATCGTTATTCGACGACAGGCGCTTCCGCATCAAAAAAAAACATTCAACCGTTTGTAGTGAATTACAGAATGGGGAATTTGGCGGTTGCACACAACGGAAATTTAACTAACGCCAAGTTGTTAAGAAAAAGTTTGGTAGAAGACGGAGCCATATTTCAAACCACTAGCGATACGGAAGTAATCTTACACCTCATTGCAAGAAGTAGGAAGGAAAAACAAGAAGAGCAAATTTTAGATGCGTTGAGACAAATTGAAGGAGCATATTGTTTGGTGTTGCTTACGGATAATAAATTGTTTGCGGCAAGAGATCCCCACGGTTTTCGCCCGCTTTCAATCGGCAGACTTAACGGTTCGTTTATTGTTGCCTCCGAAACTTGCGCCTTCGATGTTAACGGAGCCGAATACATTAGGGATGTTGAACCCGGTGAAATGATAGAAATAGCGGAGCACACTGAATCGGCCGATCAAATAGTTTCGTATAAAATTTCCGGTAAAACGGATATAAAACATTGTGTATTCGAATTTATTTACTTTTCCCGACCCGACAGTAGAATTTTCGGGACAAATGTAGACAAAATTAGGAGAAAATTGGGGAAAGTACTGGCTAACCATCATCCCGTCGCAGATCCGGACGGCGAAAAAGTAATAGTTATTAGTGTGCCCGATAGTTCCAATACGGCTGCAATCGGTTACCAAAATCAATTGGAAAAAATGGGAATCCGTTCGAAATTGGAAATCGGGTTGATACGTAGTCATTATATAGGTCGTACTTTCATTTTACCGGAGCAAACCAAAAGGGAAGTCGGTGTAAGAGTTAAGTTTAATACCGTTAAAGGTGTTTTGGAAGGACGAACGGTTATTTTGATTGATGATTCCATTGTTCGCGGTACAACATCCAAACAGTTGGTGAAATTAATTAGAGAAGCAAATCCGAAATCGGTTCACCTTAGAATTTCATCCCCGCCTATTTTAAATCCATGTTTTTACGGTATGGATTTTCCATCGAAGGAAGAATTAGTTGCAAATAAATTCAACGGAAATGTTGAAGAAATTAAAAATTACCTCGAAGTCGATTCGCTTGAATATTTGACAATTGATGAAATGTTGGAAGCTATGGTGGATCACGAACCGGAGCATTTCTGCACTGCTTGTTTTTCGGGGAAATACCCTACAAAAGTTGATTTTAACACGGTGAAGGAAGAATATGAACCGTAAATTTCTAATCTTTCTTGCCACCATTTTTATTTCAAGCGGAATGTCGCATGCACAGCACGGTTTGATTGTAAAATTTAAACCGTCAAATTCCGGGAAATCGGCTGAATCTATCATAAAAAACGATTTACTGCAAAGATTCTCAGCAAGTGAATTTAGATATCATAAGATATTTCAACAAATTAAGCTTAGTAACATAAAGGATAATATAGGCTTTAATCGAATTTTCCGCTTTGATTTCAAAAATGAAGATGAAAAATCGGAATTTTTATCGAAAATTTCTTCTGTTCACTCTATAGAATATGTACAAGAACCCGTTAGTTATAGAATTGATGGTGCTCCCAATGATAGTTTAATAAATGAACAATGGGGATTAAAAAAAATTGGAGCATTGAAAGTATTTGATTTAATTGAAGATACGGGTATTCAATTAAATGATGTTTTGGTTGCGGTTATCGATACGGGGATAGACGACGAACACCCCGATTTGGGAAAAAGTATCTATCTGAACAGCGGCGAAATTGGGATGGACGAAAAAGGGAACGATAAACGATTTAACGGAATTGACGACGATAACAACGGTTTTGTAGATGATTATAAAGGATTCGACTTTGTTGACAAAAATCTTAAAATCGAAAACCCTTCCGAAGACGATTATAAAGATTGGGATAACATGCCAGATGATGAACATGGTCACGGAACAAATATAGCGGGAATTATTGCTGCAGAGATTAATAACGGAAAAGGTATTTCAGGGCTTGCTCCGAATACTAAAATATTAAATCTAAGAGCGTTCGATGCTACAGGAAACGGAGAAGACGACGATGTTGCGGCCGCAATAATGTATGCCGTAAACGCGGGAGCTAAAATTATTAATATGAGTTTCGGTGACGACAAATTTTCTTTTTTGTTAAAAGATGCGATTAGATTTGCATATGATAACGGTGTTATGATGGTAGCAAGTTCAGGAAATTCTTCCTCGGACTTACCGCATTATCCGTCGAGTTTCAGCGAAGTTATTAGTGTTGGGGCATCGGACGAAAACGATTATGTAGCAAGTTTTTCGAATTACGGCTCAACGCTCGATCTTGTTGCTCCGGGAGTTAGCATTTTAACAACCGCAAACGACGGAACATACGGAAGCGTTAGCGGAACTTCCGCTGCGGCTCCGTTCGTAACAGGCGCTGCTGCCGTTTTAATGGGCTACAAGAGTTTCGAAACCGAGGAAATTAAACAAATAATAAAATCCACTGCAACCGATATTAATGCAAGCGGGTGGGATTTGAACTCCGGAGCGGGAAGGCTTAATCTTTTTAATGCCGTAACAACACTTACGCCCGGAATTATTAAAATTAATTTGCCGTTACAAGACTTTTCAACTTTTGCGGATTCATTGGAAATAAATTTAACTGTTATCTCTCCATACTTCGATTCGTTTAGCTTGCAATACGGAATCGGATTTAATCCGGAAACATGGATCACGGTCCCGGTTGAAGGGAACAAACAAATTTTTAATGAAAATGTAGCTACTTTGGATATTTCAGGTTTCCCCGATACGGTTTATACTCTTAGACTCGTTGTTAATTTGACGAACGAAAACAATCAAGAAGAACGAATTAATTTTTACGTCGATCATACTCCACCGAACGCATATTTGGTAAACGGCGGAACAGCATTGCTGGGAAAAGACGTAACGATTATGGCGTCGATATATTCAGAGGAGCAAGCTACGGTGAAAATGTTCTTTAAATTGGAAGGAAAACCGGATTACGATTTTGTTTATCTCGATCAGTTTAACACCAATACCAAAACGG
Organism: uncultured Melioribacteraceae bacterium; assembly: GCA_964553325.1. Taxonomy (GTDB): domain Bacteria; phylum Bacteroidota; class Ignavibacteria; order Ignavibacteriales; family Melioribacteraceae; genus BMS3ABIN04. The sequence continues at coordinate 6,057 of CAZKKI010000014.1, read as the reverse complement.
TTTACACTACACATTTCGGCTACATTCCATTAGAGAAAATCGTACTGAACGAAACGTATCAAGTTTATTTTGAGGTCGAAAACTTAGCCGGAATAAAAACAATTATCGATAATGACGGAGCACCGTTTGAGTATGAAGTAAGTGATATGGTTAAACTGAAGAGTTATGCCGAAATGGATTACGGTTTACCGCCGGGAAGAATTTTTAATAAACCCGTTTTTTTGGATTCGAGCGCCACTCCTTACGTTTTTCTCAATTCCCAAGAAAATTCGAGCTCGATGCAAATTTATAGATATGCCCAAAATAAATTTACTTTGATTGATTCGTTGGATAAGCGTATACCGAAAGCAACTGGAGATTTTAACGGTAACGGTAAAGTGGATTTATTAAGTTTGTTTTTACGAAACGGATACATTGATGAACAAACGGAGCAAGGTTCTTACGGGTTCACAACGTATTTTTCAGATTCAACCGGAAACTTCTGGCCGGCGACCGCCAAAGATTTGGACGGCGACGGAATGACGGAAATAGTTACTTTTGCCGACTCGTCCTTTGCGATATATGAAATTCAACAAGATTTGGCTGTGAAAAACGAAGCGGAATTCTTGCTTCCCGACGAAAACCAAAACGGGTACGTGGGTGCTCCGAACGTTGCGCTGTGCGATTTAAATAACGACGGCGTAGATGAAATATGGTTTATGACAAGCAAGGGCGTTTTGAACGGGTATCGCATAAACGGAATGAATTCATATGAATTTTACCAACGCATAAATTTCGGATTGGACGGTTCGAGAAATATAATTGCGGAAGGGGATTACGACGGTGACGGTATCCAAGATTTGGCTGTTTTATTAAAATCGCAAAAAAACAATGATATAGCTCCGTTTTACATATTGATTGTATTTAATTTGTTTGAAAATCAATTAAACTTAATAACAATGATCGCTTTTATCGATGCGGGTTCGGAAATAAGTTCGGGCTTTACCCGCAAGAAATATTCTCTGGAATTTGCAGATTTAACTAAGAATAACACAGACGAATTGCTTTTGAATGTTTATCCGTTTTTCTATGTATTTGAAAGGGAGCAAGATAAGGATAACGTAATTTTTTTCACAGGGAATATTAACACAACAAATATTTTTCACGGGGACTTAAATAAAAACGGAGCATACGAAATTGGCATTAATTCGTTGAACGGGGTCAAGTTTTTTGAAATAAATTCCGGTAACACTCCGTTAATTCCGAAAATTTCGGATTTTTACAGCATCGATAGCAATAAAACATATATTTTATGGGAAGGAACGGCAGATAACTTTATAATATTCAAAGGGTTAACCGATTCTACTTTAAGTGTTTTCGATACCGTAACACAAAATTTTATGATTGACAGTGTAAAGTCCGGCGTTTATAATTACTACGCCGTAAAATCAGTGGTAAACGGGAGCACGTCATCTCTAAGTGATGTAATTACAATATATTCGCACGCTCCCGCAGAATTGGATTCAGTTAGAGTCATTAATGCCAATTCGATTATCGTAACGTTTACTGAGAAAGTAAAAATCGGTTTGGAAGACCCGAATATTTTTATACTCGATGATAAAATTTTACCGAATACGGTAGTTGCCTCATCTCAATATTCTTATTTATTGAAATTCACGGAAAATTTGGAAGTCGGGGAACACATGCTCCGAATGAAATCATTTAGGGATTTTTACAATAGTCCTATTAAACCGGATTCCATATCGTTTGTAATATCCGGAAATATCATCGATAAAAAGCTTTTTGTGGAGAGTTTTAATTTAATAAATTCAAAGACTTTGAAACTCATTTTCAATTTAAAAATCGATGAAAACAGCGCAATAGAAAAAGAAAATTACAAGTTTACACCGGAAAACGAAATAAAAACAATTACGCTTGGAGCTGATTTCAAAAGTGTGATTATAACTGCAAAATATCCTTTAAAATCCATAGGAAAAGAATATACACTTAAAATTTCAAATATACGTTCTTCGGTTGAATCCGGTAACATAGAAATTTCGGAAGAATCCGGGAGCATAGTTGTGCTTTCATCTTTCGAAAACGACTTGGCGGAAATTTATACCTATCCGAATCCCGTAAGTCTTGTGAAGTCGAATTCGATAACGTTTGCCAAATTAACAAGATTTGCCGAAGTAACGGTTTTCGGTATCGACGGAAAAAAGATAATCACACTCATGGAAAACGACGGGAACGGTGGAATTACGTGGGACTTGAGAGATGAAAGCGGGAGCAAGGTTGCTACGGGAATTTATGTTTATTATGTAAAAGCCTTGGATGAAGATGGAAACACAATCGAAACCAAAGTGGGAAAATTTGCGGTAATTAAATGAAGATAGGAAAATTCAATACCGTTTCCAATTATATTAGCTTGTTCCGGCTTTTATTAAGCGTACCCGTTTACTTTTTACTCGACGGAATGATGGAAAATGAGGAATACCGCACAGTTTTAATCGTATTGCTATGGATTGCTTATTTTAGCGATATTGCCGACGGCTATTTTGCCAGAAAATTTGATCAAATATCGGAGTGGGGAAAGATTATCGATCCGCTTGCCGATAAAGTACTAGTTGTAATTATCGTTATTAAACTTTTTATGATGTCCGAAATTCCGGATTATTATTTTTGGATAATCGTGCTCCGCGATGTAATCATTTTCACCGGCGGAGTTTTCGTAAGCAAAAAATTGGGAAAAGTTTTACCTTCGGATTATGTGGGGAAAGTAACGGTTGCCACAATTGCACTTTTCATTATGGTCGTTATTCTTAATATTTCACGCGAATTCTGGTTATATCAATTATTGCTTTACGTCAGTATTATTCTTAGTTTTGCGTCCGTTATAAATTACGGATTAAGGGCATATAAAATTATCAAAGCGGAAACAAAATGAAATTATTTAAAAATTTAAATTTCGATAAACTCAAAAACGGATTAAACAAAACCCGGAATAAAATAGTTACCAGTATTAAAGAAACAGTAAGCGGAAAAGCCGTTATCGATGAAGATGTTTTGGACGAGATCGAAGAAATTTTGGTAACGAGCGATATCGGTTACGATGTTGCGTTGAATATTATTGAAGAAACCCGGAAAAGGTTGAAGAGCGAAAAAGACAGAAGCAGCGTCAATATAATCGAAATAATTAAAAACGAATTGACGGGAATTCTTGAAAAATACGACGACGGTAAAAACGATTCCGTGGAAATAGAAAAATTCAAACCGTATGTGATTTTGATAGTAGGAGTTAACGGTGCCGGTAAAACGACAACAATCGGGAAACTGGCTTACAATTTTAAGAAAAGCAATCTTAATGTTATGATCGGTTCGGCCGATACTTTCAGAGCGGCGGCAAACGAACAGCTGGAAGTTTGGGCAAAAAGAGCAGGCGTGGAAATAATTCAAAAAGAACCCGGCAGCGATCCTTCTTCGGTGGTTTTCGATACTCTTACTCAAGCGAAAAAACAAAATGTTGATGTTGTGCTTGTCGATACTGCCGGGCGCCTTCATACAAAAACAAATTTGATGGAGGAATTGGGAAAAATCAAAAGGGTAATGAGCAAAGTTATCGATTATGCTCCGAATGAAATCTACTTGGTAGTTGACGGAAATACTGGGCAAAACGCATTGATTCAAGCCAAAGAATTCTCAAAATACACGGATTTAACCGGTTTGATAATAACTAAACTCGACGGAACAGCAAAAGGCGGTGTCGTTTTTCAAATTATTAACGAGCATAAAATTCCCATTAAATATATCGGCGTCGGAGAGGGAATTGACGATTTGCAAAATTTCGATGCACGCGAATTTGTAAACGCGCTCTTCCAAGAAAATTAATTATTCTTCCCGACTCGATTGTTTACGATTGATTAATTCCCTCTATTTTTATAATTTCAGATGCGATTCCGTTCATAAAAATTTACTGAATTGAAAAAGACACTAATAATTGTTAATCCGAAGGCGGGCAAGGGAAACGGGGAAAAATCCCTTCCGGTAATAAAGAAATTTATACGGGAAAACAATTCCGATGCAACAATTGTAATAACCGAACGCCCGCATCACGCCACCGAAATTGTTAATGAAAATCAATCGAACTACAACAGAATTATAGGTGTTGGAGGCGACGGAACACTTAATGAAATAATTAACGGAATAGATTTGGATTCCACTGAAAAGCCGGTACTCGGTGTTATTCCGATAGGCAGCGGCAACGATTTTGCTCGTATGTTAGGACTAAAAAAGGATATTAGACAAAATCTAGAGCTTATTTTTAATCATGCTCCGGTTAAATCTATCGACGTCGGCGATATAAAATTCACCGAAAAGAACGTCAACGGTTCAAAATCGCACAAGTTCTTGAACGGTTTGGGCATAGGTTTCGATGCTTATGTTGCTTATATCAATCAACATTCAAAACAATTCAGCGGATTAATTTCTTATATTTTTGCGGTGATTAAAGCTTTAATTAATTTGAAAGATATGCCGGTAAGAATCAAATTAGATAATTCCATAATTTTAGGAAAAAAATTACTGATAGCAGTCGGTAACGGAAAAACACACGGCGGCGGTTTTTTTCTAAATCCTGATGCCGAAATAGACGACAATAAATTAGACTTAACGGTAATCGATAAACTTAATAAATTGCAAATAATGAAAAAATTGCCGTTGGCATTATTTAACAAATTAGAAACTGCAAAAGAAGTTACGATGTATAAATTTAAAGAGATAGAAATTGAAATTGAAGAACCGTATTACGTTCACACCGACGGCGAGATAATTTCGGATAAAATTTCTTCATTGGAAGTAAAGTGTTTGAAAAATGCAATTAACGTAATAAGTAATTACAAGACAAATGTTAATGAAAAAACCTAAATATCGAAGATTTGAATATCAACCGAGATTTTACAATCCGGAAAACGACGAACGGGAAAAACGAAAAAAGAGATTGAAATTTAGATATGTAAGAAGGACAAAACCACGTCGAACGAGTCAATTTATATATTTGGTTATTTTCTTATTTGCTCTGTACGTATATTTGAAATTAGCCGGTTATTTATAGAAAGGGAAATTATAAGTTTACATAATATACATTATAGGACAAATATCAGTTCCGTCGTATTCCAAGTTTTATAAAACGTTTTTGTTGTTCCGGCAATAAATTTTTGATTTAAGGGCTATAACTTTTGTTGTCAGTGTTTGTTATTAATTCTTTCCAAGTTTACTTATTTCCGAGAAACTTTTTACCTTGAGCTTTTCTTTTCGGTAAAATTCTTGCCATGAAGATAAAAACACCTAATTCATAACTGGTACTTTTAATAAAGATTTTAAATTAAAATAATCGCCGGAAACTCGTTTTTTCGACATTTTATCAATTTAATTATGGAAAAATATATCAACGTTTTAAAAGCGGTAAAGTTAACGGCGGAATATTCATACGCGCCGTTATTGAATTAACCAATTCCCTGAAATACGGCCAGATATTTAACGGAAGACTTATTTCTCTGTAAATTTCGAAAAATCCGTCGTTAATTTCGTTTTCCGATTCAAAAAAAATTTTAAATGTAGCCTCTATTTTTAAAGCGTTTTTTTTCTGTTTGTTATTTCTTGATGTTAAAACATATTTATTAATCACAATGAACTTATCGTCTTTAAATTCGTATTCCGATTCGTCTTTAATATTAATTTTCATTTTTTCCGTAAACAATTCATGTTTAACGGATGCTTTAATTTCGGATAACAAAATATTTTGCAGTTCAATACCTTCAAGAATTTGCCGGTATTTTTCTGGAGAAATTTTTTCCATGTTAAAACCTATGCTGATTCGCTATAATCATTGAATTTATAAAGATATAATCGTTTTTCGGGATGTGCGTGAAAATCCGTCGGTGATTCCATTTTGTAACTATTTTTTTGAATCCAAGTGAATACGTACTTAATATCGTTTTTAACTTCTTCCAAATCGTCTTGAATTCCCTTTAAAAAGGACTTTCGGGTTAACAGATAAGTGCAATATTGATTCAAAGTTGT
>CAZKKI010000013.1:0-37918 GCA_964553325.1 uncultured Melioribacteraceae bacterium | reverse complement strand
CTCTTGACTTGTGTTTCAATTCTAATATAGTCCGATTAGTACTTTTTTCATTCCCGCCCAGAATGGGCTTTATAGAGCCGTTTCAATTCTAATATAGTCCGATTAGTACTGTCTAAAGCAAACGATTATATCGATGATATCGATAGTTTCAATTCTAATATAGTCCGATTAGTGCGTTTTAGCTTATACGTTTTTCGACGGGCATAATTACGTTTCAATTCTAATATAGTCCGATTAGTGCTATATCCATAACGTCATTTATTTGTGATATATATTAGTTTCAATTCTAATATAGTCCGATTAGTGCAGCTAAAAATAAGCAAAAAACGCAACTTTTGCAACAAAACTGTTCATTTTCGCAGTTTTGTCGATCGACTTTTTTTTGCGGAATTTTAAAAGTAAAATTGCGTTTTTGAGCTATTTTTGCACTTTTCATTTTTAAATTCGGCATTTTTCGGTCGATCGACGAAAATAAAAAAAACACGGAAATTTATCACTTCCCCGAAACTTTTCGTTTCTCATTAACTTGTAGACACGAAGGGAATCATTTAAATTAGAAAGCGCAAATTTTCTTCTTCCAATTACTTTACCGCTCTTTATTTGCGTCTCGTAATTGTTTTTTCAACTTAAAAATTCTCTAATTGCCTTTGCCGCTATATCTTTCCGGTAGTACACACCCTCATATTTTACTTTAGGCAACACAGCATAAACCCTTTTAATACATGATATTAGATTGCCTTGCCCGTTAATTGCCACCAAATTTAACACTCTTCCGCCGGCGGTTAAAATTTTTCCGTTTTGTAACTTCGTTCCAGCATGCACTATCCGGATATCTTGTTCGCGTATTTCATTCAAGCCTTTAATCTCATAACCCTTTTCGTATTTTCCCGGATAGCCGGCAGATGCGGTTACAACGCACACGGCAGCGGCTCCATTATATTTAACCGCATTTTCGTTCAATTTTCCATTTGCAACGGAGTACAGTAATTCCAAAAAATCGCCTTCGAGCAAAGGTAAAACCGCTTGAGTTTCCGGATCGCCGAATCTGCAATTAAATTCTATTACTTTCGGTCCCTTTTCCGTCAAAATCAATCCACAATAAAGACAACCGGAAAATTCTCTCCCTTCCGCATTCAGTGCGTTTAACGTTTTACTAATAATGTTTTCCTTCACATTCGAGAGAATTTCTTCTGAAATGAAAGGAACCGGAGCATAAGCACCCATTCCGCCGGTATTTTTCCCTGTATCGCCTTCACCGATTCGTTTGTGATCTTGTGCGGGCGGAAGCGTAACGAACTTTTTTCCGTCTGTTACGGCGAAAACCGAAAATTCTTGTCCTTCCAAATATTCTTCGATAACAATTTCATTTCCTGCTTCACCGAAAATTTGGTTTTCGAAACAATCTGCAATTGCATTTTCGGCTTCTTCACGGGAATTACAGATGGAAACGCCCTTGCCCGCAGCCAATCCCGAAGCTTTAACTACCACGGGATAACCTATTTTATCGCAATACGATACGGCATTTTCATAATGTTCTTTTTTAAATGTTTTGAACTCTGCGGTCGGAATTCCGTTAGCTTTCATCAGCCGCTTGGCAAATGCTTTATCGCTTTCGATTTCGGCGGCATTTTTTAGCGGGCCGAAAACCGGAATTTCATTTTCAATCAGCGAATCGGCCAAACCATCAGCCAAGGGTTTTTCGGGACCGATAACAACCAAACCGATTTCATTTTGTTTACAGAAACCGGCAACGGAATCGTGATCGTCCGGATTAATTTCCACATTGGTTCCAATGTTAGCCGTTCCGGCATTTCCCGGTGCAACAAACAATTTTCCGAGCTTCGGACTTTCTTTCAACTTAACCGCAATTGCATGCTCCCTTCCGCCGGAGCCTATAATTAAAACGTTCATAACTCCGCTCTCAAATAAAATTGAAATTCTTTGGTCAGTTTTTCCGTCAAGTCGATTCGATTGTACTCCGCAATGAATTTTTCATCGGGTCTAGGTAATTTGTCTGCTCTAAAGCGTTTATCTATTTCAATCAACGTATTTTTAATCGCTTTCACATCGTCGGGCGGAGTGATAAAACTTGCTCCGTAACGTTGGGCGGCAATCTTTGCAACTCCATCCGGAACGGTGGCAAGGACAGGTTTTCCGCTACCGAAATATTCGAATAATTTTCCCGGAGTAACCGCTTCCATTTTCCTTTTACCCAACATCACCCAAAGTACGTTTGCCGACATAATTCTTCTAACCGTTTCCCGGTGGTTGAGATAACCGAATTCGCGTACAAAGTGTTGGAGGCCCAACCTTGCAACAAGTTTTTGGTTTTCCCTTCTGAAATGCCCTGCAAACTGAAGTTCGATGTTTGCGGCGATATCCGGTCGTTCTACGCTTAACTCCTTAAATGCGTAAAGCAAATATTTGGGTGTTATATTTTCGTAAAACATACCCGAATAAAGAATTTTACATTTCTTTTTTTCGTCCGGTACCGGTACTACGCTTTCATAATCTTCCGGATCGAACCCGTGCGGCAGAATCAAAACATCGTTGAACGTTAGGAACGGAAATTTTTTCAGCAGATTCTCTTTAATCAATCTGTTGACAACAATTACTTTATCGGCTTTCCGCAAAACCTTATCTTCCAATTTTTTGTGTTTCCATGCATGGTAAGGAGTAGGATTAAAAGAAAACTGATTGCCGGTCCACGGATCACGATAATCGATAATTAACGGTATATTAAAACGCTCGCGTAATTTTGCCGCCGATATAAAAGCGGAAAACGGAGGACCCGAAACGAAAATGACATCGAAATGTTCTTGTTTTAAGATGGATGCGGCAAAGTTATAAGCTTTAAGCGACCAAAATTTTTTATTATCGGGAATAAATAAAGTTTTGCTTATTCTGCTCAAAGTTTTTCTTACGATTTCGGGAGGCATTTTCATTGTGCCTTTTCTTTTTAACAGCGATTGCGGATCGAAAGCCTCGGTTCGTTTAATTATAACGCCGGCTTTTTTTGCTTCGTCCAACAAGGTCAAATCGTGAGCGAAATATCCCGTTTTGCCGGTAGTAATAACCGTGGGTTCCCAATTGAATTGCGGCATATATTTGGTGAACTTCAAAGTACGTTGAACGCCGCTCAAGCCCATCGGAGGATAATAATATGCAATAACGAGAACTTTGAACATTTCAGAGATTATCCGATAAATTTAGATTGATAATTAGGCGATTCTTTGGTTATAATTACATCGTGCGGATGGCTTTCGCGCAAACCCGCATTCGATATTTTAACGAACTTCGATTTGTTTTTGAATTCTTCAATATCGCGTGCACCGCAATACCCCATCGAAGCGCGTAAGCCGCCGATAAATTGATAAATTGTATCGGCAAGCGGACCTTTGTAAGGAACGCGACCTTCAACACCTTCGGGCACTAATTTTTTAATATCGTCTTCCATATCTTGGAAGTAACGGTCTTTACTACCCTCTTTCATTGCGCCTATCGAACCCATTCCTCTGTAAACCTTAAAGCTTCTTCCTTCGAAAAGGATTTTTTCACCCGGAGTTTCGTCAACGCCTGCAAACATTCCGCCAATCATCACCGTATCGGCACCGGCGGCAATGGCTTTGGCAACGTCGCCCGTTTGCTTTATTCCTCCGTCGGCAATTAACGGAACGTTGGTATTTTTCAATGCGCCGGCTACTTCCAAAATTGCTGAAACTTGAGGAACGCCCACACCGGCAACAATCCGCGTCGTACAAATCGAGCCGGCTCCGATTCCCACTTTTACCGCATCAACACCGGCATCTACCAAATCGAGCGCAGCTTCTTTCGAAATAATATTTCCCGCAATCAGTTGCGTGTTCGGAAATTCTTTTTTGATTTTCCTTACGGTTTCCATAACGCCTTCGGAATGACCGTGCGCTGTATCCACAACAATCACATACACATTCGCATCGACCAAAGCTTTTACGCGTTCCATCGTATCGCTTGTAACCCCCACCGCGGCGCCTACTCTAAGTCTTCCGAGTTCGTCTTTGCTTGCATTGGGAAATTTTATTTTTTTCGATATGTCTTTGTATGTAATCAATCCGCGCAAAACGCCGTGCTCGTCCACAACCGGTAATTTTTCTATTCTGTGTTTTTGCAATATTAATTTCGCCTCTTCCAAAGTGGTACCGACCGGAGCCGTTTTCAATTCGGCTTTGGTCATTACCTCTTTAACGGGAAGGTTAACGTTCGGTTCGAATCTCAAATCGCGATTCGTTAAAATTCCTATGAGTTTGTTGTTATCATCAACAATCGGTATGCCGGAGATTTTGTATTTTTTCATCAAGTCCAAAGCATCTTGCACGGTTTTATCTTCGGTTAACGTAATCGGGTTAACAATCATTCCGCTTTCCGAGCGTTTAACTTTATCGACTTCTTCGGCTTGCCGTTCTACGGACATATTTTTATGAATTATCCCTATACCTCCTTGAGCGGCCATTGCTATTGCCATTTGCGCTTCGGTTACCGTATCCATTGCCGCGGAAACAAGGGGAATGTTCAGTTTGATTTTCCTTGTGAATTTAGTCGATAAATCCGTTTCACGCGGAAGCACCGACGATTTCGCCGGCACAAGCAAAATATCGTCGAACGTTAAAGCTTCGTATAAAATCTTATCGTTTTGCATTTTATTCTCCGTAAAGGTAAACAGATTATTTATTAAAATTTAAATTAATCGAATGCGGAAATTCCCGTTATATCTTCACCGATAATAAGCGTATGCATTTCGTGGGTTCCCTCGTAAGTTTTTACCGATTCAAGATTATTCGCATGCCGCATAACGGGATATTCGTCAAGAATTCCGTTCGCTCCTAAAATTTCGCGACCCATTCTGGCAATCTCAAGCGCTTTTTCCACGTTGTTTCTTTTCGCCAAAGATATTTGCGTATGTTTCACTTTACCCGCATCCTTCAATTTTGCCAACTGTAAATTCAGCAATTGCGCTTTTGTAATTTCCGTTACCATATAAACAAGTTTATCTTGAATCAATTGGTAACCGGCAATCGGTCGGCTGAATTGCACCCGACTTTTTGCATAATCCAATACGGTATGATACACCGCAAGCATCGAACCGACAACGCCCCAAGCGATACTGTAACGAGCTTGATTCAAACACATCAAGGGGGATTTGAGACCGTTGCTGTTCGGTAACAAATTCTCTTCGGGTACAAAAACATCTTGAAAAATAAGTTCGGAAGTAACCGAAGCTCTAAGCGAATGTTTGCCTTTCATTTCCGGTGCGGAAAAGCCTTCGAAATCTTTTTCGACGAGAAAACCGCGAACAACACCATCCAGCTTAGCCCAAACAACGGCAACGTCGGCAATAGATCCGTTTGTAATCCACATTTTAGCACCGTTCAAAATGTAACCTCCGTCAACTTTTTCCGCTTTGGTTACCATTCCCGCGGGATTGGAACCGTAGTCCGGTTCGGTCAAACCGAAGCAACCGATTTTCCGTCCGGATGCCAATTGATGCAACCATTTTTCCCTTTGTTCCTCGCTTCCGAAAGTATAAATTGGATACATCACCAAACTGTTTTGCACGGATACAAAACTTCGCAGACCGCTGTCTCCCCTTTCGAGCTCTTGCATAACAAGTCCGTACACAACGTTGTTCATTTCCGAACATCCGTATTTTTCGGGTAATGTAATACCAAGTACGCCGAGTTCGGCAAGTTTCGGAATCAAGTGAAAAGGGAAAGTTCCCTCGCGGTAATGTTTTTCGATTACCGGCAAGACTTCCCCCGAGACGAAATCGCGAATGGAATCCCTAACGAGTTTTTCCTCTTCGCTTAACAATTCTTCTATGTTATAATAGTCCAAACTTTCCGTAATTTTCATTTTGCACTTTCACAGTTTAATTGGAATTAAATTTTTCGCTTATTACTTTTTCGATAATTTCACCCGAGTAGCCGCGGGCATTTAAAAACGTCCGCACTCTATTCCGCAATTCGTTTTCCGTTAAATTTTTATATTCCAGACTTTTAATTTTTTTACCGGCAAGAGACAAAGCATTTTCGAATAAAATTTCATCGCCGGAATATTGAGACAGCGTTTTTTCAATTATATTTCTGTCGATCCCTTTTTCGTACAAAGCTTTCTTCACCAAATTCAAACCTTTCTTCTTCTTCACTATTTTTTCTTCCGCCAACAACTTAGCAAATTCTTCGTCGTTCAAATACCGTTTTTCAATTAATTCGTTTATAACCGTATCGATTTGAACGGGGTCGAAACCTTTTTTACGTAATTTGGTTTTAAGCTCCCTAGCCGAATGCGGACGCCGGGAAAGTAAATCGAACGCTTTTTCTTTTATGATTATTAAAGAACTTTGGGCGGTAAGTTCGTTTAACCGCTCTTCCGATATTTCATCGTTTTTTCTTAAGCCGGCTTTATAAACAACATCCTCCCTTAATAAAAACTCGTCGTTCCCTTCTATTTCAACTACAACGTTTTTTCCTTTTTTAACCAGCCGGGAAATTATCATTTTGTTTCGGTTGCTTTTTCTTTCGAACCGTTATTTTTCGGTTCCTCTTCCAGCATTCCCAATTTCAGTTTAACTTCTTTTTCCAATTTTTCCAACAAAGCGGGGTCTTCCGTTAAAGCTCTGCGGAACTGTTCACGTCCTTGAAATCTGTCTTCGCCGTAAGTGAACCAAGCGCCGCTTTTTTTCACCAATCCTTTTTCAACCGCGAGATCTATTAAATCCCCTTCTTTGCTGATTCCGTGGTTATAAAGAATATCGAATTCAACTTGTTTGAAAGGAGGCGCAACTTTACTTTTTACGACTTTAACTTTGGTTCTGTTACCGATTATATCTTGACCGTCTTTGATAGCGGCAATTCTTCTGATATCCAAACGCACCGAAGCGTAAAATTTCAACGCATTTCCGCCGGTTGTAGTTTCGGGGCTACCGAACATTACGCCGATTTTACTCCTTAACTGGTTTGTAAAAATAACGCATGTTTTCGAACGGCTAACCGCGCCGGTAATTTTTCTGAGCGCTTGCGACATCAAACGAGCTTGAACGCCCATTTGCGGATCGCCCATATCGCCTTCAATTTCCGAACGCGGAACCAGAGCCGCAACGGAATCGATTACGATAATATCGAGTGCGTTGCTTCGTACAAGCGTATCCACAATTTCCAAAGCCTGTTCGCCGTAATCGGGTTGCGAAAGCAGAAGGTTTTGCACATCAACACCGAGCCGTTTGGCATAATTAATATCGAGAGCGTGTTCCGCATCGATGAAAGCGGCAATACCGCCTTGCTTTTGCGCTTCGGCAATCGCATGTAAACAAATGGTTGTTTTACCGGAAGATTCCGGTCCGTAAATTTCAACTATTCTACCGCGCGGCAGTCCGCCAATACCCAACGCATAATCGAGCGAAACGGAACCCGTTGAAATTGCTTCAACTTTATTTATCACACCGTCGCCCAGCTTCATAATCGCGCCTTTACCGAACGTTTTTTCGATACTGTAAATTGTATCTTCCAGCATCTTCAATCTTGCATCTTTTTCTTTAGACATTTCGTCCTCCTCTATGTTTTCAATTTAAATTTTTCAATTTTTGTGTAAACAGAACCTTGCGGAGTCAAATCGCTTTTGAATAACGTAACGGACGAACATGTAAACGATCGTTCGGGCAATTCGAAATCCAAAAACGAATCCAGTTTTTTTCTGTTTTCTTTTCCTTTAATTCTAAGCAACGTTATGTGCGGCTTGAATTTTCTTTTTTCCCTTTCGAACCCGAAGCGTTCGAAAGAATCATTTATCGTATTATTTAAATTAATTAAGTTATCATCATAATCAAAACCGAGCCATAAAATTTTGGGGATGCGATTACGATAGAAATAACCGAACGATTTATATTTCAGCTCGATTCCGGACGAGCCGGAGCAAACGGTTTCGAGAGTTCGAGAGAATTCCGGAATCAATCCGGTATCAACATCGCCAAGGAATTTCAATGTAATATGAAGTTTCTCTTTTGACTCCCATCGAATACTGTCGTCGTTGTAAATCGATTTCCGGATTTCCGTAATTTCATCGATAATGAACTCCGGCAAATCGAGAGCGATAAATAATCTATTCGTCATAAGGAATTCCGAGCAAATTCCTTCTCAACATTTCCAAAGCCGCTTGCGAAGTTCGTTGTTTATTTAGAATTCTATCGTCGCCGAATCTGAATTCTTTCGACGTACAAACTTTATCGTCGCAAATACCTATGTAAACCAATCCAACCGGTTTGTTGGGCGTTGCACCCGTAGGACCCATAATACCCGTTGCGGCCAAACCGATATCCGTTCCGCTAACTTTTCTTACGCCGTCGGCCATTAATCTTGCAACTTCCATACTAACGGCGCCGTACTGCTCTATTAAATCTTCGTCGATGTTAAGCAATTCGACTTTAGCACCGTTACTGTATGTTATTAGCGCACGTTCGAAATACGAACTGCTTCCGCTTACGTTCGTAATTCTATGACTTATTAAACCGCCCGTGCACGATTCCGCCACTGCAAGCGTAAGGCCTCTGTCTTTCAACAATCTGCCCACAACACCTTCCAAAGTGTCGTCGTCTTTTCCGTAAATATATCTTCCGGCAATGGCTCTAATTCTTTGTTCAATTTCCAAAAGTTTATTGTGGGCTTCTTCTTCGTTTTCGCCTTCAACCGTTAATCTGAGTTTTACGCCGTATTGACTGGGAAGGAACGCCAGTTTACCGTCGCCAAGCAAATCTTGCAACGAACCGAGTTTTTCGTAAAGTACTACTTCCGGAATTCCGGTTGTAAGCAAATGAGTTGTTTTTTTTGTTTTCAGATGCTCACTGAATTTTTCTTTTAATTTCGGTATGATATATTTTTCGAACATCTCGGACATTTCGTACGGCACACCGGGCATTACGATGAAAATTTTATTATCCTTTTCTATCCACATACCGGGGGCTGTACCTTTTGTGTTTTTGATCGGTTCGGCAATTTTCGGAATCATAGCTTGACCGCGCACTTTTTCGGTTTCCTTTACTCCCCTTTTCTTAGCAAATTCCAACACGTCCGCAAGAATATCTTGATTGAGTTCCAATTCCGTTTGGAAAAAATCGGTTACACATTTTTTTGTTATATCGTCGTGCGTAGGACCCAATCCGCCCGTAACAATAACAACATCGTTGTTGGCAAATGCATCTTCAAATTCGCGGAGAACGGATTTTTCATCGTCGCCGACTACGGAAATTTTCGATATTTCAAAATCAATTTCCGCAAGTTTTTCGCCGATAAACGAAGCGTTGGTATTAAGCGTTTTACCGATTAAAATCTCATCGCCGATTGTAATAATTTGAGCTTTCATGTTTTATCGTCATTTGTGAAGAATTTTCATAAGAAAGATATAAATATATGAATAATTATTAAACTATACGCACCGGAAACGATATCATCCAACATAATTCCTTTTCCGCCTTTTAGTTTTTCCAACGTTCTTGCCGGAAAGGGTTTAATTATATCGAGTAAACGCCATATTACGAAATCGATTGCTAAAATCCAATAAACTTTAGGAACAAACAAAAGACTAATCCATGTTCCTACAAATTCATCTATTGTGCATTGCGAAGGATCTTTGCCGTATTTTTTTTCGAATTTATTTCCCAACCTTATTCCCCAAACGGTAAAAACGGAAATTACCGCAAGCATAAAAGTCGGATTCTCAAAACCCGGAATCAGATAAAAAAGCAATGCAACAAAGCTCGAAACCGTTCCCGGAGCCACGGGCGAAAATCCGGTAAAAAAAACCGACCCGGCAAGTTTTTCAATAAAATTCAACTTCAACCGAATATACCTTTTATTAAATTTCTGTTTTTAACCAAATAGACCGCTCCGGTATAAAATGTGAATAACGTAATCAACAGCATCGCATAATTTATGAATTTCAAATTCGTCATCATTTCCAGAATCTCTCCGTAACGGGATTGGATGGGTTCTACGGTTTTAAGAGTGAAGAAAATTAAAAGGTAGAAAATAAAAATCATTTGTGCGAAAGTTTTTACCTTTGCCAATTTATTTGTTACAAACGGCTTGTTTTGCATATCGGCATAAATACGAAGCCCGGTAATCAGGAAATCCCGCACAATTATTATAATTACCATCCAAAGTTGAAGAACATCGAGGAAAACAAAAGCAAGAAACGCAGAGGAAGTTAGCGCTTTATCGGCAAGCGGATCCATAAATTTGCCCCAATTGGTAATGTAGTTGAATTTGCGTGCAAGCCAGCCGTCGTACCAATCCGTTATTGCCGCAATAATGTAAATTATCAAAGCAATTTGTTTATAAACCGGATTTTCGGAAAGGAACATAAAAAAGAAAACCGGCGAAAGGATTAACCGCAATGTTGTAAGTTGATTGGGTAGAACCATTTATTAGCTTGATTTTATAATTTTCAATCATTTAATTTGAATTAAAAGTACCGATAAATTTATTCAACCGGATTTTGTGCGGCTAATTCTTTCAGATAATCGAATTCGTAAATTCCGGTATTGTGACCGTCTTTCCAAGCGATGTTTATGGCATATTGCCCAACAACTTGAATTGAAGCCACTTGGGTTTGACTTTCACCGAAAATCCGCACAACCATTTCATCGGAGCCCGCCGGTTGCGAAGTACAAATTGCGCAAGGACAGTTTTTTCGGAGAAAATCGAGCGCAAGTTTGTCTTCCGTTCCGTCGTCCCAATTTATTTTAAGAAATTTTCCGTCGATTATTTCAATTTTAGTAGGAGTCATTTACAAACTTTCACCGGTTAATTTGTAAAGCGCTTCCAAGTATTTTTTGCTTGTATTTTCGATCACGTTTTCCGGCAAATCGGGTGCCGGCGGTTTTTTGTTAAAATTAATCGACAACAAATAATCGCGCACATACTGTTTATCGAAACTGACTTGCGGTCTGCCTTTCTCGTAATCTTCCGCAGGCCAAAATCTTGATGAATCGGGTGTTAAAAGTTCGTCGATTAGAATTATTTTACCGTCGTAATAACCGAATTCCATTTTCGTATCGGCCAAAATTATTCCCCGCTCTTTTGCATACTCCGCGGCTTTTTTATAGATGTTCAAACTTGTATCCCGTAAAAATTCGAAGGTTTCTTTACCCACCAAATCAACCGCTTTATTATGATCGATCGTTTCATCGTGTTCCCCTATTTCCGCTTTTGTCGAAGGTGTAAAAATCGGTTCGGGCAATTGTTCCGATTCAACCAAACCTTCGGGTAATTCAATTCCGCTTATCGAACCGGTGCGTTGATAATCTTTCCAGCCAGAGCCGGAAATGTAACCCCGAACTATACACTCAAGAGGAATGAGTTCGGCTTTTTTAACCAACATTGTTCTGCCTTCCAAAATATCCGCGTATTCTTTCGTTTCTTCGGGAAACTCTTTTACATCCGTGCCGACTACGTGATTTTCTATTTCGTTTTTAAAAAAATCGAACCAAAAAGCCGATATTTTCGTCAGTATTTTTCCCTTCAGCGGAATTCCTTGATTCATTATCACATCGAATGCGGACAATCTATCCGTGGAGACAAGGAGATAGTGTTCGCCCAAATCGTAAATATCCCTAACTTTTCCCCTTTTGAAAAGCCGCAGGTTCGGAAAATCCGTTTTTAATACAACTTTATTATTCATTTACTCACCCAAATATTTTCAATTTGTTTGGAAAAGTTAATCAAATTTCGCTCTGTTTCAAAGAAATTGAATAAAAATAACAAGCGAAAATTTTTTCATATCGAATCCGGAACGATTATTAAACGTATTTGATTTGCCTGTACTGATAAATTTCATTGCAGATGAAACATCCGGCGTTACAAAACAAGCACTTTCGTTCGAATCGAAACATTATATATTTAACTTTACCTGATAATTTATTCAACAAAATCGCTACAATTTTATATATTACACAAAATTTTTTAACTAAAAAGTGAAGAAAATGAAAAAGTATGCTTTAACTTTAATTATATTAATTTCAACATTAACGGTTGCGCAAAAGAAAAATTTCACAACCGAAGATGTAATTCTTAATTCTTACACAACTCTAATTCCGGAAAAAGTGAATCAATTCCGGTGGATTCCTGGCACGGACGATTACAGCTTCATAAAACAAGCGGATACCGTAACAAACCTTGTTATTGCTTCCGTTCACGGCTCGCAAGTAAAAAGCGCAATATCTTTGGATAGATTAAATAACGCTCTCGAAGCAGCGGGAACAACTCCCGTTTCCCGTTTTCCGATATATGCATGGATTGACGGGAACGTTTTCCGCTTTATGAAAAACGGCAAATTGGTTTATTACTTTGCAGATAAGGATTCCGTTTCCATAGTCAACAAAACCGGAGCGAACTCTGCTAATATTACTTTCGCGCCGAACAACCGTTACATCGCATATACAGTCGATAATAATTTGTATGTTTCGCTCGATACAAACAAAACGGAACAAATAACGTTCGACGAAAATCCGGGTATAGTTAACGGACAAACGGTTCACCGTAACGAATTCGGCATTATAAAAGGAATTTTCTGGTCGCCTAAAAACAATTACGTTGCATTTTACAGGAAAGACGAAACAATGGTAACTGATTTTCCAATCGTCGATTTCGATCCGGTACCCGCAAAACTTGCTTCCATAAAATATCCGATGGCGGGACAAAAAAGTCACCACGTTACAATCGGAATTTACGGCATCGAATCTAAACAAACCGTGTGGTTAAAAACCGGCGAACCCGCCGATCAATATTTAACTTGTGTAACTTGGGACCCGAGCGAAAAATATATTTACGTCGCACATTTAAACCGCGAGCAAAATCATTTACGGTTGATAAAATACAATACGAAAACGGGCGAACCGGTAAAAACTTTATTCGAAGAAAAAAACGATAAATACGTCGAACCGGAAAATCAATTGATATTTTTACCGAAAGAGCCGACAAAATTTTTATGGTTTTCGGAAAGAGACGGTTGGAACCATTTGTATTTGTACGACACGGACGGAAACTTGGAGAGACAAGTAACAAAAGGCGGCTGGGAAGTTTTAAATTTCGCGGGATTCGATAAAACAGGCAACGAGATAATTATTCAAACAACGGAAAAAAGTCCGATTGAAAGACATTATTACAAAATTAACATTCGTACGGGATTGAAAATAAAACTCACGAAAGAATCGGGCGTACATAAAGTAATTCCCAACAGTTCGGGTAAATATTTCTTCGACACGTATTCGAATATACGAACGCCGGGCATTTCGAAAATAATCGACGATAAAGGAAACACGGTTACGTTATTGCTGCGTTCCGGCAATCCGTTAAGCGATTATAATTTGGGTGATCTTAAAATCTTTACCATTAAAGGTGAAAATAATACGGATTTGTATTGCAGGATGATTACGCCTCCCGATTTCGATCCGGCCAATAAATATCCGGTGATTGTTTATGTTTACGGCGGTCCCCATGCTCAATTAGTTACAAACAGTTGGCCGCGCGGTCGTTATGCGTTATGGTTTTACAAAATGGCACAAGAAGGTTACATTATTTTTACGCTCGATAACCGCGGTTCGGCTAACAGGGGTTTGGAATTCGAACAAGCGACTTTCCGAAATCTCGGGACGGCGGAAATTGAAGACCAATTACGCGGTGTCGATTATTTAAAATCGTTAAGTTACGTCGATACAAATCGAATCGGTGTTTTCGGTTGGAGTTACGGCGGATTTATGACAACTTCGCTAATGTTAAGAACCAACAATACTTTTAAGGTAGGTGTAGCGGGCGGAGCGGTAATAGATTGGAAAATGTACGAAGTCATGTACACCGAAAGGTACATGGATACGCCTCAAGAAAATCCGGAAGGCTACGAAAAAGCAAATTTGTTAAACTACGTTCAAAATCTCAACGGGAAATTACTTTTGGTTCACGGCACATCCGATCCGGTTGTTGTTTGGCAACACACACTTAAATTTGCGAAAAAAGCAGCAAACTTGAATAAACCTCTCGACTATTTTCCATACGTAGGACATAAACACGGAGTTGTGGGATTGGACGCCGTACATTTGTACAACAAAATAACACAATATTTTTTGGATAATCTGTAAAAAGTTAGGGGCGAAAACTGACGCCCCTATAAAATTAACCGTTGTTCTCGGAGTTCAAGAATTTATCCTTAATCTCAAGCAAATACCGGTATGCCTCTTCGTAGTTGTTTCCTATTTTACCTTCCAAAATTGCTTCTTCTATTGCCTTTTTTATTTCCCCTACTTTTTTGGACGGTTTCAAATTACAAACTTTCATAATAACATCGCCTTTAACCGGAGATTGAAACGCGCGGAGTTTATCTTTTTCTTCCACTTCTTTCACTTTTTCCATTACTTTATCGTAATTGGCCAAATACCGGTTTACTTTTTCAGGATTTTTGCTTGTAATATCCGCACGGCACAAAGTAATCAAATCATCCAAATCTTCTCCGGCGGCAACAATTAACCTCCGGATGGCCGAATCGGTAACTTCGTCGGATACAAGCGCAATCGGGCGCAAATGCAACCGGACCAGTTTCTCGACATAATTCAATTTGGAAAGCGGTAGTTTCATACGGTAAAATATCTTTTTAAGCATCCGTGCTCCGATTTCCTCGTGCCCGTGAAACGTCCATCCGACGCCATCTATAAACTTTTTGGTAGCGGGTTTCGCTATATCGTGCACCAATGCGGCAAACCTCAACCAAACATCATCAGAAACTTTTGCTATATTATCAACGACTTGAATCGTATGTAAAAACACATCTTTATGATGATGTTCCTTTCTCTGTTCCACTCCGCCGAGTTGGGCAATTTCGGGGAAAACGATTTCCATTACTTTGCTGTCGTACAAAAGTTTTAATCCGACGGACGGTTTGGGCGATTTGAGAATTTTCAAAAACTCGTCGGTAATTCTTTCTTGCGAAACGATTTTAAGTCGCTCGCGCATTTTCTCGGCCGCTTCCATAATTTTCGAATCGACTGAAAATTGTAGTTGAGCCGCAAATCTGAATGCTCTCATAATTCTGAGCGGATCATCGTCGAAAGTCCGGAAAGGATCGAGCGGCGTACGGATGATTTTCTTTTTAATGTCTTCCAAACCGTTAAAAAAATCGATCACATCGCCGAAATTTTCCTTATTGAGTGAAATAGCCAGAGTATTAATCGTAAAGTCCCTTCGTTTAATATCATCCTCGAATGATCCGGGAGCAACATCCGGTTTTCTGCTGTTTTTACTATACGATTCCTTGCGTGCTCCCACAAATTCGAAATCGATTCCCTCATATTTGAAATGAGCGGTGCCGAATCTTTTGAACACTGCAACATTCTTGACGTTCAACCGGTTTGCGGTTTCTTGCACGAACTTCAAAACATCACCCAAAACGGTAAAATCGATTTCGGAATTTTCTCTCTTTAGAATCAAATCCCTAACATATCCGCCCACAACATAAACTTTTGTGTTCAGTTCTTCCGCAACACCGGCAATTACCGAAAAGTACTTGTATTTATTTAATGTTTCGCTAAAGTTCATTTTCATCTGTAATATTTGATTTCCAATCCGTTATTAAGGAATTTCTTATTTGCTATTATCCAATTTACGGCATCTATTTTTTCCACGATATGGGCATAAAAAACTTTTAAACCTTTACCGTTTTGCGCTTTTCTGAAAAATTTCAAGGAGTTTTCAAAATCGTAGTTAACGAAAGAATATTCTCCCAGTTTCATCAGAGCGTAAGTATTTAAATCGGTACCGCCGTATTTCAATTTATTTATTTTCAAAAATTCGATGAAATCACTGTAATTCTTATTTAAGTTTTTCGCCAAAACTATTAATGCCGGCACAAACGAATTGTACCGGAACTTTGCGTACATCGATTTCAGTATTTCATATTTATCCAATTCCGAGCCCGTCAGATATTTTCTTAAAATTCCCTTTCCTTTGTTAAGCAGTTTACTCCTTAAATCTGCTAATGCTTTGTAATTAAAGCGCGGGTTTTGTTTGAATAAAGTTTTATAGAGCGAATCCGCTTTGTCGAAATTATTATTTAAGAACGAAATATCGGCTAAATTCATCTCGAGAGAATAATACGATGCGGAATTTTCGAAATTCCGGATATTTTCGGAAAGTATATTTTCGGCCAAATGATATTCGCCTTGTTTTTTCAAACTGGAAACCCAGCCAAGTAGCGCGGAGGCTGAATAAGAATTGTTGTAAATTCTATTAAACATCTCTCCGGCGCTTAAATATGCTCCGTCACGGTAAAGAGTCCACGCTTTTTTCAGTTGATTGGCGGTATATCTTACGCAATGTTTTTTGAAAATCGATTTTCTTCCGAAGTAATATTTAGCAATATTATTGTTTTCCGGTGCAGGATATTTTTCGAGATAATCGAAATACCGCTTTTCTAGTTCTTCGATTGATCTGTTAAACACTCGTTTGAAGTTCAAATTGCCGTACAACAGTTTGATTTTTTCGATACCGTATAAATCCTTCAAGTATTTTATAAATGAACCGGCATAAATGTAAGAAATAGAAGAAGTTCTAACAAAAAAGCTAAAGTCCCCGAAAAACGGTTTCAGAGGAATTTTAAATCCGTTTTTATATGCAATTGCAGCTAAAGTATGAATTTCGTAGCCGTCGTAGTCGTTTTCGATTGCGCTGGCAAAGCCTTCCAGCATCGCCGGATTAAACTTATCCGAAAGTTTAAAAGGCGTTACCCCGAACTCGGCGGAAAAAACGTGAACGAGTTCGTGTTTCAATACGTTTTCCACGTCATCGATATTGATAAAAATCTGATTGCGCCAGGGAATCGTTACGTCGGCATTGCTTGCTCCGAATATTTTCCTTTTTTGCTCCCCGTTCTTAAACACGAAAGATTCTATTACCGGATTTTCCCTCGGTTGAATTTCCTCTTTCAACATCGCATAATAAAATTCGTGCAAAAACGAAATTCTTTCGATGTTTTCTTTACCGGTGTTTTCCGGAAAGTGGATTTTAAAATTCGGCGTGTTAACAGTTAATCGTAATTCGTTTTTAATTCTTGTTTTGTCCGTTGAAAAACTCAAAAACGGTTTGGCGAAATAAAACCCCGCTGCAATTACCACCGTAAGAAAAATAATACCGGTTTTGGTAACCAAATTGCTATTCTGTTGAATTTCCGCAAGGAAAATCAGTAAAACGGAAAAGAGCACAATCCAAATACGGTATTCTACCAATCTAACCGTAACGGAAATATCTTCGTCGTAAATTGTCCCGGGATAAAATCCGAGTATCGAATTGTAAAAGTATATTTGAGGATTAAAATAAATCTCCAAAACCCATAGAAAAAGAGCCGACAAGAAAAGAGCCGCAAATAAAAAGTATGAAAATCTCTCGTTTATCGAAAAACCGAAATAACCCAACGCAATTCCGTAGAAATACGAAACCATCGTAATCACGGGATAAAAATATATTCCATCCGAAACGGGACAAATACGCAAAATAAAAGAAGACATCAAAGCGATAAAAAACGGAACAAAAATGAAAACAATCAGAAGAACGGAATTTTGGGAGAAAATATTTTTGAAATTCGAATGTTTTGAACTTCTTGCCAAATGTATAAACAACAAACCGCCTAAAAACGAAGTAACAATTGCCGTAACAACGGAATATTCGTAACCAATAACGTTTGTAAGCGGGACAAAAAAAGCGAAAAACCCGCTGACGGCTATCAGAGTAATAAAAATAAAAATTTGAAATATTTCGAATTTAAAACCGAATCTGCTCATTAAAATTCCTGCGTTGGTACCCTTTTAATATCCGCACCGAGGCTCTGCAATTTTTCCTCTATTCGTTGATAACCGCGATCGAGATGATAAATTCGTAAAATTTCCGTCGTGCCTTCCGCAGCTAAACCGGCTAAAACCAAGCTGGCGCTAGCGCGTAAATCTGTTGACATTACTTTTGCGCCCGTAAGTTTTTTAACGCCTTTAACTATCGCGCTGTTGTTCCTGACCTCAATATCCGCACCGAGGCGATTAAGTTCGGGAACGTGTTTAAATCTATCCAAATAAATATTATCGGTAATCGTAGAAGTTCCGTTAGCCAGCGTCATATATGCCGTCCATTGCGCTTGCATATCGGTAGGAAATCCCGGATAGACGGACGTTGTAACGTCGGTCGCTTGGATTTCCAAATCGCTCGCGTCAATTGCTAATTCTCCGTTCGATTTATCGATTACAACTCCGCTGCTCTCAAGCTTTCGTATCACCGCTTCGATGTGGTTAATAAACGGATATTCGATACTGATTTTACTTTTTGTAATGGCTCCGGCAATTAGCAGAGTACCGGCTTCAATTCTGTCGGGAATATTTTCAATTTCCGCAGGTTTCAAATCGTCAACTCCTTCTATTATTAACGTATTCGTTCCTATACCGTCGATTTTAGCACCCATCGAAACAAGATATTCTTCCAAATGAACTATTTCCGGTTCAATTGCCGCATTGGTAATTTTTGTTGTTCCTTTTGCAAGCACTGCGGCCATTAAAGCATTTCCGGTTGCACCGACGGAAGAAATATCGAAATTTATATTAGCGCCGTGAAGTTTCGGAGCTTTGGCAATAATATATCCGCCTTCAATTTCTATCTCCGCACCGAGTTTTTCCATCGCTTCCAGATGTAAATTAATAGGTCGCGGACCCCAAGCGCAACCGCCGGGCATGGAAACTTTGGCATAACCGTATTTAGCCAGAAGAGGTCCCAAAACATATACCGAAGCCCTCATTTTCTTAACATGTTCGTACGGTGCGGTTTGGCTTGTTATGCTCGAAGTATCGATTTCGAGAACGAAATTTTCAAACGAAATTTCCGCACCAAGTTCTTTTAGTAACTTTATCATTGTGTAAGTATCGTTTACTTCGGGCGCATTTTTGATTACGTTTTTCCCTTCGGTTAACAATGTTGCGGGCATCAAAGCCAAACACGAATTTTTCGCACCGCTTATTTTTACTTTCCCCGAGAGTTTCCTCTTGCCGTTAATAATAAACTTATCCAATTTTCCCTCTTTTCAATTTTTATTTATTTCAAAATCAAAATATAAAAAAAACAGCAACCACATACGCCCGTATAATTAATTATTCTCAAGTTTTGTAATGTTCGGATTAATTCCTAAATTTACCTTTAATTAGTCGAAGAAATCACGGGAGTTTATTATGGAAGCATTTACGGGTTTATCCTTGGGCGTAATTATCGTAGTTGTAATTATCTTAATAATATTATTCTATTACGTGCCGTTGGGTTTGTATATAACCGCATATTTTTCCGGTGTTAAGTTAAAGATATTTAAAGACTTAATCGGCATGCGGTTACGAAAAGTTTCGCCGGTAGTAATTGTAAGAAGTTTGATTTCGGCAACAAAAGCGGGACTGGATTTAGACACATCGCTGCTTGAAGCACATTACCTTGCCGGTGGAAACGTTGTAAAAGTTGTTAACGCTTTAATTTCAGCAAGTAAAGCGAAATTGAATTTAAGTTTCGAAAAAGCGGCGGCAATCGATTTGGCGGGTCGGGATGTATTGGAAGCGGTTCAAATGTCGGTTATTCCCAAAGTAATTCAAACGCCAATGGTTGCGGCGGTTGCGAAAGACGGCATTCAGCTAAAAGCGATTGCAAGAATCACCGTACGGGCAAACATCGAAAGATTGGTTGGCGGTGCCGGCGAAGCAACGATACTCGCACGTGTTGGCGAAGGAATAGTTTCCACAATCGGTTCGAGTGAAACGCACAAAGACGTTTTGGAAAATCCCGATTTAATTTCAAAAGTGGTTTTATCGAAAGGATTGGATTCGGGCACGGCATTCGAAATATTATCGATCGATATTGCGGATGTTGACGTCGGTACGAACATCGGAGCAATTTTGCAAACTGATCAGGCGGAAGCGGATTTGAAAGTTGCAAGAGCAAAAGCGGAAGAACGCAGAGCCGCAGCCGTGGCTTTGGAACAAGAGATGAAAGCCGAAGTTGCGAGAATGCGCGCAAAAGTCGTTGAGGCAGAAGCCGAAATTCCAAAAGCAATTGCCGATGCATTTCGTTCGGGAAATTTGGGTGTTATGGATTATTACAACATCAAAAACATTCAAGCCGATACGAATATGAGACAATCGATAGCTAAACCGGGTAAAGAAGATTCGGAAAGTACGAATGGATAACATTTATGAAATATTGTTTTTTCTGTTGATTTTTATTCTAAGCGGACTTTCATCCTATTTCGAAAATAAGAAAAAGAAAAAAGCGGGCGGTGCAAAAAAGAAAGCTCCGGCAAAACAACAAAAAAATACCGCTGCCGATATACTCGAGCAAATTTTGGGATACAAAGCCGAAAGTCCGCATAAACCCGTTCCGCCGGTCGCTACGGAAAACGCGGAAATTGAAACTTGGATTCCGGAAGAAGAATATGAAAAAGAACCGGAAAAATTTGCCGAATTACCGGAAACAATCCGACCGGCACGAGATAAAAGTACTACTCCGGATTACGAATATGAAAAGCCGAAAATTAAAGTGGCGCGCGAAGAAAACAAGTCGGATTCGGAGCGCCGACTAACATACGATTACCGCAAAAACATTTTGGAAAAATTGAAAAACCCCGAAACGGTTAGGGAAATGGTTTTAATTTCAGAAATTTTGGGGAAACCGAAAGCATTACGACGATAAATGGCTAAAAAGTTTAAGTTAAAAAGAGTTAACCAAACACCGGTAACGAAAGCGGTCAAAGAGAAAATTAAATTTTCAATCAATTATGAAAATCAACTCAATCCCGCTCAGTACGAAGCCGTCAGTTCGGTCGACGGTGCTTATTTGGTAATTGCCGGCGCCGGAACAGGAAAAACCAGAACATTGGTTTACCGCGTTGCACGTTTAATCGAACTCGGATACGAACCCCGTTCAATTGTATTGTTAACCTTTACACGTAAAGCCGCCCGCGAAATGATGAACCGAGCCGCCGTATTGCTGGATAACAGGTGTTCCAAAATAACGGGTGGAACGTTTCATTCCTACGCCAATATGATTTTAAGAAAATATGCAAAAGCGATCGGGTTAAATTCATCGTTCACAATTTTGGATCAAGGCGACAGCGAGGATATTATTAACCTTATCCGCGCACAGCTGAATTTGGCAAAATTAAAACAAAGGTTTCCGAACAAACAAACAATATTTAAAGTTTTAAGTTTAAGTGTTAATACCGGCAAATCGGTTGAAGATATTATAAAAGAAGATTACCCGCACTTTTTCGAATACGCCGATAAAATTTTGGATATTCAAAAAGTGTATAAGGATTATAAAAAGAAAAACAGTCTTTTGGATTATGACGATTTATTAATCTACTTGCGCGATTTCCTTCAATCGGGTTCCCCTTCCGTTCGAACGTTGCTTAACTCTATTAATTTTGTAATGGTGGACGAATACCAAGATACAAACAAATTGCAAGCTCAAATTGTAAAGGGTTTGGTACAACACAATAATAATATTATGGTTGTTGGCGACGATTCACAATCGATATATTCTTTTCGCGGTGCGAATTTCAAAAACATAATGGATTTTCCCGATTTGTTTCCAAACGTACGAATAATCAAACTCGAGGAAAATTACAGAAGCACTCAATCGATTTTGGATTTTACGAATCGCATTATCGAAGATGCACTCGAAAAATATCCGAAACATTTATTCACGCACAAACTCGGCGGCGAACTTCCGGCAATAATTTCCGCACAAAACGAAAATATGCAAAGCAGATTTGTTGTGGAAAAAATTTTGGAACTACGCGAAGAAGGAGTTTCACTTAACGACATTGCCGTATTGTTCCGCTCGTCTTTTTTCTCATTCGATTTGGAAATAGAATTGAACAAAGCGAATATACCGTATCAAAAATTCGGAGGTATGAAATTTATAGAAGCCGCACACATAAAAGATGTTTTGGCATTTTTAAGAATTGCGGTCAATCCGAACGATATTGTCAGTTGGTTCCGGGTTTTATTGCTGCACGAAGGTATCGGTCCGAAACGTGCTCAAAACATAATCGATGAAATTCAGACTTCGAAAATCGGGATAAAACTGAGACCCGATTTCGTACTTAACGATAAATACAAAGACAACATATACAACTTGTTCGATTTACTGAACAAAATACATACGGAGAAATCTCTCCCGGTAGAAAAAGCCGACGAAGTTTTGAAGTATTACGAACCGTTATTCAGAAACAAATACGACGATTTCAACAAAAGAAAAAAGGATTTGGAAATATTTTTAAATATTGCAAATAATTATAAAACATTGGAAGTGCTCCTGACCGATATGGCGCTAGAACCGCCGCAAGATAGCGTAATAGACATCGAAGCCGAGGATCAGGAAAAAGAATATTTAACATTGTCAACCATTCATTCCGCCAAAGGATTGGAATGGCATACGGTATTTATCATTCACGCAATAGAGGGATTTTTCCCGTCGAGCCAATCGGCTCAAAGTCTCGAAACTCTGGAAGAAGAAAGGCGGTTAATGTACGTAGCCTCTACGCGTGCGAAACAAAATTTGTATATCACTTATCCGATGAATATTTTCGACAGGTACAGCGGTACCACACTTTCCAAACCCTCGCGGTTTATTGCAAATATGGACGAGGAAATCGCGGAAGAATGGATAATCGAAGAAGAATAACCGGCAATAAACACAATCGACGAACATGATTTCATTTTATATAATCATAACTTTAATATTCTTGATTTTTTCAATCATATTTTTTAAGTATTTTTTCGAAAAACAAATCGTTTCATCGGCAAGAATAAACAAAATCAGCGTCGTAGTTGCCGCGAAAAACGAAAGCGGGAACATTAAAAATTTAATTAAAGCTCTTTCCTCGCAAACTTATCCCGTCAATTCGTTCGAAGTAATAATTGTAAACGACAATTCATCGGACGATACATACGAAAAAATTACCGAGTCGATTCAAGATTTAAGTAATTTCAAAGTGCTGACGGCAAAAAACAAAATATTTGAAGCTAAACGCGGAGCATTACAAACCGGTATAGAATCATCAAAATATCCTTACATATTAATAACGGACGCCGATTGTGAACCTTCGGGGCAATGGATTGAAAAATCGAACGAAATGTTTAACCGCGGATTCGATTTTATATTCGGACTTGCACCTTTTTTCACCGAAAATACATTTGTTAACAAGCTGGCACGATTTGAAAATTTATGGACTCACATCCTTACTTTCTCTTTTGCTAAAATCGGACTGCCCTATTCCGCAACGGCCAGAAATTTCGGATTCAAAAAACTTTCTTTCGAAGAAATCGGCGGATATAAAAACACGACGCAAAGTTTAAGCGGTGACGACGATTTACTTCTACGAGAAGCGGTTAAACACAAGCTTAAAATCGGTTGTATTACCGACCGTACCGCTTCCGTGTTGTCCAAATCGCCTTCATCCTATTCCGCTTACCTAAAACAAAAAGCACGGCACACATCTACATCACATCATTATTTACCCAAGCATAAGTTTTTGCTCGGCTTGTGGCATTTATCAAATTTGATTTTACTTTTCGGTGTTTTTTACATCTGGAACGCGCCCGCTTTACTTTACTTTTTTCTTATAAAACTTTTAACAAACTTTACTCTTGTTTCCGTTAAACAGAGAATTACCGGATATAACTTTTCTTTCATTGAAATATTGTATCTTCAAGTATTGTACGATATACAAATAATCATAAATTTTGCGAACAGTTTTTTTCTTAAACGGAATTGGAAATCTGATTCATAGCTTGTATTTTTGGGCTAATGTTTTACAAAGCTGGATTAAATATGAATTACAACGAACTTGCGGACATTGCGGTTCAAGCTAAAAACAAGGCATATGCGCAATACTCGAATTTTCATGTTGGAGCGGCATTGTTAACCGAAGACGGTAAAATATACGAAGGTGCAAACATCGAAAATTCTTCTTACAGCTTAACGATTTGTGCCGAAAGAACAGCTGTTTTCAAAGCGGTTCTTCAAGGTGAAAGAAAATTCAAAGCTATTGCCGTTGCAGGCGATTCCGAATCGTTTACGCCCCCTTGCGGTGCATGCAGACAAGTACTGCTTGAACTTTGCGGCGAAAACCTGGACGTGGTTTTAGTCGACCCGCAAATGAACCTTAAAATTTTTAAACTAAAAGAATTAATCCCCTTTTCTTTTTCAAAGGAGAACTTAAGCAAATGATGCAATTTATTCCCCATTCCACACCGAAAGATACCGGCTGGATTGAAGTAATAGCCGGTTGTATGTTCAGCGGAAAAACCGAAGAATTAATACGCAGATTAAGACGAGCAAAAATTGCTAAGCAAACTGTAAAAGTTTTCAAACCGGTAATCGATAACAGATATTCGAAAGATGAAATTGTTTCGCACAGCGAACAATCCTTGCCCTCAGTGATAGTCAAAGATCCAAAAGAAATATTGGAATTGGCAAAAGATGCTCAAGTTGTAGGAATAGACGAAGCACAATTTTTTTCCAACGATTTGGTTGATGTGGTTAACAAATTGGCGGACAACGGGAAACGCGTAATTATTGCCGGACTCGATCAAGATTACGCGGGCAAACCCTTCGAGCCGATACCGCAACTACTGGCAATAGCCGAGTACATAACTAAAACTTTAGCTATTTGCGTTGTTTGCGGTAATCCGGCAGACAGAACCCAAAGAACAATCAAATCGGAAGACCGTGTGCTGGTAGGCGCAACCGATAGTTACGAAGCGCGCTGCCGTAAATGCCATTACATACCATAAAATAAGGATATTCTATGGATTTTATTGCTTTACTTCGCGGAGTAATCGGTATAATATTAATTCTTGGAATAGCATTTCTGTTTTCCAACAATAAAAAACATGTAAACTGGAGACTTGTTGCCAGTGGTCTGATTTTACAAATAATTTTTGCCATTTTTATAATCAAAGGCGATACGCTTGGTAATTGGTTTTCCCCTCTTGCTTGGCCTAAAGAATTTTTCAGATGGGTCAGCAGTTTCTTTGTGTTAATATTAAATTTTACAACCGAAGGTGCGGTGTTTGTTTTCGGCGATTTGGCTAAAGGTCCGGGAACCGACGGTTCGCTCGGGGTTTTCTTTGCATTCCAAGTATTACCTACAATTATTTTCTTCGCAAGTCTGATGGCTGTACTTTACTACTTGGGCATAATGCAGAAAGTGGTTCAAGCAATGGCATGGTTAATGGCAAAAATTATGGGAACAAGCGGTGCCGAATCGCTTTCCGTTACGGCCAATATTTTCGTAGGTCAAACCGAAGCGCCGTTAATGATTAAACCTTATTTGAAAGGATTAACAAACAGCGAATTGCTAACAGTTATGACGGGAGGTATGGCAACAATTGCGGGAGGCGTAATGGCCGCATATATTCAAATTTTAAGTACGGCATTCGCGGAAACAATGGGACTTGAAATAAAAGAAGCTCAATTGCTTTTTGCCACACATTTGCTCGGGGCAAGTGTAATGGCTGCGCCGGCGGCTCTCTTAATTTCTAAAATTATTTTTCCCGAAACCAAAGAACCGGAAACAAAGGGAAGCGTTAAAGTGTCGGTTGAAAAACCGGCTCATAATGTTGTAGAAGCCGCTGCGGTCGGTGCTTCCGACGGTTTGAAACTTGCATTGAACGTCGGGGCGATGTTAATTGCATTTATAGCATTGATTGCATTGGTTAATTTCTTGCTTGAATCTCTCGGTTCGGTAACAGGTTTAAATTCATTTATGATGGAGCATTACGGAAAACCCCTTAATCTACAACTTCTGTTCGGGATTGTTTTGCAATACCTTGCTTACGGGATAGGCGTACCTTGGGAAAGTGCATTGGATTTCGGTAGTTTGTTCGGAACAAAGATAGTATTGAATGAATTCGTCGCTTACCTCGATATGAGCACTTTGATGAAGCTAAAAGAATTAACGAACGAAAAAGCGATCTTCATGGCAACATACGCGCTGTGCGGGTTTGCCAACTTCAGTTCCATTGCAATTCAACTTGGTGGTATTACACCGATTGCACCGAATCAACAAACTAATTTATCCAAACTCGGGTTACGTGCCGTTTTAGGCGGTTCCCTTTCGACGTTGTTAACCGCAACTTTAGCCGGGATTTTATTCTAATGTTTAATATGAATTCAAAATATAGACTGACAGTAAAAACTTTGTTGGATGAAACTCCTTTTACTCCGGACGTCGCAATTGTCCTTGGCAGCGGTTTGGGTGATTTGGCCGATAAACTCCGGAAAATAAAGAGTATTCCTACGATTGATATTCCGAATTATCCGGAATCGACCGTTCATGGACACAAAGGTTTTATACATTTCGCCGAATACGAATCAAAAAAAATTCTTTTGTTTCAAGGGAGAATCCATTTTTACGAAGGTTATGATATCTCCGAATGCTTACTGCCGATTTATTTAATTCACCGGACGGGTTGCGAAAAAGTGATTTTAACGAACGCTGCCGGTGGTGTTAACCCTTCTTTTTCTCCGGGCGACTTAATGTTGATTGACGCATTTTACACATTTAACATTAAAAAGGAACTCTCCGCTTTTTTGGGAAAAATTTCCGGTGAACAGAAAAATTCCTTTCTCGATTTTCCATCGAAAAAAATAAGCGACACAATTAAAAAAGCCTCGTTGAATTCCGGTGTTTATTTGCAACACGGAAGTTACTGGTACGGCAAAGGTCCCGCATACGAAACCAAAGCGGAAATCCAAATGATGCTAAAATTAGGCATTGACGCCGTCGGAATGTCCACCGCACACGAAGCGACTTATGCAAAATATCTTGGAATGGAAGTCGGGGGCATCTCTTTAATAACCAACTATGCAGCCGGTTTGTCACCGACGAAACTTTCGCATCAAGAAGTGATTGATACCGCCAACGAAGCCAAAGGAAGGTTTGAAAAATTAATTAAAAATACTTTATCGTTGCTTTAACTGTCGAAATAATTGCTTAACAAAGATGCGGCGGAAACTATTGCCGTTTCGGAGCGTAATCTGTTTTTATTAAGTTTTACCATAACTTTTTTTTCGAAGCCATCCAATTCCCTGTCGGAAAATCCGCCTTCGGGGCCGAATAACAAATAAGTCTTTTTATTCTTGTCTATCGAGTTCAGATATTGCGTAAAAGAAACCCCGGCATTTTGTTCGAAAATAATTTTCGTACTATTTTTATCTAAATTATTTAAATTCGATTCATATTTGATTTCGGGCAAATGACTTCTAAGCGATTGTTTCATAGCGGCAACAAGAATTTTTTCCCAACGTTTGATTTTTTCGCCCTTTGCAACAGTGCGTTCGCTTTCGAACACTATAAATTTTGTAAATCCGAATTCGACCGACTTCTCCAACGCAAATTCCATTCTGCCCGGATTTTTCAAACGCGGAATGCATAATGTGAAATTTTCCAGTAAATTTTGGTAAAATGTTTTTTCGACAGTTGCTAATTCAAGTTCACCGGTTAATACCCGAAGTATTTTAGTTCTGTAAACATTTCCAATCCCATCGGTTACGTAAATTTCATCGTCCGTTCTGTTACGCATTACTTTTACCGCATGCCGGAACTCTTCGTCTACCAATTTAATACGATTTCCGTCGATGTTTTCCGGAGAGGCGTAATAAAGCTCAATATTAGAAAGCAAAACCGGTACCCAAAATAAATTCGCCAATAAACATTTCATTGAAAGCATATTCGAATCTTACGGCATTAAACGGAAGGAATAAAATTGTCAATCCTATTCCGAAACCTGTATCGAATTTTTCGAAACCGAGTTTTTCCCTATTATTAAATGTCGTTCCGCTGTCTACAAACAAACTTAAGTTAATTCCAATTCTTGTGGAAGTCAGGCTTTCCGGTAACAAAGGTAACTTAAGTTTCAAATGCCATTCTTCCAATAACGGATAAGCAACTTCAACCGAACCAAGAATCATATTATGACCTTCCCTGTCCTTCGAAATATAACCGCGGATGAATTCACCAATACCGAGAAATGAATAATCGTAGAACGGAATTTTCTTGCCGAAAGTCATACGTGAAGCCAAACGCCAACGGATTGTAAACGTATTCAGTAAGTTCCTGTATTCCCTAAAATCCAAACTCACTACGTTATAATTAATATTTTTAGCGTAAAAACCTTTGTGTGAAAATTCCAGTTTTGTAAATAACCCTTCTTTCGAGAATTGCTTCAAATCGCGGTTATCAAAAACATATTGAACCGTAAAATACGGCATCCGGTCAATCCTTCCGTCGGATGCATTGAATCCTTTAATTACTGCGGGCGCTTCCACATAACTGAAACCTCCGAACAAAAACACATCGTTGAATTGATTGAATCTTTTTCCAATTCCCAAATAACCACCGTAACTTTTATAGCTAAACGATTTTCCGTAATTTATTTCCGCTTGATAACTTTTATTCACAAAATTATTATAGAACAATCCAAAACTGAAACTCAAATTAAATTTTTCCGAAACAACCGGATTATAATACGAAACCATGTAATTCGGGTCGTAACCGAAAGCCGCCAAAGCGGTTACAGTTTCGTTTCTACCTCTAAAATTTTTATATAAAAGTGAAATTCCGTAAGTTGATTTAGCCAATGTGTTTTCACGCCAATAGAAAAACGGTATCGGATAAATGTACCAACTTTCCTCAACCATAATGGTAAGTGTATTACCTAACAAATAAAAATTCACTTTGTTGAACAATCCCAAGCTATAAACACGTTCTCTGTTATAATCCAAATCTTTTTGTGAAACATAATCGCCTTTTTTAAATGTGAGCTCGCGCAGAATAATAAAATCCTCTGTCGTTTCGTTCCCGACAATTTGAATGGAATCAATTTTAATTGTATGTTGTTTTTTCCCGTGTTGTTCCGCGCTTTGCGCTTTACCGTCGGATGCAAACAACAGATACAACAATACGAACAACAAAAAATGTTTTATTCTATTATATTTTGAATTTGTAATATTCAACATGAATTATAAGCAACCATTATGCAAGTATTTTGAATTGTAATTATTCCCTTCTCCTTCACCGGCTTAACCGCTACGTCGTTTTGAATTCCCAGTTGTAACCATAAAACTTTGGGATTAACGGCCAAAACGTCATCGATAATTTCCGGAATATCTTCCGAACGGCGAAACACATTTACAATATCAATTTTACCGTCTATATCCCTTAAACTTTTGTAAACTTTAATACCTTCAATTTCTCTATCCATATTCGGATTAACACCGTAAACCGTATAACCGACTCGTCTCAGAAACTGAGCAATCGAATGGCTCGTTTTGTAAGGATTGCGCGAAATACCTACAACGGCGATTGTTTTAGTTTCCTTAAGAATTTTACAATAATCCATCATACGCTTTCAGTTTCGTATTCTTCAACGGGTATGCAAGAACAGACCAGATTCCGGTCGCCGTATGCATCGTCTATTCTGTTTACCGGCGGCCAAAATTTATTTTCCTTGCACCATTCCGCGGGGAAAACAGCTTTCTCTCTGGAATATCGGTGATTCCATTCGCCAACAATATCGATAGCGGTATGCGGAGAATTAACCAAGACGTTATCCTTCATATCCGCCGAGCCGTTTATAATTTCTTGAATTTCATTCCATATTGAAATCATCATTTTACAAAACCTGTCCAATTCATATTTGGATTCGCTTTCGGTCGGTTCAACCATTAATGTTCCGGGTACGGGAAACGAGACCGTGGGCGCGTGAAATCCGTAATCCATCATTCTTTTGGCAATATCGATAACATCGACGGAAGCGGATTGTTTAAACTCACGGGTATCGAAAATTAATTCGTGGCCCACAAATCCGTTTTTACCTTTATACAAAACCTTAAAATATTTTTCCAGTTTTGCCTTAATGTAATTCGCGTTAAGAATCGATATTTGTGCTACCTTTTTTAATCCTTCCGCACCGGTCATTCTGATAAACGCATAAGAAATCAAAACGATGTGTGCACTTCCCCACGGAGCCGCCGATACCGCATGGATTGAATTTTTTCTATTGATATCGATAACGGAATGACCCGGTAAAAACTCCACTAATTTTTCGGTAACAGCAACAGGACCGACACCCGGTCCGCCACCGCCATGCGGTATCGCAAAAGTTTTATGCAAGTTCAAATGACAAACATCCGCTCCAATATCTTTCGGTGTGGTCAAACCCAACTGGGCGTTCATGTTTGCACCGTCCATATAAACCAAACCGCCGTATTCGTGAATAATGTCGGTCATCTCCCTAATATCTTCTTCAAAAATTCCGTGCGTGGAAGGATAAGTTACCATAAACCCTGCCAAGTTTTCTTTATACTGTTCCGCCTTATTTCTCAAATCTTCCAAATCTATATTTCCGTTTTCGTCGCATTTTACAATTACAACTTTATTGCCCGCCATAACGGCGCTTGCCGGATTCGTACCGTGCGCGGAAGACGGAATCAGAATAACATTCCTTTGCGGTTGACCGTTTGAAATATGGTATTTGCGTATAATCATCAAACCGGTAAACTCGCCTTGAGCGCCGGAATTAGGTTGTAATGTTACCGCGCTGAACCCTGTAATTTCAGCAAGATATTTTTCCAATCTTTCAATTACCGTTTGATAGCCTTTTGCCTGTTCTATGGGAACGAACGGGTGAATTCCTCCGAATTCCCTCCACGACAAGGAGAACAATTCCACAGCCGCATTCAATTTCATTGTACAAGAACCGAGCGGAATCATAGATGTGGTTAAAGATAAATCTTTCCTTTCCAAATTTTTTATGTACCGCATCATCTCGGTTTCGGTATGATATTTATTGAAAACAGGATGCGTTAAAAATTTCGTTTTCCTTTTCAAATCTTCCGGCAGAAAAACTTCAGCTTTTGATTTCAACTCATTCCTAAGATTCTCGTTAATGTTTACTCCTCCGGCAAGAGAAAACAAATCGATTATTTCGTCGACATCGGATTCCGTTGTAGTTTCGTTTATCGAAATTCCTACTACGTTTCCATCGAAATATCTAAAATTAATTCCTTTATCAAGCGATTCCCTTTTTAATTTTTCAACCGCTGCGGCATCATTCATTTCAATACGTAAAGTATCGAAATACCATTTGTTTAATTGGTTGAATCCTATATTTTTTAAGCTTATATCAAGGTAATTTGTCAACAAGTTAATTCTTCTTGCAATTTTTATTAAACCTTCCGCTCCGTGATAAACCGCGTACATTCCCGACATAATGGCAAGCAATACTTGAGCCGTACAAATGTTGCTTGTTGCCCGTTCGCGTTTAATATGTTGTTCCCTCGTTTGCAATGCCATGCGATACGCGAAACGGTTTCTTGTATCGACGGAAACGCCAATAATTCTACCGGGGATTAATCTCTTGAAACTTTCGGTGGTTGAAAAAAATGCGGCGTGGGGACCACCGTAACTCAGTGGAAGCCCGAATCTTTGCGTTGAGCCCAACGCAACATCCGCGCCCAATTCACCTGGCGGCGTCAGAAGCGTCAAACTCATTAAATCGCATGCAACGGCTTTAAAAATTCCTTTTTCGGTCGCATTTTCTAAAAGGTGCCGGAAATTCTTAATTTCTCCGTTACCATCGGGGTATTGAATCAATAACCCGAAAACATCATCGGTCAACTCGAAATTTCTCTCATCAATAATTTTAACTTCAATACCTTTGGGCTCTGCTCTGCCGATTAATACGTCGAGTGTTTGTGGAAAAATATTTTTGTCCACAAGAAAGACATTAGCGTTTTTCTTTCTGCCTTTTCTTGCATTGTAAAACACTCCCATTGCTTCGGCGGCGGCGGTGGCTTCATCCAATAAAGAAGCATTCGCCAACGGCAATCCCGTTAAATCCGATACCATTGTTTGAAAATTCAACAACGCTTCCATTCTTCCTTGTGAAATCTCCGATTGATAAGGTGTATATTGGGTGTACCAGCCCGGATTTTCCAAAATGTTTCTAACTATAACAGCGGGTGTAACAGTATCGTAATAGCCCATTCCGATATAAGATTTGAATATTTTATTTTGCGAAGCAAGTGTTTTTAAGTCTTCCAAAATTTCGTGTTCCGTTAAAGGTTCGGGTAGCGACAGCTTTTTCCCCGTTCTGATATTACCCGGAATTGTTTTTGAAATTAATTCATCTAAGCCGGAAACACCGATTTCTTCAAGCATTTCATTGATTTCACTTTCATCCGGACCGATATGACGGTTGATGAATTTGTCGGTAAATTCAAATTTTTTCATAAAAGAATCCTTGCGAAATGAACACAATTATTTCGAATAACTTAACTTCAAATTTACATAAAAGTTGAATAAAAACTTTCCCGGAAGGGATAATTATTAATTATTTTGCGGGTTTTCTTGCGATTTTAATTTTAGGAAAGCTTCTTTTGCGGCACGTTGTTCTGCCGTTTTTTTATTGTTTCCTTCACCGATACCGATAATATTTTCTCCGACTTTAACCTGAACAACATATTTTTTTCTGTGAGCAGGACCTTCTTCTTTTAATATTCTGTAAACGGGCGGTGTAATTTTATGAGCGTGCGAGTATTCGAGAAGTTGACCTTTATAATTCGTATCAACAAAATTTTTAGTTTGATCGAAGTGCGGATAGATTATCCATTTTCTAACGAACTCTTCCGTTTTATCCATTCCAGCTTCGAAATAGACTGCTGCCGTTAAGGCTTCAAGGCAATCGGCTAAAACTGTATTCAAACCTTCGGAATCGGGTTTAATAAAACGTTTATTATACAAAACCAATTTCTCAAGTTCCATTTCCTTTGCGGTCTTTGCCAAAGCGTTTTTATTAACAAAATAAGAACGGTATTTTGTTAAAAAACCTTCGTTTTCTTCGGGGAAATTTTCAAATAAAAATTTACCGACAATAAAACCGAGAATCGAATCGCCGAGGAATTCCAAGCGTTCGTTCGATTTCAAAATATCGGAGAAAGTTTCTACATAAGAACGGTGTGCCAGAGCTTGGAGAAAAAGCTCTTTGTTTTTAATCGGGTACCCAACCAATTGTTGGATACCCATTATAATCTTTTCGTGATTGATTTTTTTAGGCGTGGAAATATTTTTTAACGATAAAATATCTTTCAGCTTATCGATTAACGAAAAAGACAATTATTAACCTTCATACTTTTTAAATAATAACGATGCGTTATGTCCGCCGAACCCGAACGTGTTACTTATCGCATATTTAATAGCGCGTTCAATTGCTTTTTTAGGAACATAATTCAAATCGCATTCGGGACTCGGTTCATCGAGATTAATTGTGGGCGGCACTATACCGTTTTTAATCGCCAATACAGTAGCGATGGATTCGACAGCGCCCGCCGCGCCAAGCAAATGACCCGTCATGGATTTGGTGGAACTTACAACCATATCGTATGCATGTTGACCGAACACGGTTTTAATTGCGATGGTTTCGTTCTTATCGTTCAATTCGGTTGAAGTACCGTGCGCATTGATGTAATCCACATCTTCGGGTTGAATTCCGGCATCTCTAATTGCTTCTCTCATCGAACGCGCCGCGCCTTCTCCTTCGGGAGCCGGTGCCGTAATATGGAAAGCATCGCCGGTAAATCCTACACCTACCATTTCCGCATATATTTTCGCACCGCGTTTCTTGGCATGCTCGTATTCTTCCAATATTAATGTACCCGAACCTTCACCCATTACAAAACCGTTTCTGTCTTTATCGAACGGACGGGAAGCTTCTTTGTACCTGTCGTTCCATGTGGAAATTGCGCGAGCGGCGTTAAAACCACCGATGGACATTGGAGTTATCGACGCTTCGGCACCTCCGCAAACTATTAAATCGGCTGAACCGCGTTGAATTAAGAAAAACGCGTCTCCAATTGCATGCGACGACGTGGCACAAGCCGATGTTGTTGCATAGTTCGGTCCCTTCAATCCGTAGTAAATCGATATATGTCCCGCAGCAATATCCGAGATCATCATCGGAATGAAAAACGGGCTGATTTTTCTCGGACCGCCTTCGTATAAATTTCTCATTTGCGTTTCGAACGTGTCCATCCCCCCGATTCCACTTCCGTAAACCACACCGAATCTTTCCTTGTCCACTTCGTCCAAATTTATTCCGGAATCCTCCATCGCCATAATTGCCGTGGAAAGAGCAAAATGCGTAAACGGGTCCATTCTTTTCAAAGCTTTTTTATCGATGTATTTCGAAGCATCGAAGTCTTTTACTTCGCATGCAAATTTGGTTTTAAATTCGCTTGTATCGAAACGGGTTATTAAATTCGCTCCGTTTCTTCCTTCCTTTAAACCTTCCCAATATTCTTCGAGTGTATTTCCAATTGGCGTTACCGCGCCCATTCCGGTTACAACAACTCGTCTTCTCATTATAACTCCGAGAAATGTTTGTTATTAGAAATCCTTTAAGAGGGTTACCCGAATTCGAAGCGGAAACTTCCAAAGTGGAAACCCTCTTAATTGAGGTGTCAATTACGAATTGGCGGTTTTCTCTTGCAAATATTTAATCGCATCACCAACAGTTGAAATTTTTTCGGCGTCCTCATCCGGAATTGAAATATCAAATTCGGATTCGAAACCCATTACCAGTTCAACTATATCGAGAGAATCCGCACCCAAGTCGTTTGTAAATGATGCTTCGGGAGTAATTTGCGATTCTTCAACTCCCAACTTATCCATTATTATTTCTTTAACTTTAGCTTCAACATCCATTTTATGTCTCCGTATTTTGTTTATGGAAAAACGATTAACTTATTTACATTACCATTCCGCCGTCAACAGCCAAAACTTGACCGGTAATATAATCGGCAAGCGGACTGCAAAGGAACGATACAACCCCGGCAATATCTTCCGGAGTGCCCATTCTTTTCAGCGGTATATTTTCTAAAAGTGTTTTTGTTTGAGCTTCGTTTAATTTATCGGTCATTTCGGTTTGAATAAAACCCGGGGCAATAGCGTTAACATTAATATTTCTGGAAGCCAATTCTTTTGCTGTGGATTTGGTGAATCCTATTATTCCCGCTTTCGATGCCGCATAATTTGCTTGCCCCGCATTACCGATGATACCCACAACCGATGTTATATTTATTATTCTGCCGTATCGTTGTTTTATAAATTGCCGTGCGGAGTTTTTCGTATAATTGAAAACGCTTTTCAAATTCGTATTAATAACATCGTCAAAATCTTGTTCGGACATTCTAAGCAACAAGTTGTCCTTTGTTATTCCCGCATTGTTCACTAAAAAATCCAATCTGCCGAATTCTTTTATTATTTTCTCAATCACATCTTTCGCTTGGTCGAACGATGCGGCGTCGGTTTTGTACGCAACCGCTTTGTTACCGGTTTCTTCGATTTCTTTAACCAAACTTTCAGCACATTCCTCGCAACTTCTGAAGGTAAATGCCACAATACAATCGCCAACCAAAGATTTGTTCGTTGCCAATTCTTTAACAATTGCACGACCGATTCCCCGCGTGCCTCCGGTTACCAATGCTACTTTAACGTTTTCGCTCAATTTTAATCCTTTGTTAAACTAGTTCTCAATTTTGACGAAAAATATACTATTAAATGAACTATAATTCCACTTTCCCGTAAATTTTGATTTTTACGAAATTACATTCTTAAAACTTTCAATATCTTCGAATTTATCGATTCCGTATATGCTTACGGACTTATCAATTCTTTTAACCAAACCTTGCAAAACTTTTCCCGGACCTATTTCAATAAATTCAGTGAACCCGTCCGCAATCATGTTTCGAATCGTACTTTCCCACAATACCGGAGAAAAAAGTTGCTTCTTAAGTAATTCCTTTATCTCTATTCCCGAATAAACAGGTCGGGCGGTAACGTTAGCGTACACCGGAGTAGCCGTGTCTTTCATATTAACCGAATCGAGAGCCTCGGTTAATTTTTTTTGTGCGCTTTCCATCAAAGGAGAATGAAATGCACCGCTAACCGGTAACAATCTTGCCAATTTAGCACCGGCTTCCTTACTTAATTCAACGGCTTTGTTTACTCCCGCCACACTACCCGAAATTACAATTTGACCGGGTGAATTAAAATTTGCTGGTGTTACAATTCCTACGGAAGAAGCGACATTACAAATTTCCGTGATTTTGCTTTTATCAAGTCCGATAATAGCCGCCATTGTTCCGGGTTGAATTTCACCCGCTTCTGCCATTGCTTCGGCACGTTTTTTAACTAAGGTTAAAGCTTCCTCAAAGGTTAATGCGCCGCTGGCAAAAACCGCAGTATATTCTCCAAGAGAATGCCCTGCGAAACCGTCGGCAGATAAGTTTCCTTTCACCAAATTCCAAAGTAAGCTGCCGTGAATGAAAATAGCCGGTTGGGTTATTTGAGTTTGTTGCAGTTTTTCTTTCGGCCCATCGAACATTATTTCGGAAATTTTGTATCCCAAAATTTTTTCGGCAAGCTCGAAGAGCTCTTTTGCAAGGGAGGAATTTCCGGCGATGTCTTTCGCCATTCCGACGTACTGCGAACCTTGCCCCGGGAATAAAATCGCCCGTTTACCCATTAATCGATTCCCCAAGTTAGCAGCATGGAACCAAAAGTATATCCGCCGCCGAAAGCCGCCAGAACAAGTTTATCGCCTTTTTTCAATTTACCGTCTTTGGAATATTCAGCCAAACAAAGCGGGATGGTTGCAGCGGTTGTGTTTCCGTATTTTTGAATATTAATCATCACCTTGTCGGAAGATATGCCCATTCTCCTCGCGGTAGCATCAATAATTCTCAAATTCGCTTGATGAGGAACAAGGTAGGCAATATCGTCGCCGGTAAGACCGTTTTTCTCCAAAATTTCCGCCGATACATCAGCCATTTGTTGAACGGCAACTTTAAAAACGGCTTTTCCGTCTTGGAAAAGATAATGCATTCGTTTATCAACGGTTTCGTGCGTAGGCGGATTTAAACTACCGCCGCCTTCCATAAAGAGTTTATCCCTTCCTGAACCGTCGCAAACAAGAATCGAATCGTGTATACCTAAGCTTAAATCTTCAGTTGGTTCCAATAAAACCGCTGCTGCTCCGTCTCCGAAAATTATGCATGTTTTTCTGTCGGTGTAATCGACAATCGAGCTCATTTTATCTGCGCCAACAACAACAACTTTCTTGAATTGACCGCCTTCGATTAAGCCTGCTCCGGTTTGTAAAGCGTACAAAAATCCCGAACATGCAGCGGAAAGATCGAAACCCCATGCTTTTTTTGCTCCAATGTTATCTTGAACAAGGCAAGCCGTTGCCGGAAAAAACATATCGGGGGTTACCGTAGCAACGATTATTGCATCAATTTCTTCCGGTTTCGTACCGGTGTTTTTCATTAAATCTTCAACGGCTTTAGTAGCCATATCGCTTGTTGCACCGTTTTCCAGAATCCTTCTTTCTTCAATACCGGTTCTGGTTTTTATCCATTCGTCCGTTGTATCAACGATCGATTCGAAATATTTGTTATCCAAAATTTTCTCCGGAACGAACATTCCGGTTCCGGTTATTACAGCATTGTACGATCTTTTATACTTTGTTTTCATAATTTTTAATTGAATCCTCAATTTTTTGAATTAAATTTTTATCGAACATTTCCTTTGCCCGCAGAACCATGTTTTTAATTGCCAAAGTTGAGCTGGAACCGTGTCCGATTATACTTATACCGTTAACACCCAATAGCGGAACACCTCCGTATTTTTGATAATCCATATCTTGAAGAACGGCTTTTAATGTTCCTTTTGCCATTCCTACTTTTAATTTGTTCGTAAAAGAACTTTC
>CAZKKI010000012.1:0-7518 GCA_964553325.1 uncultured Melioribacteraceae bacterium | reverse complement strand
AATGCGGGAAAAGTACGCTCGACGAAGGCTTATCGACCGTGGAAGCTGCACTATTATGAAGAATATGAAACAAGAAGCGAAGCATATAAGCGTGAAATGTTTTTCAAGACGTTGGAAGGACGAATTTGGTTGAGAGAAAGGGGAATTTTTTATAAAAAGCTCCCCCGAAAAAACTGCGGAGGAGCTTTTGAATTTATTCGGCTAACTTTTTTATTTCATCCACTACTTGGGGATTTGCTAAAGTTGTAACATCGCCAACGTCTTGTTTATTGGCAACTGCTGCCAATACGCGACGCATAATTTTACCGGATCTTGTTTTCGGCATATCCGGAACGATCCAAACCTTTCCCGGTTTTGCAATCGGTCCTATTTCTTTTGCCAATGTATCCGTAACTTTTTGTTCGATTTCCTTGCTCGGTTCAATACCGGGTTTTAACGAGACGAACACATGAGGTATTTTACCTTTAATAGGATCGGCGACGGGAACTACTGCGGCTTCGCCAACTTCATCGACCATAAGAGCCGCGGATTCCAATTCTTTTGTGCCCAAACGATGTCCGGCAACGTTTATTACATCGTCGATTCTACCGAGAATTCTAAAATAGCCGTCGGGTGCTTCAACCGCCCCGTCACCGGCAAAGTACGGCCAGTCGTGCCAATCTTTACTTTCGGGGTCTTTGTTGTACCTAGCATAATATTGACGAACAAATCTTTCGTCGTCTCCCCAAATTGTTAACATTCTTCCCGGCCAAGGGTTTCGTATAACAATATTTCCGGCTTTACCGCTACCAGCCGGCAATGGGTTTCCTTCATCGTCCAGAATAGCG
Organism: uncultured Melioribacteraceae bacterium; assembly: GCA_964553325.1. Classification (GTDB taxonomy): domain Bacteria; phylum Bacteroidota; class Ignavibacteria; order Ignavibacteriales; family Melioribacteraceae; genus BMS3ABIN04. Next base: position 6,691 of record CAZKKI010000012.1, on the reverse strand, counting down.
GGATAAATTCCCGGCATGCCCGGTCCCGCACTACCGGGTTTCATTTTATGTATAGCCGGAATCGTCGAACATAAAAAGCCTCCGGTTTCGGTTTGCCACCAAGTATCTACAATTACGGCTTCCTTTTTCCCCACAACGTCGTAGTACCACCGCCAAACGTTCGGTTCAATCGGTTCACCGACTGTGGTCATATGTTTAAAATGATAGTTATATTTTGCCGGTTCGTCCGGTCCGATTCTACGTAATGCGCGAATAGCCGTCGGGGAAGTGTGAAAAATATTTACATCTAATTCTTCAGCAATTCGCCAAGGTCTTCCGGCATCGGGATAGGTCGGAACGCCTTCGAAAATAACGGATGAAGCCGCTAGGGCAAGCGGGCCGTAAACAATATACGAATGACCCGTGATCCAACCGATATCGGCCATACACCAATAAACATCTTCGGGATGGATGTCTTGAATATACTTGGATGTGCCTGTTACATACGCAAGATAACCGCCGATCGAATGCTGGGCTCCTTTGGGTTTGCCGGTTGTTCCGGATGTGTACATTAGAAAAAGCGTATCTTCGGCATTCAGTTTTACCGGTTCAACACGTTTGTGTTTATGCTTTTCTAATTCTTCATTTACAATAACGTCTCTTCCTTCAACAAGTGGTGTTTCGGATGAATATTTCCCGGGGTATCTTTGCCATATTAGAACATGTTCCACCGTTTGTCCGTCCTTAGCAGCCTCTTCAACCGCAATGTCGGCTTTTTCTTTGTGATTTAATAATTTACCGCCTCTGTAATAAGCGTCGGCGGTTATTAAAATTTTGCTTTTTGCATCAACAATTCTATCCGCGCAAGCTTTCCCCGAAAATCCTGAAAAAACCTGCGAATGAATAACTCCGATGCGTGCACATGCTAACATTGTAATTGGCAATTCGGGAATCATCGGCATGTGTAATGTAACGGTGTCGCCTGCTTTTAAACCGTAACTTTGAAGCAGGGAGGCCATTTCATTTACTCTTACCCACAGTTCCTGAAATGTTATGTGTTCTATTTTTTCGTCTTCAGGTTCGGGGACGAAATGGAGTGCGGCTTTGTTCTTGTATTTAGGTAAATGTCGGTCTATACAATTGTAACTGGCATTTAATTTCCCACCTACAAACCATTTGAAAAAAGGAGGATTGCTGTCGTCTAACAAAGTGTGCCAGTATTCATACCAGTCCAGCATGTCCGCATATTCTTTAAAACAATTGGGAAAATTTTCCTCTCCGAAACGTTCGAGAATTGTTTCGTCCGTCATATTAGCTTGTGCAATGAATTTTGTGGGAGGATAAAAATATTCTTCTTCTTTCCAATGTACGGCAATTTGTGCTTCGGAAACAGCACCGGTGTTTTTTGTTGCGTCAGCCATTGATTAACTCCTTAATAAATCTGAAATATTTGTAATACAATAGTGTTTCGTGGTTAGATTTTTTGCACAATTTACAACATGCGACAGAATTTTGCAATTAAAGTACGGATAATAAAATATTAAACGAAAAATCTTTAATAAAACAAATTACCGAATTTACAGACATTCGGGCGTTCACTGATTGAATTGTTTTTTTCTATCTATTCTTTCTGTTACTACTTTGAACACAAATAATGCTAAAGCCGCAACAATAGCAATTGCAACGAAGTAGTACCAAATCAGATGAGCGTCGGCATAATAAGCTGCGCGTTGCGCTTCAGTAAGTCCCGCGGGTAATGTTTTCGGATCGGGACAATATTTATCCAATAAAAATCCTGACATAATAAATCCAACCAGTGCCGAAAAGAAGGAATGCAAATGACTAAATCCCATGTAAACACCTTCTTCACCTTTTGGAGCTTGAAGTGAAAAATATTCCAAAAATCGCGGAGAAATAAAACATTCCGCCAAACCTTGAATTGCAATCCCTATAATCATCATAACGGTAAGCGGATGTAGTGCGAAAAGTCCGAATATGGAAACAGTGTTGCCGGTTATAGCTTCCAGCGATTGGCTGAACGCCATTACCAAAGCCGACAAAGGCATAATTAACATCCCGATAAACATTACTGTAACGGCTTTATACTTTTTTGTTAGTTGTGTAATTATTACCACGAAAATAACAACAACCAACGGATTAACATTAGCGAGCCATTCCGGTTTGGCTTCTTCTCCCAACAACCTAATGACGTATTTGGGCATTGTTGCATAAAGTTGATGTTGGATAATCCAAAATCCTGCAACAATTAAAGTTAGTATTATTAACCGTGGTGTTTTGAAAATCCTTATTAAAGCGTCAACAACATCTTTAATTTTTTTACCGTCGGTATTGGAATCGATGGGTTTGAAAATAAAAATCGCTAAAAGTAATGCAAGAAATGCCATGCCGGAAGAAAAAAAGTTAACGTATTCTAATCCTATACCTTGCCTGATTGAAGGAACAACCGTTTTTCCACCGAAGGCACCAATATTGACGACCCAATAAAAAAGTGAAAAACCGCGGGCTTTATTAACTTCGGACGTTGTTTTTGCCACTGTGCCCGTAATTAACGGCTTAATAAATGAACCGCCGATAAGAACAACGAATAAGAAAACAATTACTAAAACTTTAGAATGAAAAACACCAAGAAAAAAATAACCGATTGTCAAAAGAGTAAAAGCAAGAATCAATCCTTTTTTGAATCCTATTTTATCCGCAATTGCCCCGACAAAAGGCGGAAAGAAATAGAGTAATGCGAAAAAAACACCGGCAACAACACCAGTTGCTTTGTCGTCGAAGCCAACTATATCCGTTAAATATAATGTCAGTACAATGAAGAAACCGTAATATGCCGCTCTTTCGCAGAGTTCCATTAAATTGGCTAACCAAAATTCTTTCGGAAACCGCCAGCTTTCTTGATGTTGTTTTGTATCCATTGCTACCTTCACAGATTTTTCAAAATATGCGAAGTTAACAAAAACTTTACAAAAGTGAAATGAACAATTTTCCGGTTTTTTAGAAATGTAATAAAAAAGTCCACTGTTTTTGCAGTGGACTTTTATTTATCCGGAGGAGCGTAAAGACATTCAAATTGCTTTCCAGTGCCCGGGAACCCATACCCATCCGCTTTTAACTTTTTTCCAGTGACCGTTTACCCAAATGTAACCGTGCCTTTTCTTTATCCAATGACCTTCCACCCAAACATATTTTCCATATCGATTTACTTTCCAATGTCCATCGACCCAAATGTAATTGGGTCTGTGCTTCTTATGTACTATTACTACTTTTGGTGCCGGAGGTTTTATTTTTACTATAATCTGTGCATTTGCATCAACCGAACCAATCAAAAGAAAGGTCAATAGAGTAAATGATAAAATTAAGCTTTTCATTTTAATGCTCCTTAGTTTGTTGTTTGTTTCCACCGGTTAATCATTATTTGTGCCATTCGAATAAAATATGTGTAAGTGCTTTCAAAACAATAAGTTGATTAACAATCGGGATTACATGCATTTGCCTGGGAGCAGTAATTGTATGCCTGAAAATCAATTTCATGTATTTTGTTTTTTTATCCGTAGGGAAAACTTCATAAATGAAGGAATAAATTCTGTCGGGGAATATTTAAGCAATTTATAAAGAAAGTGAATCCAATTATTTATGCTGTTGCGGTGGATATATTTTGTAATGAATGTTTTAAGTTTTCAGCTAAATTTTCAGCTTTAATTTTTTTATAATATTTCAGTGCTTTTTTAATATGAGCTTTTGCATTTTCGGTTCTATCGGTCTCTTTGTAAATTTCTGCTAACTCTTCCGATGTTTCCGCTTCGTTAATTTTATTCATTTTATCTTTATTTAGTCTGATGCTGTTTTCGAAAAGCTCTTCGGCAAAATCAAGATTTCCAAGATTTTTCTGGATTAATCCCTTTACTCTGTAAATATCGGCAATTGTTAATGTGTCGTTGAGTTTATATGCGATTTCCATTGCTTTATCGGTAAAGATTTCCGCTAATTCGGGTCTGTCGGTTTGGGAATAAATATATGCTTTTGCGATATAAGAGATTGCACAATTTGATAAATAATTATGTTTAAGCGAAATGTTAATACTTTTATTAAAATCTTCCAAAGCGCCTTCGTAATTTTTCATTTTGGTTTTAACCATTCCCATGTTGTGGGTTACGCGGGCAATTAATTTTGTGTTTTTAAGATTTTTGTAAATCCTCAAACTGTTTCTGAAATTTTTTAAGGCTTTCGGATAATCACCTTGCATGTTATAAAGGATTCCAAGGTTGGTTTCAAACATTGCTTGTGTTTCGGGATCTTGATTATTGTACAAGTAAGCCTTGCCTCTTTCGAAATGTGCTGTGGCTTTAGCTATTTCACCCCGCTCCCCGTAAATAGTTCCGAACATGTTTTCACATTTTGCGCAACCGATATTATCATTCAAATTAGTAAAGATGTAATATGCTTTGCGTGTGTATTTCAATGATTCGTCCCAAATACCTTGTTGCCAATTTATTTTTGCCAAGGACAAAAGGGCATTTGCTTTGGTGGAATCGAGAAGATCATTTTGACTTGGTTGTGAAATTAAATCTTTGTTTATTTCCTCGGCAATATCCAATTCACCGTTATCAATCATTAACCGTCCTAGTTGAAGAAGAAAATCCGAAAGTTTTTCGCCTTCCAGATTGTCTTGTACAAATGTAATTACCATATCTATTTGAGCCCGAATATCGCTTCCCTCACTGATTTCAGCTTCAATCTGGAAGAGATCGTCAAGAATGTTTTTTTCTTTCGAGACCGGTTTACCTTCCAATTGTGCATAAAATTTTTCTACGTCGTTCTTACCGATGTATTTCGTAAGTATTTCCTTTATTTCCGTAAGTAAATTAGTATTCTGACTCATCATTTAACCGTTTTTAATTTGTTGTTTGGTGAACCGATTTTTTTAAGAAATTAATTTCTTCTATTTGTTCAATTGCATCGATTTTTTTGTAAAATTTCAAAGCTACATCCAAAAAAACATCTCTTTCGGTCTCTTTGTATTGAGCGTCGTACACTTTTGCTAATTCCAACGATGTTTCCGCAATGTTCATTTGGTTTTTATATTTTTTGTTAATTCTCAAACTCGAAAGCAAGTAATTTTCAGCCAAATCATAATTTCCCAGATAGAATTCCAATCTACCCTTAATTTTATAAATATCGGCAATTGTAAGTTTATCATCAGTTCCATGTGTAACTTCGAGCGCTTTTTCGGCAAAGGCATTTGCAAATTTGAATTCTTTCAGTTCACTTAAAATATTTGCTTTGCTTAAATAAGACAGACCCAATAAACTATGAAAACCGTTTGACAAGGAAAGTTCAATACTTTGGTCGATTTCGTTTAAAGCTGAATGATAATATTTTTGATCCATATAGACCATTGCCAAATTATGTCTTGTCTCCGCAATTCTTAACGGCTCATTTAACTTTTCATAATTGGCAAGGGATTTTTGGAAATACTGGATTGAAAGGTCGTAGTTTTTGTGTATGCTGTATATTACCGCTATATTTTGATATAGCATGGCACTCATTAGGAGTTGTTCCTTCTCATTTAATAGCGATAAACTCTCCTCGAACAGTTTTTTGGCTTTTGAAAGATTACCGAGTTCGGCATAAAAAGTGCCCAATGTATTTTTACACTTTGCCAAACCTAATTTATCGTTTAATTTATCGAATTTTTTTTGAGATTTTTTAGCATAATTAATTGCTTTTTCGAAATCGGTAATTCGGGCATACAGGTCGCTCAAACCTAAATAAATTTCAGCCGAAAGCTTTTCGTTCTTGTTCAATTTTTTTGCTTTCAGTAAAATTTCTTCGGCGAGGTTATATTTTCCGTGAGAGATGCAAAGTTGACCTAACTTTAACAGCAACTCGGGATATTTTTCACCTTCGAGATTTTTTTCCGCAAAAGTAATGGCTCTATCCAATTCCATTCTATCTTTTGCCGGAGTGAATTTCACTTCGAGTTGTTTTCTATCGGTTTCGCTCAAGTAATCCGGTTTCTTGATTGTAATTCCATATTTTTTCAAAACTCTTTCGTTGAAATTTTTAACCTGCTTTTTTTCCATGAAGTTTTTTAGCAGGTTTTGAATATCCTTTACGAAGTTACCATTATTTGCGTTGTTGGTAGTCATTTATTACTCTTTCGGAAATTTTATTAGTTCACAAAACCATATCTTGAAAAATGGGGCAATTGAGCATTGTAGACCGCCAAGAACCCTCTGTCAACATCTATTACTATATCATCGTAGTTTGCCTTAACTTTTTTACCGCTTCCGTCGATATAATAAAAATCGACTTTGTTTGGATTCACACCGGTTAAATCCACACCGTAGTATTCAATGGAATAGAGAACCGGTTTATTAAATGTAGTTGGAGAAGGAGAAAAATCGGCAGTTACAGTTTCGCTATCAAGAGTTACTCCCATTTTTTTAATACCTTCGTAAGCTCCGGCCGGAACGTAAAATTTACCTTTAACGTAAACATCACTACTCATAGTTCCATAAAAGTAGAAACCACCGCCGTAAGCTCCGTTGATATATTTACTTAAAAAGTAAAATTCTTCTATGGAGTTTTTTTGATTATCGGAAAAAGTTAACCAGTTTTTTTCCGGTTGAGTTTGTTGTACTTGTTTTTCAACGGGTTCCAAAACCGAATTTTCGTCTTGGCAACCGAA
>CAZKKI010000011.1:0-16926 GCA_964553325.1 uncultured Melioribacteraceae bacterium | reverse complement strand
GAATTGCATCGAGCATGTTAGGAATTGGCGGAGGATTGATTTTCATTCCGGTTCTTACTTTTATTTTGCCTTACCTTAATGTAACTCACAATCAGCTGATTCACATTGTAGTGGCAACTTCGTTGTTTGCGGGAAGTTTCTCCGCAACAGGCGCTTTTTTTCAACATTACAGAATGAAAAATGTCGTATTTAAAAAAGCCGGACCTTTACTAACGGGCAGTTTAATCTCCGCTTTCGTAGTTCCGAAATTCGTAATTACAATCGATGCGGAAGTTTTGAAACTGACAATTGTTTCCATTTTACTTTTGGTTGCTGCAAAAATATTATTCGAAAAAGACGGGGAGCCGCAACTGAAAAGAAAATTAAGCGACAAGTTTTTGTTTCCTTTCGGTTTAATCGTCGGAGGAATCTCGGCATTAACCGGTTTGGGCGGTGGAATTATTTTCGTTCCGGTTTTAACGTTTTTCTTTGCTCTCGATATTAAAAAAGCCATCGGTTCGGCTACGCTTGTCGTTGCTGTTACTATGATAAGTTCGACGATTGCATACGGGATTTTAACTTCGGGGATAGAAGACATTAACGGTCTAATCGGCTACATTCACATCTATGCCGGTGTTTTGTTGGGCACGGGAGCCCTTATCGGCAATTTTACCGGCGCAAAATTTTTCAAAAAATATCCTTCCAAGGTTATTAAAAAAATATTTGCTGTTTTTATTATTGTCATCGTATTAAAAACATTTATTTAACAAAATCCGGTTTTTACTTCTTCGTATTTAATTTATTTTAAGAAATACAAATTTTGTATCTTTGTATTTACTTTAATATTGATTTTAGGCGTAAAAACAAATAAATTCAAAATTCTGAATTAAAACTGATGATTGCCGAAAGAATTAAAGCCGTCGAAAGAAAAATAGAGGAAGCTTGCTTAAGAGCCGATAGAAACAGATCGGAAATAAGGTTAATCGCTGTTTCGAAAACACAACCGAACGATGCAATTCTTGAAGCTTTTAAATTGGGAATTAAAGATTTCGGTGAGAATAAGGCTCAAGAGCTGAAAAGAAAATCTGCTGAAATAATTGAAAATATAACTTGGCATTTCATCGGGCATCTGCAAACAAATAAGGTTAAAGATGTTGTAAAATCGGCCGAGTTTATACATTCTGTCGACTCAATAAAATTAGCAGGTGAAATTAATAAACGTTCGGCTAAGCTGAATAAAAAACAAAAAGTTCTTTTGGAAATAAACACTTCCGGCGAAGATTCCAAATTCGGTTTAAGAACCGAAGACGAAATTATTAAAGTGGCGGAATTTTGTGCGGAAGCTTCAAACTTGGAATTAATCGGTTTGATGACAATGGCGCCGTTCGTTTCGGATGAAAAAATATTAAGAAGTTGCTTCGGTTCGCTGAGAAAATTGAAAGAGAAGCTAATCCGGAACGGATTTAATATTACCGAACTTTCCATGGGAATGACAAACGATTTTGAAATTGCCGTTGAAGAAGGCGCAACAATGCTGAGGATAGGGACAGCAATATTCGGTTCAAGAAATTATTGAGGGTAAAATGAAATTCACTCCGTTTGGAATTAAGAGTCAAGAATTTACAAAATCCGTTAGAGGTTACGATAAAGACGAAGTTAAAGCATACTTGGAAAAACTTGCCGATGAATTTGAAAAATTGACGGAAGAAAACACAAAACTAAACGAAGAGATATCCGAACTTAAAGAACGGATGGAAGATTACAAAAAAATCGAAAAGAATTTTCAAGAATCCCTAATTGCGGCTCAAGAAGCATCGAACAGGGCAATTGAAGATGCTAAAAAACAGATTGCAATTATGATGAAAGAAGCCGAGCTGAAAGGAAAACAGATTGTTGAAAAGGCGCAGGAAGAAGCGCAGTTCATTCGCGAAGGCGTTTTTCATTTGAAGGAAGAAAAAGAATTACTCGTAGCTAAATTAAAAGCAATTATAAATTCACAATTGGAATTATTGGATATGAAACTATCCGATAAAGAAACCGAAATAAAAGAAGAACTACAAGAAAATGAAAATCCCGATTCGAAAGATGACGGTGAAATGGATATTGACGACATTGTGGAGAAATTAATATGAGCGAATTAATCAACAAAATCAACGAAACATTGGAAGTAATCCGAAAGACAACTTCCGAAAATTACGAAATCGGAATTATTCTCGGAACCGGATTGGGCGGTTTGGTAAATGAAATTGAAATTGCCCACGAAATAAATTACTCCGATCTGCCGCACTTTCCCCTGTCCACTGTCGAATCGCACAAAGGTAAATTGATATTCGGTAAAATAGGCGATAAAAATATAGTGGCAATGCAAGGAAGATTCCATTACTACGAAGGTTACTCGATGCAACAAATTACATATCCCGTTCGAGTGATGAAATTTTTAGGTGTGCAAACGTTACTTGTATCGAATGCGTGCGGCGGTATGAATCCGTTATTTAGAAAGGGCGACGTTATGATTATTGTCGATCACATAAATCTGTTGGGCGACAATCCGCTAATAGGCAAAAACGAAGATGAATTGGGACCGCGTTTCCCCGATATGAGTGAACCGTACAGTTACGATTTGATCGAACTGGCTGAATCCGTTGCACTCGAAAATAAAATAAAAGTACAAAAAGGTGTTTACGTTGCCGTCCCGGGCCCCAATTTGGAAACGAAAGCGGAATACCGGTTTTTAAGAACCATCGGTGCGGATGTTGTGGGTATGTCCACCATTCCCGAAAATATTGTAGCAAACCACATGGGAATGAAAGTACTCGGTTTAAGCATTATTACCGACGAATGTTTTCCTGAATCTTTAAAACCGGTTGACGTAAAAGAAATTATTGCAACCGCAATGGAAGCGGAACCCAAAATGACATTAATAATGAAAGAGGTTATAAAAAAACTGTGAAAGAAGTGAAAAAAATCTACTACATCACACCTATTATTTTGGCTCTGATAATTTTTTTCTCGAATTTTTTGGGAGCCGATTTAATTTCCGGGGAAATTTATAAGTTTACGGTTTGGTTTGTTCTTTCTTTGTTTGCGTTTGCCTGCGGTTGGATAATCAATTTAACCTTAGGCTGGGAGTACGGTGGAAAAATTACATTCGCCGTAATTGTTGCGGCAACGCTTTTAAGCTTGGTATTGATTCTTGCCTTTGTCGGATACTTCGAGCAATCGGAAGAAAAAGCCGTTCTACCCATCGATACGCTTGTGTTGTATAGCCTGAGGAATATTTTCCTCGGCCTCATGGGTGTTTTCGGTATGGCCGTATCCAATGTATTTCAATTGCAGCGAAGAGTTGAAAAAATGTCGGCCGGATGGCAAGGCTCGGAGAAAATTATTCAAAATGCGGAAAAGGAAGGAGAGATAATTGTTAAGGAAGCGAAACTGAATGCAGAAAAAATTATTATGGACGCAAAAAAGCAAGCAAATCAAATTATTGAAGTTAGAAATAAAATCGAGAGACAAATAAAAGAATTCATTCAAATTGAAAAAGACTTAATTAAAAAATACGAAGAAAACGAGTAACAAAATTAAGCGGCGAGATAAAGCTATGAAATTCAAACAATACGACAAAATAAGCTATCCGAAGATTGAGGAACAAATACTTAAATTTTGGGAAGAAAATAAAATTTTCGAAAAAAGTATTGAAACCAGACCCGAAGACAAACCTTTCACTTTTTACGAAGGGCCGCCGACGGCAAATGGGAAACCCGGATTGCATCATGTGATGGCAAGAACTCTGAAGGATTTGGTTTGCCGTTATAAATCTTTGCAAGGTTATCGTGTACATAGAAAAGCAGGTTGGGATACTCATGGCTTACCCGTTGAAATCGAAGTTGAAAAACAGCTCGGAATAAAAAACAAAAGTGAGATACCGGAATTCGGTATTGCAAAATACAATGCAGCATGTAAGAAATCCGTTTTCACGTACAAGGATTTATGGGAAAAAATGACTACCCGGATGGGGTATTGGCTTAACCTCGACGATGCATACATAACTTGCGATAACGATTATATCGAATCGGTTTGGTGGGCTTTGAAAAAACTTTTTGATAAAGGTTTGATATACAAAGATTATAAAATCGTTCCACAATGCCCCAAATCCGAAACCGTCCTCTCCTCGCACGAGCTTGCTTTGGGATATAAAGAAACGAAAGATCCTTCCGTCTATGTTCTAATGGAACTGGAAGAATCCGAATTGACTAAAGACGGGAAAACTTACTTTCTGGTTTGGACGACAACCCCGTGGACGTTGATTTCGAATGTTTCATTGGCTGTAGGTTCCGATATCGATTATGTGAAGATTAAAATTGACGACGAATATCTGATTTTAGCTAAAGACCGGTTAGGAGTTATTAATCACGATTACGAAATCGTCGATGAGTTTAAAGGTAAAGATTTGGCGGGGCAACATTACAAGCAGTTGTTCGATTATTTGAAAGTCGACAAAGATGCATTTTATGTTGTTGAAGCGGATTTTGTTAGCACGGAAGACGGTTCCGGAATTGTACACATGGCGCCGGCATTCGGTGCGGACGATTACGAGGTCTCGAAAAAATATAATTTACCGTTTTTGCAACCCGTTACACGAGGCGGAAAATTTACCGACGAAGTAACCGATTTCAAAGGAATGTTTGTTAAGGATGCCGACGACGGTATCATTAAGAAACTCCGCGAAATGGGAAAACTTTATAAAAAGGAAACGATTGTACATTCATATCCGTTCAGCTGGCGGTTCGATAACGTTCCGGTTATTTATTATGCTCGCGAATCGTGGTTTATTAAAACGACCGAAGTTGCCGATAGAATGGTCGAATTAAACAAAACGATTAACTGGCATCCTCCGGAAGTCGGAAGCGGAAGATTTGGAAATTGGTTGGAAGAAAATAAGGACTGGGCGCTTTCGCGCGATAGATTTTGGGCAACGCCTTTGCCGATTTGGATAAGCAGCGATGGCGATATGTTTGCAGTCGGTAGTATAGCCGAATTGAAAGAAGGATTTGTTGAAAGAGACGGAAAAAGAATAAAGGTTGCCGATTTACCGGAGGAAGAAATAGATTTACATAAACCGTTTGTGGACGAAGTGATGTTCGAAAAAAACGGTAAAATTTATAAACGCACTCCGGAATTAATTGATGTTTGGTTCGATTCCGGTTCAATGCCTTTTGCACAATTTCATTATCCGTTCGAAAATAAAGAAGTGTTCGAAAGGAATTTCCCGGCGGATTTTATTTGCGAAGGAATAGACCAAACACGCGGTTGGTTTTACACATTGCACGCAATTGCAACAATGTTGTTCGATAGCGTTGCCTACAAAAACGTTATTGTAAACGAATTGATACTCGATAAAAAGGGAATGAAAATGTCGAAGTCGAAAGGCAATACGGTCGATCCTTTCGAATTATTCGACAAATACGGCGCCGATGCAACCCGCTGGTATCTTGTAACTGCAAGTCCGCCCTGGAAAGCAACCTTGTTCGACGAAGAAGGAATCGTTGAAGTTCAAAGGAAATTTTTCGGCACTTTTGTAAACACATATTCGTTTTTTGCACTTTATGCAAACATAGACGGTTTTACATTTGCGGAAGAAAAAATCCCGTACGAAAAAAGACCGGAAATCGATCGTTGGGTAATTTCAAAGCTAAGCAGCTTAGTTGAAGAATACGAAAAACACATGGACAACTACGATGTAACCAAAGCTGCCCGAGCAGTTGCTTCTTTTACGATAGATCAATTGTCGAATTGGTACGTGCGAAGAAACAGAAGACGATTTTGGAAATCGGAGATAAGCGAATCGAAAATTGCGGCGTACCAAACCCTTTACGAAGCGTTGGTTACGGTTGCAAAATTAACAGCTCCGTTCGCTCCGTTTATTGCGGATGAAATTTATAAAAATCTTAACGATATAAGCCGATTGGAAAAATTCGAGTCGGTGCATTTGGTGGATTTTCCGGAAAAGCTATACAAGGAAGAAGAACTCGAATTTAAAATGGATGTTGCGCAAAAAGTTGTTTATCTTACTCGCTCAATGAGAGCCAAATCGAATTTAAAGGTAAGACAACCTTTGCGGAAAATAATGGTTGCAACCGATGCCAAAAAAAGAGAAGCGGTTGAAAAAATGAAAGATTTGATTTTGGAAGAAGTGAATATTAAAGAATTAGTTATTTTGGAAGACGATTCCGGAATAGTTACGAAATCCGCTAAACCCAATTTTAAATCTTTGGGACCGAAGTACGGAAAATTAATGAAACAATTGGCGCAAATCATCCGTTCTTTCACAAACGAACAAATTGCCGAATTCGAGAAAAACGGCGGAATGGAAATAGAAGTCGAAGGAAACAAGGTTGAACTCACAAAAGACGACGTGGAGATTGTCAGCCAACAAATCGAAGGATGGTTGGTCGAATCGCAAGACGGTATAACCGTTGCAATAGATACGGAATTGGACGAGGAGTTAATTGCGGAAGGCCTCGCACGGGAATTTGTTAACAGAGTTCAAAACATTCGAAAGGAAGCGGGACTCGATGTAATTGACAGAATAAATGTTTACGTTAACGGTGATGAAAAATTAATAGAATATATTAAAAAATCCGAAAATTATGTTAAGAACGAAATTTTGGCGAATAACATTTTTTACAACAACGGCTCGAAGGAAAACGAGCAAGAATTAAAGCTTGGCGAGTTTCATTGTTCTGTTGCAATTGATAAAGTAGAATAGTAACTTTCCGAGAAAGCGGAGGTAATTATGGCTAAAAAAGAAGTAAAAAAGAAAACGACGAAAACAAAAACCAAAACAGCAAAATCTCAAAAAAAAGAAGATACAAAAAGCGCATCGAGTAAGAAAACGGTAAAAAAAGCCGCTTCTAAAAAAGCGACTACTTCAAAAAGTACGAAGAAAACAGCGGCTAAAACAAAAACCAAAGCGGCTTCAAAAACTGCAGCCAAAAAGGAAAAGCCCGTTAAGAAAGTGTCTTCGCGCAAAAGATCCGTTAGAGAAGTTGAAGTTATTTCCCCCACAAAAAAGGTAAAGAAAATCAAGGGATACGGAAAAAAAGATTTGGCAATGTTTAAAAAAGTAATTTTGGAAAAGCGTGCCGAGATTTTAGATCAGCTTCAAAATTTGAGAGACCAGATGATGGATCCTACTACAGGTCAATATGTAAATGAAAATTCGCCGTATTCCTTGCACATGGCCGAACAAGGTACGGATGCACAAGAACGTGAGAAACTTTATTTGTGGGCGCAAAGGGAAACAAAATTTTTAAGTTATTTGGAAGACGCCCTTGCCCGGATTGAAAACGGAACATACGGAATTTGCATCGAATGCATAGACGAACCACAACATTTATGTCCGACTTGTCCGTTAATTCCGAAAGAAAGACTTCTTGCGGTTCCGCATACGCAGCATTGCGTTCAAGTTAAACAAAAAATGCAGAGGAAATTTTAAGAGTGAGGGTTTTATATATTTCTCTGCTGGTTGTAATAATCGACCAAGTTACAAAATTATTAGTTAAAGGAATAACCATACCTATTTTGAATATCAATCATAAAGGTATGGAGTACGGTTCTAATTTTGACGTATTCGGCTCTTTTTTCAAAATTTGGTATGTGGAAAATCCCGGCATTGCGTTCGGGTTTAGCGTTGGAGACGGGACCGCTAAATTGTTATTGTCTCTGTTTACAATTGTTGCCAGTGTTTTGATTCTATATTTTTTATGGAAGGTAAGACACGAGAGCCTGTTGTTACGTGTTGCTCTTGCATTGATTTTAGGCGGAGCGGTAGGAAATTTAATCGACAGAACTTTTTACGGCGTAATTTTCGGTTACGCTCCGTTGTTTTACGGAAAAGTAGTCGATTTTTTTAGCGTCGATTTTTTCGACTTCACACTATTCGGACATACATACGAACGTTGGCCTATATTTAATGTTGCCGACGCTGCTGTTACAATTGGTGTAGTATTAATGTTGTTTGCGAATGCCGGTTCCGGTAAAAAACATGCGGAAAAAGAGGGAGAACGGCAAAAAGAAGAAACAAACAGTGCGGAAGAAAAAAAATTAGAGAATGGCGATAATACAAGAAAAGAAATTGACGTTCAAAATACCGGAGGGTAAAAAGAAAGAACGGATTGATACTTTCCTGGCAAACTCAATTGAACATACCTCACGTGCTAAAGTCCAAAAATTATTAAAAAACGAGCTTGTTAAAGTAAACGGAAAAATTGTTAAAGCGAACTATAAAATTTCGCCCGGCGATGTTATAGATGTTACGGTTCCTATTTCACCACGTCCCGATAAAATCGAACCTGAAGACATTCCCCTCGATATTGTTTACGAAGACGATTATTTAATGGTTATTAACAAACCCGCGGGAATGGTCGTTCACCCTTCGGCGGGAAATTATACCGGTACGTTGGTGCATGCGCTATTACACTACACGCAGAAATTAAGCAAAGTGAACGAAGAAGTACGAGCCGGCATAATCCACCGGTTGGATAAAGAAACAACCGGTTTGCTTGTTGTTGCCAAAGACGAATGGGTCCATTTGAAATTAGCCGAACAGTTCAGTTCGCACACAATAAAAAGGGAATATTGGGCTGTTTGTTGGGGTTTATTCGATGAACCGAAAGGGGAAGTTATCGGTAACATTGCCAGAAGTAAAAAGGATAGAAAAAAATTTGCCATCAGCGAAACGGAAGGAAAACATGCGCATACGTATTACGAAGTTTTGGAAGAATTCGAATTCACATCGTTAATAAAGTTACGACTCAAAACGGGCAGAACTCATCAAATACGGGTTCATCTTTCTAGTATAAACCATCCCGTTTTCGGGGATCCGACATACGGCGGCAGAAGGATTTCGTATGGAACCAACATTCCCAAAATAAAAGAGCGCGTAAACAATTTGCTTGAAATTATGCCTCGTCAAGCGCTTCACGCAAAAACTTTGGGTTTTATTCATCCGGTAACAAAAAAGGAAATTTTATTGGATTCGGAATTACCGGAAGATTTTGCTATGCTTTTGGAAAAATTAAGAACTTCGGTTAATCGGGAATAACATAAATACTGCCTTCTACCGGTAGTTTAATTTTATAAGTTTTATGTTTTTTGTTTTTTAGATAATGTTTTCTTAACCACGGATTCAACATTTTGAGAATCCGGTAGTTTATTCCGTGAGCTTTTGCAAAATCCGCCCAACTTTTCACTTCCTTGTTAACGGCAATTTCGTAAGTCCGGTAAGGTTTGTATAAATTATCTTCCTCGTAATAAAAACCGAAACGCCGCGGATTGTTCAAAATTTCTTTAATTGCCACTATCCGGAAAATATATCTTGAAGTTTCTTCGGGAAGAACGAGGTTATAATAATTTTTCGTTTTTTGTTTTTCTATTTGTTCGTCTATTCCGGATTTTCCGTAATTATACGAGGCTGCCGCCAATGTCCAATTTCCGTATTTTTTATATGAATCTGCTAAATATTTACAAGCCGCTTCGGTGGCTTTTTCAATATGGTACCGTTCATCGATTTCGGAATTAATTTCCAAACCGTATTCACGTGCAGCCTCCTTTTTGAATTGCCAAAATCCGACGGCGCCTGCGGGGGAAACGGCATTGGTTAGCATGCTCTCGGTTAATGCAAGATATTTGAAATCATCGGGGATATTATTCTTTTTAAGTATCGGTTCGATTACAGGAAACCAGCGGTTCGCTCTTTTCAAAGATAACAAGGTGAGGGAATGCCAATAAGTATTTACAATTAGTTCGCGTTCCAATCTTTCCTTTACATCGATATTTTTAATTGGAACTTCTTCTCCGCAAAAGAAATATTCTCCTTCGATTTTGGGTGAAACAATTTTATACTCTTGCGGGTAAAGGGAAGGATCTTCAGCTTTATTGGTATCGGATAATTCCACGGATTCATAACCGGTATAAAAACTAGAAAACAAAAACAACATTGCCGTTCCGGTTAACAGTAAAAACAGAAGCGAAATAAAAATTTTCGTCGATTTCAAAATTAATCCCTCGTTCGTTAAAAATTGCTAAACTTTTTCAAAAATTTACCGATAATATATCGATTTATAATGTATTTATATGATTAAAAAACCGGATTATTATTCAAATAGAGGAATTCTTCTTGCAAGAGTGTTGACACACGTCACATCGTCCATTAACTTGCCGCTAATTAAAATAATAAAATTTTCCATTTAACGGAGGGAGTATGAAAGGAATGGGTGTATTTGTACTGACTCTGTTCATTGTATTATTATCTACAACGAACGGTCAATATTACCATCAATTCGAAAAACAAGGAAGTTACGCAAGAATTTTATCGATGGGATCTAACGATTATATCGCAGATCCTTTTTTCGTTACGACAAATCCCGCTTGGATTTCCAAATACGATAATTTCGTATTCGGCGACATAGGATCGACAGTAGCAAATAATTTTGAAAGGGGAGGAATCGGGCAGTTTATCGGTGTGAATTTAAGGGCAAACCGCAATTTTTCATTCGGAGCATTATTTACAAGAAGGGATTTTAACGGCGGTTCGATTGCCAAATTGGACCCGTACAATTTAGTTGACGAAACGAACGGCACAATTGGCGGTGCTCCCGTTACACCTTTGGATAACAACGTCGTGCTCCTCGGAGCATATACTGCCGGCGGACATACATTCGGGTTGGGAATTTCCTATACATCATCAACCAAAGAAAATAAACCGGCTACCGGCGGTTCCGAAGTGGGTACGGCTAGCCAGCTCGGTATAAATATCGGATATCTTTCCAGTCTATCGAGACAATTATTTTTGGATTTGGGAGCATACATTATTTTCCCAAGCACCACGTTGGAAACACAACAAACTTCCGAAACTTCTTTTTCCCAAACGATAATCGGATTAAACGCAAGAGCTTTTTATTACACATCTGCTAAAATGGCAATAGTTCCGGTGATAACTTTTCTTAATAGTAAAGGAAGTGCAAAAATAGGCGACCAAGCAGGTGTAACCACAACGGATTTACCTTCATACACTTCTTTTTCCGTAGGAGTGGGAATTAATTACCGTATGGGCGATTTTTTGTTAGCCGGCGGACCGAGCTACGAAGTTTTGTCTGTTACGGACCCGGAAATTTCCGGTGTTACTCCTAAGCTAACCAGAACTACTACTTCTTTCCCTCATTGGAAAATCGGTGCAGAGTGGAACTTAACCGATTGGTTTATAGGAAGAATAGGTTACAACGTTGCAACAAGCAAGGTTTCCGTGCAAAGCGCTACTTCACCCACAACAAAAAACGAAGTGATTTCCACGGCTTATTTCCCAGTTAACGGCGGATTGACGCTCGGTGTAGGATTTAGGTTCGGCGGATTCTCTTTGGATGCAACCGTTAACGAAGATGTTTTGCGCCAAGGCTTTAATAACATTGGCGGCGGCGGTGCTACATTTTCGTATTTATCGGCTTCGTTCGCATTTTAGGCGATATTTCTTTTATAAGTAAAAGTTACACGTAAATATTTTACTTCTTTTTTAAGGAATATTTAATATGTGGGAAAAGAGTACGAAAATCGAATTTTATGATTTAAATCACATTGGTACTTTTTTTGAACCAAACTAACAGATTTTTAAAATAAAATTTATGCAAGGTAATAAATGGGAAGAAAAAATTTATATAAAATAGCAGACTGGAATACACGAACCGCCTCACATTTATTATCGAGAGCATTATTCGGATTTACAAAAGAGGATTTGGATTTTGCACTTTCCCTAACAATAGAAGATTTCGTTGATAATTATTTGCTGAAAGATTTACCCGAGCCGCAAAGTCCGGGTTTTTGGGTTACTGATCCTTCCAACACAAACCGTACTGAAAGATCGTACGAGTTGACGTTTTGGTGGTTTAATTTGATGTTGACCCAAGGATATTCGTTTCGAGAAAGAATGGTTTTGTTTTGGCATAATCATTTCGTATCCCAACTTTCCGTGGTGCGACTTCCTCAATTAATGTATTGGCAAAATAAGTTATTCCGTGATTATGCTTTCGGTAATTTTAAGGAACTCACTAAGAAAGTAACTACCGATCCGGCAATGTTGATTTATTTGGACGGACAAAAAAATCATAAAGACGATCCTAACGAAAATTATGCACGGGAATTAATGGAGCTTTTTACTCTTGGAATCGGTAATTATACCGAAAACGATATAGTAGAAGCGGCCAGAGCGCTTACTGGTTGGCAAGTGGAAGATTTAAACTCATATTTTAATCCCGATAGGTTTGACGATACTCCGAAAACTTTTATGGGACAAACCGGCAACTTCAATTATGAGGATATAATTGAAATTATCTTCACGAAAGAAGCCGTTTCTAAGTTTATTTGCAGAAAACTTTACAAGGAATTTGTTTACTTCGAACCGGATGAAGCTTTGGTAAGTGAAATGGCTCAGATTTTCCGAGACAACAATTACGAAATTAGGCCCGTGCTTTCAACTTTACTCAAATCCGTTATTTTTTACACCGACGAAGTAATAGGTGCAAAAATTAAGAGTCCAATAGAATTTATACTGACTCTAATTAAACAATTAAAAATTAATCAACCTAATTATGATTATTTGAGAAGAACGGCAAACATACTGGACCAAGTGCCCTTTGAGCCGCCGAACGTTGCCGGTTGGGAAGGCGACAAAAAATGGATTTCAACAACAACCCTTCCGGCCAGGCACGTTTATACGGATAAAATTGTAAACGGGGACGAATCTGAAATAAATATTGTAGAATTTGCGCGAACATTCGACTCGGCTGAAAATGCCGAACAGTTTGTTGACGAAATGATAAATTTATATTTACAATTTCCCTTAAGCGAAAACAGAAGACAGTTTTTACTCGATACTTTACTCGACGGTTCGGCGGTTTACGATTGGTCGACTCACAACGAAAACTCGGAAAAAAGATTGGAATCGTTTTTTAAAGCGTTATTCAGATTGCCCGAATATCAACTTTGTTAAAAGGAAATTTTTATGGATAGAAGAAAATTTTTACGTCAATTAGGATTAATAACCGGAGCGGGATCGATTTCATTAACGTTGGGTAACATTCCCGTCCGGGCATTCTCGAAATCTATTTTCAAAACTACTGCAAATAACGGAAAGGTGCTGGTTTTAGTGCAATTAAGCGGTGGTAACGACGGTCTGAACACCGTAGTTCCGTTCGAAGATGATTTATATTATAAATTCAGACCCGATATTGCAATTGCGAAATCGGATGTTTTACGGGTTAACACGCTTACCGGTTTACATCCGGCGATGGAGGGATTCAAACAATTGTACGACGAAGGGAAATTATCAATTGTACAGAATGTCGGTTACGAAAACCAAAATCGCTCGCATTTTCGTTCAACCGATATTTGGCTATCGGCATCCGATTCGGATGAATACATAAGCGACGGTTGGATAGGAAGATATTTGGGATACTCGGTAATGAACGATCCGGAGTTTAATCCCGATCATCCGATGGCAATTCAGCTTGGTTCGGCTCAGTCGACTTTACTCGAATGCACATGTCAAAGCGGTTCGCTCGGAATCGCGTTTGAAGACCCTAACAGATTTTTTCAATTGATAAACGGAAGTTCGGCGGATAACGATCCGCCTCCGGATACTTTAGCCGGGCATCAATTGCGATTCATTAAAGAAATAGAGGCGCGTTCAATCCGTTACGCCGAATTGATTAAGGAAAAAGCCGACACAATTGAAAATAAAGTGAATTACCCTAATTCGAATTTAGCGGAACAATTGTCCATCGTTGCTCAACTGGTCGGTGGTGGTTTGGAAACCCCGGTTTACCTTACTTCGATCGGCGGGTTCGATACGCATTCGAATCAGTTGGGTAGACATGGAAGTCTTCTTACAAGACTATCCGAAGCCGTAACGGCATTTCAACGCGATTTGGAAGCTCTTGGTGTTGCCGATCGTGTTATTATTATGACATTTTCCGAGTTCGGTAGAACCGTAGAACAAAACGGAAGTATGGGAACCGATCACGGCGCCGCGGCTCCGTTGTTTGTAATCGGTAAAAATGTTAACGGCGGTGTTTTCGGCGATAATCCCGATCTTACGGATTTGGACAGCAGCGGCGACAATAAATATAAATACGATTTTCGTACCGTTTATGCAAGTATCCTAAGAGATCATCTTGGAGCTGACCCCGATGATATGAACCAGAAAATTCTGCTGAAAAAATTCGATACGCTTCCGCTTATTTCTGTGAAAAGTATTGCTGCGGGCGGACCGAAAACTTTCGATATTCAACAAAATTATCCGAACCCGTTTAATCCCGTTACAACAATTAGGTACACATTAAGAATTCCGCAAATCATATCTCTAAAAGTTTACGATGCGAGGGGAAGAGAAGTGGTAACGCTTTTCCAAGGATATAAAGATGCGGGAAATTATACGGCTACTTTCGGAGGCGCAAGATATCCGAGCGGAAATTATTTCTGCCATCTTGTCTCCGGTTCGTATAGAAAAACAATAAAAATGACTTTATTAAAATAATAAAGTTATTTAAGAACGAAAAGTAGCAATCTTTAATATTAAAATATTAGGGGTATGCTATGAATTTTAAAAAGTTACGGTTTCTCGCTTTTGTAATTTCTATTTTTCCAAGTTTCGTATTTTCTCAAGCGATTATTGCCGACCATAATTGTACTAATATCAAATTAATACCTGAATCGGCAATAGTAAACGCTAAAAACCAATTGCATATTGCATACGGACACACATCCCACGGCAGTCAATTAATTACCGGAATGAATAATTTGGATGATTTTATGGGTGGTAACGGTTTGTATGTTTGGAACGACGGACCCAAAGATGGCTTCCTTGATATCGACGATAATTTTGTTGGCGGTGATTTGGGACATAACGGCGATACGCTTTGGGCTTCGAGAACAAGAGAATATTTAAACAATCCGGCGAATTCGGATGTTAATGTTGTTATTTGGTCTTGGTGCGGCGGCGTTTCGGATAACAGCGAAGAAGGTATTCAAACTTACTTGGACAAGATGAACGAACTGGAACATGATTTCCCGTCGGTAAAATTTGTTTATATGACGGGACATTTGGACGGTTCGGGCGTCGATGGAAATCTTCATCAACGAAACGAACAGATTCGTAATTATTGCAGAAACAATAACAAAATACTTTACGATTTTGCGGATATCGAAAGTTACGATCCCGACGGGAATTATTTTTTGGATAAAATGGCAAACGACAATTGCGATTATGATACGGACGGTAACGGCACGCGAGACGGAAATTGGGCGGAGGAATGGCAAAATTCACACACGGAAGGAGTTGACTGGTATGATTGCTATGCAGCACATTCAAAACCTCTAAACGGGAATTTGAAAGCTTATGCGGCTTGGTGGCTTTGGGCAAAACTTGCCGGTTGGGAAGGAGTTACTTCCGTCGGTACTCCGGAAAACAAATTAACAAATTATTTTGAACTATATCAAAATTACCCGAACCCGTTTAATCCCGAAACCGTAATTTCGTACGAATTGAAAATTCCGCAGAATATTTCCTTAAAAATTTATAGTCCGGATGGTGAAGAAATAATAACATTATTCGAAGGTTATAAGCCGAAGGGAATTTTCTCGGTTCGTTTCTCGGGGAAAGAACTATCAAGCGGAATTTATTTTTGCCGACTTTCGTCCGGTTCTTACGGTAAAACAATTAAAATGACTTTATTGGAATAGTAGTTTATTTATGTAGTATATCCGATTTTTCTTTAATTTCGTAAGATTTTTCGATTTTACTTATATAAAACAAAGCAAACAGTAAAATCGAACCGCCGACGAGTAAATTTACGGGATTAGTGCGTTCGCCGAAAATTACCAGCGATACTGTTACGGCTAACGGGATTTTCAAGTTGTTGAACACCGCTAACGTTCCTATTTTTGTTAGAACGGCACCGTAATTCCATAAGAAAAAACCCAATCCGGATGCTATTGCTCCGAGATAAATCAATATTAAAATTTGGTTTTTCGTTATTTCAATTTCACCGTAATTTGTTGTGAAAAGGGAAGTTGCTAATGTAAAAAACACGGCTCCCAAAAACATCAACGCAAAAACATTGCGGTCTTTTAAAGTATTTCTTTTTTTCATGAAATGTTTGTACAAAACTTGACCAATGGCAAAACAAAGGTTGGAAATTTGCATAAGCAGAAAGCCTAAAATCAATCCTTCCGTTCCGATGCTTTTGTAAACGATTATACCCGTTCCGGTTGCCGCAAGAAAAGCGCTTAATAGGGCTTTCGTGTTAAGTTTGTGTTTTATCAAATCGTTAATCAAAGTTACGTAAATCGGTGTAAAAACGGTAAATAAAGCTACTTCATAAGCTTTTAGATATTTGTATGAGAAAATATAAGTTACGTACATCAAACCGTATTGAATTGCTCCAATAAAACTAAGCAAAGCGGCGTCTTTGTATTTTAAGTTTTTCATTCGGAACAAAGGTAGAAACACAACAAACGAAATGAGTAATCTGACAAACGAAACAAATACGGGATCGAGTCCGGTTAATTCTCCTTTTATTAATCCGAACGAAAATGCCCAAATAAGTGAAGCTGTAAGTAAATAAATCATTAGCAGGAAATTTTAATTAAAAAAACAAATTTACTTAAAGTTAGGGAAAGGAGTAGAGAAATTTGTCAGTAAAAAAATGATTCAATAATTTTAACGGAAAAAATTTGGAAATCTTGAAAATAAAAAACCGCTACCGGTTATGATAGCGGTTGGGACACAATTAAAAGTTAAAACAACAATATTTTAAATTGCTTCTTTAAATCTTCTTGCAACTTCGTCCCAATTAACAACATTCCAAAAATTGGAGATGTATTCGGGTCTTCTATTTT
>CAZKKI010000010.1:0-10501 GCA_964553325.1 uncultured Melioribacteraceae bacterium | reverse complement strand
ATCCCGCAAGACATTAATATGTTTAATCAATATTATGCGAACTGGTAAATTTCTATTTCCTTTTTGAAGAATTTAGGAAATCTTTCAACAATCATATCGCGTAAGATTTTCATCAACATATCTTCGTCAAGTTTAGCGGTATTAATTACAACATCATATAAAAGCGGATCGTCTATGTCTTTTCTGAAATATGTTTCAATATATTCTTTTCGTGCTTTATCTTCCCTTTCCAAAATCTCCTCGGCTTCTTTTCTGGTTACATTCAATTTCTTTTCAATGTTTTTTCTTCTGATATTCTTCGGAGCAATTAACCTTACGTGAAAAGTGTTTTTAAGATGCGAAGTAATTATGTTCGCTCCCCTTCCCACAATAATTACGTTACCTACTTGTGCTAGTTTTAATATTGTGCTCGATGTTTTGTGAACAAGTTTCAATATTGGCGGATGTACACCCAATAATTCGTTTAACATCGAATTAATCGTCGAAATCTTTTCTTCACTTAAAAATTTATTTAATCTTTCCGGCAAATCGTGGTCTTTAATAACTTTTTCGATTAAATTTTTATCAAACACAGCCCATTCTGCCGTATCATCGGTTTTAATTAAATTAAAACTGGTTATCAAATTTTCGCATAACGATTCCGTATCGATTCCACATTGCCTCGAAATAGTTATACATGGACCGGGTTTTACTATTTTCTTTTCTGCGAATTCATCGCGCAATTTAGAATGTGACTCGATATATTTTCTCGCTTTTGCCAGTGAACCGTTTAATTTCATACTAACTCCACGTTTGTTAAACATTTGTTTTTAATTTAAAGTAAACCGGAATTACCACTTGAACTTTAACGGGTTTTCCACGTTGTTTTCCGGGTTTGAATTTAGTTTCCTTAACCGCTTTCATTGCAGCTTCATCGCAACCGGCGCCAATACCCTTAATCAATTCTACTTTCGCAACATTGCCTTCTTCATCAACATAAGCTTTAACGTAAACTCTGCCTGTAACACCGGCTCTTCGTGCAATTTCGGGATATTCGATTCTTTTTTGAATACCTTCAATTCCTCCAATCGGTTCCGGCATTTCTTCCACAACAACAAAAAATGTAGGTTGTGTTTCTTCCTCTTTTTCTTCTTTTGGCGGCGGTGGAGGCGGAGTTGTTACTTTTTCATTTACTATCAATTCCGTCGACTCAATTTCCACATCTTCCAAAATATCTTCTACCGGAGCTTCAATGGGGATGGGTGGTTTGGGCGGTGGCGGCAGTTGCGCTTCTTGCTTGGTTTGAATTATATCTTCAACTTCCACAAGTTCTTGCGGAGCTTCTATTTTTACTTTTTCAAACTTTATTTTCGGAAAATATTTGAATGCTATAATCGTAAAAGCAAGAGCAAGTATGATACCTATTTCAACATTCCTCAAATATTTTCTTTTGAGGTCGACTTTAGGATTTTTTTTGAGTCTCATGGCATCCTCCCGGGTCATCCGGAATAAGAGCATTGACTCTTTTTTGTTTATGTTTCTACCAATTATACATTGTAAAAGTACATTAGTTGCCTTTTGTGTTATCCGTTGTTATCCCAAAAATTAAGAACGAAACCGTGGTAAAAAATTTTAAACGAGCTTTAAACTTGCGTTTAAAAAATAATTCAATAAGTTTACATATTAGATTTTATCTTAGACATATAAATCTTTTGATTTACCATTCTGCAGTTCTTTAATCTTTTTGATATGAGACACAATCTTCCGAAGTTGTTTCCAGTTATTTGTGTTCGCAATTAAATTATAATTAATAACTAATAAGAAGATTTATGAACCGAGTTTTAATCATACTGTTTTGTCTCGTTACAATCTTATCGTTTAGTTCCGTCCGTTCACAAACCACAATTTCGGGAAAAGTTTATGACGGTTCCACAAATGAACCTCTTCCTTTTGCAAATATATTTTTAGATAATTTAGGTACGGGAACATCAACAAACACTGAAGGTGAATTCCAAATTACCGTGCCTCATACCGACCAAAAAATTACCGTTAGCTTCGTTGGTTATAAAACGGAAAAAATAGAATTACCCGCAGAAAAATTAAAAGATTTCTTAGTAATCAAATTGTTTTCCACGGATTTACTTTTACAAGAAGTAACGGTTTATGCAAAAACAGGTGAAAACAAAGACGTTGGTGTTAGCAATCTTTCAATACAGAGCGAAAGAATTACGGAAATTTCCCCTTCGATGCCCGATGTTCTGCGTTCCGTGCAAGCTTTGCCAGGAATTTCTTCCAATAACGAATTTAATGCGGAATTTAACGTTCGAGGCGGGAACAAAGACGAAAACTTAGTGTTAGTTAACGGTGCGCAAGTGTATCAACCTTATCATATTAAAGAAGCGGCAAATGCAAGCGTCGGGATTTTCAACGTCGAATTAATTAAAAAAGTCGATATGTCAACCGGTGGATTCAGCGCACGTTACGGAGATAAAATGAGTTCGGTACTGAATATCGAATACCGTGAAGGGAACAAGAAAAAATACACCGGCGCCGCAACATTAAGTCTTGCATATCTCGATGCATTTATCGAAGGTCCTATTTCCAAAAAAGGTTCGTTTATTTTGGGCGCGCGCAAAAGTTACTTGGAATATGTTCTTTCACTAATTCCCTACGAAGACATAACGATTGCAAAGCCTTCGTTTTACGATGTACAAGGCGTTTTTTCGTACAATTTTACACCCAAAAACAAAATTTTAATGGAATTTATCCATTCCGGCGACAGTTTTGTATACGACCCTAAAAAAACTCGTTCGTATCAACCCCGCATCGGTACTTTTAAGGGCGAAAGTGCATTCATTAAAGAGAATTTGAAATCCAATGAAGATAACAGAGCGGATTATTTCACCAATCTTTTCGATATACAAAGTAAAAATGTTCTTTCAAGCAAATCGTTATTGAATTTACGATTGTCATACTATGATCAAACCGATGAAGAAAATCGTTATACCGAATCAAACTACAAAGAACTTATTTCAACCGATACGAAAGATTATTTCAAATACATTGATAACAGAAGAGAAATACAAGACCATCTCCGTATTAAAACGCTCGAAGGTAATATTTCGTTTGAAAGTCTTCTTACTAATTATTACGAAATCAAAACGGGACTTGTTTTCAGAGATTTAACCTTCGAACAAAAAACAAAAGATATTCGTACAATCGACGAAATCAACAACATAACGCACTATCCCGATACAACTTACAAACAAAAAATAAGATACGATGACGATTTGGAAAGCGATACAATAAACGTATCGGCTTATAAACTTGCCGGATATATCGAAAATATTTTTCAAGTAACCGACAATGTAATAATTAACCTTGGCGGAAGAGTTGATTATTTTGATATCAATAACGATTTGAATATCAGTCCGCGCATAGGAATTTCTTACAAAACCGATTTCGGCACGACAATCCGCGCAGCTTGGGGACATTATTATCAATCCCCTACTTACAATCAATTAAAATACACTTTTGTAGCCGATTCGAACACAAAAGCCCAACGGGCAACTCATTATGTTTTCGGCTTAGAGCAATATCTTCCATTTAATAAGGAAGGCACATCGTCGCTTAATTTTCGCATTGAAGCTTATTATAAAGATTACTCAAATTTAATTTCATCGTATTTTTCGGCATTCGACAGATTGGCTTACACAAAAGAAAATGATGCGACAGGATATTCAAAAGGAGTCGATTTTTTCTCTACATTAATATTACCGAGGGTATATTTTTGGTTAAGTTACAGTTATTTGGTTGCACGGGAAGATCTGTTAAACGACAATATCGGAGAATATCCGAGGTATACGGATCAAACCCATACACTTGCGGCAATATTTAACTATAAACTTGGTAAAGGCTGGGAGGTTGGCACTAGGTTCTTCTACGGCAGCGGTTATGCATACACGCCTCGCGTTGCCGTTTACAACGAGGCAAAAGACAAATGGAATTGGGTCAAACAAAAGAAAAATTCATCCTACCTTCCACCTTACAAGCGCTTGGATTTCAGGGTTAGCAAAAAGTTCAAATTCGAGAATTTCTCTTTATTCGCCTTTCTCGATGTGAGCAATGTAACTAACTTTGAAAACATTCAAGGATACGAATATAAATTTACACCAATCGGAACACCGAAAACCGAAGAGGTGTTATTGTGGCCGGTAATTCCCACTTTGGGAGTTAAAGTTACGTTCTGATTGTGTGAATGGTCATAACTGAGAAAATTTATATCGTATAGTTGATTGAAATCACAAATTCGGAAAATTGCTCCATTATATTGCCCATGAGTTACAAAAAAATTGTAGCCGTTATTGAAAAAGAATTTGTGAAAACAATTAAAAAGAACAAACAACAATTTAAGGAGCAACTTTATGAATAAAACAAGAAATTTGAAACTCATATTGAGTTCATTATTACTTCTTGGTTTTATCTTTACTTCTTGTACGAATAATACCGAACCGGCTAACGATATTCAAAAGCTGGTTTACAATCCGACTCAACAAGAAGCAAAAGAACAATCCGAAGCCATGATTAAAGAAACGATAAAACAAATTACCGAATCTATGGCAGGATATTCAAAACTTCCCGATTCGATTTTGGGAAAAGCTAACGACAGTAGAGATTATTACTATTTTGCAGGATGGCACACTTGGAGAGGTGAAATTGACAAATCGCCTTTTGGAATGACGGATGCTTATACCGCAGAATATTTGGCAAAAATCCAGTTTCAAGACGGTTCCAAAAACGTTCAAAAAGATCCCGACGGTGCCGAATACATGAGAATGTATCTTAATGCACACATTGCATTCGGTTTCGTAAACGGTGAACCTTATGGCGATGAAGTTTGGTATGAATACGACGGTAACGTTACGCCTTTAACCGCTAATCCATCGATTATTAACGGTGAAGGCACTTACGAAAGACGCTGGGTTGGCGTTATGAACGGACAAGATACCGAATTACATTACAAATGGGATTTAATACTGAACGATATAGAATTCAGATATGACTATATAGCGAACGACTTCTCCCTCACCGGTAACATTATGATCTACGTCAATAATTACAACAGTAACGACGATGCTCTTTACTCGATGATGTTCAGATTCAATAATTCAAGATTCGGTTTGGTAGAAGTTTACAGAAACGGTCAGTTGATTCAAACTTACGGTATCGAAATTCCTAATTTCTACGAAATTTATAACTTACCTTCGTTAGAAGATTGGGAATTCGGCGCCAGCTTTGAATTTCCCACTCCTATTCCGTTATAAAATTTAATTGTTGTTGACCATAAAAAAACCCTCTTGGCAAATAACCGAGAGGGTTTTTTGTTTTAAATAAATCCGGTACGTTTCATATAAAAAGATAAGCAGTTGCCAAAACCAATATTGAAGCGTACAATAATTTTTGCAACATTAGTAACCAACCTTCAAAAAATTATTAAAATGCGGTGCAATTATAAATCTATGCCGAGAAACTTACTATAATCATTCGCACAAATTATCGGTAACAAAAAATATTACACCCAATCACACGTTCAGGCAAAAATTAAAAATTAAATAATTAGGATTTTGCAATTATTATCTCTATATTGCACCGTTCCTTTCTTAAGGAATTATTTAATTGTACAAATTGTTCAGTGTATTAAAAGCAGTGCAGAAGTTTTTCTACAAGTTGTTTTGTCTCTGTTCAATTTTTTATTTTTTTTATTTATAGGAGTATCTGTAAAATGGCAGAGCGCAAAGAAGGAACTGTAAAATGGTTTAACAGTTCAAAAGGTTATGGTTTCATCGAACAAGAAAATGGTGACGATGTATTCGTACATTTTCAATCAATTATTGCCGATGGCTACAAAACCCTTGAAGAAGGTCAAAAAGTAACTTTTGTTGAAGGTCAAGGACAAAAAGGTCCCCAAGCCACAGAAGTAGAAGTTATTCAATAACGATTATAATCAGTTTGACGAAAGCTCCCTAACGGGAGCTTTTTTTGTAAATTTCCATAAATTTTTTCTCCCACTTTAACCATTCAAC
This sequence comes from uncultured Melioribacteraceae bacterium, assembly GCA_964553325.1. GTDB lineage: Bacteria > Bacteroidota > Ignavibacteria > Ignavibacteriales > Melioribacteraceae > BMS3ABIN04. Next base: position 4,439 of record CAZKKI010000010.1, on the reverse strand, counting down.
ATCAACCGTTTATTCCCACTGTAAATTTTGTGGAAAAATTAATGCACTAAAATTTATTTGTTATAAGAAGAAAAATGTACTATTATTAGGAAAATAAGATTTCAACTCTTTTTATCAATTATCTTAATTCATTTATTTAATTTAAGGAGGTACCATGAGAGTATCTAAAGTGATGATATATTTATTAATACTAACAATTGTCGGATTTTACTCAACCGCATTAGCGCAAGAACATCCTACGGAACACCCTACTAAAAAGAAGGTAGAGAAAACCAAAAGCGAACATCCTACCGAGCATCCAACGGAACATCCGGCTAAAATGGAAAAAGCGAAAGAGCATCCGGCAAAAGAAACAGCCGAACACCCCGAACATCCTATGGAGCATAAAAAGGCTCATTTGACAATAGAAGAATTTGCCGATGCCGTTGAAGCATATATTGCCGAACAATCAAAAGATTCCGATGGTTTCTTTGTTGTTGAAGACACCGAACATAATAAAACACTAAAATGTAAACTGGTCAAAATTCACAAAGAACGTTTGGCAAATTTAGGTGATAACGAATTCTTTGTATGCGCGGATTTCAAAGCCGACGACGGAAATACATACGACATCGATATTTTTATGCAAGGTACATCCAAAGACGACTTAAAAGCAACCCGAACAATCGTTCACAAAGATAACGGCAACCCGAGATATACTTGGTATGAAGAAGACGGGGTTTGGAAAACTAAAAAAGTCGAAGATAACTAATTAATTTTTTCCATCAACAACGTTTTTAGGGTTTTAATATATGAAAGTAAGAAATGTTATAATGCCGGCAATAATTGCCGGTATTGTTTTATCAATAATTTTTGCAAAAAATCCGTCAAAAATGACGGTCGACTCAAGAACATTTGAATTTACCTACGAGGTAAAAATTCCGGAATTACCCGCCGAATCGGAAAGTGTGGATGTTTTTATCCCTCTGCCGAAAAGCAATAATTCTCAAAAAATATCGGACTTAAATATAAAAACGAACGTCGATTATAGAATTGTAAACGATCCGGAATACGATAACAAGCTGTTACATATTTCATTAACCGAAAATGTTCCGGATTCGCTTAACATTCTTGTGCAATTCAATGTGAAAAGATTTATGGAATGGGAAGAAAAATATTCCAAAGATACAAATCTGCTAAACCGTTTTTTAATGCCGGATAGTTTGGTACCGATAAAAGGAATAGTTGAGGAAGAATCGAAACGAGTTATACCTAATGAAGATATTAAGGAATTTGAAAAAGCCAAGTTGTTATTTGAACATGTGGTAGATACAATGGTTTACGATAAGAAAAGCACAACGGGCTGGGGGCGCGGAGACGTTCTTTACGCTTGCGATGCCCGAACCGGAAATTGCACCGATTTCCATTCCCTATTTATCGGTTTAAGCAGAGCGCAAAAAATCCCTTCCCGTTTTGTTATCGGATTTCCGTTACCCGAGAATAAAAACGAAGGGCAAATTTCGGGTTACCATTGCTGGGCGGAATTTTTCACGAAAGATAAAGGATGGGTTCCCGTTGATGCTTCCGAAGCATTTAAGAATCCACAAAAGCGTGAATTTTACTTCGGTAAATTGGATCCGAATCGCGTATCTTTCACAATCGGAAGAGATATTCCCCTTAAAACCTCAAGCGGAAAAGTTAAGAAAGTAAATTATTTGATTTATCCTTATGTTTTTGTAAATGATCATAAATTCGATTATGTGCAAACCGCATTTTATTTTAAAAATTTGAATTAAACCAAAAATCCGGTTCGTTAGAGCCGGATTTTTGTTGTGTGCTACAAGCATCGAGTTACTTATGTTGTAATTTTTGCAACAGTTTTAAGTTATTATACTTAATCTGATTTTACTCTACTTTAACTTTTTCATTATATTAATGTTTACTTATTAAATTCTTTGTTAATCGTTCACTCTTCAATCCCAATCAAATCCATTTTCAGCATTTCAAATTTTATTACGGAGTCCGCCGTTTCTCTTACAATGCGATTGAAATAATAATAAAATTCATTTTCATCAAATATTCGCTCAAAATGCCGTTTTAACTTCTTATGAAGCAAAATTTCACTGCTTCCGTTTTGCAGGAATAAAACAGCGGTTGTCTCAATCGCTAATTTTTGCGGATTGGTCTGTAATTCGTCGAATATTAGATTCGAATCGAACTTTTGAATAAAATACATATAGGACGTATTATAAACTCTTGCCAACAAACCGTGTAATTCCGATTTTGAAAGTTCGCCCTTTTCAAAATGCATTACCGATTTTCCCATTGCCCTAATTTTACTCTTTACTTTAAAATTGATTATTTTCGCAACAATCATTACATAAGTCATACCAATTTAAATTCATTGTAAATTTTCATATTTTCCAAAGGTGGGAGATAATTTTGTTGAATATTTTGCAACGATTTTACTTTCTATATGGTATTTATTGCAACGATTTTAAAAGTTTAGATATTTCTTAGCTTAAAGTACGCAAATTTTAAAATGGTAAGATATTTGATATAATATAAAAAATTTAAATATCTGTGCTTACCAAATATGAAAATCACATCTCAAAGGCAGATTTATATTTTATTCGGAATAGTCGCCCTCTTCTTTGCCTTTTTGATTTTACTACTAATTAAAAATTTTTCCTATATCCCCAGTTAACAGCAGCGACGGAGTGAAATTCTTTCTTTCCACTTTAGGCGGAAAAATTTTACAATTAGATCCCGCATATAACGTTATTAACATAACAAAACCTAGAAATTTAACCGGTAGGAACGTTATTTATCCTGCGGATTTTTTAGGTACGGGAAATTACATTTTGTCCACAAAAAATAATTTACAGCTATTTAATAAAAATTTTGAACTGCTGGCAAATTTACATTTATCGAACATTCAATTCCTTTGCGAAAAGCAAAAGAAGAATTCGAACGTCAATACATAATCGAAGTGTTGGAAGAAAATGATTGGAAATTGAGCCCCGCAGCAAAATCTTTGGGGATTGACCGGACGAATCTTTTTAAAAAAATGAAAAAATTGGGTATTAGCAAACCAGATAAATAAACAATATTATCTAGGGAACGGAAGTGTTTTTATTTCTGTTGTTCCAAACCAAGTTTCTATCTGCAGCGTCAACAACTCCGTTTAAATTCACATCGCTGTTTTCATATCCTGTTTTATTTCTATCGTTCCAAGCCGCGTTTCTATCGCCGGCATCAATTACTCCGGATTTATCCGTATCTCCGGCAATCATGCCCCAAATATCTGTGTCTATTTCGGATGCACCGCCGTTTCCGTAAAATTGTGACGCGCTAGTAGTAAAATCATATAGAGTGGAATTTGAACTATTTAATGCAACCGTATTTTTACTCATAACGGCAAGGTGGTTTCTGTGTTTGATAACAACATAATAATTACCATCTTTAACGGGCAACCGTATTTCATCTGATAATGCATCATCGGTTACTATTCTACCGTTTTTGTATAAAAAAGCGCTTTTTGAAACAATCGCTTGCGTATTAATCCCTTCTCTAAGTTGAACAAGGACCCAATCGACTACACCGGTAGGAATGGACTCAACCGTTCGAGGATCCTCAGCATACGGCGAAGTTTTGGGAATGTTACCGTTTATAGACGTCGTCATTTCGTTAGTATTATTATCGTATGCACCCTCGAGGAATATTTTGGTTTGCAGTAGTACCCCTTCGCCTATTAATTTTGCATCCGCGAATAGTGATGGATTTTGCCAACAATCGTCTGACGTAGCAAACCATGCTTTTTTTGCATCGCGCGGTCCTCCATCGTTGCTATCGTCGTCGTCAATTTCCACTTCCGTTCCTATAAAGTTATTTTCAACCGGAGTTATACCGAGCGTTGTCCATGGAATTGAAGCTTCGAAAACATAACCGTCACTTAATCGACTTATGCCAAAAGCAATTCCATCCGAATTGTTTACAGAATTATTTCCGAAATGTACAACTCCTTCTGTGTATCTGAACAAATAATGAAAATCATTTATTCCGTCGTAAGTTGTTCCTTTACTGTTATCGGCATCGATAAATAATTCCACTGCGTCGTCATCGTAAACTTGTTCTGAACCGAAACCTTCCAAGTCGTCTTTTATTTCCACAAGATAATACAAATTGTTGTCGTCCCACATTGCGCGCCATTTCCCGGATAAATCGGCATCGGAAGAAACATTTCCGGCAATCAAATTATTTATGGGATAAGTATTTGCGTTTGCCCACTGTTCGTCGATCATCGTATCTATATTCGGTGGAATGGATATCTTAACAATTTTTGCATTAGCATTATCAACATTGTGTGTTGTTGCGCTCGCCACATTGGAATAATCCGAATTACCCGACGAATTATAAGCCCTAACGCGATAATGATAAGTAGTGTTTTGAATTAAAAC
>CAZKKI010000009.1:0-56237 GCA_964553325.1 uncultured Melioribacteraceae bacterium | reverse complement strand
GCTTTGGTGAATTTATCACCGACTTGCAATCGGTAGATATACGTTCCGCTGAACAACTCACGTCCGTTAACCTCTACTTCGTGCATTCCCTCGGTTTGATATTCATCTACCACTACCATTACCCTTTGACCCAATATGTTATATATTTCCAACTTTACTTGTTCGTCTTCCTTCAATCTGTATCTTATCTTCGTATTCGGATTAAACGGATTCGGATAATTCTGATATAACTCGTATTCTTTTACCAACGGCTCTTCTTCTCCGCTCGCAACACTTCCGTCCTTCTCCGCTCCCCATATCTCCGCTTCCCACAAATTCGCCCACTCATACGGGTTCTTCGTCGAACTTAAAAATATCAACTTTACATACCGCGCTTCTTTAGGCTCTATTTCCTCCTCACTCCATTCTTCTTCCTTCGACGATACATTTACCAATACCTCCTCCCAATTCTCCTTATCCTTGCTCAACGCTACCGTGTATTGATATATTCTTCCCTTCTGAAAATTGAAAAACGAAAACCTCGTCTTCTTTACTATCCGATTCGTCCCCAAATCAAATATCAAATACTGCGGCATCGGGCGTGTCGCCCATCGTGTACTGTCGGCTCCTCCGTCGTAATATCCTTTCCCGTCTATTACTCCAAGAACACGTGTGTTCGTATCAACCGTTGAGGAGGCTTCCACATCAACTATCGATAATTTCCCTATCGTTTCACTTCCTCCGCCGTTGTTTATATTTACTCCGAAATCACTTTCATGTCCGGACGGATTCGTTATATCAGTAAACAATTCTCCCGTTAATATCGTGTTTATGTTGCCTTCGAAATCCCATTGCAGACCGATTTCTACTCCTTCCAAACTCCCGTTTCTGCTTATTCTGAATTTACCGACCGTTACTTCATCGCTCGTTATTATATCGTTTCCCGCATTCGAGGCAAACGCAAGCGTGTGACTTCCGTCGTCGTTCGTGTTAACAAGAAAATGCGCAGGCTCGTTATTCAGCTCGCTGCTTCCCTCTATATAGCTAAATGTTACACCTGAAAAATTATTGTCCGATAACGTAAACAAAAACGAACATTGATACGATGTCAGCTCGAATTGTTCGCTTTCGCTTTTTATACTTATTTCGAATTCGAACGTCGTCGTATTAACCATCACGCCGTTCTTTGCATACATCTTATAATTTGTTTGTCCGGAAATGTTCGTTAGAGGGATAAAACCGGCGGCAAAAAATATAATATAAAATAAAAATTTTTGTAGAAAAATTAACTTAAAATTATTAAGTTTGTCTTGCATTACAAATACTCCCATTCCTTTTGTTAATGCACCGAGGACTGACAAGTGGCAGCTTGTTAGTCCTTTTTTTTTGACTACGTTATTTCAATACTTTTCCCCATAAATAGATACTTTGATTTTAATGTTTTAGATTTCTGAAAGGAAAGAGATAATTGAAAAGCAGTTTGAAGCATATACTGTAAAATAATTTAGTTAATAAAAGCTCTTTTATTTTACAATATTAGTGCCAGTGTGATGTAAATCAAAATTGTTTGATTATGTGATATAAATCAACTCTGAAGAAAACTTCACATATCAAATTGATACAAAGAGAGTTATCGAGTGGAGAAATTTGGTACAATAAAAAAGGAATTGCTTTATATGCTAAAACAATTCCTTTCTTCAAAAATATAAACATGAAATTAATATTTACTATATACATCCATTAATCTTTCGGTCATTTCTTCAGCCAATACTTTAATTTCCGGGGAAATATTTATTTCTTTCCCTTTTCCTAAGGAAGACGAATGAACTTTTGCAAAAATATGGTTTCCCGGGAATTCCTTTTCAATGAAAGAATAAATTTTCCTCATCATATTTTCAGGATTAGTAACTAAATCTTCATATCTTACCATCATAATATCCGGATTATCATACAATTTCTGTTCAAAAAATATTTCATTTCTAGCATACCAGAATAGAACAGCGGCGTCGTAGGGATTCATATCTTTAGAAAAGTATTTTGAGATCAATTCGCGTACTTTCTCGGAGGCTCCCGCACCTCTCCAATCGCTTTTATCATTTTCATAAATGGGGGTCAAATCTTTTATTCCGTTATTAATGCCGAAATGTCTAAGATTAGAGGAAGCCACATCCTTGTAATTTCTAAACGCCCATAGTGCTTTTGAACCGTCGAAATAATCAAGTAATTCGTTAACTCTATGCGATTCTACAAGGGGTTTTAACACAACCAATCCTACTTTATCCTTGTCAATTTCTTTCTTTACTTCAGATAAAGGATTTAATCTGATTTTAAATTTGTCTTTGTCCGATAATTTACTGAACTCACCATAAACTTTAGCATTCATGTCTCTTTCGAATATTTCAAGAATCATATTCGTTCCGGATCTTTGGCAACCGACGACAAACAAAACTTTTTTATCGGAATCCGCTTCTTTAAAATTTTGCAATAAGTTTTTCCCGCTTAAAAATACTTTACGTTTTGCCCGTTCAATTTTTTTCTTAGGTAATTTCATTTGCACTCCGAAATAGAAAATATAAATTTAAGGAACTTTGGTAGTTTTTAATAAGTTTTTACTTACAAAAGTGTAGTCTAACACATTTACTATATTGTTCATATCGGTATCCGACGATGTATAACCCAGTGTAAACATATTTGTTTGCACTGCTCCATTATCAAGAACATTTATTACACCATTTGCATCACTATCTCCGGCAAGCAATCCGAAATACCCGTCGTTAAAATCTGCTACTGCATTTTTACCACCGTAAATATTAGCTGCATCTTGGGTAAAGTTATATTCTGCAGCACCGTTTTGTGCAACGTGAATTTTTCGTGCCGACATAACCGGCAAGTGATTACGATGGTAAATTACCAAATAATAATCGCCTTCGTCAATATCTTTAAATTTAAAATTCGATGATCCGTCCAAACCGACAACATATCCGTTTCTGTTTAATAATGCTGCTTCACGGTGTTTTACCATATTTTCATCCGATCTCAATTCCAACAATATCCAATCGACAATGTCATTCCTAATTCCGGAAACGGTTTCATTTCCGTTGTAATTCCACGGCGTATTGTTATACGGTTGTGTTTTGGGTATAACCTTATTTCTTGCCAATTTTGAATCCATCGAGCCACCGATATAAGCACCTTCCAAAAACACTTTAATATTTGAAACCGTTGTTCTTTGCGGTACAGTTTCCGATGCTTCAACCGCACCGATAGAAGGTTTAGAAAGATTAACCGTATTACCATTAATATCAACAAACCCGGCAGGTACTAATTTGCTGATATCAATACCGCCACCATCTGCGGGACTTCCCTTCACAACCGTAAAATCACCGTTTGCCGGATCCGCAATTAAATCTTTTAAGTTTCCGGTAAAAAGTATATTACCGCTAAATTCTTCATTATAATTTTCATCAATTTTATTAAATTCATCAATTGTTAAACCTTTGCCGGCAAATTGACAAACTATATCATTTTTGTTTTTTCCGGGAAAATAAATAAGATTATTTTTAACTATAGTACCTTTGTTGGGATTTTCACCCAACCAAATATTATCAACTCCCGTTCCCGAATTTATAATAAGATTATTAAATAATTGACAATCCTTCTGCGGCCATCGGCCGAGTGGGCGCTTTACAACATTGTAAATTGTATTATTAAAAACATAATTAAATTTAGATATTCCATCCGGATTAGTTGGTTCCAAAGAAATTCCATTACCCATTCCAGTATAAACTTTCGGTTCTACATAGTGAGACTCATCAACAATATTGTAAAAAACGTAATTATGATCACCGCCAATTTCAAAAGTTAAACCAGTACTCTTTGCATAATTACGGTAGAATTTATTGTAAGAACAAGCACCAATTTGCGGAGCATAAGCACCAATATGACCTAATCTACCGGAAACTACATTTTCCGTAAATGATTTATTATCGAAAATTTCATTATACGTACTTTTTTTATACTTGTTATCCCCGCCGTGAATTCTAAAGCTGGCGAAATGATAATCTTTCACGTAATTATTGTAAACCTTCGTGTAATTAACGCCATTCTCAAGAGAAACTCCAATATTCACGGAAATAAAACTATTTCCTTCCACCGTATATGCACCACCAAGCCACCTGTAAATTCCACCATACAACTCACTGTAATGACTGTCCATAAAATTATTTCGAATTATACAATACTCGCTCATTTTTGTATCATAGTTATTTCTCAAACTTATGCCTTGCATCGATGAATAACCTATGATACTGTTTTCAACGATAATTGCATAACCTCCTTCTATTCTTACTGTTCTTAATCCACCTCTTAAATCCAAATCTGTTAGCGTCACAAAATCGGAATTTTTAATATGAACCACATAGATCGATGTTTCGGATATATTTGTTTTCATAGAACTATAATACGTTGCAGGATTTTCGGGAGAAAAAACATACAATGTTCCATTCCCGTCGTCCCAAAATCTATATTCGTCACTTATTCCGTAAGTATATCTTGGTCCCGGCTTAAGAGGTATTCCGTAATGACTTGTAGTCGCCCAATAAATATCTTTTGTTTCTGCTTTTTTATATTCAACACCGTCTAGCCAAAGTCTATTGATTCTATTCGATTTTTGTTTTCCGGATAATTCTATTTTCCATTTATTATTATCAACTTTGCTCCACCGGTTAATATCCTTCCAATTTTGGATTTCTACTAATAATGAAATAATCGGTTTTTCACCGTTTCCGTAAGCACCAAATACTATTCTGTTGTTTTGTGTTCCTTTAACATTATTGATTTTGATTCCCGTACCGGTCCAACTATCACCTCTTTTGAATAAAACTTTATCGCCAGGTTTAAGAGAAAGTGAATTTATTTTCTGAATTGTTTTCAATGGAGCATTTTCTGAGGTTCCACTATTACTATCATTTCCTACAGAACTGGAAACGTAATAGGTAGTTTGAGCAAATAAAAAATACGAGTTAACAAAAACAAATAAAAAAATATATATTAATTTGGATTTCATTAAACCAACCTCAAAAAATTTATAAAGAATGATATTCACCATTATCGAATAAAATTAATTAAAATTAATACACAATATTGAACTTAAATTTGCAAATTATGTGCCATTACTTGAAAACTTTAAAAAGGTTCTATATACGGTCGGAAATCAATAATTCCAATGTATAAATTCTTGAAAGAACTTCCATATCAGGATAATTTGTATCGATATAAGACTCTAAAATATAAGGTCTCTTTCCAACTAACGGGTCAATATATTCCTTAGAAAAATAATACGGCAGTTGTTTTCTTATTTTTGCTTTTTGTTTCCTTAAAAATGGTCTTAAAGCAATAGGAATGTTATTTAATAAAATAGTTTTGAATTTATATATGTTTGGTAAAGGATCGGAAAAATTAAAGCCGTAATTTGATGTATACTTGGCCAATTGTGGGGAAATATATTTAATTAATTCAGCTTCAAATGTGCCGAAAAACTTGTATTTAACCGGAATCTTTTTACTTTTCTCAACCAACTCCCAATCTGCAAACGGCCAAATTGCATTTGATAAATAATTTAATCTTTTGTTTACACCACTCATCCAAAATCTTACTCGGAAAAACGGATAAATAGCATCTACTTCTTGACGCGTAACCACATCTTCCGAGAATTTTAATGCTGTTTTTATTTTACTGGCTAGGGTAGACAGATATTTTTCTTTATGGAATTGCTTCGAACAATACTTCATTTCGATTATATCATATTTTGATTTGACAAATTGTAAAAGGCTGTATTGCTTGTTAAGTAATTTCCAAAAATCTCTATATATTTCTCCACCACCACCATTTAAATTTAATAATCTCTTTTGTGTTGTTAAAAGATCCATATTGGAAGTAGTTAAAAACAACCCTTTTGAACCTAATCCGTCATTCAAATAAAATTTAGAAATCATAAACTCTATAAAATCATCTTCCGATAACTTGGGGATATCTTCGTTATAATAAACATCGAGCAAAAGGTTTTCTTTCTCAGATATTAATTTTGCGATTTTCACATCAGAGGAAGTTTTATTTCCTGAGACATATAAAAGCGGGTTAACACCGACATTCATCATAAGAGCGAGCATCAATCTACTATCATATCCACCAGATAAAGCAGCCGAGAAATTTTCACCAAAATTGTTTTTCAACATTTCAAAATAGCTCTTGAGATCATTAGTCACCAATTCTACCAACACATTTAATTCACTCTCACCATGATAATCTAAATTAGGAAGCCTTTTGGGAATTGTGGTAGATAAAGGGAAAACTTCTTTTATCTCTTCTCTATCCAAAATTCTAATATTTTTATAAATTGTTTTATTTCCGTATGTAGAACCGGTAAAAATATATTCATAAAGTTCCTGAATTGAAACATCTTTATCTCTAACCGATTTTGCAACAGATAAAAAGGAGTTAGAAAAAATTGTTTGTTCGGTGTTATAAAATATCTGATATAATCCGAGATGATCATTCATGATACTTAATTTTCCGTCAATGTATATAACTAAGCCAAACTGCCCGTTGAAATTAAGTATCCACTCTCGTTTGTTTTTGTAATCGTTATAAAATTCTGAAACACCCTCAACACCTGTCTTTTTCTTATAAAAAAAAGTACCCACAGTTACTACAAAATCATCATTGTCAAAAAAGAATGTATTTTCAGTATCATGATATTTTTTGTAAAATGTAAAGATGTCAAAATGCGTTGAAATAATTTTCTTATTTAATTTCAGTCCCTTTTTATAAAATACATCTAATCCTTTCTGCTTATCGATTAAATTTAACTTATCCCCGGAAGAATTATTTTTCAGAATCAAATAAAAACCACCCATACTCAATTTCCCTATTTAAAATTACACAGATAACTATTATACCTTTGGAATGACAAGTAAGTTTTACATGTTTCCATTTTACTATATGTAAAATATTTTTTAAAAAACCTAAAATTTTTTGCCTCACTTTCTAAAACTTTCTCATTTTAAGACGACTATGTGTATTAAAGTGTAACTAATTAATAAATATTCCGATGTTTATTAGGCATAGATATTGATTAATAACTAATTATTTTGAAGAGGACTATGTGTTACGCCCCGCATTAATTTCAAAGATTTGTAAGTGAAAATTATTAGAATTATTGTCTATATTTAGATTATCGGATGTAAAGTTTTATAGTTTAAGGAGTTACGGCTTGTAACTTACAGGGCGAAGCTATATTTAATAACCTATCCAAAGTATAAAATGTCAAACAAAATCCTTCTAACCGGTGCGGCGGGTTTCATTGGTTACCATGTAGCAAAACAATTGCTAGAACAAGATTATCAAGTAATTGGTCTTGATAATATCAACGATTATTACGACGTGAATTTGAAATTATCAAGACTCAACAACTTAAATGATCACCCCAATTTCATATTCGAAAGAATTGACATTGCGGACAAAGACAAATTTTTTGCGTTCGTCGAATTATATAAACCATCCGTCGTAATTCATCTTGCGGCACAAGCCGGGGTTCGCTACTCAATTGAAAACCCGGGTGCATATATCGAAAGCAATCTGGTCGGTTTTGCAAATGTTTTGGAAGTCGCAAGAAATTTCGAAATTGAACATTTAATCTACGCTTCCTCAAGTTCGGTTTACGGTGCAAATAAAAAAATACCTTTTTCGGAATCGGATAGTGTCGACCATCCCGTTTCACTTTATGCAGCTACTAAAAAATCCAATGAACTTATGGCTCACACATATTCGAATTTATATAATATTCCAACTACGGGTTTGCGATTTTTTACCGTTTATGGTCCTTGGGGCAGACCAGATATGGCTTACTTCTCTTTTACTAAAGCAATATTCGAAGGAAAAGCCATTAACGTTTTCAATAACGGAAATATGGAACGGGATTTTACGTATATCGATGATATCGTAGAAGGAATTATACGCTTAATTGATAAACCGCCAGTAAACAATTATAATTGGGATTTTAATAATCCCGATCCGGCCACAAGCTTTGCACCATACAGGGTATTTAACATCGGCAACAATCAACCTGTAAAACTTTTGGATTTTATTTCCGTACTTGAAAATTTAATTGGCAAAGAAGCGAAGAAAAATTTCCTGCCCATGCAACCGGGAGACGTTAAAACAACCTACGCAAACATAGACAGGTTACAAAAACTAACGGGATTTAAGCCACACACTTCAATTGAAGAAGGTTTGGAAAAATTTATAGTTTGGTACAAAAACTATTACGGAGTTACCTAACCAATTTATGCCGAAATCGCTAACCGATAAAACTTTAAGCGGGGTAAACTGGAACCTGGCAAAAACATACGGCAAAACAGTGCTGAATATCATTGTCGGAATTATTCTGGCAAGACTTCTTCCTCCTACGGATTTCGGGCTGTTAAAAATGACGTTTATATTTATCGGGTTAGCCGATTTGTTCTCTACCCTTGGCATGGGTGCTTCTGTTGTCAAGCAAAAAAATTTAACCGACATTCATATAGCAACCGCAACAACGGTAACAATTTTACTCGGTATCTCAATTTATATTATATTCTATTTCAGCGCCCCGTTAATTGCGGAATTTTATAATGAACTTAGATTAATTCCTATTCTTAGAACTTTATCAATTATTTTTATAGTCAAAGGTTTTACAGCCGTAAGTTATTCACGGTTAGTCAGGGAAATAGATTTTAAATCGATTCTGGTAATTGAGTTCGGTTCATATTTATTCGGTTATAGTATCGTTAGTATCATCCTTGCTGTAATGGGATTTGGTGTTTGGAGTCTCGTTTTCGGAAGATTGGCAACAAATTTTATTTCTTCAATTATGACTTTGAAAAAAGTACCGCCGGTTTTGAATTTCACTATCGGTAAAAAAGAATTTAAAGAGCTCTTTGCATTCGGTACAGGAGTAAGTTTCAGCAAATTATTTAACTATGGCGGGAATAATGTTGATAATCTTTTTATCGGAAAATTAATAAACTCCGATGCGCTAGGATTATATAGCAGAGCATACAATTTAATGACATTGCCTATATCAAAAATTTCCAGCGGAATTTATAATGTGTTATTTCCAGCATTTGCTAAAGTTCAAAATAATACCCAGAGCTTAAGAACCGCTTATTTCCGAACGATTAAATCCACCGCGTTTTTGCTATTTCCAATTTTAGCGGCAATGATTGCCGATGCCGATTATATTATTCTCGGTCTTTACGGTCCTAAATGGGAAGGTGCAATAAAAGTATTCAAGATTTTAATTTTTGCCGGTTTTCTTCGTACGACTTTAAGTTACTCCGGCGCCATAGCACATGCTACGGGTAGGGTTTACAAAGAAGTTTCACAACAAGTTATATTTGTAATAATTTTATCGATAGGTGCTTATTTCGGGGCAAAATATTATAACATCGAGGGTGTCGGCTATGCGGTTATAGTTGCTTTGGGATATAAATTTATTGCGCAAAGCAACTTATCAATAAAAATCATTGAAAGTAATTGGTCTTCCTTTTTCAAAGTATTATTACCCGGAGTAGCCAGCGCTTTAGTTATGTTCCTGATCATTTTCTTTTCGGTATATTTACTGGAACTTACCGCGGCAGAGCTTCCGTATCCGGTTAAATTATTAATAACAATGATAATTGGTGCGGTAACTTACCTTGCCACCATTATCTTCTTGCCGGAAAAAATTAAAAGCGATTCATTTACTTGGCTACTTGAAAAATACGGGAAATTTGTGCCCAGCAAATTCAAAATATTATATTTTAAATTTAATCCAATAGAAAGCCGATGAACCAAATAAACAGTCAGAAAGATAAAATAAAATATTATGTATCTCCTTTTATACTTTTTATTGCCGTTTTTGTGGGTTTTTATTTCCGGCTAAAGGGTTTAGGTAAGTGGCCGTTTGCACTTGACGAGTACTACATAATCCGTTCGGTACAAAATATTTTCAAATATGGATTGCCGCAGTTCGATGCCGGCGGTTATTACTCGCGCGGAGTTTTATATCAATATTTAATCGCTGCATTATGGTCGGCGGGATTAAAAGCAGAATTTGCTTCGAGAATAATTCCAGTTTTCACCAACCTTTTAGCGTTTCCGGCGTTATATATGCTTGGCAAAAAAGTGTCCGGTAAAACTCTGTCCTTAATTCTATTGATATATTTTTCTTTTTCACTTTGGGAAATTGAATTTGCACGTTTTGCAAGAATGTATTCTCCGTTCCAAGCTATTTTCGTTTGGTATCTTTATAATTTTTATTTACTGCTTTTTGAAAATAAAAAATCCGCTTACAATTGGATGCTTGCACTGAGCTTTGTAAGCATTTTTGTTTACGAAGCAAGCATATTCTTGGTTATCATGAATTTCCTTCCTCTGCTATGGGATTTCGAAAACAAGAAGTTTTCTATCGGGAACCTCACAAGAATATTTTCCAAAACAAATGTTATTAAAATATTAACCGCCACCGTCATTTTTCTCATCGCATATCTTTATTTGAGTTTTGATTTTAGAACTTTTAACCAAACCGATTTATTGCCGCCCGAACTAAAGGATTACTTCGATAATCTTCCAAAGTTGAGCAAATTCAGAATGCCAATGGTACTTTTATTTACTAAAAGTTCGGGAATGTTATGGCTAATATTGAAAGTTTTACCCGCGCTCGTTATCGGTCTTTTTATTGTTTATATTTTTAAGGATAAAAATCTTACGTTTGAAAACAAATTCTCTCTGATTGCAATAAGCTTCTTCGCTCTTTTTAATACTTATGGTTTGCTTATAATCTTTACGGTAATGTTTGCAATGGTAAACTGGCTTGATATCAAAACTTTTAATAAAAAATTAATACTTCGCATTATTGCCGTAATAGGGTTTACGGTTTTATTTTGGACAATTTATGCTGTATTCAATACTTCATGGTATGAATACTTCCCGAGAGGAAAATTCACAAGTACCTTAGCGGCTTTGAAAATTCTCTGGAAACAATTTTTAAATTACCCGAACTTCTACGAGATGTTTGTTATTTTTAGAAACACACTTCCGAAATTCACATATCTTTCAATTCTCATACTATTCGCCGGAATTATCATTGCAATATCAAAAGGTGAAGATAGAACGAAAAAATTTAATTTTTTATTCTTTGTTTTCACACTTTTAATTTTTCTCGTTACTTTTATAAACACATTCTATTTCGATACCCGGTATTTCTTTTTTGTTTTCCCCTTATTTCTATTGTTGGTATTCGGCAGTCTGCAATCGACAATTAATTTTTTCATTAGAAACAAAAGTTTACAAACGGTAATTTTCGTAGTTGTAAGTTTATTCGTCGCAATCATTTCGGAAGATATCGGTTACGACCACCTTGTTAACATCGATACGGCAAGAATAAATTTCCGCAAAGGTTTTACAAAGGCGGAAAAAATTCATTATTATCCGCGATGGGATTCCCGTAGTCCGTCCGAGTTAGTAAATAAAGAAAGTCACTCCGATGATGTAATAATAACTAACGACCAGATTTGTGATTTTTATCTGAACAGACTCGATTACATTTATAAAAACTACAAATCAAACGATTTTAGAATCGAATCGGTTGAAGGAGGTAAAAGAGAAAGATGGACAAATGCGAAATTAATTTATACTTATAAAGATTTTGTAGAGAGATTATTCGGTTCTCCAAAAACAAAATGGTTAATCATCAATAAAATGTGGGGAATAAAAGAATTGGAGAAATTAGGATTTTTTGAAAAAATCGGTCCCCATTTATACTATAAAAGCATTGACGAACTAACTTTTCTTTATAAAATACCGCCCCAAGATGAATCGGCACAAAAAGATTAACAATCCACTTGTAAGTGTTATTATTCCGACTTACAACAGAGGGCATCTTATAAAAAGAGCAATAGAAAGTGTTTTTAATCAAACCTATAAAAACATAGAAGTGATTGTTGTTGACGATGCATCGACGGATAACACCGAAGAAATAATTTTAGGTATTGGAAATCCAAAAATAATTTACATAAAACAACCGTCAAACTCAGGTCCCTCCGTTGCAAGGAATAAAGGTATAGAAATAGCAAAAGGTGAATTAATTGCTTTTTTGGATTCAGACGATCAATGGTATCCCGAAAAATTAGAAAAACAAGTTAATCTTTTATTGAATTCGGATAAAACGATCGGTGCAGTCTATTGCGGAATGGAATTTTATGATTATAAAACAAATAAACGACTGGGTGAACACATAATTACCGTAGATATTAAAAAAAATTTTACGTCCGGAAGGTATTTTCTCACTCCGCCAATGGTTACGGTTTTGGCATATAAACACGTATTAGATGAAGTAGGTGGATTAGACAACAATCTAAAAGCTAACGAGGATACCGAGTTAGCAATTAGAATATGTAAAAAATATAATTTCGCTTTGGTTAACGAGTCACTTGTGAAAGTCACAAGAAATCACGAGCAACTAATGGCAAACAATGAAAATTATATTCAAGCCCGAGAAATTATTTTCAATAAACATTATGATTTTTTAAGCAAAGATATTTTGTTCGGATTAGCCAAACAAATTATCGGTTATAATATTCTGAACAATAATTTAGCGAAAGCCAGAATTTTTATTTATAAAGCTTTACGCATTAAACCGATGGATTTGAAAACCATTATTCAATTAATCATTTTGACTATTTTTCCTCAATCCATTAAGAAATTTTATAACAAAAAATACAAAGAGGCTCCGAAACTCAGCGGGTTAAAAACCGGTTAATATGAAAATAGAAAAAAACCATTTTTGTTTTGTTATTCACGTGCACTTTAAAAGTTGGTTAAGATATACCAGAAGGCCTCATTTTTCTCCGTTAGGCAATTTCGGTAATTTAGTTATTGTAGAAAGACCCTTGATTTTATTTTCAAACGATTTTTTATCGGATTTAATCGAAAATTTGAAACTGTATTTTAAATTCTCGGCAAAAGTAAGAACCGACGAAAGAAATAGAGCAAAAATTATCCGACCGATATTGCTTTTCCCAAACGAATTAAAAAACAAAGTGAAATTAGCCCGAAAATTCGACTTGTTTTTACTAAAATTACAACTAAACAAATTCTTAAGCGATTGTACTCGAACCGTTCATTTTCTTACAAGTCGGCACCAACAATGGATAATCCGACGAAACAAAAATGAGAAATACATTTTAGACATGAACGATGAATGGAGTATGATGACGTACAATGAAAAACTTCGCCCCAAAATTGAAAAAGAAACCCGCGAGGTAATAAAATTAACGGACTTGACAACCGTGGTAACGAAAAAACTTCAAACCAAATATCAATTTGAAAACAAGGTAGTGTTTTTACCCAATGCCGTCGACGTAAAACACTACAAGCCGCAGTTTGCCAAAGATACGGAACGGATTGAGGAAAAGCCGATTACCGAACTGGTTGAAGATATAAGAATCGTGCACAAACAGAAAAACGATCCACGTTTACATTCAACCGACCTTTCGATTTTCGATAAACTCAAAAGTCCAATTGTCGGCTCATACAGCGGGTTATCCGGAAACTGGTCTGATTTTAAATTCATTCACACCGTCGAACAAATTTTACCCAAAGAATACACTATGATTGCTTCCGGAAATATTCATCCTCCGACATCGGAAAAATTTATGAGCGAATATCAAGAATACATTAAAAATCCGCGAATGATTTATCTGGGCTACGTTGACTACGCTAAGCTACCGGACTTTTTGGAACATCTCGATGTAGCGTTGGTAATGCATAGAGCCGATGAATTTAATACACATTCGGCTCCGAATAAAATCTGGGCTTATTTGGCCATGGGTTTGCCGGTCGTAAGTACCGACTTTTTAACGGAACCCGACAAGGAAATCTATGAAGGATTGGTTAAGTTCGCCAGGACACCCGAAGAATACGTCGAATTCATTATTGAGAGTTACAAAAACGACACGCAAGAACTTAAAAGAAAAAGAAGGGAACTTGCCGTTAGATATTCGACCGATGCAAGAGCCGGCAAATTAGTGAATATAATTAACGAGAGGCTATTTAATTTATGACCGTTCTCTTAACAGAAAATCCGGGTTATAATTCCTACATTAACTCACTTATAATTGCTTACCAAAAAGCCGGATTGGATGTTATTTGCGGAAGCAACAATTTTTTCTGGTCGAATATTAAACCGGATATTCTGCATATTCACTGGCCGGAACGGTTGTATAAATGGTATGTTCTAAAAAAAGAAGATGAACAACAGTTCGAAGAAATAAAAAAAAGATTGGAATGGTATAAACAAAACGGAAGTAAAATAATTTATACAGTTCATAATTTATTACCCCATGATTCTAAAAATCCGAATACTGATTGGAAATTTTACAACCTAATAATCGAATATGCCGATTTGATTCATCATCACTGTCCCAAATCAATCGAATATGTTACCGAAAAATTTCCGGAAGCAAAAGAAAAACAAAATATAGTAGCAAACCACGGTGATTATCTTATAGATTACAGAGAAGAAAAAAAAGAAACCGCACGAATAAAGTTGGGTATTCCACGGGAAAGTTTCGTCATTCTCAACTTCGGTAGTCAACAAAATTACAAAGGTAACTCGATAATAAACGAAACCTTCTCAAAACTTAGCATTAAGAACAAATTTTTATTAACCGCGGGTAATTTCCGTTACGATACATTCCCTTTTCCTAAAAATTACATACTTAAAATATTAAATAACTTAAGAGAAAAAAATAAAAGTAACGTTAAAAAATTTATTTTGAAACCGATTCCGCCCAAAGAAATTCCTACAATATTTTCTGCGAGCGATATTGTCTTTCTCGGGCACACGGAAGGTTTAACATCGGGTGTTTTAAACCTCGCCGCTACTTTTCAAAAGCCCGTTGTTTTTCCCGGTATCGGTTGTTTCGAATATCAAATGAATAATTGGATATACGAAAAGTATGCTGCCGGGAACGTGCAACAAGCTAAAAAAGCGGTTGAAAAATTATATGGTGAATATCAAAATGATAATTTGACTACGGATAATACGGAGTGGTTGAAAGCAAATTCGTGGAAAATTTACGTCAATACATTGTTACAAAAAATAAAGCAATAAATTTCTATGTTAAAAAAACTATTCAATCCATCAAGTTATTCGAGTAAATACAAAAAAATTCGCAAGAGTTTGGAAGTCGGCAAATTACAGACCACATTGGTTCATCCTCGGGAATTTAATTTTGTATGGAATGTCGATTTTTCAAATATCGATTTCGGTAATTTTAACTTTATTGACAACGACACATTTTATATTTTCGGTTTGCCGATCGATTTAAATAATTTGGACTGGCATACGGATAAATTTTCCTACTTTACTTATCCGCAGAAAAGATTCGACAAACTAAATGCAAGACAATACTTCGATAAGGGTATCGACTTGGTATTCCCGTGGGAACAATCAAGATTTTATTTCGGAATTCATTTGGCTCAAAAATATTTCGCTACAAACGATGCAAAGTATTACTATCAATTTAGAAATTTGGTTTTGGATTGGATAGATAAGAATCCGTATTTACACGGCGTCAATTGGCTTTCGACGATGGATATTTCAATCCGTGCAATGAATTGGATCGTAACGATTAATTTGTTTAAAAAATTATTTATCAAAGATGTTGAATTTAAAAGCAAAGCGTCTAAATGGCTTATAAAACATGGAAATTATATAAATACATTTTTACCTATTTATCAGAACGGATTAACAACCAATCATACCACTTCATCCTATACGGGCTTATTGTTCCTCGGATTAACCTTCAATAATAAACATTGGGTGAAAACAGCGGTAAGAGGATTAATCGAATGCATGAACAAGCAAGTATATAACGACGGTGTCGATTTCGAAGGTTCAATTCCCTATCACCGCTTGGTATTGGAAATGTTTGCATATTCAACAGTTCTCGCCCGCGCTAACAAAATCGATTTTCCGTCTGCATTTTATTCCAAACTATTTAAAATGTTTGAATTTACTGCGGCATATATCGATCACCAAGGAAACGCCCCGCAAGTTGGCGATAACGACAGCGGAAGAGCCTTGATTTTTAATACATCCGAGAATAACAATCCGTATGAAAACGAGCACGATCATTTTTATTTATTGCAATTAGGAGAGAAAATATTCGACTATAAATTCCCTTCGCTTGTAACTGAACATCATGAAAACAAATTACTTACGCCCGAAATCGAAAAAATTAAAATAACAGATCTGGGAATAACTCCACGACAAACACAAAATTCGATTTTCTTTGAAGACGGTAAAGTGGGAGTTTTGAAAAATAATATTTTCTCACTCTTGGTTTCCTGTTTCCCGCTCGGTCAAAACGGGAAAGGCGGTCATAATAATTTGGATACGGGTAGTTTTACACTATCGATTAACGGGAAACAAACGATTGTGGACCCGGGAACAATTACTTATACCCGAAACAAAACATTACGGGATAAATTGCGTTCGTATGAATACCATAATGTTTTATTTACCGAAAAAGATACGGAAATTGATTTGAGTAAATTGGAATTTTGGAGATTAAATGAAATTTACAAAAGCGAATTGCTTGAATTTACTCCAAACAGAATGCATATAAAAATTCATAATAAATTCGATCGAATACCGAGAGAACGAACCTTTGAATTATTCGAAAACTCTATAAAAATAACCGATGTATACAAAGGGAAATTTCAATCGAAAATTAACTTGCACCCCGAGGTTAAAATTTTAACCGAATCCGAGAAAGAAATTCTTACTAACATTTGCAGAATAAAAATCGAATCGGATTCGGATTATAATATTTCGGATTATTTATATTCCCCGCACTATGGAAATTACATTCAAAGTACAAATATCATCTTTTACACTAACAATATTTTGCAAATAACAATAGAAACGATATGATATCCTTAGCGGTAATTTTACTATTCTTGTTTGTCTTCATTCATCTTAGGCGCGAAACACAATTTTATATTTTTTCAATAATTGTGTTTTATCCTTTTACGTTCGGGAGGCTGAAATCCATCCCCGATTTGCTCATAATGGAATGGTTAACTCCTTTTTTCTTTTTAATTCTTCTTAACGATTTATTCCCTGTAAACAAAGCGGTAATAAACAGAATTAAAATTAGCTATCGCGGTGTGGAGATATTTATAGTAGCCTTGATAGTACTGGCTATTTGGACTTTTCAAAGTTATCTAACTCATGAAATTTTAGCTGAGAATACTCAAGGCGGAACCGCACGTTTTTATTATAAAATTATTTTGAACATCATGCTTTTCTTTACGGTTATCTTCTTTTTTATTCAATATTATGAAGAATTCGATATAGAAAAGTGGCTTAAGTTATTAATTACTATTTCGGTCTTTCTCGGGGTTGTTAGAATTGTTACTTATTTCTTGGATATTAACATACCGCTACTTGCCGGAACATTTAAATATAATCCCGGAGCAATTAGAAGATTCGGCGGTATAGCTTTTAGAATCGGAGGACTTTCCCGAGTAACGGAAGTTGGACTTGGCGCTTTGTTCGCATTAAATTATCTGACCGGGAAAAACCGTTTACCTCTAATTATTACATTCTTCATTTTCGTATTTATGAGTGGCGGTAGAACATTGATGATGGGCTTTGTCGCTGCAGTTATGGCTTATTCTTTGTTTTTCTTTAAGAAAAACATCTTTTATATTTTTGTTGTTACCGGTATAGCTATAATTTTACTTTTGATTTTCGCTCCCGAAAAATTCATTGAAGGACAATTAGCAAGAATAACCGCTTTTAGCGGTGGATTACAACAACAGAGTAAAGAACGCTACACAGCTTGGATGCTACAATACCGGAATTTTCTCAACAATCCGTTTTGGGGAATAGGAGTAACTCCTTACGAAGGATTTATCCATGTTACCAATCCGAAATTTCTCGATCGCATCAGAGCTATGCTTTCATTAGGAGGCGGACACGGCAGTTATATTTCGATTTTAGGAACTTTTGGTATCGGCGGAATTTTTTATCTGTTAACAATGACACTCGGCGGAATTATATTAGCTTTTAGAAAAATTAAATTATACATGGAAGAAGATGCTTTTCTTTCCGCATTGGCAATTTTTGTTCTTATTAATTTGATAATTAAAAGTATTTATTATACCACGGCATTCAACGGGGTAAGCGATGCTTCTTTGTTTTTGGTCGTCGGGATTATTGCATCGGTTAGAGTTATAGAAAATAAAATTGCCGAAGAAGAAATGCTTTACGATTACGAAAATGAAGAAGAAAACGAAGGAGAAGAAACCGAATTATGAACATAGTTTTCTACGGTGGTCATAGATGGGAACAAGGAGCTTGGTTCAGAAAACAACAATTTGCCAATAGATTTGCAGAACGGGGTCATAAAGTATACTATATAGAAGATAGCGTTTCAATTATCAGAAAAAAGAAAAATCATACAAATAAGTATTTCCAAACCTACACAAAAAAAATCAATGAGAACCTAACTGTTATTATTCCGTCGGCGTTTTTCCCGTTTCCGAAAAATAAAAAAATCCGGCATTTGTATAACATCAAACTATTAAATGATATAAAGCGAATATTAAAAAATGATGGAATTACGGATTTCATTCTTTGGTTTAACAGACTTGAATTCAGCACTATTCTCCCGAAACTCGATAAAACAATTAAGATTGTTGACTTGTGCGATGACATACCATATTACGCAAAGTTGGCCGGAGATGAAAAAGCATTCGAAGTAATGTCGTTTTTTCTTGAGCACGCACTTTCCAACAGCAATGCCGGAATAGTATCCGCAGTTAAAATTAAAGAAAAATACCAGCATTTTATAAAAAATGACTTAATAGTAATACCAAACGGACACGATATAAGACAAATAGAAACCAATAACTTACCTCTTCCCGAAAGTCTTAAAAACATAGAAAAACCCTTTATCGGTTTTTTAGGTACTCTATTTCATTTTATCGATCACGAATTACTGGAATTTATTATTTCGCAAAGACCGGAATACAATTTTATTTTTCTGGGCGGTATCCAAAAAAATTTCCCGATAGAAAAAATTAAGAATTTCAAGAATGTTCATTTAATAGGCAAAGTACCCAAAAATGAAGTGCCTTTATACATAAATGCCTTTGATGTTTGTTTGAATCCTTTTGTTACACACGAGGTTAACGATTCCGTAAATCCGGTAAAAGTGTTCGAGTATTTGGCAATGTCGAAAAATATAGTATCAACCAAAATGTATTCGTTAATGAAAGAAGAAATTGGCAACTATATAGAATTTGCCGACACATACGATGATTTTTTATCCAAACTCGACCGTTTTATAAAAGAAAAAAACTTTACCAACAACATTCCCAGAAGTGTAATCGACAATTACCATTGGGATAATTTATTCCTTAAAATGATAAACGAATTAAACAAACAATTAAACTTAAACTTTTAGTTTGCATGTCTGGTAATTTGATATTTGTTCAATGGACTAACAATTTCGGCGGACTTGAAAAACTTACCCAAACCATTCAAGAAAAAATTACCGATTATAATTTGAACGTTTTGGTTTTAATGCACAACAAAAACGGAATAAAATACAAAAGAGAATTATTTTTGGATTCCGAACGACCGATAACAAAATTGTATTATTCATATTTTAAAAAAGTTAAATCCCACAGTAACGATATTTTTCACCTAAACAATACCGGCAGTAAAATACTTTTTGCTTCTTACATTGGCGGAGCACGTAAAATTGTTTATCACTTTCATGGAACAAAATTTTCAAGCGGCTTTTTCGATAAATTGGTTTGGAAAATCTTGGAAGATAAAGTTGAAGTAATTGCAAATTCGACGTACTTGAAAACTTTAATAGAGCAAAAATTAAATCTTAAAAATATTCATTTAATACCGAATATTATCGACACAAAGAAATTCAACTATACGAATAAAAACCTTTCTTCGAATTTTACAATTACATTTGCGGGAAGATTCACAAAGGGTAAAAATATCAATATAATTTTAGAAGTTGCTAAAATCTTATCTAAAACCCATCAAGAAATAAAGTTTCAACTGTATGGGGACGGTCCGGAAAAAAATAATTTGGAAAAAACCATAAAAGAATTAAATCTTACACCTTTTGTAAAACTTAACAATTTTGTCGATAACATAACTGAAGTTTACAAAAATGCCGATCTGTTTTTATTTTTGTCGGGCTACGAATCATTCGGTAATGTTGTAGCGGAAGCCATTTTAAGCGGAACTCCCGTACTTTGTTATAAAATTCCTGCGCTGTTGGATATTGTAAAACAAGATTATTTTTTTACGGATACGCTTAATCCGGAAGAAATTGCAGAAAGGATTCTTGAAATAAAAAACAATTATAACTTTGCACTGGAAGAGCTAAAAAAAAATTACAAATTCCTTAGTGACTACTTGGATAATGAGAAAATAATCAACAAGTTCAAGCAAATTTACAACAAACTTCAAAACTAAAATGAATTTAGACGCTATTCCCGTTTTAATGTATCACTCGGTGAAAGTTACAAGAAAAAACGAATGGGTGCACCCCATGCTTTCTCTAACTTTAGATGAATTTTACAGACATTTACATATATTCAAATTATTCGGCTGTAAATCATTTTTCTTAGACGATCTTGTTGAACACCTTGAAGGAAAAAACAAACTTCCGAACCGGAGTCTGATTCTAACTTTCGACGACGGTTACCGGGATAATTTGGTGTTTGCATTTCCTTTACTTAAAAAATACGGACTCAAAGCCACGATTTGGGTTAATCCGGAATTTGTAGACGATTCGGACGACACAATAGCTCCGACGTTGGAAGATTACTGGAACGGCAAAGTAACTTTACAAGAACTGCAAAGAATAGACGGCTTTCTTAATTGGGCGGAAATGCACGAAATGGAAAAGTCGGGTTTAATAGATATTCAATCGCATACGATGTCTCATACCAAATACCCTATTTCTGACAAGATAGTTGATTTTGTTTCGCCGAATACCAAAATAGATTGGCTTCATTGGAATTTATTTCCCGAGGACAAAGTAAACTTTTTGCGAGAACAAAAGAATAAAATTCCGCTGGGGTATCCGATTTATGAATCGGAAAGAGGAAATATTGCCAGGAAAGTAACCGAAAACGGTGAATTGTCGGCAGCTCTGGTCGATTTTGTAAAACAAAAAGGCGGAAAGGATTTCTTTAATCTGCCCGATTGGAAAAATCAATTATTCGATTTTAGTGATAATTTTAAAAGGAATAATCCTGATTTATACACAAAAGAAACCGAAGACGAATATGAAAAACGTTTGGAATATGAACTGGTTCAATCCAAATCGATTATTGAAAACAAACTGAATAAAACCGTTAACCATGTCTGTTGGCCGTTCGGCGGTTGGGATGCCAAAACAATTGAAGCCGCATTGAAATACGGATACGTTACTACAACCGCCAAAGGCATTAAAAATACATTCGGTAGAGGTATTCCGGAAAGAATAGATAGAATTTCTTTAACTCGGCGAGGCTATAGAGGTTTGATTGCTTACCCGTACGGAATTTATCGACTATTAAAATATAAATTAACTTGATATGGAATTATTAAGAAAAGTACTGGCGGAAAAATTAGGTATGATGCTTATCGATATCTCCAAGAATTTTATGGTCAGGGAATTTTTGGAGCTATACGTTGGTTCACTCGAATGGTCCGCAGATCAAATAGAATCCTATCAAGTAAAAAAAATAAAAGATTTGTTAACTTACTCATACAATCATGTTCCCTTTTATAAAAAACGGTTCGACGAAGCCGGTTTTAATATTGAAGAATTCTCTTATCTCGATCAACTGAAAAAAATTCCGCCTCTAACAAGATACGATTTGCAAAATTACAATGAAGAAATTTTATCGGATGAAAAAACTAAGTTTATCATATCCAAAGGTTCTTCGAGCGGTTCAACCGGTGAACCGATACGTTATTATCACGACCAATTCGGTAAATCGGCTAACAAGGCTGCCGTTTTATTTTCCAAAATCTTGGGTGGATATAAATTCGGTGATCCTTGGATAAATATTTGGGGCAATCCCACAGCAGTTAACGTAGATTGGAAAAAGTTGAGTTCCAAAATCTCCAAATTCCTTTTTAACGAAGCACGTTTCCCCGCATATCAATTAAATAAAAAAGAAAATTTCGAACAACTTTTCTCTCTATTTCAAAAAAAGATGCCTAAATTTGTATATGGATATACAAATGCAATTTATTTATTTTCAAAAT
This sequence comes from uncultured Melioribacteraceae bacterium, assembly GCA_964553325.1. Classification (GTDB taxonomy): domain Bacteria; phylum Bacteroidota; class Ignavibacteria; order Ignavibacteriales; family Melioribacteraceae; genus BMS3ABIN04. The sequence goes on along the minus strand of CAZKKI010000009.1, from coordinate 33,868 downwards.
TCATAGAAGAAAGTTCTTTGCAAATAAATTGGGAAATAAACGGTGTGTTTTGCACCGCCGAAAATCTGCACGATTTTCAGAGGGTGACAATAGAAAAACACTTGGGCAAAGTTTACGATCATTACGGATGCAGTGAAATTAACGGAATTGCGGCTCAAACAATTTACGATGATTATTATTCGATACTCGATCCTCATGTTTATGTTGAGTTTGGAAAGATACCGGGTTCCGAAAACGGTTCGGGTAAATTTTTGATAACACATTTACACAATCGAGTATTTCCGTTCATACGGTATGAGAATGGCGATATGGCGGTTCCGGCGGAAAATATTAATAAGGGTAAAATGGAATTGAAATTCTCCAAAATAAAATCTATCGACGGACGGTTATCGGACATAATAGTTTTACCCGACGGTGGAAATTTAGTTGTGCCCAGCTTCTTCGGCAGCAGAATGCTAAAAGAAATTTCCGGTGTTAAGCAATATCAAATCATCCAAATTTCACCAAGCGAACTACGTATTAACCTAATAACCGATGAAACTTTCAAGGAAGAATACAAAAAAGTTGTTCTTTCAACACTTGATGATTATTTGAAAGGTGTGATAAATTATAAAGTGGTATATAACGACCCGATAATAAAATCGAAAAACAATAAGTTTAAACTTTTAGTAAAACAATTTGAAAGCCGATAAATGAACGTATTACAAGTAGTGGCGACTTTACCCTCGCCGGAAATGCCCCAAGAACAGCCTTTTACCGCAGCGCAAATTGAATCTTTGAAAAGGGCCGGCTTAAACATTACCGTCTTTAACATTAAAGGCTACGAATCCAAACTCAATTACTTTACAGCGCCAAAGAGAATTAAAGAATTGGTCGAAAAGCATGATATCGAATTAATTCACGCCCACTACAGTTATTCGGGTTTAAGCGCTTGGTTAGCAAAAACCGGTAAACCGATTGTTCTTTCCTTAATGGGAAGCGATTTGCTCGGAACGGCGGATCATGACGGCAAAGTAACTTTTAGAGGAAAGCTCGATATTAAACTTAGCCGCTTTCTTGCAAAAAATGTCGATCAAATAATTGTTAAGTCAAAAGAAATGAGAAACCATTTGGATTTTATTCCAAATGTGGAAGTAATTCCAAATGGCGTGAATTTTGACTTCTTCAAACCTGTCGATACAATAGAAATGAGAAAAAAACTTGATATCGATCCGGAATTATTCGTTGCATTATTTTTGGGTAACTCGAAAAACGAAAGAAAAAACTTCAAACTTGCAAAAGCGGCTGTTGACAAATTAAAAACGCTTGAGGGATATGAAAATACCGTTTTGTTAAATCCTTGGGGAATTTCCCACGCACAAGTTGTTGAATATATGAATGCTGCAAACGTTCTTTTGTTAACCTCATACTGGGAAGGTTCACCCAACGTGGTGAAAGAAGCAATGGCTTGTAATTTGCCGATTATCTCCGTGAATGTTGGAGATATTGAAAAATTATTAAAAAACACAAAAAATTGCTTTATTGTACCCTTTGATGAAAACGAAATAGTCGAGAAAATGAAAATACTTTTCAAAACAAGAGAGAGATCCAACGGAAGGGACAATATTCAATACCTTAGAGACGATGTTATTGCTCAAAGAATTATTAAAATTTACGAAAGATTACTTTCAAAAAATTAGAATGAATAATCCACTGGATAAGTTAAAAATTTTATGAAAAAAAACGTTCTGCTGATTGTTCAAAATAATTCGTTTCCGTTCGACAGGAGAGTATACAAAGAAGCATTAAGCTTAAAAAATAAGGGTTATAACGTATTCGTAATTTGTCCGAAATCCGAAACGGAAAATAAACCGGAAGAAATTATCGATGGAATCAAAGTATTCAGGTACAACGATCTCCCGGCAACCGGCGGAAAACTCAGTTATATTCTTGAATACTTGAACGCCATAACTAAAATTTTCATTAAAAGTCTGAAATTAATATTCTCCCAAAAAATAGATGTTGTACACGTTGCAAATCCACCGGATTTCTTTTGGCCTTTGGCAAAATTCATCAAACCGTTTAAAGTTAAATTTATATACGACCAACACGATTTGGCACCGGAAGTTGCAAAAATAAAATTCGGTGGTAACTTCTTTTACAAGCTACTCCTTTTTAATGAAAAATTAACCGTGAAAAATGCCGACGGAATAATAGTTGTAAATAATTCCTTTAAGAAACGGTTGATCGAACGTTACAATATAAACGAAAATCTTTGTGAAATTGTATACAACGGTCCGCCCGAACATTTTGATTCCAAACCGAACGAACAACTAATTGAAAAATACAAAAACCATAAAGTAGTGCTTTACATCGGTTTGATGGCCGCAAGCGATAACATAAACGTAATTATAGAAGCTGCAAAAAAAATTGTTTTTACCCATGGACGGAAAGACATCAAATTTTTATTGGTTGGCGACGGGTACGCACGGGCTTCACTCGAAGAATTAACCGACAAGGAAAATCTGAACGAATATGTTGAATTCTTAGGACTTGTGGACTATGAATCCGTTAAGGAATTTCTATATATCGCCGATGTTTGTGTTGCTCCCGATACACCGAACGGATTGAACGAATATCTTACTTTGGTTAAAGTGCTCGAATATCTTAAAGCCGGAAAAACGTTCGTCTCGTTTGATTTGCATGAAACACGTGTAATAGCTGGTGAAGCCGGTTTGTACGCCAAAGATATAGATGATTATGCTAAAAAAATCCTTTATCTTCTCGATAACCCGGAGAAAACAAAAGAAATGGGGAAAATCGGGAAAGAACGAATTAACCGCAATTTCCTATGGAAGCACTCCGAAGAACGTCTGATAAAATTATACGATAAGTTATTGGAACAGAAATAACACAACCACCTTTCTGTAATAAAATAAAGGTTAGGTATGATTAAATTTAAATTAAAAATCTTATTTGCATTTCTATTTATCTTTTCCCTTTCCGCAAAAGCACAAATTGTTTATGAACCGTTAAACAACGGATTGTATGATTTCCTTGAGCGTGTTGCCAACAAAGGTTTAATTGACTACTACGATTTAATTAAACCGCTGCCCAGAAAATACATTTATGAAAAACTGTATGAGCTTGCCGGCAAAAAGGAAAAACTTACCAAGTTGGAAAAAGACGAGTTAAATTATTATATGAAAGATTTCTTGTTCGAAAAAAAGCTGTTACATCCGACCCACGACAAATATGAAAAAATAGTTACGAAACCCAAACTTTTCCGCAAGGACGAAAACAAAAGATTTAGAATATATTCTTATGCGGGTAAAAATATTAAATTTAATTTCACCCCGTTATTCAGCTTTGAAACCGGAACGTGGGAAAAAGAAAAGTATTTTCATTTGAAATACGGAATACGTTCGGAAGGTTATTTGGGAAAATCCGTCGGTTTTAATTTCCAATTTATGAATAACAGAGAGGAACCGAATATACGAGATTTCGTTTGGCAACGTTTTTCACCCAAAACCGGAAGAAATATTAGTTTGGCCGATAGAAGCCGGGTAGAATACGGAGAAGTTTATGTAAACATTTCAACCGATTGGGATTGGGGAAGTTTTTCAATAGGACAAAATCTGACAACTTGGGGTTACGCTGAAAACGGACAAATCGTTACATCAACCAAATCACCAGCATTTCCCGCAATCAGATTGGATATTTATCCGACCGATTGGATACATTTTAATTATATGCACGGTTGGTTGAATTCCGATGTGATTGATTCAAATTCGTTTTACGGTACTTTTCGATACGATCCCGTTTTTAACACCGATAGATTCAATTGGCGTCAAAAATTCATCGCTCAACATACGGTAACCGTTACACCAACTAAGGGATTGGATTTAAGTCTTGGCGAATCGGTTATTTATGCGGACAGATTGGAAATGGCATATCTTATCCCGCTGATGTTTTTCGATCAAGCGGATGAGCATATTAGTCGTGATAAAAATTATGCCGGTTCAAACACCCAGTTTTTTCTCGCAGCCAGTTCCAGAAACCATATTCCAAACACTCACATTTGGGGTAGTTTTTTCGCCGATGAATTAACTCCGGAAGGACTTTTCGATCCGGAAAAACAATATTACAAATTCGCGTTTACGTTCGGTTCGGTTGTGGTTGACTTCCCAATCGAAAATTTATCTTTACGTACGGAATACACGAAAATTTATCCTGCCACGTACAGACATTTTATTCCGACGTTGACTTATGAAAATTCGTCTTATTTGCTTGGGCACTGGCTCGGCGATAATGCCGATTTGGTATATGTCGATTTGACATACAGAATATTACGCGGGTTGAAAGTTAAATTATGGGGACAAATGATCAGAAAAGGTGCCGAATCCCTTGGTGACAGAGGGTACGATATTCCCATGGAACCTTTCCTTTACGGTTTAAGAAGAAATTATAAATATTTCGGCTTTGAAATTAATTACGAAATGTTACACGACGTCAAGTTTGATTTTCAATTTAATTATATAAACGAATCGAGACAACAAACCAACCTTACATTTAAGGATAAGTTCTTCCGGCAACTATTGTTAAGAGTTTCGTACGGTTATTAATGTTACAATTTGTGACAATTTTTTTTTAATTTGTATCAATTTTTATCTACAAACTATTCTGTAAGCGATTAATTATTTAACAATTTGCGCCCGCTCACAATTCCGGGGTAAAAATTCTTCAATATGTGCTAAAATGACACAAATATTCACATAACGCTTTAGGCACGAAGTTTGTTCTAAAGTATACTAATTGTGACAAACGATTAAGTTGAAATTTGACAAAGAATATAGTTTATTTAAATTTTAATAATCATTAAATTATAGTTTGCAAAATACACTAATAAATTTCCGATTTTATTCGAAAATTAAGTTATTGATGATAAATCAGTTGGAACAAAAACAAAACATTGTGTTGTAAAAGAGCTCAAGCAAAGTAAAACTAAAGTTTTAAGAATAAATAGAGTAAAGAGGGAAAATGAAAAACAATCGACCAATTAGAACGCATCACGTCCAGCATGCACGGACAAATTCCTTCGCCGATTATATAAATCTGATTCGCAGCAATTTCGTTCTAATGCTTATTATAAGTCTGGTAATCTTTTCGATTACTTTGGTTTATGCATTAACGGCACCGGATGTATACAGAGCTTCGACGGTTTTAAAAATTTCTCAACCGCAAGGGAACATTCTGGATAATCCGTTTTCAATGGAATTCGGAAGATCTTCCAACGATTTGTTTATTGCCAACGAAATTGAAACCATAAAAAATATTACGATTCGCGAGCAAGTTGCAAAAGTAATCATAGATTCCTTTAAAACGATCGCACAAACGGATAAATTCGATTTAATCCTAAACCACAAAAACGATCTTTTCGGGGAAGACGAAGTTAGCGGAATCAAATCCGATCAAGCAATAGCAGCACTATTGAGTAAAAATGTTGAGATCACACAGAAAAACGGATTGAACTTCATGGAAATTGCAGCTGAATCGTCTTCGCCTTACGAAGCCGCTCTAATTGCAAATGCTTATGCACAAGTATATAAGGATTTCAATCTTGCCGAAAACAGAAAGCAATTTACTAAAATCAAGGAATTCCTAAAAAGACAAAAAGAAGAAAAGTTAAACGAGCTTATGATCGCCGAAAATAATATGAAAACATACCTATTGCAAGGCGGCGGCATCGAGCTCGACCAACAATCGAGATTGTTGGTTAATACATTGGCGAAGTTTCAAGCGGATAGAGATGCCACTCAAATTGAAATGACAATGCTTAAACGTACTCTCGATGAATTAAAGCAAGAATATTACAGTAAAGAACCTTCGATGAGCGGCGTATTCGACCTTCAATCTTCCGAACCCGCAATTAAAATGTTACAGGAAGAAATCGCCAAGCTCGAAACACAAAAATCAATCGCTATTGCCGGCGGTATTCAATCGAGCTTAAAAAAGAAAGAAATTGCGACTATAGATGCAAAAATAGCCGACTTGAATCGGCAGTTAAAAGAGAAATTGGACGTTTACAAATCAAAAGTATTTTCTTCTACGCCGGAAGAGTTAAAAGAACTTTCAAACAGAATTTTCCAAACCGAATTGCAATATCAATCGTTACTTACAAAATATAATCAGTTGAACGCCGCACTCAGCCAATACGAAGCGCAAATGAAAACGTTACCCGAAAAGACATTGGAGCTTGCACGATTGGAAAGAGATCGTCAATCTTTGGAAAAACTGTATTTGGTACTTGAAGATAAATATCAAGAAGCATTGCTGAACGAGGAATCCGTACCGGGTAACGTTCTAATAATGAATCAAGCCCGACCTCCGGTTGCCCCGGAAAGACCGAACAGATTACAAATAATCTTATTCGGATTGGTATTCGGTTTCGTGGTGGCTTTCGGATTCATTTACATAAAAAATTACTTCGACAGAACGGTTAAAACTCCGGACGATATAGAAAACACAGGGCAAAACGTTCTTGCGTGGATTCCGAGATACGAAAAGAAAATCAAACCCGAGAAAGATAAACCCTCTGAACTTATTGTTGTTACCGGTGAAGAATCTATTGCCGGAGAAGCTTACAGAGCTTTAAGAACCAGAATTCAATTTTCTAAAATTACCGACGGTAATAATTCAATATTAATTACTTCTTCCGCTCCGCAAGAGGGAAAAACAACAGTTGCAACCAACTTGGCCGCAAGTTTCGCTCAAGTTAACAAAAAAGTTGTTGTATTGGATTGCGATTTAAGAATTCCGCGTGTTCATCAGGTGTTTAACGGTCTGAGTTCTCCTGGTTTTACCAATTACCTTTTCAAACAAGCATCGTTCGAAGATATTTTACGTAAAACCGAACTCGATACGTTGTTTTACATTGCGGCCGGTACAATCCCCACGAATCCTTCGGAAATCTTAAGTTCGCCGCAAATGAAAAATTTCTTAAGCAAATTGAAACAAGAATTCGATTTGGTAATATTGGATGCACCGCCGGTTATGACGATTACCGATGCGGAAATCCTTTCCCACTTTGTGGATATGAGTATTTTGGTTACTTTCGCAAACAGCACACACGTAGATTGGATGCTTGAATCCGTAGACATTTTAACCCGAAACGGTCAAAAATCTTTCATCGGAATTGTATTGAATAATTTCGATTATAAGAGTAGTTACAGATCTTACAACAGATACAACCATTCGAAATATTATTCAAGAATGGATAAGCAAAAACAAAAAGAATGGATTGAAAGCAGTTAGTTAAACTTCAAAATTCCGGGGAGTTTTAAGCTTCCCGGAATATTTTTCCCTCAATAATTCGATTGTAAATTGACACACAAACTTGTACTGGTCGATTTTCACGTTCATATACACGATATCTACAACCCCGAAAAGTTTTTCAATTCGGCTTTCGATAATTTTACATTTTTTGCCAAAAAGCACGGGTTTAATTTCAAAACCGGCTTTCTGTTTCTGACCGAAATAAAGGGCTTCAATTATTTCGAAAAATTATCGAACGGGAATATTTCACTTACTTCCTTCGATATATTTTTTCCACAAGAAAAAATTTCGTTACTAATTACAAACAGATTAAACCAAAAGATATTTTTAATTTCGGGAAGACAAATAGTAACCAAAGAAAAAATTGAAATTCTGGCTTTGGGAACCGGAGAAAATTTTGATGACGGGAATACATTAATCAGCAGCTTTGCCGAGATTATAAACTCGGGCGCCCTTCCCAAATTACCATGGGGCGTCGGAAAATGGTTAGGTAACCGGAAAAAAATATTGGAAGAATTCATACTCGAAAATTCGGATAAAAAATTCGTACTCGGTGATAACAGCGGAAGACCCGTTTTTTGGCCTAAATCCAAATTGTTTGCCTTGGCCGAAAGCAGAAATATTCCGGTATTACGCGGAACCGACCCGTTAAACATTCCCGCCGACGAGACCAAAGCGGGAAGTTTCGGCAATATTCTACACTGCGATATCGATCCCGATTACCCCGGTCAATCGGTTTTGGAAACCGTAAAGAAAATGAATTCTTCTCCAATTCCCTACGGTCGTTTGGAAAATCCGTTTACGTTTGTTCGCAACCAAATTCAATTAAGGAAAGAAAATTGAAAATATTAGTTGTCGCACCGCATCCTTTTTATCAAGAAAGAGGCACACCCATTGCTGTTAAATTACTCGTGGAAACTTTATCCGAATTCGGACATGAAATAGATGTTTTGACTTTTCACGAGGGAGAAGATATTAACGTTCAAAATGTAAAATTATTCAGAATAGCTAAACCGCCTTTTGCTAATAACATTCCGATCGGCTTTTCTCCTAAAAAATTAATTGCCGACGTTTATCTGACTTTTTATTTAGCCTATTTACTTTCCAAATACAACTACGATGTAATTCACGCCGTCGAAGAATCGATTTTTCCTGCGGCTTTTTTCAATTTTTTTGCGAAGAAAAAATTAATATATGATATGGATTCGTCGATGGCGGATCAACTTATTGAAAAGTGGAACGGATTGGAAAAAATTTCCGGTTTGCTTAACGGTTTTGAACATTGGGCAATGAAACATTCCGATGCGGTGTTACCCGTTTGCCAATATTTGGTAGATAAAGTAAAAAAATTCGACCCGTCTAAAAAAGTTTTCATTTTGGAAGACATAGCTTTTGAAAGCGACGACCGCGGAAACAACGAAGACATCAGAAAAACAATGAATACGGAGAAAGTTGTGGGTCTATACGTCGGCAATCTTGTTCATTATCAAGGAATAGATTTGCTCTTGGAAGGAATTTCAAAATTAAGAACGGATAATTTTTCGTTGGCAATTATAGGCGGAAAACCTGATGATATTGAAAAATACAAATCACTTGGCAACCGCTTAAACATCAACGATAAAGTACATTTTTTAGGTCCGCGCCCGCTTAGCCAACTTCCTTTTTACCTTTCACAAGCCGATATTTTGATTTCACCCCGAATTAAAGGGAAAAACACACCGATGAAAATTTACTCCTATTTAGCATCGGGGAAACCGGTTCTGGCAACTAACATATACTCGCACACACAAGTACTGAATACGGAAAATTCGTATTTGGTTGAACCCGAACCCGAAAGTTTGGCAAAAGGTTTGGAAGAATTAATCAACAACGAAAAATTACGTGCTCAAATCGGTAAAGCGGGAAAACAGACCGCGCTGGAGAACTATTCGCTAACAAGCTACAAGAAAAAACTGCGTAAAGTTTACGATTACATTCAATCTTTGTTATGAAAAGAAATACGCAAAAATTAAAAAATACGCACTTCGAAATTTTGGTAATCGGCGGAGGCATTCATGGTGCAACAATAGCCCGTGAAGCGGCATTGCGCGGTTATAAAACCGCTTTGGTCGAAAAAGGCGACTTCGGTAATGCCACTTCGGCTAACAGCTTGAAAGTTATTCACGGCGGACTCCGTTACTTGCAACATGCTAATTTTCCGAGAATCCGTCAATCGATTCAATCAAGAAAAATTTTTCAACAAGTTGCACCGCATTTAATCGATAATGTTCCCTTCTTGGTTCCGACGTACGGCTACGGGATCAAAAGTAAATTTGTAATGAAAACAGCCATCACCCTTTACGATTTAATTAGTATCGATAGAAACAAAAATATTCCCCCCGAAAATTATTTACCGAACGGGAAAACAATATCGAAAAATGAAATTAAAAAAATAATACCCGGAATAAAAAGCGAAGGACTAACCGGCGGGGCGGTTTGGTACGAAAGTATCTCCAACGATTCCGAAAGACTTATTTTGGAATTTATCCTTCAAGCTGCAGAACACGGAGCAGAAACTTTCAACTATATTATGGTTAATAAACTTTTAGCCGATGAAAATAACATTACCGGCGCCTCGGTAACCGATTTGACAACCGGAGAAAGTTTCGATATAACAGCGGATTTTACGGTTGTTGCCGCCGGTCCGTGGTTAAACGATTTTGCCATTACACCTGCAATTCAATTCCCTTTAACGAAAGCTGTTAACGTTGTTGTAGATAAAAATCTGTTCGGAAAATACGCGGTAGGGTTGGAAAGTGCCGAAGAATACGAAGATAAAGATGCAATTATCAAACGGGGAAAAAGACTTTACTTTTTTGTGCCTCTTCACGGCAAAACAATGATAGGTACGACTTACAAAAAATACCCGGATAGCCCCGACAATCTGGAAATAACCAAATCCGATATAATAGAAATTTTGAATGAGGTAAACCGGATTAATCCCCTGATAAATCTTACATTGGAAGATGTTTGCTTCTACCACGTAGGTCTACTGCCTATGGAACCCGTATCGAATCCGGCCGAAGATATTCAACCCGGAAAACATTCGATAATATTCGACAGCGAAAACGAGAACGGAAGAAAAGGCGGAATATTCGTTAAATCCGTTAAGTTCACTACTGCACCGTCGATTGCAATAGAAACCGTAAACTTAATCGACAAAAAAACAGGAAGAAGAACGGCAATTCACAACGGAAATCATTTTTACGAAAGTGCACAAATTAAAAATATTACAAAACCCGAAAGTTTACCCGAAGAATATTTCACCAGAATAAGAAAACTTTACGGTAAAAAAAGATGCCACAGAATAATCGATATTATAAACGAAAATCCCCGAACTGCAAAACTGCTAAGTGAAACACCTCCTGTTACCGAAGCGGAAATAATTTACACAGTAAAATTCGAGTTTGTACGAAAATTAAAAGATGTTATTTTGCGTAGAACCGGTTTGGGAAATTTAAATATCCCTTCCGAGTCAACCGTAGAAGAAATCGCCAAAATTTTACAAAGAGAGCTCGAACTAAGCGAAAGCGAAACGGAACAAGAAATATTTGATACGCTAAATTATTATTCAATACTTAAAAAAAATACGGTTACCCGGCTATGAAAGAAGAAATATTTTCCGAAAAGGCGGATATCGAAACTTCGTCGGAAGATTATGCAAAAAGATTTTCCGGTGAAGTGGGAAAATATTTTTTAGACACACAAGCAAAACTTACACTTGAACTGATTAAAGATATGCCTCACGCTTCGGTGTTGGACGTCGGTGGCGGGCATGCACAGCTTGCCGTTCCTCTTGTTCAAAACGGTTATAAAGTTACTGTTGTCGGTAGCGATGACGTTTGCCGGCAAAGATTAGACAAATTTCTTCCGGAAGGAACGTTTCGGTATGAAACTTGTAACCTTTTAAATTTACCTTTTGAAGATAATAGTTTCGATATAGTGATGGCATTCAGATTAATTACACACGAAAAAAATTGGAAATTGCAAATTAAGGAAATGTGTAGAGTTGCCAAGAAAGTGGTAATTATCGATTACCCTGATTTGAGAAGTTTTAATATTTTTTACAAATATTTATTCAAAACAAAAAAATCTTTCGAAAAAAACACAAGAACATTCCGTTCTTTTTACAGAAAAGAATTATTGGATGTATTCGCCGAAAATAATTGCGGAAATCCCGTCTTCAAACCGCAATTCTTTCTACCGATGGTTGTACACAGAGCTTTGAAGAACGTCAAAATTTCAAAATTTGCCGAAACACTCTTTTCGCTTGTCGGATTAACAAAATTTTTCGGAACACCGATAATTCTAAAAGTTGTTAAAAACAAACAATAATTTTTAATTTAAGGCGTATAATAGTATTTTAAGTAATATTATTTTATAAACTATAACATTTCTTTCATACGGAGGTAAAAAATGAAAGTGCTTGTAACCGGTGGAACTGGTTTTACCGGTAAAGCTCTTGTAAGAAGATTGCTCGATGAAGGTTATGAAGTCGTGGCTCTCGATTACAAAGAGCACTTGAAAACGCATGAACTAAGGGAATGGGGAGCGGAAGTAGTAATCGGTAGCGTTACCGATAAAGACGTAGTAAAAAAAGTAATGAAAGGAGTCGATATTGTTCAACACATGGCTGCCGCATTCAGAGAATTGAACGTGCCGGAATCTTTTTATTACGAAGTAAACGTAAACGGAACCAGAAACGTTTTGGAAGCCGCATACGATGAAGGAGTTAAGAAATTTATTTATACAAGCACTTGCGGTGTTCACGGAAATATAGACAATCCGCCCGGAGACGAAAACGCACCGATTCAACCGGCTGATTATTACCAAAGAACGAAGTATTTGGCCGAACCTTTTGTTCATGAATTCAATGAAAAAGGAATGAAAACAGTCATACTTCGGCCGGCGGCAATATACGGTCCGGGCGACCCCGAGCGCTTTTATTTATTGTTCAAACGAGTAAAAACGGGCAAATTCCCGATGTTCGGAAGCGGGAAAACGTTTTATCATCCGTTGTACATCGATAATTTACTTGATGCGTACATGGCAACAATGGAAGAAGGAAAAGGCGAAGGTGAAACTTATTTAATTGCCGACGAGGAATACGTGGAGATTGAAGATTTGGTAAGAAGAATAGCCAAAGTGATGAATGTCGATTTAAAAGTTCCGCACTATCCCGTGGGACCTTTATTGGTTGCGGCACACGTTTGCGAAGCAATTTGCAAACCGCTTAAAATTGCACCACCCATATTTCCAAGACGTGTCGATTGGTTCCGTCAAAACAGAGCTTTTAAAATCGACAAAGCCAAACGGGAACTCGGTTATAATCCGAAAATACCTTTGGACGAGGGACTTAAACGAACATACGAATGGTACAAACAAGAAGGAATGTTATAAAAATATGTGCGGCATAACCGGAATTATTGCTCCGAACGGGGATAAAATAATCAAAGATATAACACGGGTATTAACCCATCGCGGTCCGGATGAGGAAGGTTATTTTTCCGACGGATCGATAGCGCTTGGTCAGAGGCGATTAAGCATTAACGACTTGAGCTCCGGAACTCAACCGATATCGAACGAAAACAATACTCTGCAATTAATATGCAACGGCGAAATCTACAACAGTCCCCAACTACGCGAAAAATTGATTTCACAAGGTCATAAATTCAAGACCACAACCGACGTGGAAGTGATTCTGCATTTATACGAAGAATACGGGAAAGAATGTGTAAAACATTTGCGTGGAATGTTCGCGTTTGCAATTTGGGATACGAAAAAGAAAACTCTTTTTATGGCTCGCGATCATTTGGGACAAAAGCCGATATTTTTCTTCCATAACAACGGAAAATTTGTTTTCGCTTCGGAAGTAAAAGCAATTTTGAAATCGGATTTGGTTCAACCCGAAATCGATTTGGACGGATTATGGCATTATATTTCACTCCGGTTTATGCCCGATGATTATTCCTTGTTCAAAAACATTCACAAACTCCCCGCTGCATCATGGTTGTTTTGGGAAAACGGTAAAATCAAAGTGGAAAAATATTGGGAACTGGATTTTAAAAATAAATTACCGAACGACGAAAAGGAAATTGAAGAAGGACTAAATTCCCTTTTGCTTGAAACGGTGGATATGCATTTATTAAGCGACGTACCCGTCGGAACATTTCTGAGCGGCGGGATAGATTCAAGCACAATTACCGCTATGGTAGCTGAAATTACGGGTAAATCTTTTCCGACGTTTTCAATCGGTGTAAAAGAGCAAGGATTTAACGAATTACCTTATGCAAAAATGGTTTCGGATAAATATAACTTGGAACCGCATAATAAAGTTGTTGAAGCCGATTTAATCCATCTTATCCCTTCGATGATTTATCACATGGACGAACCGTCCGATCCGTTCGGCGTCGGTGTTTATCTCGTTTCCCAGGTTGCCAGCGAGTACGTTAAAGTGGTTTTAGGCGGAGACGGCGGAGATGAAAATTTTGCCGGATACGACAGGTTCGCCGGAAATAAAATTGTCGATTACTATCGCATACTTCCCTCTTGGTTCAGAAAATCCGTTGTAAAAAAAATAACCGATAAAATACCGGAAAGTTTCGGATATAAAAGTCTCGCTCAAAAAGCCGCATGGCTAAATGAAATGTCCCTTTACGAAAGCGGCGAAAGATACGCCCAAAGCATGAGCTTTTTAAGATTTACACAAGAAGCAAAAGAAAAACTATTTACCGCTTCGGCAAAAGAAAACATAAACGATTACGACTCAATTCAAAAAATCCTTAAATTTTTCGATTCGAACAATGCCGATGAACTTGTTGATAAAATGCTATACACCGATTTGATGACAAGAATGCCGGATCATTTGTTAATGATTGTCGACAGAATGTCAATGGCACATTCACTCGAAAGCCGTTCACCGCTTATCGATTACAAAGTAGTTGAATATGCCGCTTCGATTCCGGGTGAATTAAAGCTAAAAGGTAAAAACTTAAAATATATTCTCAAAAAAGTCGCTTCACGTTATCTTCCCAAAGAGCTCATTTACCGCGAAAAGCAAGGGTTCGGTTTCCCTATTGCACTGTGGATGCGTTCGGAGTTAGCCGGTTTTCTGAAGAATCTTTTCGAACAGTCACGCTTTATTGAGCTTGGCATATTCGATAAAAATTACGTCCACAATTTGCTCGATGAGCATTTAAGCGGGAAAAAAGATCACAACTTCAGAATTTGGATTTTGTTGAATTTGGAAATATGGTACAGGCTTTATTTTGAAAATGAAACGATTGAATCGACCAAGGAATTTATCGATTCGTTAATGAAATTAAAAAAAGCCTCCTAAACTATTCCAAATAATACTTGATACTATGTAAATTATTTGTTATTTAAGTACAAAAATATTCCAATTTTTCGAAAGGAACAAAAACGTTTTTAACTTTTTATAATAATTAACTTAAATTTTTAATCTCGCTTTTTAGTCGGAGTATTAAGATGAAAATTGCTCTTATGCTACGAAACCTCCACGAAAAGGGCGGGATTAAAGTATACACTGTAAATTTAATCGAACAATTCTTAAAATTAGACAAAGAAGACGAATTCCTTTTCATCTACAACGATAAAAATCTTTTAGGCCGCTATGCAAATTATCCCCATGTGAAAGAAATTGCAGTTGAAGCCCCTTCAAAATTAATTTGGGATCAAATTGTAGTTCCCAAAATCATCAAAAAAGAAAAAGCCGATTTGGTATTCAATCCTAAATTATCAATCCCAATTTTTACCAAAGCCCATAAAGTTTTAATGATTCACGGAGCGGAACAATTTGCCGTAAAATCGGCATTTAAGTGGTACGACAGAATTTACGTTCAAATTATGATGCCTTTGTATGCGCGGGCGGCCGATAAAGTTTTGACCACAACAAAATTGGGAATCAAAGATTTATCGAAATATTTAAAACTGCCGGAAGAAAAATTCATGTTCGCTTATGAAGGGGTTCACGAACGGTTTAAAGTTTTAGACGATAAAGAACTCAAACGTGTTAAAGAAAAATATAATTTGCCGGACAGATTTATTTTATTCGTTGGCGGATTGACCCCACTTAAAAATTTCAAACGCGTTGTACAAGCGTTCGATTTACTTACCGAAACCATACAAGAAAAATTAGTAGTGGTCGGATTTAAAAGATTCAAATTCGACGCGGCAATGAAAGTCGCACAACGACCCGAAGAAAAAGATAAAATCATCTTCCCCGGTTTTATTCCCGATGAAGATTTACCTGCATTCTACAATTTAGCCGAACTGCTTATATTTCCCTCTCTTTACGAAGGATTCGGGTTACCTGTTCTGGAAGCATTTGCTTGCGGATGCCCCGTTGTTACTACCAAAACCGGCTGTACAAGGGAAGTAACCGGCGATGCCGCGTTGTTAGTAGATCCGTATGACATTAAAGACATCGCCGAGAAAATGAAAACCGTTTTGTTAGATACATCCGTAAAAAACGAATTAGTTCAAAAAGGATTCGAGCGGGTCAAACAATTCAGCTGGGAAAAAACGGCCAGAGAAACTCTAAAGCTCTTCAAAGAAGTAATAAAATAAACTTAAATTAACTTATCACACCCCTAAAATGAAAACGGATAAAAAGAAATTTTCTTCAATTCGATTGATCACCGGATTGGTAATCCTTTTTTCCTTGTTTTATTGGATTGATTTCTCCGAAGTATGGAAAATATTAAGTCAAACCGAATGGCAAGTTTTGCTCATACTTTTCATAATTTTCATAACCGACCGGCTTTTTATGGCATTCAAATGGGGAATTTTACTAAAAAAATTCAATCCGGAAATTAAACTTTCCGTTCTCGCAAAAGCTTATCTTTATTCGGCATTCGTCGGGCAGTTTATACCCGTAAGTATCAGCGGGGATATTATCCGATATTTTAAAATCAAAAGTGAGTCCGTTTCAGGCAGCAACATATTCACATCAATTATAATTGAAAAACTGTTCGGTACATTAGCGTTGCTGAGCGTCGTTTTTATATCGATGTTATTAATTCGTAACGACGTAATAAAATTCCCCGGCTTCAAATCTTTAGTGGAAATAACTTCGATATTGCTGATTTTATTATTACTTCTTTTTGCATTTGCAGTAAAACGGAATTTATTTAAATATTTTTCGGAAATGCTGCCGGTTAAATTTGCCGGGAAAGTGAGTAAAGTCACTAAAGCGTTCAATAACTATTTCGACAATAAGAATATACTTGTTTTATTTTTTATTTTCTGTTTATTGGAACAAATTTTTCCTATATTTGCCGACTTTCTTTTTGCACGTTCTTTAAATATTGATATATCGTTTTTGCAAATGAGTTTTGTTGTAAGTACAACTTTGCTTTTTGCAAGACTGCCGATTTCACCAAGTTCAATCGGATTTCAAGAAGGTGTTCTCGTAGGATTATTTATGCTTCTCGGATTTACGAAAGAACAAGGTTTGGCAGTTGGAATCGGGACACGAATTTTAGGAATGATTTTCACATTACCTATACCGATTGTTTTTTTTAACGATATATTTTCATCGATAAGCGGTGCAAAAAAAGAGTTAAATAATAATAAAGACTCAAAATTTACTATTTGAGTAAAATTTGTTGATAAAAATAAATCAAAATTATTATTGATTACTGTATTGCATGAAAAGTAAACTTTTTAGTTAATTGAATTACAAAAAGGTTATCAATATTATGCGTATTGTTAAAATTATAAAGTCAGGACCTTTCTTATGAAAACATTGGTAACCGGAGCAACGGGATTTACGGGTAGTTCTCTTGTAAAAAAATTATATGAAAGCGGCGACGAATTGAAAGTAATCGTTCGCGATAAAAACAAATTCCAAAAGAAATTCGGTAAAAAATATAAAAACATCGAAGTTGTCGAAGGTAGCATTAGCGATCCGCTTGCTGTTGAAAAGGCAATGAAAGACGTGGACAGAGTGTTCAATATTGCAGCGGTTTACAGAACGGTCGGCTTACCCGAAAGTGCTTACTGGGAAACTCATGTAAAAGGCACAAAAATCCTTTTGAATGCCGCGGAAGCTCATCATGTAAAGAAATTCGTTCATTGTAGTACCGTTGGGGTTCACGGGCATATCGAAGCTCCTCCGGCGGACGAAGAGTATCCGTTTAATCCGGGCGATATTTACCAAAAAACAAAACTCGAAGGTGAAAATCTTGTCGTCGATTTTTATAACAAAACAAAATTACCGATTGTAATAATCAGACCCACGGCAATTTACGGACCAGGCGATTTAAGGTTATTAAAACTTTTCAAACTTGCCGCTCAAAAATTGACTTTGGTTTTAGGGAAAGGAAACATTTTTTACCACATGGTTCATATCGACGATTTGGTGGATGCATTTATTATTGCTTCGGAAAAAGAAGAAGCGGTAGGTCATCAGTTCATAATCGGCAGTAACGAAGTACTTACTTTAAATGAAATCCTTGAAATGATTGCGGATATTTTAAATAAACCGTTATCCAAACTTCATCTTCCCATAGAACCGTTTGTTTATTTAAGCCGTGTTTGTGAAAAGATTTGCGGCACATTTAATGTTGAACCGATTATCCATGAGAGACGCATTCATTTTTTCAGTAAAAGCAGGGCTTTCGATACTTCAAAAGCACAATCCCTTTTGGAATTCAAACCGAGGAAAAATTTAAGGGCTGGATTTACAGAAACAATAAATTGGTACAAAACCGAAGGTTTATTGGCATAATTTTGGTGGTTGGTTAGATTAAACAAACAGAATTTTTATGATTCTGAAATTAATCTAACAAAATAAGGTTATTAAAATATCCCGTTGAAAAAGATAAATCCGAAATTATTTTTCGTACTTAAAATTTTCATCTCCGCCTTACTTCTCTACTACATCATACGAGATGTGAATTTTACGGAAATACTCAATTCCATCGAAAACTCAAACTTCCTTATTTTACTTCTTGCTTTTTCTCTGCACGGAGTCGGCTTATATGTTAGCGCCGTAAGATGGAAAATATTACTGAAAACACAAAATGTCGATACTAAAATCTGGTATCTTTTCAAATCATACCTGGTTGCCACGTTTTTCAATCACTTTTTGCCGTCAACTGTTGGCGGAGATTCAGTTAGAGCATACGACTCTTACCGCTTAGGGGAAGATAAAGCGAATGCTTTTGCCGTCGTCGTGGTCGACAGATTCATGGGATTACTAACTCTTCTTATTTTCGTAATTTTCTCCATGTTCTTTTCTCAACACATTACCGATAAAATTCCCGATCTCGGTTTGTGGGTTGCACTGATGATTGCCGGGTTCCTTGCAATTATTTGGTTCGTTTTTACACCCGACATTAAACTTTTCGAAAAAATTAAAAATTCTAAAAATAAACTTATTTCCAAAATCGGTTCGTTGCTTTACAAATTGGCAAATGCGTTTTGGCAATTCAGTAAACACCGCTCAACATTAATAGAAGCTTTATTTCTCTCGATAATTTTACAAGCTAACGTTGTTACTTATTACTATCTAATTTCCGTAGGATTGGATTTACCGATAGACTACTTGGATTTTTATTTAATAGTGCCGTTAACAATTTTTATCATGATGTTACCGATTTCGGTTAACGGTATAGGTTTAAGGGAAAATGCTTTTTACTTTTTCTTTACTTTTTACGGAATAGCAAAATCTCAAGCAATTGCTTTCGCATGGATTGAATTTGCCATGCTGTTAGTGTTGGGAATTATAGGGGGAATTACTTATGCATTGCGAAAACATTAATTAATTCGGAAATTTATATGAAAAACAAAGATTTTAAAATTCAAGATACTGTAACCGGTAAAAGAAAATCGAAAATTCAGCGATACCAGGAGTTAGTTATTGGTTCCACAAAATTTTCGGATTTGATTAAGTATGAATTGATCATGCTTTTTACAAGTAGAATTCCGGGAGCGTTGGGTGTTTTTCTTAGAAGCAAACTTTATCCGAAATTGCTGGGTAGCTGCGGCAAAGGTGTTGTATTCGGAACCAACGTAACTCTAAGACATCCGCATAAAATCAAAATGGCTAATAATGTTATTATTGACGATAATGTCCTACTCGATGCCAAAGGTGTTAATAACGAAGGAATTTATTTGGGTAACGACGTTTTTATCGGAAGGAATTCTATTTTATCTTGTAAAGGCGGCGATATTTATTTAGACGACAGAGCCAACTTGGGTTTTTACTGCTACATTTTCTCATCCAATAATGTAAGATTGGGCAAAGATACTTTGGTTGCCGCATACACTTATTTCGTCGGTGGTGGCAATTATAAACTCGACCGAAAAGATATCCCGATAAATCAACAATACGATTTCGAAGGAAAAGGAGGCGTGGAAACCGAGGAAGATGTTTGGATAGGCGCCCATTGTATGCTGTTGGACGGTGTGAAAATCGGGAAAGGTTCGGTGATTGCAGCGGGAGCTGTAGTCACCAAATCGATGCCTCAATATTCCATTGTTGCCGGCATTCCCGCAAAAATTTTAAAAATGAGAGAGTAGTTATTTATTTTTAAAAATTCGATTAAAATTATTTTAGTGAATAAAATGAAAATTTTCAAATACGTTTTATCGGCTTTTATTTTTTGGTTTACCGTTACATCGGCGCAAAACGGTAAAATAAATTTAATTTCACCCAACGGCGGGGAAAAATTATATCCAAACGTTCGATACGGTATTTCTTGGATGTCGGAAAACGTTGGACGTGTTAATATTTATTACGCTCTCGAAAACAATACCGGATGGACATTGATTGCAAGCAATATCGAATCGGAGCTTGGAAATTTCGGATGGAAAGTTCCCGATATTCCCAACGGAAAAATTAAAATAAAAATTCAATCCGCTAACAATACTAATATCTTTGACGAATCGGATGATTTCGCTCAAATTACTCAAGCCAGACCGTTAAAAATAAAGAAAAACAACTACGAAATAGCAAGTCAAACTTTACGCATAATGCCCTTGGGCAATTCAATCACATACGATAACCGGGTAAACGACAACAGACCTGTGGAAGATCGATTCGGTTACCGTTTATATTTGTACAATCACCTTACAAACTACAATTACAATTTCGATTTCGTTGGGAGCGAGCATGCCGGAAGTAATTATTTGCCACCCGGCTACGACGATAATGCAGGTTTTCCGGGCATCAAAGACAACGAACTTTACGTGCTTTTAAAAACCGGAAGACGTTATCAACCGGCAAAAGGAATCGACGAACAAATTACCAACGGACCTTATCTGGATTACTATCCGGCTGATATAATCCTTTTACATATCGGAACAAACGGAAACGATGAGGCGGACGGAACACTGCCGGACGACGTAGAAGATATCCTTAACGAAATAGACAGATACGAAGATTCAACAGGCACTCACATTAAAGTTTTCATGGCGTTAATTATTAACCGTTCTCCCAACGAATCCTTTGTTACGGATTTTAATAATAATATCAAAGCAATGGCTTTGGACAGAATGAACAATGCGGCAAATCCGGCTTACCCCGATGATATCGTAATTGTGGATATGGAACACATTCCCGGTTTCGATTACACAATAGACGAGTGGGGAACAATAGGTAACGGAATTGCCGGAGATATGAACGATTTGTATCATCCGAACGATAAAGGATATTCAAAGATGGCTGATACGTGGTTCGATGCTATAAAATCTTCAATAGGTATTCCCCCCGAAATTGTTAACCAACCGGTTTCCAAAGGTTTGTTTGTAGGAGATACCGCTACGTTCTCAATATCATTAACCGATACCGTTGCGGTAACTTATCAATGGTATAAAAATGATGTATTAATTCAAAGTGCAACCGGTTCAAAATTAATTGTACCCAACGTCACCCTTTCCGATAACAACTCGGTTTACAGATGCGTGGCTCAAAACTTAGCCGGTACGGCTACAAGCAATTACGCAACGTTGTATGTTACCGATATAAATACAAAAGTAATCGGAGGGAACATTGTTCGGTATAATTTCAACGAAGGTACGGGGACACAAATAAACGATTTATCGGATTTCGGCACAGCACTCGATTTAACCATCAACGATCCATCTTCGGTTGAATGGGTGCCTTACGGTTTAAAAATCAATTCGGCTACGTCAATCTCATCAAGTTCCGCAGCAACGAAAATTATTGACGAATGTAAAAGAACAAACGAAATCACTATTGAAGCTTGGGTAAAACCGCAATCAGTATCACAAACGGGACCGGCGCGAATTGTAACCCTTTCGGCAAACGGTTCGGAAAGAAACTTTACTTTAGGTCAAGATGGAAACGCTTATCAAGTGAGAATGAGAACAACCGATACAAGCTTGAACGGAATTCCGGCATTAAATACAAATTATGATGTAACGACCGATATAACGCACGTTGTTTATACAAGAGACGAATACGGAACCGCAAAAATATATATTAACGGTACCGAAGACGCATCATTTTCGTTAACGGGAAACTTCTCAACTTGGGCATCCACTTATTTGCTTGGGATTGGAAATGAATTTGTAGATGCACGCCCTTGGTTGGGGACAATTTACGATATCACAATTTTCGGCAGAGTTTTATCGGCAAAAGAAATTTCCCACAACTATAATTTCGGAATTGAAGGATTAACCAATCTTAATGCACCGATTAATTTACAGATAGTAAATAATCAAATAGGTACAATATCCCTTACATGGAATGATATATCCGGCGCCGAAGACGGTTTCATAATCGAACGCGCTGAAGACAATATTGCCGATTTTAGTCTACTTACAATGGTTTCCGCTAACACGGAAAGTTATACTGATAACACGGTTGAAGAAGGACGGTTATATTTTTACCGGGTAAAAGCATACAATCAACAAATTGAATCCGCATACAGCAACATCGATACGGTTATATCCGCATCCAATCCTATCAATTCACCGACAATATTGAACGGAGATACTTCCGCGAATAAAGTTATATTAACGTGGAATGATAACTCGTCGAACGAAAAAGGATTTGTAATCGAAAGACAAAATACTTCAACGGAAAATGATTTCATAAAACTCGATACCGTTACGGCAAATGTTACAACATATACGGACACAACTTTAAATGTTAGCGGACAATATAAATATCGGGTTTATGCTTACAATATGGCAACTCAATCAAATTATTCGCCCGTATTAACCATCGATATTATAGTATCCGTCGATGATATTACGTTTTTGCCGAATAAATTTTCGTTAATGCAAAATTATCCTAATCCATTTAATCCTACTACCACAATTAAGTTTGCGATACCCGTCGAAAGTAATGTCAAGTTGGTTTTGTATAATTCTCTCGGGGAACAGATTTACGAATTGGCAAACAAAATATTCGCCCCGGGTTATCATTCGGTATTTTTAGATGGTGCGGAACTTTCATCCGGAGTATATTATTACTCAATTTTTGCTAAATCCTTAAATGATGACTTAGAATTTACCAAAGTCAGAAAACTGTTACTATTAAAATAACTTTTATCCCAAGCGCGAGAAGCTCTTTCATGCAATAAGTGTAAAATTAATTTACACCACTCCCCTTTTACATACCCTTTTTAAACCAGCAAACGACATTATCTGTGTATTTATTTCGACAGAGTAATTACCGAATCATTATACAGTAACTCACCACATCAAACAAATCACTTTAAGTCATTTAATATAACCTATTTTATCATAATTATTTAGTTGCTGTTTATCGTATTTTTTTATTAATTTATATTTATAAGTTCTTCTTTTTATTAAAATTTTAAGTTACACTAAATAATTCAACGATTATTTCGATTATTAAATGAATAATTAGGCTTTTTCGTTTAGTCATTTATAAAATTTGTATTTAGGCACGATTTATGTTTGAAAGTAAATAATGATTTAAATCACAATAGCTAATTTTATGGATATATCGATTGTAATTCCCTTTTATAACGAAGAAGAATCCATTAAACCTCTTCACGAAGCGGTAGTAAAAGCTATGTCCAAGCTTCCGTACACGTATGAGTTGATAATTGTTGATGACGGGAGTTCCGATAAAACCCTCGACAATGCCATAGAATTGGCTCAAAATGATCCACGTGTAAAAATTGTGAAACTCAAAAGAAATTACGGACAAACAACCGGGCTTCATGCAGGATTTAAACACGCGACCGGGAAATATATTGTAACGATGGACGGAGACTTGCAAAACGATCCGGAAGATATTGGAAATATGGTTGCAAAACTTAAAGAAGGATACGATATAGTTCTGGGTTGGAGATATAACAGAAAAGACAAATTGATTTCAAGGAAACTTCCTTCTAAAATTGCAAACTGGTTGGTTAGAACCGTTACGGGAATTCCGGTAAAAGATAACGGTTGCGCAATTCGCGCTTACAGATCTGAAATAATCAAACACTTCCCTATGTATTCGGAAATGCACAGATTACTACCCGTTATTACCGCCCTTGCCGGTGCAAGATTTACACAAATTAAAGTTAAACACCATCCGCGAAAATTCGGCTCGTCCAAATACGGTCTCTCAAGAATTTACAAAGTAATTTTGGATTTGTTGGCACTTAAAACCGTTTTTTCCTCTTTTTCCCGTCCCTTATTTGGATTCGGGTTTGTAGCGTTAATTTTCGGACTTTTATTTTTCATTTCATTGGCAATTTCGTTGATTCAACTAATACATTTTCAATATTCCACTATCGTAGTCACCCTCGGAACTACAGCTTTACTGGGAATTTTAAGTTTAACTCTAATGTTTTTCGGGATAATCAGTCATTTAATTTATCAAAGCGGCAATTTGAAAATAGAAAACCTCTACAAGTTTAAATACAAAAATCAGTTAGATAACTCGGAGATTATTAATGACAGATAAAGTGCAATTATCGGCAATCGTAGTTTATTATGAAAAATACTATTACGATGATGTTGAGGAACTTTTCCAAGCCTATAAAAAAGGTTTGGATAAAACAAATTTGGATTATGAAATTATCTACGTTATCGACGGTGATTTGCCGAATGTGATAGATAAATTAACCGAATTAAGCGTTGGTCATCCCAACATAAAAATTATAAAGCTTGGAAGATGGTTCGGCGATGCAACGGCTTTAGAAGCGGGTTTCGATAATGCAACCGGTGAAATCATAATAACCCTTCCTTCTTACCAACAAGTCGATGCTAACGATATCCCGAAACTCATAGATGGACTAAAAGACAAAGATATGACAATCGGTTGGAGATATCCGAGGTTAGACGGATTTTTAAATAACATTCAGCAACGAATGTTTAATTTTCTAATCAAATTATTTGTCGGAACGCATTTTCACGACTTAAAATGTAATGTACGCGCTTTTAAACGCGAAGTATTAAATCATATTTACATGTACGGCGATCAAGATAGATTCCTTCCTCTTTGGGCTTGGAGATACGGTTATAAAGTGGAAGAAATAAAAGTAAAACAATTTAAAAAAGATCTACGGCAAGCTTTTTACCCTTTACGGAACTATATTAGCCGATTGCTTGAATTAATTTCACTATTCTTTTTAATCAAATTCACCAAAAAACCTATACGTTTCTTCGGCAGTTCAGGTCTTATCGTATTCTCGTTAGGCGCATTGTTAGGTATTTACCTCTTCATTCAAAGGGTTTTTATGGGTGTACCTTTAGCAGACAGACCTATGGTATTGGTCAGTATTCTACTTTTGGTTTTCGGAGTATTATCATTTTCGATCGGATTAATAGGCGAACTAATAATCTTCACTCATGCTAAAGATTTGAAAGATTACGTAATCGAGAAAGTTATTCAATATAAAAACAACAAAGCGAGTTAATATTAAATTTATCAATCAATAAAGGAGTACTTTGATGAAAAAAAGCAAAACATTATCATTAATCCTTGTCTATTTGTTGGTAGCAGGATTTTTCACTTCTGTCTTTGCTCAACCAACAATAACAAAACAACCTATAAGTCAGGGTGTTATAGAGGGTGAAACAGCAACCTTTATGGTTGAAGCAACAAGTCCCGATACATTAATTTATCAATGGCGAAAGAACGGTGTTGATATTGCCGGGGCTACAAGCAGTTCTTACACTACGCCCGTTACGGTTCTAAGTGATAATAACAGTGTGTTTACTTGTGTGGTAACAAACAATTCCGGTTCAACCGTTAGCGATGGAGCAACACTTTACGTAACCGCATCCGGCACTAAAATTACACACAACATTCAAGCGAAATACGAATTTAATGAAGGTAGTGGCATTTACGTCTCCGATAAATCGGGCGTTGGCGATCCGTTAACCATCAAAATCCGTACTCCTGAAGAAACGGCGTGGACACAATACGGACTCAAAGTAACAGGTTCCGCAGACATAAGATCCAACGGAGCAGCTACTAAAATTATAGATGCATGCAAATCCACAAACGAAATTACAATAGAAGCTTGGGTCAGACCCGACGAAAATAATGTTTCGGGTATGCGAAATATCGTATCGAACTCAAGTGGACTAAATAACAGAAACTTTGCACTTGGGCCGCTAAATGCAGATTTATACGAAGTCAGATTACGTACATCAAATTCAGATAATAATGGGCAACCGGCCGTAGGTTCTACCTCGGGTACTGTAAATACCGATTTAACTCATATTGTTTACACACGAAACGCATACGGTGAATGGCAAATTTATATCAACGGTACTTTGGATAACTCCGGTACGGCTACCGGCGATTTTTCGAATTGGGACAGTCAATTTGCATTAATCCTTGCTAATGAATTAAACACGGATTTCCCGTGGTTAGGTACTTATTACGAACTTTCAATTTACAACTTACATTTAAATTCTTCCGAAGTATCCCAAAACTATTCATTGGGTGTTGATTATGATACCACTCCGTACATCGCCAAACATCCGGTTGACCAATATTTATTCCTTGGCGAAACTGCTACTTTTGAAGTGGTTGGTGCGGGCGAAAACCCGTTAAGTTACCAATGGCAAAAAGACGGAGTGGATATCGCTGGCGAAACAAATCCTACTTTAACAATACCGAATGTTGATTTCACGGATGAAGGAAATTACACTTGTGTTGTTACCAACTCTCTTGGTTCCGCAACAAGTAACGCAGCAGAATTAGGTGTGTTGGCACCGGATGAAAGAGTGACCAAAGGTGTAATTGCCTTATACGATTTTAACGAAGGAAGCGGAACGGTTATCAATGACGTCTCGAATTATAACAGTCCGTTAAACCTGGATATTGGTTCCGCATCTGCGGTTAGTTGGCATCAATTCGGTTTGGATGTTAATTCCGAAACATCAATTCTTACATCGTCTGCAGCAACCAAATTATATGATGCTATAACTGCTTCTAATACACTTTCTGTTGAAGTTTGGGTAAAACCGGCATCCGTATCGACAAGCAGCGATGCTAGAATTTTCACTATGTCGCAAGACGGTTTATACAGAAACATGTCGCTTTTCCAATCAGGTGATAAATATGTATTCAGGTTAAGAACCACTCAAACAAACGACAATGGAGTACCTTATGTTGAAACTCCTGCAGGCACGGTAACCGGAGAGTTACAACATATCGTATATGTTTACAACTCCGATGGAGAAGGTATTCTGTATGTCGACGGCGTAGAATCGGCCAGAGTTGATTTGAACGGCGATTTGTCGAACTGGAGCAATTCTTACAGATTGTCGTTTGCAAACGAATTAATAGACACTAACCCGTGGTTAGGAAGCTTTAATTACGTTGCGGTTTTCGACAGACCTCTTTCGGAGAGTGAAGTTCTTCACAATTACAATTTCGGCCCTGACGGCATAGAATCGATTGCGGCACCTACATCTCTAAGCGCCGTAGCATCCGAAACCCAAATAGAACTTTCATGGACAGACAACTCCGACAACGAAGACGGTTTTATTGTTGAAAGAAGCAATGCCGACACACTTAATTTCTCCGAAGTTGGGACGGCAAATGCTGATGATACAAGTTTTGTAGATGCATCAGTTTCCGAAGGAACAGCTTACGTGTACCGTGTAAAAGCAAACAACTCATTTGCTAACCGTTCTTCCGGTTATAGCGATTCGGTATTCGTATCATCAAAACTTTTCGCACCGACAAATCTTGCAGCACAAGCCACTGCAGTCGGTCAAATTGATTTAAGTTGGGATGATAATTCCTCCGCCGAATTAGGTTATATAATCGAAAGAGGCGAAGGTGATCCCGTTGTATTCACCGTGATTGATACTGCAGCGGCGAATGCTTCTACTTACACTGATAACACCGTTGGTGAAGAGGTAACTTACACCTACAGAGTGAAGGCATTTAATGCTAGTACCGAATCGGACTACAGTAACGAACAAACTATTACCTCGTTGTTCTCCGACGTACTTGCACCAACTGATTTAGCATTGGTTGCAAATGAAATAGGCAGTATCACAATTAGCTGGACGGACAACTCGGACAATGAAGACGGATTTATCATTGAAAGAGGTTCCGGTTCGCCGATAGTATATTCCGTTCTCGATTCCGTGGCAGCTAATGTTACCACTTATCAAGATACATCCGTTGAGGACAATACCGAATACACTTACAGAGTGAAAGCTTATAATGTTCACACTACTTCCGTATACTCTAACTTCTTAACGGTTAAATCGAAAATCACTCCGATTGCCGCCCCTAGTAATCTGTCAATTAGTCTTCATGCTACTTTCGGAGTGCCGGAATTAACATGGAACGATAATTCGGATAACGAAGAAGGTTTCGTAATCGAACGCAAAGAAGCGGTCGTAGGAGCGAGTTTTATCGTTGTGGATTCCGTAGGTGCTAACGAAACTTATTTCTTAGATCCAACCGTAGAAGATTCTACAGTTTATTTATATAGAATCTACGCATTTAACAAAGATACGGTTTCGGATTACTCAAGTGAAAAATCGGTCGAAGTATTCACCGATATAAAATCGGAAGAAGCATTACCGACCGAATATACAATCAAACAAAACTATCCTAACCCGTTCAATCCGTCCACTACTATTAAATTCGGATTGCCCGAACAAGCAAGCGTTACAATCTCAATCTACAACTTGCTTGGTCAGGAAGTGATGAAATTAGTCGACGATAATTTCTCCGCCGGATGGCATTCGATTAATTTTGATGCATCCGAGTTAACAAGCGGAATATATCTGTATGCAATTCAAGCAACAGGCGCAAACGGTAAAAAATTTGTGGAAACCCGCAAAATGGTCCTTCTCAAATAATCATGATTGACTCCCATGATTACAGCCGACCTGACCTTAGTTAGGTCGGCTTTTTTATTTGATTGAAACCGGTTATTGCCCTAAAATGTTAAATAAGAAAAATTAGGTTCCATTTTGGAACATGTTCTTTGAAATTGTATCAGAAACGAATTAAATTTTATAAGAATTCATCCGAATCTTTAACTTTTTGTGATATGGAACAAAATATATTTGTAAAACATCTTCAAATTCTCATTATGAGAAAAAATAAAATTCGGCACAGAGTTTGCGAAAAGTTTTAGCAACTAATTAATGAAACTCTTGTTCTAAATTATTAAATTTAAGGTCGGAAAAAGAAAGGAAATATGAACAACATACCGAAATATAAAATCTACTTTGCACTTGCTGATGTTATCCTTTTATCACTTTCATTTGTTTTAGCAGCCTATTACGTAAGATACGATAAAAATTTAGGGCTGTTCGAATTTGTTGAGATAGCTCTGCCGGTTTTATTTTTGTTTTTGGTCGCCACCCTTTTATTTATCGTTATCTTTCAAATAAACGGTCTTTACAAAATAAACATTATTTTTAGTCGCTCGGCTCATCTTACGGCAATCATAAAATCTCTTTATTATGGAACTTTAAATATTGTCGTTATTTCTCATATCGTAAAATCCTCGGAAGTTCTCGATTCGAGGTTAATAATTTTCGTATTTATTGTTATTGTTACACCTCTTCTTTATCTGTTAAGAGTTGAACTTTTCAGAGGCTTGCTCCTTCGATATAAGCAACAATTCAACAGTAATATTGTTATCGTCGGAGACGGAAACGCCGGAAAATTACTTGCGACCAAACTTTTATTTGAAAATCCAGAAGGACTTAACATACTCGGATTTATAGTTGATAAAGACCACGACGGCGAAGAAATTATTTCCGGAATAAAAATATTAGGCAAAATTGACGACTTACACGAAATAAGTAAAATTCATAAAATAGATGAAATATTAATAGCAATTGATAACATAAACTACGACAGATTACTTGAAATTCTCGATAAATGCAATCAGCTAAACGTCAGTGTGAAATTAAGCTCTGAGTTGTTCGACATTGTAACGAAGAAAGTCTCTACGGAAAAATATGCTGGAATTCCAGTTCTCGGCGTTTCGCCTCATTACAACAGCAATTTCACACTCGGAATAAAACGCTTT
The DNA here is from genome assembly GCA_964553325.1 of uncultured Melioribacteraceae bacterium. GTDB lineage: Bacteria > Bacteroidota > Ignavibacteria > Ignavibacteriales > Melioribacteraceae > BMS3ABIN04. The sequence continues at coordinate 4,025 of CAZKKI010000009.1, read as the reverse complement.
TTCGATACGTCTATATCGCTCACCGCTCTTATTTTACTTTCGCCGATAATGTTAATTATTGCAATACTAATTAAACTTTCTTCAAAAGGTCCCGTTCTATACAAACAAATAAGAATCGGGAAAAACGGTAAACCTTTCGAATTCTATAAATTCAGATCAATGAGAGTTGTTGACGACGACGATGAAGAACGAAAGAAAAAAATGATCGAATTCATGAAAAAAAGCGCACCCAAAGCCGAAGGTACTAAGATTATTAATGAAGACAGAGTAACGTGGATTGGCAAAATCATAAGGAAAACATCCTTGGACGAACTACCTCAGCTATTCAACGTTCTTAAAGGAGATATGAGTTTGGTCGGTCCCAGACCTTCCCTGCCGTACGAATACGAAAATTACGACACATGGCAGAAAAGAAGAGTTAACGTGTTGCCCGGCTGTACCGGCGTGTGGCAAGTTTGGGGCAGAAGTTCCGTATCGTTTATCGATTCCGTTGTATTGGATTTATATTATATCAACAACATGTCACCTTGGTTGGATCTACAATTAATCCTTAAAACGATTCCTGTTATGTTGTTTTCAAAAGGCGGGAAATAAAGATTCAATCAATATTAAATCATTAAAATTTTCTTTTAAATTTTCAAATAATTTGAATAAGTTTGTGAGTAAAGTATACACTTTGAGGACTCAAATGACAAAACAACTTTTCTTATATCTCGTTTTCTTTTCTCTGTTTTTAATTTCGGAAACCGCTTATTCACAAGTCGGGAATATTGAATTGGGAAAAACTTACACCGGCATCTACCAACGTCAAGGCGGTTATTATGATTATTCCGATCCCGAAGCGGTAAACATGAAAGTATCCGTATGGGGTTTTATTAAATACCCCGGTAGGTATTTGGTACCCGATTACACAACCATAATAGACTTGTTGTCTTATGCGGGAGGACCTACGGACGATTCCCATTTGGACGATTTGAGATTATACAGAGTATTACCCGATTCTACCGAACAAATGTTTAAATTTAATTTTGAAGATCTTCTGTGGGAAAACGAGATTGAAGTGGAAAACAGAACCACACCGAAACTTATTGCAAGAGATATCCTCATTGTGCCGGGTTCGCCGAAACTTTATTTCAAAGATTGGTTCAGAGTCGGCATCCAAATATTTACAGCAATGATTTCCTTAACTTTATTAATTATAAGAATTTCAACACCAACTAAATAACAGTATTTCGATTACTAACCAAACGCTTGGCTTCTCATAGTTAAGCGTTTGGCTATTTTGAGACATACCGTATTAATCATTTCTTTCAAAAAATGAGTAAATAAATTGATTTTTATGTTGGCATTCAAATTGTGATATGAATCACAAAAGAAAATAGTCCGTTCGGAACTAAATTTTTTCAAAAAATATCCGAAAATATAATTTCAAACTCCAAAAAATAAGGGAGAGCAATAAATGAAACACAATACAAGCGAACATGCTATAAATATTAACGATTGGGATCCCGCACAAGGTGATTTTATAAAAAAGAATGCTATTGAAGATGAAATACTTTTCAGAAGAAGTGTGAATAGAGATATTATGATTAAAATCGGTTTAACATCGCTCTATTTCTTTTTGCTTTTATTTTCATTTATCTATCTCTCATAAAAACTTATAAATACCCGGCTTTCATTTATGCCTGAACAATTTGTTTCAGGCATAAATATACCCTTTTCAGGCAAATTCAAAAATTTCACACCTTATTTACAACCGAAAAAATGCATTTTCTCATTTGGCATAATTCTCGATATTATAATTATTGAAAATAACGAGTAAAATATTATGCAAAACACACCCGAAATACGAAAAATTTCAATTCAACTGGAAAGAGGAAACATCAAGATGCTATTTAACCATTTTGTTTTAAACCCGCTTTTTAGCGGTGTTATAGGTTTTTCTTTCTTATTTACATTTTTAATTCTTGCCAAAATTTTCACAACAATATTTTATCCCACATACATACTCAATGTAACAACTAACGATATTCTTATATCGTTGTTGGGTTTCTTTGCTGCATTTCTTATAAAATTGCTACTCAACTTAAAAAAAATCAGGCTCGGACATAAATAATAATAGGAAATTTTTCAGGGAAAGGATTTTGTACCCCGGAGAGGATTCGAACCTCCGACCCGCAGTTTAGGAAACTGCTGCTCTATCCTGCTGAGCTACCGGGGCAATCAAAATATTTTAGAATGAAATAATAATAAATGAGTAACACAAAACAAAATATATTAATCTTTCCTAATAATTCAACATAAAAATACTAATATAATTTTCATCGCCTTATCTCTTTGCAATTGATATTACACCTCTTTTTTTATAAGTTTTCAATGACTTAAAATTATTAAATAGGAGCATTAAAATGACCACAATCGTTGACATTGTAGGCAGAGAAATATTAGACTCGCGTGGAAATCCTACCGTTGAAGTTGAAGTTTTACTGGAATCCGGAGTTGTGGGTCGTGCAGCCGTACCAAGCGGCGCATCAACCGGGGAGCGAGAGGCAGTTGAACTTAGAGACGGCGACAAAACAAGATATATGGGTAAAGGCGTAACAAAAGCGGTTAATAATATAAACAATAGAATCGCTGATGAATTAATCGACTTCGATGCAGCAGATCAAGTTGCTATTGACAATTTTTTAATTCAATTGGACGGCACACCAAACAAGAGCGAATTGGGTGCAAATGCAATTTTGGGTGTATCACTGGCGTGCGCAAAAGCCGCCGCACAAACTCTCGGATTACCGTTATATCAATACATCGGGGGCACTAACGCTAAAGTTTTACCCGTTCCGATGATGAACATTATCAACGGCGGAAAACATGCCGATAATACAGTCGATTTCCAGGAGTTCATGATTATGCCACACGGTGCAACCAGTTTTGCCGAAGCATTAAGAATGGGAGTGGAGACTTTTCACTCGTTAAAATCGGTATTAAAATCCAAAAATTATAACACTTCCGTGGGAGATGAAGGCGGTTTTGCACCTAATTTGAAATCGAACGAAGAAACATTGGAAATAATTCTGGAGGCAATTGAAAAAGCGGGATATAAACCCGGCGACGATATAGCTTTGGCATTAGATGTTGCGGCCAGCGAAATGTTCGATAAATCAACCGGGAAATATGTCTTTTTCAAATCAGACAAATCGGAAAAAACCTCCGAGGATATGATTAAAATTTATGAAAATCTTGTAAACCAATACCCGCTTATTTCAATCGAAGACGGTCTCGGTGAAAACGATTGGGACGGTTGGGAAAACTTAACGAATGCCCTCGGTAATAAAATACAGCTTGTCGGCGATGATATTTTCGTTACGAATACCGAAATTTTAGCCGAAGGAATCGAAAGAGGAATTGCCAACTCAATCTTAATTAAAGTAAATCAAATAGGAACACTAACAGAAACATTGGATGCCATAGAGCTCGCAACCCGCGCCGGTTATACTTCCGTAATCAGTCACCGTTCCGGCGAAACCGAAGACACAACAATTGCGGATATTGCCGTTGCTACCAACGCCGGACAAATCAAAACAGGTTCGGCAAGCAGAACAGACAGAATTGCAAAATACAATCAATTATTAAGAATAGAAGAAGAACTGGATACAACGGCAATTTTCCCGGGTATCGAAGCAATAAATTGTTCTTTTTAAGAAATTAAGCCGGTTGTTTCAAACAGCCGGCTTTCTTATTTACCGAAATAGGAAAGCCGTATTTTCTCCCGCAATTTCTTGGCTAATCATTCCGTTTCTCATTTTGTTACTTCAATAATGAGAATTCCTACATTTCGGTTGACGAGTGTCACAATTATTAATTTTTTTTTCTGCTCATTGGAATTAAAAATTCCGGTCGTTAGGGCTGAAAATTTAATTTCGAACAGGAGTTCATATGAAAGATTCCAATAAAAACACATTATTACTTTTTGCAATTCTTTTTGCAGTCGGATTATTATCATTCCTAAGCTACAAGTTAGGTTA
>CAZKKI010000008.1:0-24672 GCA_964553325.1 uncultured Melioribacteraceae bacterium | reverse complement strand
GTTTTTCAATGTGTTTTCTTTAAACAGAGGGTACGAGTGATATAAACTTTCGGTTAGATTTGTTTGTCCCACGGCGGCACCGATAAATAGTAAAAAATATATTGTTAAAAATTTTTTCATTGGTATAGCTGGCAATTATTTTTACGGAAAAATACAAATTAAATCGGCGTAAAAAAAATTTGAATAAATATTCATCTAATCGAATTTGTTTTTTATGTTTTTTTTGTTAATTATTGTAAAACATTTTCGGATATTACCTACGATGAATTTTTGTGAAGGGCATCATAGTAAATTAAATCATTTATAAATGTAAAATAGTTTGATTTTATTGCAGGGAGTGCAAATCTCCGCAAATTAATAAATTATATTCTTCTCGTGGTATGGGTAAAATAATTTCCATCGCAATTCCAAAAGGCGGAGTGGGTAAAACAACTACTGCCGTAAACCTTTCGCTTGCCCTCACTAAAAAGAAGAAAAAAGTGTTGTTAATCGATGTTGATCCCGCCGGTCAATGTTTGTCTTCTTTTAATATCGATAAGTCGTTAAGCAAAGGAAATATCTTCGACGTTTTTACCACCGTTAAAAAACTTTCGGAAGTGATTTATCCTACGGAGTATCCGAACCTCGATTGTATTCCGATGAAAAGGTCTAGTTATCAGAATGAGTTAAGACTTTCGAATCTAGCCGAAAAAAGTTTAAACTTAAAGTATGAAATTCGAAGTTTGGCTGTTAATTACGATTTCGTTTTTATTGATTGTCCTCCTTCTTTAACCGGGACAACGGCTAATATCTTGAATATTTCGGATTCCGTGCTTATTCCTTTAAGAGCTTCTAAATATTCATTGGACGAATTGGACAGAATGTTCAATTTCATAAATGAGATAAAAAAAACGGGTAACTCCGCTTTGGTTATTGAAGGAATTGTGCTAACCATTGACGAACCTAAAACGAGAATTTCTCATCAAGTAAAAAAAGAGTTATTGCAAAAATATCCTAATATGGTTTTCAATGTTACTATTCCCAAAACCGTTAAGGTGGAAGAAGCCTCGTTTGATAAGACCCCAATTATTATTTATGATGCGGATTCCGCTTGCTCAAAAGCTTATTTAAAACTCGCCGATGAAATTATTTTGAGAAACGAGTTGAGCGACTTGTTTTTCAAGCAATGATATCACGTTTCAAAACTTCTTTGAGCATAACGAATAAAGAAAATTTTTAATAAATTGGTGATAAAATTGATATTTGTTTGTAATATCGGTTTAATCATTTATACAGAAAGCATATATGCAAAAGAAGCTACGTTTTGTTCTTAATAATGAAGAGATTTCGGGCGAATTTAACACTTCGTCGACGTTGTTAAGTTATATTCGCGAGACAAAAAAACTGACCGGAACAAAATTGGTCTGCCGTGAAGGAGATTGCGGCGCATGCACGGTTTTGGTAGGCGAACTTCAAGACGGAAAAGTGAAATACAGGGCGATAACTTCTTGTATTTATCCGTTGGCAAAGGTTAACGGAAAACACATTGTAACAATTGAAGGAATAAATCAAGCGGAACTTACTCCCGTTCAAAGCGAATTTATAAATGAAGGCGCTACCCAATGCGGATTTTGTACACCGGGTTTTATCATGTCGTTAACTTGGTATTTAATTACCCGCAAAAATTATTCAATTGATGAAGCGATTAACGCTTTGGGCGGTAATATTTGCAGATGCACGGGATATTCGTCGATAATTAGAAGCACCGAAAATATTATTAATAAATTGAAAAACGGTGACAACGGTGCCGGTATTACCCTTGAGAGGTTAATCGAGCTTAATGTATTACCCGGATATTTCGGCGGTATTGCCGGGCGTCTAAATAAAATCCGGCAGCAAATTCCGAAGGAAAACAAACCATTTGAAAATGCCGTTATTGTTGGTGGCGGAACCGATTTATACGTCCAACGATTTACGGAACTTACCACAAGCGATATTTTCTTATCGGAAAACCTTCTGGATAATTACATCAAAGTTGAAAACGGCTTTATTAAATTGAGCGGTAGTACCACATTCGAACAATTTAAAAATTCCGGTATGATAAAAGAACATTTCCCGGAATTAACTAAACAAATTGATTTGATTGCCTCGCTGCCGATTAGGAATAGTGCAACAATTGCAGGGAATATTGTAAATGCATCACCGATTGGGGATATGACGATTATTTTGATTGCATTGAATGCCGAACTGATTTTATCAACCGGAAATAAAGAGCGTACAGTTAAGCTTAGGGATTTTTACAAGGGATATAAAAGGTTAAACAAAAACGAAGACGAATTCATAAAGGAAATTAAAATTCCTGCAACCGTGAACGGAGTGAAACTAAATTTTGAAAAGGTTTCCAAACGGACTTATTTGGATATAGCAAGCGTTAATTCCGCTATGGCGATTAAGGAGGAAAACGGTAGAATAATTAGCTGTGATATTTCCGCCGGCGGAGTTGCTCCGGTACCCTTATACTTAAAACACACTTCCGAATATTTTGCGGATAAAGAAATTAATAGCGAAGTGATTGAAAGTTCATTGGAAACCGTACAAAGAGAAATTACCCCGATAAACGACGTAAGAGGAAGCGAAGAATATAAACGTTTACTACTTAATCAATTGATAAAAGCACATTTTTTAAAACTTTTCCCGGATAAAATCAATGTTGTGGAGCTGATATGATTAATTCGGATACGATTAAACATGTAAAAGGCGAATCACTGTTCGTGGATGACTTTATTTTGCCGGAGGGAACTTTACACGCAGCGGTATTCGACTCCTCAATAGCACACGGTAAAATTAAAAAAATTGATTTTGCCGAAGCTCTTAATTCCACCGGTGTTCATACTGTCATTACATTTAAAGATATTCCAGGGGAAAATCAAATCGGTAACATTATTTCCGATGAAACGCTTTTAGCAGAAGATGAAGTTCACTTTGCCGGCGAACCGATTGCCATTATAGTTGCCGATACTCCCGAACATGCACGGTCGGCCGGTCGTAAAATAAAAATCGAATTTGAAAAATTGCCCGTTGTTACAGATCCGCGTGAAGCGTACAGACTCGGTAAATTAATTGCACCGCCCGTAACGTTTTCCATGGGCGATGTCGATAAGGCTTGGGGGGAATGCGACTTCGTATTGGAAGGCAAAGTAGAGATAGGCGGACAGGAACATTTGTACTTGGAAACACAAGGCGCTATTGCTATTCCGGTTGAAGGCGGTGGAATGAAAATTATATCGTCGACTCAAAGTCCTACGGCGGTTCAACGTGTTGCTGCAAGAATTTTGAATTTCCCGATGCACAAAATCGAGGTTGATGTTCTTAGGCTCGGAGGAGCTTTCGGGGGGAAAGAAGATCAAGCAACCGCTTGGGCGGTAATGGCGGCTCTTGCTTCTTATAAACTTAACAAACCGGTAAAACTGGTTCTTGAGAGAAGTGAAGATTTACGAATGACGGGTAAGCGCCATCCTTATTCGGCAGATTATAAAATAGGTTTGACGAAAGAAGGTAAAATTATTGCATACGAAGCGACATATTTTCAAAATGCTGGTGCGGTTGCCGATTTATCAACCGCAATATTGGAAAGAACATTATTTCACGTAACCAACAGTTATTATATCCCGAATGTAAAAGCAACCGGAATTTCTTGCAGAACCAACCTACCACCCAATACTGCATTCAGAGGTTTCGGCGGTCCGCAAGGAATGTTTGTTATTGAATCCGCAATTCATAAGGCCGCCAGAGCATTGAAAATTCCGGCTTACGAAATACAGAAGAAAAATTTGATTAAAGACGGTGATAAATTTTATTACGGGCAATCGATTAAAAACAGTAATGCGGTTAGGTGTTTCGAGGAAGCGGTAAAAGAATTCGATCTACAAAGTATTGAAAATAGTGTGAAAAAATTTAATTCCGGAAACCATATTGAAAAAAGAGGAATTGCGCTGATGCCCGTTTGTTTCGGAATTTCATTTACAAGTAGTTTTTTGAACCAAGCCAGCGCACTTGTCCATGTTTATACAGATGGAAGCGTAAGCGTTAGTACCGCTGCAATCGAGATGGGACAAGGTGTAAACCAAAAAATACGAACCGTTGTGGCAAAAACATTCTCAATCGATATTTCTAAAGTAAAGGTGGAAACAACGAACACTACCCGGATTGCGAATACATCGCCTACGGCTGCCAGCAGCGGAGCCGACTTGAACGGGAATGCCGCTATCATCGCATCAAAAAATATTTTGGAAAGATTAAAGAGACAAGCGGCAATAGAACTGGAAAAAGATAAGCCGGAGTTAGTTGAAATCAAAAATGAAAAAATATTTTATAATGGTAAAGAGACTCAACTGACATGGGAAAAATTGGTTTGGCAAACTTATTTTAATCGTGTCAGCCTCTCTGCCCACGCATACTATGCTACGCCGGATATTTATTTTGACAGAAACATTAATCAAGGGAATCCTTTTGCCTATCATGTTTACGGTACGGCAATTGTTATTTCGAAAGTGGATTGTTTGCGCGGCAGATACGAAATCGAATCGGTTAAAGTAGTACACGATTTCGGTCAAAGCATCGATACCAAAATAGATTTGGGACAAATGGAAGGAGGAATCGTGCAAGGTATAGGCTGGCTTACGGTTGAAGAACTTGTTCAAAATAGCGAGGGTAAATTGGTTTCAAATTCTCTTTCCACTTACAAAGTTCCGGATATTTATTCCGTTCCGCGTAATATGGAAATACGTTTCTTACAAGATTCACAAAACGATTACGGACCGTTTAATTCCAAAGCAATCGGGGAACCGCCGTTTATGTACGGCATTGGTGCTTATTTCTCAATTTTAAATGCTATGAATGAATTTAAAGAAAATTCCGGTATGCAAATCTCTGCTCCGATTACACCAGAAAAAGTATTGTTGAATTTGTACGAACCCGTAAAACAAAAAACCGGCTCACATCATTAAACCGAACCGAAATTAAATTGGAATATTATGAACGATTTGGAACTTTGGAGATTTATAAATAAAAATATTGAAACGGGGCAAAAAGTTGCTCTGTCCGTTGTTGCGGATTCATCCGATTCGTCTCCGGGCAGACAAGGATTTAAGATGGCTTTTAACGAAGAAGGTAAACAGTACGGCACGATCGGCGGCGGAGTTCTCGAAGCGAAAATTATCCGGTTAATTCGGGACGGCTTTCTTTCCGGTAAGAGAAGCATAGTTAACATTTTGCATCACGATCCGAATTCTTCATACGAAAAAAGCGGATTGATTTGCGGAGGTTCACAAACGGTCGTAACTTATTTCCTTAATAAATCGGATCTCGATCGGATTAAACAAATTGAAGCAAATTTAGATAAACGGGAAGAGTGTATTCTGGTTATTAACCAGCACGGTATTGCTATTTCCGAAGCGGAAGAAGAAACCAAAAGATATAATTTCAAAATTAAAAACGTAAACGAATATGAATATCGGGAAATTTACGGAATAACGGATACCGTTTATATAATCGGCGGCGGGCACGTTGGATTGGCTGTTTCGAAAATTATGTCGATGCTTGGGTTTTATGTTATAATTTTGGATAACCGCGTAGATGTGTTCACGATGGAAGAGAACGTTTATGCCGATAAAAAAATAATTTGCAAATTCGAGGAAGCGGGAAAATACATACGCGAAGGTGAATTAAGTTATGTTGTTATTGTTACGCCGATGCACAAAAGCGATAAAGAAGTTTTAAAATCGGTAATTGATAAAAACTTAAAGTATATAGGTATGATGGGAAGCAAAAGAAAAATTAAAACGATATTTGAAAATTTAATTTCGGAAGGAGTTGAACCTGTGAAACTCGAAAAAGTTCACACGCCTATCGGTTTGGAAATTAAAGCGAATACACCCGAAGAAATTGCGGTTAGCATAGCCGCCGAAATCATTAGTATAAAAAATAATCTTTCCCTTAATGCGGATTAATTATGAGCGATAAATTATACAAAGTATCACTTTCGAAATTATTAAAATGGATTTTAACGGAAGAAAAAGAAGGAAAGATATTCGGAATTTATAAAGAGCAGTTTTTCACACCGCTTAAAGACGATCCGTTTAAATTCCGCCGGTACAATCAATTGTTAGAAACACCCGTAGGTGTTGCCGCGGGCCCGCATACCCAACTGGCGCAAAATATTGTTACAGCTTGGCTAACCGGTTCGAGATATATTGAATTAAAAACAGTTCAAACCCTTGATGAGCTTGAGGTTTCCAAACCTTGTATTGAAATGGAAGACGAAGGTTACAATTGCGAATGGTCGCAAGAATTAAAAATCCGCGAATCATTCGATGAATATCTGAACGCTTGGATTTTGTTGCATATTTTACGGGATAAGTTCGGTTTTTCGGATGACGAAAGAGGTTTTATATTTAACATAAGCGTTGGCTACGATTTGGAAGGAATCTTAAAACCTAACGTGCAATGGTTTTTGGATAAAATGAATAATTGCGAACCGGAACTCCAACAAAAGCTCGACGAGATTTACGCTCTTTACCCGAAAGTATTGGATTTAAAAATACCGCATCGGATTTCCGATAACGTTACACTTTCAACCATGCATGGCTGCCCGCCGGATGAAATCGAAAGCATTGCAACATATTTGATGAGTGAACGAAAATTGAATACGGCCGTGAAACTCAATCCCACTTTGTTAGGACCGGAAAAATTAAGATTTATTTTAAATGAAAAACTCGGTTATAAAACCGTTGTCCCGGATGAAGCATTTCAACACGATTTGAAATACGATGACGCAATAAAAATTATTAATAATCTTTTAGCGGTTGCAAAAAAGAACAACGTGGAATTCGGGTTAAAGCTTACAAACACATTGGAATCGGAAAACAATACAAAAGAACTTCCGAAAAACGAAGAAATGGTTTACATGAGCGGCAGGGCATTACATCCAATCAGTATTAATCTTGCGGCGGTTCTGCAAAACGATTTTAATGGAAAGCTCGATATTTCTTTTTCAGCCGGTATAGATGCGTTTAATGTCTCCGACACATTGAAATGTAATCTCAAGCCCATTACGGTTTGTTCCGATTTACTGAAACCCGGCGGATACACGCGTACGGTTCAGTACTTGGAGAACTTGCGCAATGATTTTAAGAGTGCCGGTGCAACAACGGTTGAGGAATTTATAATTCTATCAGCGGGAAAAACGGATTTGTTACAGGCATCTTTGGAAAACTTAAACGAATATGCCGAGAAAGTTTTAACAATTGATAGATATGGTAAAAGCTTTTTCAAATATGAAAATATTAAAACCGAAAGGGAATTAACACCGTACGATTGTATTCACGCACCGTGTATTGAAGCATGTGCAATTTCTCAAGACGTACCGGATTATATGTATTATACTTCGAAAGGTGAATTCGATAAGGCTCTCGAAGTTATATTGTCGGCCAACCCGTTGCCGAACATTACGGGAATGGTATGCGATCATTTGTGCCAATCGAAGTGTACAAGAATTAATTTGGATAATCCGTTACTGATTAGGGAAATTAAAAGATTCAATGCCGAAAAAGCCTCCGGAGAAATTGAAGTCGTGCCGAAAAGTCCTAACGGAATTTCGGTTGCCGTTATCGGGGCGGGACCTTCGGGACTTTCCGCTGCGTATTTTCTTGCACTCGAGGGATTTAATGTACAAGTGTTCGAAGAAAAATCCAAAGCCGGCGGCATGGTGTCCGGGGCAATTCCGACTTTCAGAATCGATGAAAGCAGAATTTCCGACGATGTTACGAGAATTGAAAAGCTTGGTGTGAAAATATTTTATGATTATAAAATAAATAAACAAAAATTTGATGAGATAAAATCCTCGCACGATTATATTTTTCTAGGCGTGGGAGCCAAGAAAGGGAAAAAACTCAATATTAAAGGGGAAGAATTTTCTTGGGTGTTCGATCAACTTGAATTTTTGGCGGAAACCAGAAACGGAAACAAAATTAATTTGGGAAATAAAGTTTTAATAATAGGCGGCGGTAACTCGGCAATGGATGCGGCTCGAACCGCTAAACGTATTGTCGGGAAAAACGGTGATGTTAAGGTTGTGTACCGCCGGACAAAAAACGAGATGCCGGCGGATAAGGAAGAAATTGAAGCTTTGCTGGCCGAGGGAATTGAAATTGTTGAACTTACAGCTCCACTCGAAATAATTGAGAAAGACGGAAAAAGATTTCTAAAATGTACGAAAATGAAATTAAGCGGAATTGATAAATCGGGAAGGCGAAAACCTGTTCCGGTAGAGAACTCTGAGTTTTCAATCGAAACCGATTCGATTATTACGGCCATTGGTCAGGATTTGGAAATCGACTTTTTCCCCGAAGAAAAAATTTTAGTGGATAATATTACTCACGAAACACAAATCGAGAATGTTTTCGCCGGTGGAGACCTTGTACGCGGAGCCGATTCGTTAATTAACGCAATTGCCGACGGGAAATACGCCGCGGGCGAAATAATCAAAAGGGCAAATAAAGATTTTGATTTTAATAAGACGGTTGTTAGAAAGGAAATAACACTTTCACAAATACAAAGCAAATTGGCACACAGGAAATACGGCGAAGAGATACCGGTAATTCCGGTTGAACAAAGACTGAGTTTCGAACTGGTACATCCGTTGTTAAGCGACGAACAAGCCGTTAATGAAGCCGAAAGGTGCCTTTACTGTAACGATGTTTGTAACATTTGCGTTTCCGTTTGTCCGAATATTTCCAATATTGCTGTTGATTTTGAAATCGAAGATATCAAAATTCCAACCACGGCGGGTACCGGACACAATACATTCAGAATATCACAGACGCACCAAATCATAAACATAGGCGATTTTTGTAATGAATGCGGAAACTGTTATACATTCTGTCCGACTAACGGTGCACCGTATAAAACGAAACCTCGTTTTTATTTATCGGAAGAGAGTTTTTTGAAAGAAGATAATTGTTATTTTTTGAACGGAGATACGTTAAAACATAAATCGAACGGGAAAATTTCGTCGTTGACGGAGAATCCGGAAAAATTTGTTTTTGTTGCCGACGGTTTGCAAGCTGAATTCGACAAAGAAGATTATTCTTTATTAAATTACAAATTCCCAAACGGGAATGCGGAAAACATTGATTTTACAAAAATTATTGAGATGATAGTATTATATAAAAATTTGAAAAATAACTCGATTTTAAACAATTGAAAGTATAAAATATGAAGTTTACATTAAACGGAACGGAAAAAGAATATTTTGGTGATCCGGAACTTTCGCTGCTTAAATATTTACGCGGAGTTGAAGGGATCACATCAATAAAGGACGGATGTTCGCCTCAAGCCGCTTGCGGCGCTTGTACGGTACAATTGGATGGCAAAGCCGTATTGTCTTGCGTAACACCAATGAAGAAAGTAGAAGGTAAATCGGTTATTACACCGGAAGGTTTAAGCGAATATAAAAAGCGTGTTTTCGCAAATGCGTTTGTTGAAAAGAGCGGCGTACAATGCGGTTTTTGTATCCCGGGAATTGTAATGCAGGCTAATGCATTAATCGAGAAAAATCCCGAACCAACATGGAGCGAAGTCGAAAGAGCGTTGCAACCGAACCTTTGCCGTTGTACCGGCTATAAAAAAATTATCGATTCGATATTGTACGCGGCCGATGCGATTCGGGAAATGAAAGAAATACCGAAACCCGGACCCGATCCGTCTATCGGCGGAAGGCATCCGAAATATTCCGCCGATAAGTTAGTGCTTGGTCAAAGTCCGTTTGTTGCCGATGTTAAATTAAACGGAATGGTTTATGCCGCTTTGAAGTTCAGTGATTATCCCCGTGCGAGAGTTCTTAAAATAGATGTTTCCGAGGCGGAGAAACTTAACGGTGTTATTAAAATCGTTACGGCGAAGGATATTCCCGGCAAACGGTATATCGGATTGATTGTAAACGATTGGCCGGTAATGATTGACGTAGGGGAAGAAACAAGATACGTTGGCGATGTGCTGGCTTCCGTTGTTGCCGAAACCGAAGAAATTGCACGCGAGGCTGTTAACAAGATAGAGGTCGAGTATGAAGTGTTGGAGCCATTAACCGATCCCTTTGATGCATTGAAAAAAGATGCCCCTAAAATTCACGAAAACGGGAATTTATTATCAACTACTTTTATAAAACGCGGAAATGTTGAGGAGGCGTTTGCAAACGCAAAATATATTTCGAAGGGATTCTATCAAACTCAAATGATTGAGCATGCTTACATGGAACCGGAAGCTTCGATAGCAAGAGTAACGGAAGACGGTAATGTTGAAGTTCTCTCTCAAGGGCAAGGAGTTTACGAGGATCAAAGGCAAATTGCAAATGTTCTCGGATTACCCAAAGACAAGGTGCGAGTTATCCTTGTCCCGAATGGTGGCGGTTTCGGAGGAAAAGAAGATTTATCGGTTCAACATCATTCCGCTCTTTGTTCTTTTATCACAAAGAAACCGGTTAAAATAGTTTTAACCAGAGACGAATCGATATTAATGCATCCCAAACGCCATCCGCTATATATGAATTACGAAGTGGCTTGCGATGAAAACGGTAAATTAACAGGTATTAAAGCTGATATTATCGGCGATACCGGCGCTTATGCTTCGGTCGGTATGAAAGTTTTGGAACGCGCTGCGGGTCATGCTACCGGAGCTTACAACATTCCGAATGCATTGATAGAAAGCAAAGCTGTCTATACAAATAATCTTCCGTGCGGTGCTATGCGGGGATTCGGTGTTAACCAAGTTACGTTTGCAATAGAACAATGCATCGACGATTTATGTGAACAAGGCGGATTCGACAGATGGGAATTCCGTTATAATAATGCGATTAAAAACGGAGACGTGGTTTCTACGGGACAAATAATCCGGGGCGGAGCTGGTGTACGCGAAACATTATTGAAGTTGAAAGATGTTTTTCAAAATGCAAAATATGCAGGCATTGCTTGTGGAATTAAAAATACAGGCATAGGAAACGGAATGCCGGACGAAGGTAAAGTTAAAATTGAAATTGTTTCCGATAAAAAAGTAATTCTGCACCACGGGTGGACAGAAATGGGGCAAGGTGTTAATACCGTTGCCGTTCAGTTTCTCTCGAGCGAAACCGGAATCGATCCGGAAATTATTGAAGTGGTTGTAGATACAAAGTTCGGGGCAACAGCGGGAATGACGACCGCATCCCGCGCTACGTCGATTATTGGCAACGCAATTATTAATGCCGCGAAACAATTGAAAGAAGATTTGCAAAACCACGAATTACATGATCTTGCCGGCAAAATTTACGAAGGAGAATGGATATGCGATTGGACGACCAAACCCGGTGCGGATGTAGATGAAGTTATAACACATTATTCTTACAGTTATGCCACCCAAGTAGTAACTTTGGATGATAACGGAAACATCGATACGATTTACGCTGCGCACGATGCAGGCAAAATTGTTAACCGTAATTTGTTCGAAGGTCAAATAGAAGGCTCAATTCACATGGGACTTGGTTATGCGATTTCGGAAGAAATCGAAATGGAGAACGGAAGACCCAAATCGACCAGACTAAGAAAAATGGGTGTGTTGCGTGCAAAAGAAACTCCTAAAATTAAAGTAATCGGTGTGGAAGTTGAAGATCCACACGGACCGCACGGCGCAAAAGGTGTCGGTGAAATCGGTTTGGTACCAACGGCGGCGGCGGTTGCAAATGCGTTCTACCAATATGATGGGAAAAGGTATTACAAACTTCCCATTAAACAAAGAGTGAGAAAATAATCCGTAATATATAAATTAAAATAGTTAACATGTTATTTTTTAAACACAAATTGAAAGGAAATGTAGTTGTTTATGGAGTTACAAAATCTTATCAGAGAAATTCCGAAAGCGGAACTTCATTTGCATATCGAAGGAACTTTCGAACCGGAACTTATGTTCGAAATCGCCAATAGAAACGGGATAAAACTGAAATACGATTCCGTCGAAGAATTGAAAGAAGCTTATAATTTCGGTAACCTACAAGATTTTCTGGATATTTATTATGCCGGAACAAATTCATTGCAAACAAAACGGGATTTTTACGATTTAACGTGGGCATATTTGAAAAAAGCTAACGAACAAAATATTGTTCACACCGAAATAATGTTCGACCCGCAAGCGCACACCGAAAGAGGCGTCGATTTTTCGACTGTAATAGAAGGTATTCACGAAGCGTTAACCGACGCAAAAGAAAAATTCGGTATGACGTCCAAACTGATTTTAAGTTTCTTGCGGCATTTGGATGAGAAATCGGCATTCGAAACTTTGGAAATGTCGAAAGATTATAAACAATGGATTACCGCCGTGGGGCTCGATTCCTCGGAAGTCGGCCATCCTCCGTCGAAATTCAAAAACGTTTTCGCGAAAGCAAAAGAAGAAGGATTCCGGATTTGCGCGCATGCCGGTGAAGAAGGTCCGCCCGAATATGTTTGGGAAGCACTGAATTTACTGAACGTCGATAGAATTGATCACGGCAACAGATCTTTGGAAGATGAAATACTTGTTGAAAAATTGGTGGAAAAACAAATTCCGCTTACTGTTTGTCCCCTCTCGAATATAAAATTAAGAAATGTTGATAAAATAGAAAATCATCCGATTAAAGTTATGTTGGACAAAGGATTGCTGGCAACCGTTAATTCCGATGATCCTGCGTACTTCGGTGGTTACGTTAACGAAAACTTTATGGCGGTAACGGATGCTTTAAACTTGCGAAAGACTGAAATTATTACACTTGCCGCAAATTCGTTCAAGGCAAGTTTTTTGGATGATGCGGAAAAGGAAAAATATATTGAACGTTTAAGTAATTTCTCCGATTAAATTCGGTATATTGTAGTTATAACTTAAACACTTAAAAGAAAGGAGGCTTTATGCCTGTAAATTATGCAAAAGCAAAATGGAGCGGAACCCTAAAAGAAGGTGAAGGGAAAATGACCTTTTCTGGGTTCGAGGGTCCGTTTAACTATAGATCTCGTTTTGAAGACGGTGAAGAAACAAATCCCGAAGAATTAATCGGCGCGGCACATGCCGGTTGCTATTCGATGTTTTTATCGGCGTTATTGTCGAAAGAAGGATATACGGATATTTCGGTGGAAACTAAAGCCACCGTGGTTTTGGGTCAAGACGACGGCCCGAAGGTAACTTCCATAACGTTGGATTGTGAAGCGAATGTACCGGGATTGGACGAGAATAAATTTGCGGAACTTGCCACAGCCGCCAAAGAGAAGTGTCCCATTTCCCGGTTGCTTGCTTGCGGTACGGATGTATCGTTGAATGCAAAATTAGTTTTGTAATCCAAATACGAACAATAAAAAAAGGGCGCGTATGCAGCCCTTTTTTATTTTCTTAACCGCGCCAAACAACTTTTCCTTGCATAATATAACTTATTCGTCTAATTTTCATTCGATGGCTTTGTATTTGGAAAACAAGTGAATAAAGTATAATAAACCGGGAAACAAAATGAAAAAATTATTTGGACTTTTAACGGTAATATTTTTAATTATCGGAACTTCGGCATTATTTTCAATGGATGAAAAACCTTCATCCGATTCGTTAAAAAACATTCCCTTAACAGGATTAAAATTCCGGGGTATCGGTCCTGCTATTACCGGCGGTAGAATCGTGGCAATTGCGGTCAATCCGGCAAATCACAGCGAGTATTATATTGGAGCGGGTCACGGTTCTTTGTGGAAAACTACAAACAACGGTATTACGTTTTCGCCGGTTTTCGATAATCAAAATTCTTATGCTATCGGTGCAATCGCAATCGATCCGGTTAACCCTAATGTAGTTTGGGTCGGTACAGGTGAAAACAACAATCAGAATAATGTAATTTACGGAGACGGGATATACAAAAGCGAAGACGGCGGAAAAAGTTGGAAAAACATGGGACTCAAAACGTCGGAACATATTGGCGGAATTGTTATTGATCCCGGCAACACCGATATTGTTTATGTTGCCGCTTACGGCTCGCTTAGAAACAAAGGAGGTGACCGGGGAGTTTTTAAAACAACCGACGGGGGCAAAACTTGGGAGAATGTGTTACATATTAGCGATTATACCGGCGTGTATGAAATTCACATGGATCCGCGCTATTCGAATATTCTTTATGCCGTAGCACACCAACGTATGAGAAAATTATATACGGGGGTTTACGGCGGACCCGAAAGCGGAATTTACAGAAGTACCGATTCGGGAAAAACCTGGCAAAAATTGAAAAGCGGACTTCCATCGGAGGTGGTTGGGAGAATAGGTTTGGCTGTTTCGCCGGTTAACCCCGACGTGCTATACGCGATTGTGGAATCGACTAAGAAGAACAAAGGAATTTATAAAAGCGTTGACAGAGGAATAAGTTGGACAAAGCAAAGCGGTTATATTTCGTCTTACCCTTTCTATTTTCAAAAACTGTTTTGCGATACAAAAGACGTAAATAAAATTTACAGTATGGATGTATTTTTACAAGTAAGCGAAGACGGCGGAAAAACTTGGAAAAATCTGGGTGAAAAAAATAAGCACGTCGATAATCATTACTTGTGGATTGACCCGGACGATAACAAACATTTACTTGCCGGATGCGACGGTGGTTTGTACGAGACATTCGACCAAGGAAAAAATTGGCACTTTAAAAACAATATTCCCTTGGCTGAAATTTACAAAGTTACCGTGGATAACTCGAAACCGTTTTACTATGTTTATGCCGGCACGCAAGACAATAACAGTTTCGGCGGTCCTTCTAGAACAATAAGCTCGGGGGGAATTACAAATCAAGATTGGTTTTTTACATGGAGCGGCGACGGTTTCGAAACTCAGGTCGATTGGAAAAATCCCGATATAATTTATGCACAATCACAGTATGGCGGACTTGCACGATTCGATAGAAAAACAGGCGAGAAATTTTACATAAGACCAATTGACTTCGGTGAATACGGTTATCGCTTCGATTGGGATTCACCTTTGCTTATTTCGCAATTCGATAACAAACGATTGTACTTCGGTGCAAATATACTTTTACGAACAAACGACCAAGGTGCTTCGTGGGAAGAAATTAGTCCGGACCTCACACGCGGTGTTCCTAAAGAAATGCAAAAACTAATGGGTAGAAGTTGGAGTATAGATGAACTGGTAAGAAAAGGTTCGATGGCTCAACTCACAACTATTGCCGAATCACCATTGAACGAAAATATTTTGTATGTAGGTTCGGGCGACGGTTTGATTCATTACACGAAAGACGGCGGAAAGCATTGGACGAAAGCCGAAGATGTTCCGGGTTTACCGAAATACGCGAGGATTCATCAAATAGTAGCATCACGGTTCGATGAACAAACGGCTTACGCGGCCTGCCAGAATTTTGTGGGAGGCGACTATAAACCTTATCTTTACAAAACAACGAACGGTGGGCGCACTTGGTTTTCGATTAACGGAAACTTGCCCGTTAAAGGCAGTACATACACAATTGCAGAAGACCATGAAAAACCCGATTTACTTTTTGTGGGAACGCAATTCGGAGTTTACTTTACGATTAACGGAGGAAAGGAATGGATAAAACTTAAAAACGGAATTCCAAATGCATCGGTTATGGATTTGGATATTCAAAGGGACGAAAACGATTTGGTTGTCTCTACGTTCGGAAGAGGAATTTATATCCTCGATGATTACTCGCCTTTGCGCTATTTAACAGACGATGTTTTGAAAAAAGAAGCATACATTTTCCCCATTGAAGATGCTCTTATGTTTATCGAATCGACGCCGTTCGGTTTCGGCGGTATCGGATTTATGGGTGCAAGTTTCTATTCTGCACCGAATCCTAAAGTTGGTGCCGTGTTTACTTACTTCGTTAAAAACGAATTAAAAACTTTGAAGGAAAAAAGAAGAGAAAGGGAAAAAGAAAAACAAAAGAAAGGCGAAGATATAAAATTCCCTTCGTATGACGAATTAAAAAAGGAAGCGGAAGAACCCGAACCGTTTCTGCTTTTTACAATTGCCGATGAAAACGGCAATACAATTAGAAAATTAAAAACCAAAGCTAAAAAAGGAATAAACAGAATTGTTTGGGATTTCCGATACGATAAATTCACACCCGTTACGCTCGATGAGAAAAAATCGACCGTACCGTGGGATGAACCGGAACAAGGTTATATGGTAGTGCCGGGTAACTATTATGTTTCGTTAAGTAAATTTGAGAACGGAAAATTTACGGAACTTGTTCCGCCGAAAAAATTCGCATGTAAATTGCTTTATGAAGATAAAATATCTGACGAGGATAAAATAGTGTTGAACGAATTTAACAGAAAGGTTGCCGAACTGACCGTTGCGGTAACAAGTGCCGATGCATATAGAAAGGATCTAAATAAAAAATTAAATTACTTCAAAAAAGCTGTTTTGGTTACTCCCGCAATTCCAGCCGGAACGTTAAGCGACTTGTTGAAAATTGAACTTCAACTGAATGAACTTAATAAAAAACTTAACGGTGATAATTTAAGAAGAAGATACGAAGGAGCAATTCCCACTTCAATTAAGCAGAGAGTGGAAATTATTACCTCCGCTTTGTGGAATACAACCGAACGACCGACGAAAATGTTGAACGAATCGTATGAGGTGGCTGCCGCTAAATTCGGTGAAATTCTGAAGTCACTTAAATCAATCGATGTTAAAATGAAAGACATTGAAAAAATGCTCGACAAATTTAATTCGCCTTATACCCCGGGACGTTTACCCGAATTTCAAAAATGAATTGCTTTGCGCCGGTGTGTTTTAACTCCGGCGCATTTGCTTTTCGTCGCAATCCGGTGAATAACCCAACGAAATTTGTAAAAAATTATTATTTTAGAAAATAAAATATTCAGAAACACAGAGGTTAAATTATGTCTAGAATTATAATTGCAATTGTCATAATGTTATCCTTTTCAGTCCCGACAAAAGTCAACGCACAGTTCTGGGAAAAATTAAAGAAACACGTTGAGAAAAAAATTGAGCGTGAAGCTGAAAACCGGGCAAATAAAAAAGCCGATGAGGCTGTTGATAAAGTTTTTGACACCGTTGAGGAAGGGGCGGAAAAAGCGGTAACAGGAGACGGCGAATCGGAAAAAGAAAACAAAGCGGAAGAACAAGATAAATCGGGTGGAATGGAAAAAAATGCGGTTAAATCTGATAAAAAACCCGAACAGCCTAAAGTTGTATGGTCAAAATACGATTTTGTGCCGGGCGACGTGGTTATTTTCGAAGATGCACCCAGTCCGGAAGAAGAAAACGGTGAATTCCCCAGTCGTTGGGATTTAGTTGGAGGAAGTGCCGAAATAGCCGAGTTCGATGGTACGACGGTAATTATGTTTATTGACGGCGGGGAAATAATTCCATATTTAAAAAATTCGAATGAAGATTATCTGCCCGATGTTTTCACAATCGAATTTGATGCTTATTTCAAACCCGGGAAAAATTACGCTAGGTACTGGTTGGAATTGTACGATAAAAAAAATCAATCCAGTAGTGTTAGTTCGCGTTTGGAAATTTATGTTAACGGACTTGAATTTGGAAACAGCGAAAAAAGATATCCCGGAACGGAAAATTACAATTGGGGAGTTAATCCCGATGTAGGTTGGAGGCACATTTCAATTGCCTACACCAAAGGAAAATTCAAAGCTTACATGGACGATACGCGTTTAATAAACATTCCGCACCTCGATGGAAATCCCACCGGAATTACAATTGAAGCGGAGAACAAAGATTACATGTTTATAAAAAATATCCGCATTGCCAAAGGTGGTGTTAAGTATTACGATCGCGTATTAACCGAGGGTAAAATTATCGTAAACGGTATAAAATTCGATGTAAACAAAGCAACGTTGAAACCCGAGAGCATGGGACCGATAAACAAGATATATAAATTGATGAAAAAGAAACCCGACTTGAGATTCAGCGTTGAAGGTCATACCGATAGCGATGGCGACGAAGAATATAATTTGGAATTATCGAAGAAACGTGCGAAGACCGTTATGGATAAGCTTATTCAATTGGGAATTTCCGCGGATAGGTTAAAATACACGGGATACGGCGAAAGTAAACCGATCGACACTAACGCCACGCCGGAAGGAAAAGCAAATAACAGAAGAGTAGAGTTCGTGAAATTTTAGATGAATGACAATAAAGTATTAACAATTAAAATTAAAATAAATCAAGGTAAATAATTCCCGATTTGGACGAATGGTTATTCGGTAAACAGCATTCTCTTACGAGGTGCTGTTTTTAATTTTAAATTCGTATCTTTGTAAAAATACGTTAAACATTAATCATTGAGTAAAGTTATGAATATAAGCGTTATAGGAGCGACAAAAGGAATAGGCAAAGAAGTTCTCAAACAGGCTTTAAATTCCGGATTTAATGTAACCGTACTGGTTCGTAATCCGGATAAATTGAATGTTGAAGATAAAAATCTGACAATTATAAAGGGCGATTTTCTTGCATACGACTCGGTTGTCCGGTCCGTGAAAAATGCTGATGCGGTTGTTGTCAGCGTCGGAATTATGCTAACAAGAAA
The DNA here is from genome assembly GCA_964553325.1 of uncultured Melioribacteraceae bacterium. Classification (GTDB taxonomy): domain Bacteria; phylum Bacteroidota; class Ignavibacteria; order Ignavibacteriales; family Melioribacteraceae; genus BMS3ABIN04. Next base: position 6,071 of record CAZKKI010000008.1, on the reverse strand, counting down.
ACCGGTCGATTTGTTTTCCGAAGGAACAAAAAATTTACTCAAAGCAATAAAAAATACCGGCATTAATCCGTTACTTCTTGTTGTTACCGGAATAGGTGCGGGCGACAGCAAAGGACACGGCGGATTTTTCTACGATAAGATTTTCCACCCGCTTTTACTCAAAACAATTTACGAGGATAAAGACAAGCAAGAACAAATTTTGAAAAACGAATATGATAATTGGATTGTTGTGCGGCCGGGAATGTTGACAAACGGAAAGCTAACCGGAAAGTACAAAGCTTTAACGAATCTCGAAGGAATTAACGGAGGAAAAATTTCCAGAGCCGATGTTGCTCATTTCATATTGCAACAAGCGGAAAAGCCGACTTTTTTAAGAAAAACGCCGCTTTTGATTTATTAAATCGAACTGACGTAATTTTTTACAACAATAGATTTTCATAATCTTCCGTTGTATCTATATCGTTAAAGATTTCAATATAATTGCAGTCCCATAATTTTTTATTTATTCCGTCTTTGGAAATCGTACGCAGATCGGAATCAACAGTTGCATTTAAAATTTTTCCGATTACCTTTTCGCCCAATAAAATCGGATGACCTTTCCTATTACCACCGACGGGTTGAATCCAATCGGTATTGCCGTCTATTTGTTTTACAAAATCGGAATAAAACTTTTTTGGCAAGCTCGGTTGATCGGTAAAATGATATAAAACCCAATTTGCTTTCCGGCAATAAGCAATTCCTTTTTGTAAAGAACCGAACATGCCGCTTTCGTATTTTTCGTTAAATACCGTTTTCACGTTTTTGAATATCTTTTCCGAAAGATTTTCCCTCAAATGTTTTTCCAAAAGAAAGGAATTATAACCGGTAACAACAATAATTTTTTCCGTTACGGGATAAAGTTTTTCTACAATATTGACAATAAAACTTTTCCCTTTGTAATCGAGCAAAGGTTTAAACGAATGCATTCTCCCCGAAAGACCGGCGGCGAGTATTAATCCGAAAATTTTGTAATTTTCCATAAATTAAATTTAACATAACGGATAGGATTTTCCACCGTTAAATTCGGAAGAATTATTATTTAACACAAAGGAGCAACAATGAAAAGATTGATCGTTACTTTGATATTTGTTTGTGCGGCTGTTTTTGCCCAAGAAAACAAAAGAGCGGTAACAATTGAAGACTTATATAAAACGGTGTATGTGGGTTCCCAACAAATTTCGCACAACGGGGAAAAAATTGTTTTCACCGCGACAAAAAACGATTTGAAACAAGCGAAAAGCAATACGGACGTTTATTTGATTAATTCCGACGGTAGCGGTATGAAACGACTCACGGTTAACGAAGCGGCGGATTACAATCCTTTCTGGAGCGCAGACGATAAGTATGTTTATTTTGTTTCCACAAGAGAAGGTAAACCTCAATTGTTCAAATTACCGCTTGATGGTGGTGAAGCCGTTCAAGTAACGGATTGTAAATTCGGAATTTCTTCCCCAAAAATTTCTGCGGATGGAACGAAAATTATTTTTCAGGCTAAAATATTTCCCGAGTGCGGAACGGATTACGAATGTAATGAAAAGAACCTTAGCGGAATGTTGAACGGTCCGGTTCAAGCACATCTTGCCGATAGTTTGTTTGTTAGGCATTGGACGGAATACAACGACGGACAGTATACTCATGTTTTTCTTTTAAATTTAAATGAATCCGGTTTAACCGACTTAACTCCGGGATTTTACAATTCCCCTACTTTTTCGGCCGGCGGCAGCGACCATTATGTTTTTTCTCCCGATTTCTCCGAAGTTGCTTTCGATTCGAAGCGTGTGGAAAATCCCGAAAGTTCTACAAATTCGGATGTTTGGACGGTTGCGCTTGACGGTTCAAATTTGAATAATATTACTTCCGACAATGAAGGTTACGACGGAAATCCGAAATATTCCCCCGACGGGAAATACATTGCATATAAAACGCAGAAAACCCCGGGTTACGAATCGGATATGTTTAACTTGGCAATTTATAATCGTAAAACCGGCGAAAGAAAAATATTAACGGAAGCGTTCGATAACTGGGTAAACGATTTCGAATGGAGCGGCGATTCCGAATTTATTTACTTCACCGCTTTCGAAAGAGGTTATATGCCTTTGTTCAAAATAAGCATAGAAACACTTGAAATTAAAAAACTTATTAAAGATAAAGTCGTTTCGTCGTTCGAAATTTCACCGGATGAAAAATTTGCGGTTATCTCTTATTCACAAATCGATAAACCGTACGAACTTGCACGGTTCGATTTTGATACCGGAAGATTTGAAGATATTACGACGTTTAATAAATCGATTTCCAAAGAAGTGGATTTCCGGCCGGCTGAACAGTTATGGATTAAAGGCGCCGACGGAATTCCCGTTCACACTTTTTTGATTAAACCGTACGGATTTGATCCCGCTAAAAAATACCCTTTGGTTATTAACGTTCACGGCGGACCTCAATATCAATGGATGGATTCTTTCCGGTTCGATTGGCAAGTTTATCCTGCTGCGGGTTATGTTTTGGCATTCCCTAATCCTCACGGTTCAATCGGATACGGTCAAAATTATACCGCAGCAATCTCGCGGGATTGGGACGGAAAAGTTTTTACCGATGTGATGAATGTCGTCGATTCTCTTGCAAAATTAAGTTACGTCGATAGCAGCCGCATGGGCGCAATGGGCTGGTCGTACGGCGGATATTTTATGAACTTGCTTCAAGCCAAAACCGATCGGTTCAAGTGTCTCGCATCGATGATGGGAATTTACGATTTGGCGGAGTTTGCCGAGGAAACCGAAGAGCTTTGGTTTTCCGATTGGGATTTGGGAAACGATTACGATGATAAATCGCCCAGTAAATATGTTGAGAATTTTAAAACTCCGACGTTGATCATTACCGGTGAAAAAGATTACAGAATTCCTTACACACAAAGCATACGTTACTTTACAAATTTGCAACTGAAAGGAATCGATTCAAGATTAATAATATTTAAGAACGACGGGCACTGGCCGAGCTTTCTAAAATCAATGCCGTTGTATTACAATGCTCATCTCGAATGGTTTCACAAATATTTGGGTGGAGCGCCGGCACCGTGGGACAGTAGGAAAATGGTCAGGAATTTGCATTTTGATTAATGAGAAGATAACTGGTATTTATTTATCGGTTATGTTATTTCGAACAAAATTAAAGAATAAAATAAATCCGTTTTCGCGAAATGAAGTAACGCAAAGAGAATTTTATAATTTAAGTCCGTTCATTCCTTTTCGTTCGATGTCAGCGCTGCGGCGTCTTTCAATCCGTTGCCGGTAATAAGCAGCAGGGAATTGTCGTGCGGATTTTTTTTGAATGCCGCGTATGTGGCTGCGCTGGAAGGTTCGCATAAAATTCCGGTTGCTTTGATAAATTCTTTTTGAGCCGAGAGGATTTCACCGTCGCTGACGGTAATTCCGTAACCTCCGGAATTTTTAACCGAATCGGCTGCCATGTAAAGATTACGGGGCGCCCCGGCAGAAATGGAATCGGCGCGTGTTGTTGCCGGTTTATATTCGAAGTTTCCCGAGTGTAAAAATCTTACAACCGCATCGCTTTTTTCCGATTGAACCGCAATGAGTTTAGGCGGATTATCAATCCATCCTAAAAGAGAAAGTTCTTTGAATCCTTTGAAAAGTCCGGAAATTATTACTCCGTCTCCAACCGGAACATAAATGTAGGCGGGTAAATTTCCTTTTGTCGAGATGAAGATATCGAAAGCCGCTGATTTTTTCCCTTCTATCGTAAGCGGATTGTAGGCGGTATTTCGATTGTACCATTTGTGAATTGTTGAGTCTTCCAAGCATTTGTCGAAAGCCGCATCATAGTCACCGTTAACGATTTCGAGCTTAGCACCGTACGCTTCGATTTGAATGCGCTTCGAATCGGGAATGTTTTCCGGAACGTAGATCCTGCTTCCCAAACCGAGCCGGGCGCAAATTCCGGCCAGCGACGAACCGGCGTTTCCAGTAGAAGCCGCCGCAATTTCTTTTATACCCAACTCCATCGCCTTCAATGCCACAAGCGCAGAAGCGCGGTCTTTGTAAGATAATGTCGGATTCCTTGTTTCGTCTTGAACGGACACCGTACGACCGCTTAACTCGTACTCGAACAATTGATCGGCGGGTAACGCAAGCCGCGTAACCGGCATACGGTTCAATCCGGAAAAGTCCAACGGCCATAACAAAGGATAAAGCCAAAATTTCCCGGGTTGTAATTTAAGAAAATCCGTAGGGGAAAGTTTTTTCTTTATACTTTCGTAATCGTATACTATTGTTAAAACACCTTCTAACGGTTTATTCTTTTCGGCGCTGCCGCAATCCGGGCATAAATAAATAAAATTTTGTTCAATTTCAGCCGGGGAAAATTCCTTTCCGCAATTGAAACATTTGTAAATATAAGAGTTCATACAAGTTCGAAAAAATTGAATAACAACGGCTAAATTTACAACTTAATTTCCAAATTATCCGTAAGGCTTTAGATTTTGTCGGGTGATTTAGAAGAAATGTGTCTGCGCTGCTCATTTGTTGTGGATAAAGAAATTGAATATGTAAAACTACATTTCAAAAAGAATTAAAAAAGCAATTCTTTAAAAACTTTCCAAATCAAACCGTATCCACGGTTCTTGCTAAAACAAATTATTTGTTAAATTGAATATGTAGTTTAATTCTTTTAGAGAAACCAAAAGCTATAAAGATTCCGAATAATTTTATGTTGATTTGTTTGTATTTTATTAAAACATTAAAATTCAAAGCGGTTTTACAAAGACAGAAAATTTTGAAGAATACACGGCGGTTTACGTTAATCGTGTTTTAAGAGGATATTGATATATAAAAAATTAGCCGGCGAAAATTACAAAAAGCAGAATATTACGAGGAAGACAAAAATTATTTGTCGGAGTTTAACAAGAAGTTGGTGCATTACGAATTATTTGAAAATGAGTACAAGTTATTCCTCGGCTTAAATATCGTGAGTGTTAATTTATTTCCCGGAATTCGAATAACAAGCACTGCAAATACGATTTCACTTTTAACAAGGAATATAAAAATGAAAACTCCGGTTTTAATTTTAGCTTTAATTACAATTGTTTCGTGTAGTAGTCGAAATGACGAAATCGATTTTTTGCGGAAACGAATCGACAGTCTGGAAACGGCTTTAGCCCGATCGTACAAACCGGGTTTCGGTGAGATAATGAGCGGAGTGCAAATTCATCACTCGAAATTATGGTTTGCCGGGATTAACGGAAATTGGGAACTTGCCGACTTTGAAATTCACGAGTTGAACGAGTTATTCGACGATATTAAAGTTTTCCAAAGCGATAGAACGGAAAGCAAAGATATTGATATGATTAATCCTGCTTTGAAAAAAGTAAGCGTTGCGGTGGAAAGAAAAAACATGAATATTTTTAAGAGAAGTTTTGAAGAATTTACCAACACTTGTAACGAATGCCATAAAATAACGAAGTTTGCGTACAATATAGTTAAAGTGCCGTCCCGTCCGGTGTTCGATAATCAAGAATTTAAAATTGAAAAGTAACAAATACTCGCTTATCTTGTGTAGAGGTTTATCAGCTGTAAAGCGGTATTATGAAAATATTAAAATATATCGGCGTTACAGCGGGAATTCTTTTGCTTCCCGTTATTATCTTGACAATCGTTTATTTAATCGATCCGGATTTTGTTAGAAATAAAGCAATCGATTATTTTCAACCGACGGTAAATATCGGAAAATCTTCCAATGAAAAAATAACCGTTGAAGTCCCGCAATTCTACGAACTGATGCAAATAGCGTGCAGTTTGACCCCCACATTTCAAAACGATGCGAATTTGTTGGATACCGGAAAAAATTATTACAATGAATTTATGGATCATTTCGGCAAGTATAAAAATCATGAGTTGATATCGGAGCTTGAAAAATATTTAAGTGCCCAACCATACGGAATAACTCAAATTGCAATCAGATTACTCTCTTTAAATTATGAACTTGACGATAAAGGTAATGTAGAAGAGAAATATTATTTAAATATT
>CAZKKI010000007.1:0-23429 GCA_964553325.1 uncultured Melioribacteraceae bacterium | reverse complement strand
TTATTTCTTCCAAAGCCGGTTCCTTCCCGAAAAATTCGGGAGATTCATCAATATAAATAACAAAATGCGGTGTATTAACATCGATAAAATCACCGCATATCGTTTTCCCGTTTAATTCTACTTTTTTATTAATGTTTATCTCAGCCGGTTCTTGCAAATAAAAAACAGCTCTTCCCTCGTTATCCACATAACCGTTATAGTTCTTGCCGTTAAATACGAAGCGTATTACATCTTTTTCCTCGTTAAAATGTTCGTCGATATATTTAATAATACATCGGGAACCGTTGCCACATAACGCTCCGTAACTGCCGTCCGAGTTATAAAATTCAACATCCGGTATTTGCGTCGAAATATTCTTCAATACCATTAACCCGTCGGCACCGATACCGTATTTTCTGCTACAAATGGTTTTTACCGTTTCGGGTAAAATTCTAAAATCGTTATCTTTTCCTCCGGTAATAACAACAAAGTCATTACCCGAAGCAACCATTTTTGTAAAAGAAATTAATTTCATAGCGAATTGAAATTTACTTTAATTCACCTTTCTATGCAATAAAATTCGAGATAAAATTTGTTTGGAAAACATAATGCGGGGATGTCAGCTATTTTTACAATGCTTTTCCAATAACGATTCGGCACGGGTATACCCAAGTTCTAAAGCCTTTTTTAGATGTATACATGCTTCGGGTATTTCGTTATTTTTAATTTTAAGCTTTGCCAAATGGAAATAGGCTTCGGCGTATTCCGGTTTAATTTCTATCGCTTTTATAAAATCTTCCATTGCTCCGAAATAATCTTTGTGGGCTTCTTTCAACGCGCCTCTCATAACATATGCAATTGCGTTCTGAGGATTTTTCCGAATTGTTCTGTTATAATCTTCCAGTTCTTCTCTGTATTTTTTTAGCTCCTCATCTTCGTTTTTCAACTCCTCGGTAACTTTTTCGATTATTTCTTTATTTCCGTAAGCAGGATCAATATTTTCCAAATACCTTTCGGCATCGGTATTTCCCAATTTTAGTGCTTTTCTGAAATCCGCAATGGCAAGTTTGTTTTTCCCGATTTTCATATAGTATTTTCCTCTTTCGAAAAATGCCAAATCGTCATCGGGATTTAATTGTATTGCAATTGTTAATTCTTCCAACCGGCTTTTAGGAGAAGGCGGTTGTTTGCTTGGACCGGAAAGAACCATTTTGATGAAAATGAAGAGAACTAAAAGTCCACCGACAATAAGTAAAATTACTTGTATGTTTGAATCTACATCCAACATGTATTTCAAAGAAAATTATAAAAACCCTACAGTAATACATCACCGTAATGAAAAATTACTCCGTATTACTATTAAACAGCCCTAACCCGTATTTGAAAGGCTTGAGAAGATATGTTAATTTAACATTTTTTTAGTAAAAGTAAAAATTATTTTTCTGTGAATTACTAATTAGTAATATTTAACATTAACATTTATGGATTTTTATGATAAATAAGTCATAAATATTCATAAGTAGGGAAATACACCGGTTAACATTCCGTTATTGTTTTGAATTTAATACGGGTAGTAAAAAAGGATGCGCCTAAACGAAGTAATTATTGTGGAGGTGGCGGGAGTCGAACCCGCGTCCGAGGATACCCTTCAGTGAACGTCTACGTACATAGTCTGTTTATTAAATTTCGCTTGGCAATCCCCAACAGACAGGGTATTACCAAACTATCCCGGTAAAATTTTCGCCTCCTCTACCCGGGAGCTCGATTCGGCTAGCATACCTAAACGGCGTTCATCCGATTCCCGGTATGCGAGGATTCGGAGAACGGGCTACTTAGTTAATTAAGCAGCCATTGCGTAGTTATAGTCGCCATTTAGACGATTTTCCGACGTTTAACGTGTCTTCGGAAACACGGTACGCAGTTCAAAGAACAAATATCCCCGTCGAAGCCAATTTCACCCCCAAAATTTCGGGATGCGGAACGGAGAGATTTTATTTATTTTCCCAATTTACATCGGGAACATTGTTTGCAAAATTTTCATAACGTGCAAGAACAAACAGTAAATCGGATAATCTGTTCAAATATTTAACAACAAATTCATTTATCTGTTCCCGTCCGGCCAATTCCACCGTATTTCTCTCCGCTCTTCTGCAGACTGTGCGGGCTAAATGCAAATACGCGGCACTTTTGGTTCCGCCCGGTAATATAAAAACTTTAAGCTCGGGTAACTCCTCATCCAACTCGTCAATCCAATGCTCAAGTTTTTCAACCGTTTCCGGTGTTGTGCGCGGGACTTCAATCTTTATCTTTGTTTCATCCAAAGGAGTTGCGAGATCGGACCCAAGTAAAAATAATTGATTTTGTAGTTCTTTTAATATTAAATTCACCTTTTCGCTGGCTCCTTCGGCTACCGCTATTCCAATCACCGAATTTAATTCATCTACAGTTCCGTACGCTTCCAATCGAACGGAATTTTTATCCACTCTTTTTCCACCGAAAAGCGAAGTCTTCCCTTCGTCGCCGGTTTTCGTATAAATTTTCATTTTATAAAAGGTAATCCCGTAATTGTTATTTCAATTTTTTCTTTTTCGTTTTTTGCCAAATATTTTTTGCCTTCAATTGCAAAATTTTTCCGCACCAAACCCAAACCTATATTTTTCTTCATTTTGTGGGAATATGCCGTACTTGTAATTTCCCCGATAATCTCACCGGAAACAGTTATATCGAATTCGTTATCATCGGGCGTCCCTTCGAAAAGAACCCCGACCAATTTACGTTGAACCTTGTCATACGAATCCAAGCGCATTATAACTTCTTGACCGATAAAACATCCCTTATTAAAATCAACGTAATGCATCAAATTTAGCTCGTGCGGATTGTAATTATCGTTTATCTCATTCGGGAAAATCGGAATTCCGTTTTCAATTCTGAAAACATCGTGTGCGGTTTCACCAACCATCTGCACATCGAAAACACTGACGTGATTTAACAAATACTCGATGAGTTTAATTCCAACCGAAGCTTCACCGAACAACCAATAATTCGACAATCCGCTTTGAAATTCATTTTTTATAATCTTAAATATCAAACCTTCAATGTTTACGTTTACAATTCTTTTATTATCCAGTGCATCGATAAATTTTCCGCATATTAAAGTTAAATACGATTCCGCTTGAGGACCACATACTTCGAACATAAAATTATCATTTTCCCTTCGAATTTTAATATCTTCGCTGATAATATACCGGTCAATCCATCTATGTAATCTGGCATTTTCATCCGGACTCCCGATAAGCATGAAGTCGTAATCAAATCTCATCATTGTTGCTTTATCGATTATTCTTCCTTTGTCGTTTGTAAATAAAGTTTCGACTTTTTCGTTAACATTTAAATTGTTAATGTTGTTTGTCGAAATTCTATGAATAAAATCGAGTACGTCTTTCCCGTGCAGTTTTAAAAACAGTTTTCGGGATGAGTTTTTTATTCCCACTCCGTTTTTTAATGAATAATATTCCTTTTCAACGGATGAGTAAACGGAAATTTCACCCGAGTTATCTACTTTCGCATCAACAAATCTCTCTTTAAGAAATTCGTTTATTAATTTATTTTCTAATTTACTTTCCAATATTGTCCGCTTGTTTTGTGAAAAAGTTTTTATTTCCTTTTGACTTTCGAAAATTCTTCGAAAAAGTAAACCGAACTTAAAATCCCGAGTTGGAATGTATCCAAACTAAAATGCTCGTTGGGCGAATGAATATTATCCGTATCCAAACCCAATCCCATCAACACAGCCGGAGCATTTAATTGTTTAACAAAATCGACTACAATGGGAATGGAGCCTCCCTCTCTTGTAAATACAGTTTTCTTGCCGAACGCTTTGGAAGTTGCTTTAGCCGCGGCAATGATTGCCGGATCGTCCAACGGAATTACAACGGGATATCCTCCGTGCATCGATTTGACTTTAATTTTCACACTTTTGGGAACCAACGATTTAACATACTTTGTGAATTCCCTAGCAATTTCATTCGGGTCTTGATCCGGGACAAGTCGCATACTTATTTTAGCTGTAGCTTTGGAAGGCAGAACCGTTTTTGCACCTTCTTCGGTAAATCCGCCTACAATACCGTTACAATCGAGCGTCGGACGTGCCCAAAGCCGTTCCAATGTCGAATAACCTTTTTCGCCTTGTAATTCTTTTACACCCAGTTCTTTAGCAAATTTTTTATCTGAAAATTTTAATCGCTTAATATTCTCTTTTTCCTTCTTTGTTAATTTTTTAACTTTCGCATAAAAATTCGGAATGGTTATCTTTCCGTTTTTATCTTGCAGTTTGGCAATCAATTTAGCCAGTTCGTTAATCGGATTTGCAACCGCTCCGCCGAAGCTGCCGGAATGTAAATCCCGGTTTGGTCCGGTTATTTCAACTTCCATATATGCCAAGCCCCGTAATCCGTAATTTATCGTAGGAACGCCGGGTGCATACAAACTCGTATCGGAAATTAAAACTGCGTCGCATTTCAATAGTTTTTTGTTTTTCTTAAGAAAAATTTCAAGATTTTCGCTACCGACTTCTTCTTCGCCTTCAATTAAAAATTTAACATTAAGCGGAAGTTTCTTTTCGGTTTTCATAAAAGCTTCAACACTTTTAATGTGGACAAAATTTTGCCCTTTATTATCGTCAGCCCCACGCGCCCAAATTTTTCCGTCTTTAATCACCGGTTCGAAAGGGTCGGAATTCCACTCGTCTAACGGATCCACCGGTTGAACATCGTAATGTCCGTAAATTAAAACCGTGGGCTTTCCCGGTGCTCCTAACCATTCGCCGTAAACAAGCGGATTCCCTTTCGTAGGGTAAAGTTTCACATTTTTCATCCCGGCTTCTTTTAATTTTTTTGCAACAAAATTTGCGCAAGTCTTCATATCTTTTTTATGAGACGGTAAAGTGCTGATGCTTGGAATTCGTAAATAATCTTTTAACTCTTCGATGTAACGATTTTGGTTTTCTTTAATATAATTGATAACTTGTTTCATTTCGGTTCCTCCGTAAAAAATCCGGAACGCAAAAATATACGTTACGGATGAATTATAAAAACTTTGTAAATGAATAATATTATCGTCAAATTTAAGTAATAAAATTAAATTTTAACAGAAATATATAGCGAAAGGCAAATTTATTTCGTGCAATCCGGTTTAATATTAAAAAAATAAAGATTATATGATCCTTTTCCGATACATATTAAAGAATTTATTTATCCCTTTCCTTTTCGCACTTTTTACTTTGATGTCGGTTTTCCTGCTGCAATTTTTTATGAAAATCGCCGATAGACTTATAGGTAAAGGTTTAAGTTTTTTTGTGATCGTTAAATTAATTACATACAGTTTATCGTGGATGTTTGTTCTTGCCGTACCAATGGCAGTTTTGGTTGCAACTCTTATGGCTTTCGGAAGCATGGCACAAAATAACGAAGTGGCAATAATGAAAGCAAGCGGAATCAGCCTTTATAAAATGATGATTCCACCTTTGTTTTTTAGTATTGTAATCGCCTCGATGCTGGTGCAATTTAATAATAAGGTTTATCCCGATGCCAATCACGAACTCAGAATTTTACTGGAAGATATTTCGAGACAAAAACCAATGCTTTCGTTAGTGCCCGGTGTTTTCTCACAGGAAATCCGGCATTATTCTATTCTTGCAAGGGAAATAGATTCCAAAACCAATTTGTTGAAAAATCTTGTAATTTACGATCAATCCAAACCTCCGGAATTAAACATTATTACTGCAAAGCAAGGGAGAATCTATCTCTCTAAAGATCAAAAGAAAATGATTTTGGACTTGTTCGATGGCGAAATTCATACTTCGGATAGAACGGAAGAAAAAAAATACAGAAAAGTTATTTTCTCAAGACACAAATTGGCGTTGGACGCATCCCAATTCATTTTCCGGGAAACTACTTTGGACAAACAAAGAGGCGACCGGGAACTTAGCGCTCAAGCGATGCTGGTTATAGTCGACAGCTTAAACCGGGAAGTAAATAAATTATTCGAAGAAATGAATCACCGGATTCTTTCACCGACTCATCACTCTTATCTTTCTTCCGTAAAAGCAAAAAGATCTTCCAAGCTAAATAAAAAGTTAGCATACTTGCGTGCATTGGACATTGTAAAATCATCACAGAATACGGTTAATTCGATTCTAAGGAGAATAAAAACCAAAAAAAACCGCATTAGTTCTTATTGGGCCGAAATTCATAAAAAGTACGCAATTCCTTTTGCGTGTATTGTTTTTATATTGATCGGCGTACCGCTGGGAACAATGACCCGTAAAAGCGGAGCCGGCGTTGCAGCTGCAATAAGTTTGATTTTCTTTTTGATTTATTGGGCTTTTCTAATAGGTGGCGAGAAATTAGCCGACCGTGGAATTCTTTCTCCTTTCTGGGGAATTTGGAGCGCCAATATCGTGCTCGGTATTTTGGGATTGATATTATTAATCAAAACAGCCCGTGAAAGAATAACCCTTAATTTCGAAATATTCCAAAAACTTATTCCGAAACAATGGAGATTTAACGCTGAAAATAATTGACAAATATATCGTCCGGCAGTTTTTGCAAATCATTGCTTTCGGATTGCTGACTTTCCTTTTAATTTTCATCATAATCGATTTGATGGAAAACCTCGATGATTTTATCGATCAAAATGTACCGTTAAATATCGTATTGCAGTATTACGTTAATTTTATACCGGAAATTTTACGACTTATGCTACCGGTTAGTGTTTTGTTGGCGGGTTTGTTTACAGCAGGAAAAATGTCGAACCTAAACGAATTAACCGCAATCAAAGCAAGCGGAATAAGTTTATACAGGTTTGTCGTCCCGTTTCTCGTTACATCTTTCGTTATCAGTCTTTTCGCAATTTACTTCGGTGGTTTTGTAGTACCGCAAGCCAATAAACACAAAGTGGACATCGAACGGTCATATATGAAAAAGGGATTCGTCCGTTCGGGCAGCAACATATTTTTTCAAGATAGTCCGAGCCGCATTGTTACAATTTCTTATTACGATATAATAAATCAAAAAGCAAACCGGGTAAGCATTCAGGAATTTGAAGAAAGAAATTTAGTAAGAATGATTTCACGTATTGATGCACGACGAATGATTTACGATTCTACAAATTCAAGTTGGATTCTTTTTAACGGAATCCGCAGAGATTTCACCGATTCGAAAATTTCGGTAATGAAATTCGATTCTTTGTCGATCGGTTATCTTAATTTCACACCGGAACAAATAATAAAAAAACAACGAAAACCGGAAGAGATGACACTAACGGAACTTGAAGAATATGCCGACGAACTTTATAAGACCGGAACAGATCCCACAAGAATATACATCGAGTATAATTCCCGTTTGGCTTTTGCGTTTGCAAGTTTCATAGTTGTTTTGTTCGGTGTTACAATTTCGGCGAACAAAAGAAGCGGAAGTTTGGCTTTACAGTTCGGTATAAGCATTTTGCTAACATTCGTTTATCTTGTATTTATGAAATTAAGTCAGGCTTTCGGAAAGAACGGTCTTTTAGATCCGTTTATTACAGCATGGAGCGCAAACATTGTATTTTTTATTGCGGGTGTTGCCAATTTAATAAGAGTTCAAAAGTAAAAGCAAATACACAAAAGGTATTTTTTTCGGATGCCGCTCAAACTTTTATTTTTTCACTTTTGTGTGGGAAAATTAAAATTAAAGTACCGTAAAAATTATCCGCACTTTTTTAAAGTTCCTTCAATCCGGCAAAACCGCACGGTGAAGTGCAAACTTAATTTACCGTTCCGTAAATTAACAACGGCTATTCAAATTGAATTATCGTTTTAAGGTTAAAGAAGAAATAAATTCGATTCGAATCACAACCAATAAAGTTAAAACAAAAATATTTTAAACTTTACCGTTGATTCCAAAACAAGATAAACGGAGTGAAACCTTTGAGTGCATTAGGTTCTAAAATCTCCAGCGCGAACTCATCGCTACACCGATTCTTTTGGCATCGTTCGGAGCAACGATCGATTGGAAATCGGATACGGCCAAATTAAATTCGAACGTACCGGCGTTCAACCCGAACCCGGCGCCCCATTTGAAAAAGTCCCTTCCCCCAAACAAAATACCCGTGCGAATTGGGAACCAAGAAACCGGCGCCCATTCAACCGCTAACGATACGACCGGTTTTACGGAATTACCCGGTTGATTGTTAAAGCCTTGATGATAATCCGCAAGAATCAACATTTTGCCCGGAAAATGTCCGTTCAAGTATTTATCAAGTTGAAAGCCCATGCCGAAATGAACTGCAGTCGGTAAATCTGTGTAAAAACCATCGTAAATATATTTTCCGTCGCCTTGGAATGCATCCGCAAGCGAATCACCCAAACCTTCTTCGGTTATGTCGTCTAAAATAAAGGAGCCGCTCGCGCGGAACTCCGCAGTTTCTCTATCCCATTTAATTTTTCCGATATCCGTTACTGAAACCCCGAACGACCATACTTCATCGGGTTTGAACGAAATTCCCAAATCGATTCCGAAACCTTTTCCCGCCGGAATATTGAAAAATCCGATGTTCGATTCTTTTGTCGAAAGAGAATCAAATTCGTATTGCAGACCGAAACTCGGTGAAAATGCCATATTAAAAACGTTATCGCTCATTACTTCAATCGAATGATCTTCATACGTTGTTACTTTCGTGAAGTTTCTACTAACGCCGGCATAAGCAAAACCGTGCACCAATTTAACCGAAAATCCCGCACTGAAAAACTTCATGAAATCGCCGAAATATTTTGTAAAATCGTGCGAATAACTAAACGAGTATTCACGCAAATACCATGAACGGAAATCCGTTTCGGAAAGATCGTAAACTTTGTTAATCGTGTTACCGTACAATCCCAAATCAATCAAATCCAACGGCAAATTTGCATGAACCCCTACAATTTCATTCACCGAAAAACCAATCGCTCCTAAATCCCTTCCCGCATTAATTGATAGCGCGAATAATGTTGTTGAAAAATTCGAAGCCAAACCGGTTCCTTGATCAAATAGAGATTTGAATTTTTCTTTTTCGGTTGAGTTAAGATATTTTCCTACTATATCTCCGAACTGATTTGTTTCGCCGGTAAAAAAGTAATTGTAATCGTTGATCGAAAGAAAATCGTTCCCTACGGAAAAATTAAAACTAGGAAGCGGAATTACCGTAGAAAACTCTACTGAATATTCTTCGGGATAGGACAAGTTAGCCGGATTAATCCACATACTGTAAATTCCGCGCGAGGAAACCGTATGAGCTTTTGCCAATGCTGCCGTTCGTGCATCGGTGGAAAAATAAGAGCCCACACTTTGAGAAAATGCCATATTTTGTATTATGAAAAACAGTATTATGGTTTTTATAATTTTCATTTACATCTCCAAACTTATAACTCTACTTTATAACCGGCTTCGGCTTTTATCGAGAATGAAATTTTTTCGGAAATTTTAAATTTAACCGGCTGGCTGTTTTCGCCGGGTGTTTCAAAATTAAAGTTTACAATAACAAACGGATTATGTAAAAATTTCTTCATATCTTCGCCTTTAAGTTCAATCTCTTGAGTTATTTTACCCGCCGAGACCACATCGCCCGAACCGTTTACTTGCGGAGCCGGTACGGAAATTTTTGTTATCGAATTATATTCCGGCGGTAATTTTAGCACAGAGTTATAATTTTCATCCACTATTTCACCACTGAATGAAAGTTCAATCGGGACTTCATTGGTTAAAGTAATATAAACTTTACCGTAATTGATTTTGTCTATTTCTTCTTCGGATATATCTCCTAAATCCACTTCCACCGTATCGATGAAAGAACCGCCTTTTATACTAACGTTAAGAGGAATTTCGAAACTAACGCTTCCGTAAACCGAATCGTACACGCTAACACTACCAATTTTGTAATCTGGATTTATCAATGCGGAACCGCTAACCGTAAATAGATTAGGCAATTGGCTCGAAAAACCGTTCAACAACGGAGCTAAATCCAACAGCACGGGCTCGCTTGAAGGAATCGATATATTTTCCAAAGCCAATTTGTTTGTTTGGGTTCCATTAGTTGAAGATATTTCACCGTCAAGCCTTACATCCAAGTTTGCCGATGTATTCAATAGCAGCGAAAGTTCCGCTTTTTCAAAATTGATTTCGTTAAAAAGGAAACTGTTTTCGAAATCTCCCAAATCAAACTCAAATTCACTCGGTTCCATAGCAAAAACGGTGGGTTTTAATTGCCCGGAAATGGATTCAAATTCCAATCTGCCGAACTCAAAGTCAAAAGATATACTATCGTTTTTTGAAACCGTTACGGGTTCATCGGACGAAACGGTGGTAACGTTAACGGAATATTGCAATTCGTTTGTTAACTGGGAACCTGCAGTTCCTATTTTCCAACCGGCGAGTGATGGTATTTCAATTACCTTGTTTTGTTCGTATCTAGCTAAAAAAACATTAAGTTGATAAGGATTGTTATTCAAATCCAACAAATTTGCAATCGATACGTCCGCATTTAAGTCCACACCGATATTGTTGTTAATTAAAATTCTAACCGATCCTTCTTTAATTACCGCTTGTTCAAGCTTCGTGGAATCGTCAAACACTACTGAATTATCGAAAGAAAAAGATTGCGGTGGTAGCGGCGCCGTAGCGCTATTGATAACGAGATTTGAAAAAACAGCTGCAACTTGAGTTCCGGCTTCACTCGGAATAGTTACATCTTCCCCGCCGCTTCCCGGTGTGTAAATAACTCCTGCAAACTCCAACGAATCGCTCAATGTTTTTCCGCTTAAGTCGAACGGAGTATCAATCGTCCATTGTGTTAGCGGCGGAATATCCACCCAATCGCTTTGAGCATTTGATCTTTGCGCTACAACAGATTTATCGTCGGCATTTCTGATTTCAAATCCGCGAATTGTAATAGTTACGGGTAAATTATTCAATAAAGTCACGGATAGTTGACCTTCTTCGAAAGTAGCTTGTTTAATGGATTCGTAACCTTTAAAACCAATTGCAACATTTCCCTCTTGTTCGGGAAAGACTTGTGTGGAACCGCTCGTTACATCGGTAGTCCAATCTTCAACATAAATTCCCGTTTGAATCACCGCAGGAAAATCCAAGCTAACCGAACCAATAACTTGAGAAAATGAAGCGGAGAAACCGTCAACGGCTAAATTATTATTCAAGGAAATTGTTTCGATTGCTTGCTCTTTCGAAAAATAAAGTAATCCGGCATTTTCATCGTTGGTATACCATTTAACAAAAGTAGTGTCTTTTTCAATAGCATCTTTTAATGTATATTCTTTTTTGGTAACGGGAACGTGGATTTGCACATCCCATGTCGGTGCAACAAAGTCGTCGGGGATATCAACGCAACCGTTAAAAAATCCAACAACAAGAAGAACCGTAAAAATAACTTTCAACTTCATCATTTTCCTTAATTTTTAATTACACAGTATTATCGTATTAAATTTTATTAATTTAAATATTTTTTATTTAATTAAAATCATTTTCTTTGTTTGAGAAAACCGACCGGCTGTTAAATTATAGAAATAGATTCCGCTGTTTAATCCGCCTCCGATAGAACTTGCATCGAAAGTTACGGAATAGTTACCCGGATTTTGTTTTTCGTCTACCAATACGGCTATCTCATTTCCCAATATATCGTATATTCTCAATTTTACATTCAGCGCTCCGGTTTTACTATTCTGTGGAATTGAATAATTAATTATTGTTGCCGGATTGAACGGGTTAGGATAATTCTGGTATAACTCGAATTCGTTTGAAATACCGCCGAGATTTTTTACTTTTATACCCGTAACGGAATAAATATTTCCTCTTCCTCCACCTACTTTAGACAGATGAATTCCTTCAAAGCAAACCGAATCTCCTTTGTCGATTGTTTGAATACCGCTAGCCGTCCAATCGTCGCCCTCAAAATATGCAAAACCCAAAGAATCCGAATCACCTATTCCGACTATATTTAAAAAGTTAAAAAATGCCGGTGTTTTGGGTAAACACAAACGGGCTTTGTACCCATCGTTAAAATAATAATTCGAATCTTCGGGAATGAAATTGGAATCGGGTAATTCCCAAATTCTCATTTCAAAATATGCAAAAAGCGTGTCGTTATCTTTACCTTTTACAAGGTATTTGTTGGAATTCGGATCCAAGTTTCTAATAAAAATTTTCAGAATAATATCGTTATCTAACGCTCCGTAATCAATGGAAAACTTACCACCTACCAATGCATCGTAAAGTTGTTGATATTTAGAAAAATCGACCGGCGAAGAAGGTAGTGTAGCTTCGGGAATTATAAAATGTTCCCCTTCTTTAAATGAACCGCTATCAATTCTGGTATCGACCGTACCAAATTGAAATGATTGTTCCATAAACAAACTGTAATAAACTTTGTTCGAATCTTGTGCCGAAATCGTACTGGCAAAGATTGTAAAAGTTGCTATTAATGAAATGATAAAATTTCTCATTTAAGCCCCGATTTTTTATGTAAAAAATTTTTCTATCCGAGTAATTACTACTTGGCGCTGTCTCATTTTGTATCACAAGTTAAAATATTCTATTATATATGTGACAATAATCATACCACACAATTAATTTTACCCAAAATATTGCTTCATGAGCAAAAAGTGATTGTTAATGTAAATTTATGACTTATTAATCGAATAAATAAGGTATTTGTTTAGTTGGTTTGGGAGGAATAAATGAATTGTCGAATTGTCTCATCTTTAGATTCTTTTACCGATTTAACGAAATACATATCTATAAAACCTTTTCCTTTTGCATCTATCTTACCTCGATATTCACATTCAAAAAATTCCCTTACTAACATGTAAGTATAACCGGAAATATTTATTTCTCCCGGTTCGCTCGAACTTTCCATTCTGCTTGCAATATTTACCGTATCTCCCCAAATATCGTAAGTGAATTTTTTTGTACCAACAACGCCGGCAATCACACTACCCGAATGTATTCCCAATCTCATTTCCCATTTAATTGCGGAAGTTTCGTTTCTCGCGTTAATCAAATTACGCATTTCCATTGCCGCAAGAACCACCCGCACGGCATGATCTTGTGTTTCCTTCGGCAATCCGGATGCCGCCATATAAGAATCGCCTATTGTTTTCAACTTTTCCAATCCGTATTTCGTTACTATTTGATCGAATTCCCGGAAAATATCGTTTAGTTCGTCAACCAAACTTTCTGCCGGAAGTACCGATGCGGTGTAAGTAAAATCTTTAAAATCGGTAAAAAGAATTGTTACATGTTTAAATTCCCTCGGTTTAACTTTACCGTTTGTTTTTAATTCCTCAACCAAAGATGCGGGTAAAATATTGTGCAGCAATTCATCCGATTTGTTTTTTTCTTGTTCCAATTCTCTCGTTCTCGCTTTAACCATTTCGCCCAACTCAATGTTTCGTCTGCGTACTTGCTGAGTTTTGTAATAATAAACGTTGTAAATAAGAAGAAGAACGAAAAGAACAGAGAGCGTTATAAACCACCATGTTAAGTAGTACGGCGGTTCTATTGTGAAAGAACTTAAAATGAATTCCGGACTTTGCACACCGTCGCTGCTCAGCACTCTGACATGAAAGGAATATTTTCCCGGTGGTAATGCTCTATATGAAACTTTGTGCTCCCTTGTTTTTGCCCACGAATCTTCTATTCCGTCCAGTCTGATTTCATAAATTATTTGGTCGGGTTGATTAAAAGCAATCGTGAAAAAATCGAATGTAACATTGTTTTGATTGTATTTTAATTTTTGGTTCAGAAATTCGGAAAAAACACTTTCGTTTTCACCGTCTGAAATCTTAATGCTTTTAAGCAATATTTTCTGATTTGTAATTCTCGGTTTTCTGTTCGGATTTATTTTTACAACACCTTTTTGCGTACCGAACCACAGCATGCCGTTTCTGTCTTTGTAATAGGCTCCTTGGTTAAACTCTTTGAACGGCAATCCGTCGGATTTACTATAATATCTAAACGCCAATTTCCCTTTTTCGCCGTAATTTTTATAATCGAAAAGCGTTAATCCGTTGGTTGTCCCGACGTAAAGAATTCCCTTGTGTTCAACTACAAAATAGCAAATATCGGCGGAAAGTCCGTCTTTTGTTGTTATGTTTTCGAATTTTTCACCGTCGTATTTTACAATACCTTTTCCGTTTGTGGCAAACCACAAATTATTTTGTCGGTCTTGCGTAATATGAAAAATATCGTTGGTCGGTAAACCTCTGGACGTATCGATTACTTCGAATTTTTTCCCGTCGTATTTTATCACACCGTTGGTTTCCGAAGCAAACCAAATACTATTGTCGTGCCCTATGAAGATCGAGTTAACCCATCCCTCGCCAAAAATTTTGTTATCCGATATTGCCGAAACAATAGTTTGGGAAACGGGATTGTACTGACTTATTCCACCTTCGCTGCCGAACCAAACATTTCCTTTATCGTCTTTGGCAACAGATAAAACTTTATTGTTAACCAACCCGTTCTCGGTAGTAAAATTAAACACTTCCCCGTTGCTAAGAAATGAAACGCCTTCGAAAGTACCAACCCATAAGCTATTGTTTTCATCAATCAAAATCGATGTGACTTTGTTGCTAATTAATCCGTTTTTCGGGGTAATATATTCTACTCTGTTTTTCAAAAGTTTTGTAATACCGTTTCCGTAATGACCGAAATAGACGTTTTGGTCGGTATCCATGCTTATTGCGAATACCGCCTCGTCGGCCAATCCGTCTTTAACCGTATAAATCTCGAACCAGTCCGCCGGTAAGCGGCCCAAACCGCCCAAAAATGTACCGAACCACAAATCGCCTCTTTTATCCAAATAAGAAGTTTGAATATGGCTGCTTTCCATTCCGCTGTGTTTGTAGAATTTAAATTCTCTTCCGTCGTATTTACATAAACCTTTACCGTAAAATCCGAACCAAATATTTCCGTGAATATCTTCGATTATCGTTCTAACTTCCGAACGAGGAATACCTTGTTTCGCCGTAAAATTATAAAACCGTTCGCCGTCGAATTTCGAGATTCCGTTTTTGGTTCCGATCCACAAATCACCTCTCGAATCTTCAAACACCGAAAGAACGTAATTGTTTACTAATCCGTCTTTCACGGTGTAGGTTTTAAATTCGTTTCCATTATAAACTACAAGTCCGGCACCAACCGTTCCGATCCACAAATTTCCTGCGGCATCTTTTAATAAACTTCTTGTACGGTTTGAGGGTAAACCTTCTTTTTTACCGTAATTAGTAAATTTCCCGTTATAAAATTTACTTAAACCGTTGGAGCGTGTAGAAAACCAAATTGCACCGTTGTTATCTTGAACGATGGAATAAATAAAATCACCGGCTAAACCCTCTTTTCTCGTGTAATTTTGAAATTCACCGTTTTTGAATTTCGAGACGCCGTTTTTGGTTCCCATCCAAATATTATTATCGCTATCTTGATAAAGCGCCAAAACATCGGTATCAACAAGACCGTCGACAATTCCGTAGATTTTAAATTCAAATCCGTCGAACCGTGCAACTCCGGCTTCGGTTCCAATCCAAATAAACCCTGTCGTGTCTTGTAAAATCGAAAAAACCGTATTTTGCGGTAATCCGTCGTCTACGGTGTAGTTATGAAATGAAAGCGATTGGGCTAACAAAAGGGTGGCGCTAAAAATATAAAGCGCAAAAACAAAAAGTATATTTTGAGCTTTTGCTTTCAAAATAAGTCAAAATTTCTAAATGTAAATGAAAGATTTTATTTATGTACCCAATTAGAAGAACTTTCGAAAAAAAGCAAAAAAAATTTAATTTATCTTTTCGTCTTCTTGTTTGTTAATAAATCCGAATTGAGGTGATAATTTTCCTTCGATTTTTATTTCACCGAATCTTTTTTCATATTTCTCAATGTTATCTTGTAATGCTTTCAAAAGCATTTTGGCATGTTGAGGAGTGGTAATAATTCGAGCATGAACTTTTGCTTTCGGTGTACCCGGTACAACACGAGTGAAATCAATTATAAATTCACCCATTGAATGAGTTATAATAGCAAGATTCGAATAAATTCCTTCGGCTTCTTTTTCGCCGAGTTCGATATTAATTTGTTGCGGATGCGGATCGTTTATTTTAGACATTAGCAACCCCCGTAATAAAAATAACGGGGACGGCATTCAGGCATACCATCCCCGAAAAATTAATAAATTATCTTAACTCGTCTGCTTTTTTAAATGCTTCTTCCGATTTATCGAGCATTCCCAAGTTAGCGTAAACTCTACCTAATAAATCCCAAACCACACCGTCATCGGGATGAAGTTCAACATACTTTTCCAAGTACGGTAAAGCTTTTTCAAATTTTTCTTTGTAACCTGTATCTTCTTCGTTTTCGCTCTCGGCAGCTTTTTCTTGCAACTTGGCTCCCCATTTCACGTAAGCAATTGCCAAGTTATACAAAGCTCTTTCGTCATTCGGGTCAAGTTCGTGTGCTTTTTCCAATTGTTTGGTTGCTTCTTCAAACTCATTCGCACCTAAAAGAAGAGTACCGTAACCGAATCTGTAAAATTTATTATTCGGTTCCTTTTCAACACCGGCTTTAAATGCATCTTTAGCAACTTCAACTTTTTTGGCGGCAATATATGCATTTGAAAGTTGCATTAAAATATCTGCATCTTCAGGATACTTTTGTCTGGCTTCCTCAAGCACGGAAACTGCTTTGTTGAAATATTCCATTGCTTTAACACTATCGGCTTGGTTTCCTTCGGCTTCGAATTTACTTCTTAATTCAACACCTTTTCTTGAATACAAATCACCCAATAATTTATATGATTGTGCGGAACCGGATTTTTCTTTTAACTTTTCTACGGTTTTAATAGCGGAATCCATATCACCATAATTAATATAAGCATATGTTAAATTCAGGTATGAATCAAGTGAATCGGGTTCCAAAAGAATTGCTCTTTCGAATTGCTGGATGGAGCGGGATAACATCTCTTTCATACTATCCGGCGCCGTAACTTTAACGGATTGATTAAAGTAATTGACTCCTTTATTAAACGAATTTGCCCAATGATATAACTTAGACTCGTTAATTTTCTTTTCAAATTTTTTACTAATACTTAATGATTTCTCATAATTTTTAACCATTCCTTCATAATCACCTTCTTCCCCTAAAACAAACCCAAGTAAATAATAACCTTCATCGCTTTTGGGATTTTTTTGTACTTCTTTTAGAAGAGCTTCTTTAGCTTTTTTCAGATTTTTTTGTTGAATATAAAGTTTTGCGCTAGTCAATTCCGTTGAGGAACATTGATAAGCAACCAATCCAAATAACATCGCTAAAATTATAAGCGAATTAAGAATTCGTTTCATGGATACTCCATTTTTGTTGTTTTTATTAATTAAACTAATAAAAATAACCATAAAAATTACGCATAGTCAAGAAATATTTTATTACATGTACAACACATAGTTTTTATATTAAAATATTTTAGCTTAACTTATTTCCTCCGTTTGTCAATAAACCGATTGCTTTTACTTGCCAAAAAGAATATTTTTATTTTCAAAAATCGAGGTAAAATTGAAGACGGAAGAAATAATTAGAGAAGTACCGAAAGTTTTATTACACGACCATCT
This sequence comes from uncultured Melioribacteraceae bacterium, assembly GCA_964553325.1. Taxonomy (GTDB): domain Bacteria; phylum Bacteroidota; class Ignavibacteria; order Ignavibacteriales; family Melioribacteraceae; genus BMS3ABIN04. The sequence continues at coordinate 5,770 of CAZKKI010000007.1, read as the reverse complement.
GGACGGTGGTCTGCGCCCTTCAACAATTATCGAAATTGCAAGAGAAATTAATTACAAAAAACTCCCTACCGAAGATCCTGTAGAACTTGCAAAATGGTTTCACAGAGGAGCTAACAAAGGGAATTTGGTTGAGTTCCTTCAAGGGTTTGAACACACGGTTGCCGTAATGCAAACAAAAGAATCGCTTGAACGCGTAGCTTACGAAATGATGGAAGATATGAAGAACGACGGAGTTTGTTACGTTGAAACCCGTTTTGCACCAGTACTGCATCTTGAAAAAGGCTTGCATTACGAGGATGTTGTTGATGCAGTATTGAAAGGATTGGAACGGGGAAAAAAAGATTTCGGAGTTGGATACGGATTAATATTATGCGCAATGCGGAACATGACAAATTCTCTGGAAATTGCCGAACTCGCGGCCGATTTCAGGTCAAGAGGCGTCGTGGGCTTCGATTTGGCCGGAGAGGAAGGCGGTTATCCGCCCAAGGATCATCTCGATGCTTTTCAATTTATCAAAAGAGTGAATTTTAACATTACGATCCACGCCGGAGAGGCTTTCGGTAAAGAATCGATTTGGCAGGCAATTCAATATTGCGGTGCGCATAGAATTGGACACGCAACAAGATTGAAAGAAGATATAGTTTTCGACTCTAACGGCGAAATTGTTGCTTTGGGTGAATTGGCTCAATATATTTTAGACCACCGGCTTCCATTGGAAATTTGTTTGCTCAGCAATGTTCATACTGGTGCAATAGACAAATTGGAAAATCATCCGTTCATAAAGCTGTTCAGGAAAAAATTCAGAGTATTCTTAAATACGGACGACCGTTTAATGAGCGATACAACATTAACCAAAGAGTATATGATAGCCTTGGAAACATTCGGAATTACGTTGGATGATATCGAAAAACTAAACATCAACGCAATGAAATCGGCATTTATTCATTATGAAGAACGGTTGCATTACATTTACAATGTTATAAAACCCGGATACCAAAAAATGAGAGAAAAATTACTTTCACTTCAAAACGTATAATGGAAAACCATGAAGAAAAAATTATTTCAAAACTACACATTCGAATTCGATAAAAACGAGAAAAAAGTACTCATCAGCTTCTGCAATCAAGCAATAAAACAAATGCAAGGAGACGAAAGATTCTTCAAAGACATTAAAGCATTCGATTCTATTATAAAAAAACTGGAAAGCAATACCGATACTGTTAAACTGACGAAAGAAGAGAAAACTAAACTTGTTTTCCAACTAAAAGAAAACGTAAAATATTTTCAAAAGGAAATGGACAAAAGTTGGTTCATTAAAAAATGGCTGATGAAAAACATGTACAAACAATACAATAATTTACTAACAAAACATTTCGAAGATTAAAATGAAAAAAGTAAAAGCTCCTAGAGGGACCGAACTAACCTGTAAAGGTTGGGTTCAAGAAGCGGCAATGCGAATGTTGATGAACAATTTGGATCCTGAAGTTGCCGAAAATCCGGACGAACTGATAGTTTACGGCGGCTCGGGGAAAGCAGCCAGAAATTGGGAAGCCTTCGATGCAATTATCGATTCACTAAAAAATCTCGAAAACGACGAAACTCTTTTAATCCAATCCGGCAAACCTGTTGGAATTTTTAAAACACACGAAAATGCTCCGCGCGTAATTATTTCAAATTCAATGTTAGTTCCCGATTGGGCAAATTGGGATGAATTCCGGCGTCTCGAACAACTCGGCTTAACAATGTACGGACAGATGACAGCCGGAAGTTGGATTTACATCGGTACGCAAGGTATTTTGCAAGGAACCTACGAAACCTTCGCAGAAGTTGCCAGGCAGCATTTCGGCGGTAACTTGGAAGGGAAATTCTTATTAACAGCCGGCATTGGAGGAATGGGCGGAGCTCAACCGCTTGCAGCCACAATGAACGGTGCCGCATTTTTGGGTATCGACGTTGACATTAAACGCTTGGAAAAACGAATCGAAACCAAATACCTCGACGTAATTGCAAGAGATTTGGATGAAGCACTCGAATTGGTCTTAAAAGCAAAAGCCGATAAACAACCGCTTTCAGTCGGATTGGTTGGCAACGCGGGTGAAGTTCTACCCGAAATTTTAAGACGAGGTGTTATTCCCGACGTTTTAACGGACCAAACATCCGCACACGATACGCTTAACGGTTACGTTCCAATGGGAATGAGTTTTGAAGATGCATTAAGATTAAGAACGGAAAATCCGGCAGAATATATCAAAAGAGCAAAAGAAACAATTGTGGTTCACGTAAAAACCATGCTCGAATTTCAAAAACGAGGAGCCGTTACATTCGATTACGGTAACAACATAAGAGGCGAGGCAAAAGAAAACGGAGTGGAAAACGCATTCGATTTTCCGGGATTCGTTCCGGCTTTTATTCGACCGTTATTTAACGACGGCAAAGGACCATTTCGGTGGGCTGCGCTTTCCGGCGACCCGAACGATATTTACGAAACCGACAAAGCCGTTATTGAAACATTTCCGGAAGACGAAGCTCTGGTTCGTTGGATAAAACTCGCACAGAAAAAAGTGGCATTTCAAGGATTACCTGCACGAATCTGTTGGCTCGGCTACGGTGCGAGAGCTAAAATGGGTAAAATTTTCAACGACCTTGTAGCATCGGGCAAAGTAAAAGCTCCAATTGTCATCGGGCGAGACCATCTCGACTGCGGTTCGGTAGCTTCACCATACCGAGAAACGGAAGGAATGAAAGACGGAAGCGACGCAATTGCCGATTGGCCTATCTTAAATATTCTAATGAATACTATCGGTGGAGCCAGCTGGGTTTCGTTTCATCACGGCGGTGGTGTCGGAATAGGCAAATCTCTGCATGCGGGAATGGTAATTGTTGCCGACGGAACAAAGGAAGCGGAAAAACGACTTGAACGCGTTTTAACTTATGACCCCGGAATGGGAATTATCAGACATGCCGACGCTGGATACGAAAGGGCGATTGAAAACGCTAAAAAGTTCGGCATTAAAATCCCAATGCTGAAATAACTCGATATTTCCAACAAAAACTTGGAAGTGTTAAAACGGCAATATATTTTTAGTTATTAAATGAAAATTAATTTGTGAGGAAAATAAAATGAAAGTTCTAATTGCGGATAAGTTGCCGGAACAATATGTACAAAAATTAAGAGAGCATAATTTGGATGTCGTCTTCGAACCTTCGCTTGGTGAAAACGATTTACCAGAAGCGGCTAAAGATGCCGATATTCTTGTTGTCCGTTCCACGGTTGTTAATTCCAAAACAATTGAAGAAAGTAATAATTTAAATTTAATTGTTCGTGCGGGAGCGGGATATAACAATATCGATCTTCCGGCTGCAAATAAAAAAGGAGTTTACGTTGCCAATTGTCCGGGCAAAAACGCAATTGCAGTAGCGGAATTGGCAATCGGTTTGATGATAGCACTGGATAGAAAAATACCCGATAACGTTATGGATTTTAGAAACGGTGTATGGAACAAAGCAAAATATTCGAAGGCGAAAGGTTTGTTCGGTAGAACCATTGCAATTGTAGGAATGGGAAATATCGGCAAAGAAGTTGCCAAACGAGCAAATGCGCTCGGTATGAATGTGTACGGAAAAGATATTTCCCGAATTGAAGGTGTGGCTTATAAAGATTTTTCCGAATTCGATAAAGTTTTACCCATTGCAGATGTCGTTACTTTACACTTACCCGTTACGCCCAAAACAAAAAATTTATTTAACGACGAAATGTTCAGCTACATGAAAGACGGCGCTATTTTTATCAATACCTCCCGTGCCGGTGTTGTTGACGAAGAAGCATTAATCAGAGCCGTAAAAGAAAAAAACTTAAAAGTAGGCTTGGATGTTTTCAACGATGAGCCTGAAGCCAAAACCGGCAATGTAAGCTCCAAACTGCAAGAGCTTGAAAATGTTTACGTAACTCATCATATCGGTGCATCAACCGAACAAGCTCAAAATGCGGTTGCGGAAGAAACCGTTAAAATCATTCTCGATTATATCAACAGCGGTGTTATTGCTCATTGGGTAAACCGTGCACACTCTACCGATGCAGCTTACCAATTGGCTGTTAAGCATTACGATAAACCCGGTGTACTCGCTTCAATTCTCGATGTAATCAGAGAAGGCGATATAAATATAGAAGAAATGGAAAATATGATTTTCGAAGGCGGTTTGGTTGCTCTTTGTACCATGAAACTGAAAAAACCCGCAACCGAAGAAATGCTTGAAGCAATAAGAGAAAATCCGAATGTAATTACGGTCTCGCATACGGTGGCGAATTAAATTTATGGCGTAGCAATTAGCTCAAAATTTACGACAAGTTAATTTCCGTAATCTCTTGAACTATACCGTGGTAATATGCCAAACGAAGTAGTTCGGTGAGTCCGGTAATTTCATTCGGCGTGATTTCGTAATAAACGGAATCAAAATTGTTCCGAATAAAAGATTTTGCATTTTCCGAAAGACTTGTTTCCCCGAGAAACTCAATCAAGTTGTCTTCAACGGTTTCGTCAACCTTTTGCTCCAAATTGGATATTTCCGTTAATAAAATCTCATGTTTGCTTACCAGTACGTAATTAACGTAAGGATAATCGATAAATTCCGCAACCATTTCGGCAAAACTTATCCCATTTTCAAAAAGGTTATTTTCAAAATTTCCATTACCAACAACAAGATAGTTTTCTTTTGTTAAGTCAAGCTTTCCCGTTGTTAATTCCGGTGAAATATTAATACCGAATTTTTCCAAAAGAATAATTTTACTTAAAATTATTTCGTTTGTGGTAACATCACCCGAAAGAAACAATTTGTCGACGTTTCGTTGTTCGGGTTTAAAATAAAAATATGAATTTGAAAGCGGGCCATCGAATGAAATACCGATTTTTTTCGAAACATTGAGTTCGGAGTGTTGCAGCAAATCGAATACGGGAATTAATCCAAGCTCGCTCTTACCCGATTCGACTTCTTTTACAACCATTGCAGATTGTGTTTCTACAATTTCGAATCTCTCGAATGCGGAGAGAGATTTTGCAAGCAACTTGGCAAAAATATTTCGGGGAATAGTTAATTTCATAACAAATAAAAAAAGTCGCCAACACCGGGCGACTTTTTATTCGGAATAATTACAAAAAATTATCTGATGTTTTTGCTTTTGATTCTTGCCGCTTTACCCGAAAGGTTTCTCAAGTAATAAAGTTTAGCTCTTCTTACTTTACCTTCGCGTATCACGTCGATTTTGGCTATTTTCGGCGAATTATATGGAAAGATTCTTTCAACGCCAACTCCGCTCGAAACTTTTCGTACGGTAAAGGTTTTGTTAATACCACCACCCTTAATGCTGATTACATCGCCTTCGAACGGTTGGATTCTTTCCTTGTCGCCTTCGATAACCCTTACATGAACCTTAATTCTATCGCCTACATTAAACTTAGGCAAATCGGTTCTAATTTGCTCTTTAACTAAATCATTTAAAGTGCTCATCATTTCTCCAATCTATTTATTTTTTTCCAAATTTCGGTATTCTTTTTTGATTGTTCTTCTTTCCACTTTTTAATTTCCGCTTCGTTTCCCGAGAGTAAAACATCGGGCACTTTCATACCTTCGTACTCTGCAGGTCGAGTATAATAAGGCGGTTCCATAACTTCTCCGTCCATTAAAGAATCGTTCAAAGCCGATTCGCTATCGCCAAGCACACCGGGAATTAATCTTACAACAGAATCGACTATTATTAAAGCGGGAAGTTCGCCTC
>CAZKKI010000006.1:0-12590 GCA_964553325.1 uncultured Melioribacteraceae bacterium | reverse complement strand
TTAACCGAAGGGTTGTAGGTTCGAGTCCTACACGCGGAGCTAAATTACCCCAATTTCCTATTGGGGTTTTTTGTTTGAGGCTATCATGTTTTTTGTTTATGTTTTATATTCCGTTAAGTTCGATAAAATTTACATCGGACACACTTCCGACATAGAAAAAAGACTCTTACAACATAATTCCGGCAAACATCGATATACGAAGAGATATATTCCTTGGATAATTATTTATTTTGAAAAATTCGATACTCGCGCAGAAGCAATGAAACGCGAAAAGGAATTAAAATCGCATCAAGGCAGAAAATTCATCAGAGAACAACTACTCAATGGTAGAGTCCGGCAGTTGCCGGATTAACCGAAGGGTTGTAGGTTCACCATGCCATCAAGGTAGTGTAAACCGGAATTCAATTCTTATTCCAAAACCGATTTAATTCCGCTTTTTATCTCAAATCTTCTTATCTTTTACTAAGCTTCATAAATCACCGAGGTTGTTTTGAAAATTGATAATATCAGCATTACCGTTATTCCAATCATTTTTTTGCTATTTTCATGCTCATCTGAAAAATCATTTGTCAATCAAGTAAAAAATATTCATCATAACGCAATAACGATAGACACACACATAGATACACCAATACATTTAAATTCCGATCCTTCGTTCGACTTATCGGCATACCATAATCCGGGCAAAAAAGGAAGCGGTAAAGTTGACTTTCCCCGAATGAAAAAAGGCGGGTTGGACGCGGCTTTTTTTATTGTTTGGACCGCTCAAGGCGAGTTAAATCCGGCAGGTTACAAAACCGTAAAAACAAAAGCATTAAATATTTTCAATATTATTCATAAGAACATCAATAAGTTTCCCCGCTTTGTCGAAGCGGCATATTCAACCGACGATGTTTATAGAATTGTTAAAAGCGAGAAAATAGCTATACTTATCGGAATGGAAAACGGTTATCCGATAGGGAGAGATTTATCTTCGGTTGAGAAATATTATAAGTTAGGTGCACGTTACATTACGCTTTGTCATACAAAAGATAATGATATTTGCGATTCTTCCACCGATGAAAGTGAAGACAACGGATTATCGGAGTTCGGAGAAAAGGTTGTAGAAGAAATGAACCGGCTCGGAATAATGATTGATGTTTCACATATTTCTGACAAATCATTTTACGATGTCATAAAGATTTCCAAAACACCGGTTATAGCCTCGCATAGTTGTTGCAGGGCACTTTGCAATCATCCGAGGAACATGACTGACGATATGATAAAAATGCTAGCCCAAAAGGGAGGCGTAATCCAACTAACCCTTGTTAACGAATATATCAAAACTCCCGAGCCTAATCCACAAAGAGACTCGGCAATAGTCGAATTAAAAAAGAAGCTCGGCGATTTTTCAAAACTTTCACCGAAAGAACTGGGAGAACTTGAAAATGCTTTTTCGGAACTGTCCAAAAAATTCCCGCAAACAAAGGCAACAGTGCAAGACTTTGTTAATCACGTTGATCATGTTGTTAAATTGGTTGGAATCGATTTCGTAGGCATTGGTTCAGATTTTGACGGAGGTGGAGGTATTGAAGGAGTTAACGACGTTAGCGAAATGGAAAATATAACTATGGAGTTAATAAGACGCGGATATTCGGAGAAGGGCATTAAAAAAATTTGGGGTGGAAATTTACTCCGTGTTTTCGCTGAAGTTGAAAATTATGCGAAAAAGCTAAAGTGAAATCTCCGCGGTTAAGCCTTACGATACTTTCTTATTGAAATTGTAACGTTTTCGTTGGTTCGGATCCAGATATATTTTACGCAATCTAACCGATTTCGGTGTAATTTCAACCATTTCATCTTCCTCTATAAATTCGAGCGCTTCTTCCAAAGTAAATTTTACTGCCGGTGTAATTTTAATTGCTTTATCCGCTCCCGAAGCTCGCATATTAGTAAGTTTTTTTGAGCGCTGAACGTTAACTTCAATATCAATATCTTTGTTGTGCTCTCCGATAATTTGTCCGGTATACACAATATCACCGGGATCAATAAAAAATTTCCCTCTATCCTGAAGTGAATTAATTGCGTAAGCCGTTGCGGGACCTACCCCCATCGAAATAAGAACTCCGTTTTTTGCTTTTCCTATTGATCCTTTGAAATATTCATACTGGTAAAACCTGTGGTGCATAATACCTTGCCCGCTGGTAGCGGTCATTATTTTCGTTCTCAATCCCATCAAACCCCTCGAGGGTATATGGAAGTGAAGAGTATTCATATTTCCTTTGGTTTCCATTTTAATCATTTCGCCTTTTCTTTGGCCGACCAACTCAATTACCTTTCCGGAATATTCGGCCGGAACGTCAACCACAAGAATTTCAATCGGTTCGGATTTTTTTCCGTCGATTTCCTTGAATATCACTTTCGGTTCCCGTACTTGTAATTCATAACCGTCACGCCGCATATTTTCGATTAATATGGAAAGATGCAAAATTCCTCTGCCCGACACCTTATACGAATCCGGTGAACCGGTATCTTGAACGCGCAAGGCGACATTATATTCCAATTCCTTATAAAGTCTGTCACGAAGTTGCCTGGAAGTAACATATTTACCTTCCCTTCCGTAAAAAGGCGAATCGTTTACCGTAAAGGTCATGCTGATTGTAGGTTCGTCAATTGCAATTATAGGTAAGGGTTCAGGTTTTTCTCTCGATGCAATCGTATCTCCGATATCAATATTTTCCACTCCAACTATTGCACAAATATCACCGCATTGTACTTCATCCACTTCAACTTTTTTTAGTCCGTCGTACACAAACAATTGCTTGGGTGAAACATTTTGAATAGTCCCGTTTCTTTTTACAATAGAAAGTTTATCGGAAAGTTTCAAGGTTCCGCGGAATACTCTACCTACACCGATTCTGCCTACATAGTCACTAAAATCCAAAGAAGTAATTTGAATTTGAACCGGTCCATCCAATTGTGGTGGCGCAGGTAAATCTTCTATAATCGAATTTAATAACGGTTCCAAATCTTTCCCTATTTTGCCAGGTTCCGTAACAGCCCAACCACTTCTTCCGCTAGCATAAATAACAGGAAAATCCAACTGTTTTTCATCGGCATTTAAATCGATAAACAAATCATAAATTTCATCCAATACTTCCGCTTCCCTCTTATCTGGTCTATCCATTTTATTGATAACGATTATAGGTTTTAAATGGAGATTTAGCGCCTTTTCCAAAACGAAACGAGTTTGAGGCATAGGACCTTCAAAAGAATCGACAAGAAGCAAAACACCATCCGCCATTTTCAATACCCGTTCAACTTCGCCGCCGAAATCCGAATGTCCCGGAGTATCAATAAAATTTAATTTGTAATTTTTATATGGAACACTGATATTTTTAGCCAAAATAGTAATTCCACGCTCCCGCTCCAAATCATTGGAATCCATAAACCGTTCTTGCACAACTTGATTTTCTCTGAATACTTCACACTGCTTCAAAATCTGATCGAGCAGTGTGGTTTTACCATGATCGACATGAGCGATTATTGCTATATTTCTAATATTTTTCATCTTTCCCAATAAGTTTTTAAATCGAGCGGTAAATATCGGTAAATAATTCGGCTTTACCTAATATTTATTGGTCCGAATTACTTTCAAGCTAAAATTTCGGATAGTGCATTATTCCAGTGTTTTTTTTATCCGTTTTTTTTCGCAATTTGAATCAATACTTTTAAAAATAAACCGGAGCCCGAAATGAATATCTATTCAAGAGCCGGAATAGTTTTTCTATTAACCATTCTAATATCTTCGGCAATGTTTATGTTAAACCAAGATGCGGATAAACAAATTAAGCAAAAGCCATCGGGTGCGTACGAAGCGTTAAATTTTTTAACAAAGATTCGAAGTTATCCCGAAAAAAGTATTCCGTCCGGAAAATATTTCAACGAATTTAAAAAAGCTAAAAAACTGAAGAACACCTCTACGATTGCAGAAGTACAAACCGAACAATGGAAACCTATAGGACCCAAAAATGTTCCTGGCAGAATGATATCCGTTGCCGTCAATCCGCAAAACCCGCTTACACTTTTTGCAGGTTCTGCAAGCGGGGGATTATGGAGAACATATCGCGCCGATGAAGCGGATCACTGGGAAAAAATCGAGACCGGTTTTCCCGTATTGGGTGTTATGGCTATTGCAATTAATCCAGTTGATACAAATATAATGTACATTGGAACCGGAGAAGTGTACGGTTACCAAAAATCCGACGGTGGTCTCGCCGTAAGAACCACAAGAGGTAGTTACGGAATCGGAATATTAAAAACAACAGACGGAGGAACCACTTGGACAAAGAGTTTGGATTGGAGCTTAAATGAAGAACGAGGTATTCAAGATATCGTAATAAATCCGTTAAACCCAAACACGATTTTCGCTGCAACTACAGAAGGAATTTACAGATCGGAAGATGCAGGCTCTACATGGGAAAACGTATTGAACATAATAATGGGCGAAGATATAGTAATCAACCGTTCGGATACTAACAAAATACTGGTTTCGTGCGGTAATTTCGGCACTCCGGGTAGCGGTGTTTACAAATCTCTGGATGCCGGTTTTACGTGGACCAAAGTAACCGGGATACCAACATTTACAGGCAAAACTCTGCTCGATGCTTATTATACAAACCCGAATATTGTTTTTGCAAGTGTTGCGGATAGTTTACAAGGAATTGGTTTGTATAAAACAACCGATTTCGGCGATTCATGGTCGCTTGTTAATAATCAGAACGTCCCTCGATATCAAGGATTTTTTGCTCATTGGGTTGCTGTACATCCAACTGACGAGCACAAAATTATATACGCCGGCGTTAATATTTTTTACTCTTCAAACGGAGGTACAACTTTAAATTACGTTAACAACCCTCCGCACGTCGATCATCATAACTATGCGCACGATCCGCAAAACCCCGGCACTATTTATATCGCATGCGACGGTGGAGTATACCGTTCCACTAATTTCGGCATAAGTTATCAAAATATAGGTATCGGATTACAAACGGCTCAATTTTATAAAAAGTTTTCAACTTCTTACCAGGATTCAAACTTCGCTATCGGTGGATTACAAGACAATAACACCGTGCTATTTTTCGGCGACCCGTACGGATGGAACAGAGTTATCGGAGGAGACGGATGTTGTACGGCTGTTCACCCCACAAATGATAATATAGTTTTCGGGGAATATCAATACAACAACATTCAAAAATCCACTACTCGGGGTTCCTCGTTTACCAGTGCAACAAGCGGAATGACTGCGGATGCACCATTTGTAGCACCATATGTAATAGCCGAATCCAACCCTTCTGTAATGTACTCAGGTAGAACAGTAGTTTACAAAACCGTTAACGGAGCGGCAAATTGGTTCGGAACAAACAATGATAACATCTTAGATGGCAATTATGTAATAGCATTAGGTGTTTCTCCGCAAAACGACAATATAGTTTATGCAGCTACAGCTCCTACCGAAACTCGCGCGCATATTTTCAAATCTACTAATGGTGGTGAAAACTGGATAAACGTTACGAGAGACTTACCAAACCGATATCCGCTTGAAGTTGCCATCGATCCTCAAAATGAAAATACCGCATATGTTGTATTCGGCGGTTTCGGTACAGGGCATGTTTACAAAACAACCGACGGTGGTGATAACTGGATCGATATTACTGGTTCGTTACCTGATGTTCCTACATTTTCCCTTGTAATCGATCCGCTTAATCCTCAACATATTTACGTCGGCAACGATATCTCCGTATATTTCAGCAACGACGGCGGCACAACTTGGACGCAATATTCCGACGGATTGCCGGAAGCCGTAATCGCAATGGACTTAAACATTTCGAGAAGTAATAGAAAATTGCGTGTGGCAACGCACGGCAACGGAGTTTACGAACGTGATATGGTTTATTCCCCCGACTTTCTTGTGGAATTAAATCCCGTGCAAATTCCTTCTACGGTTCTTCTTGGACAAGAACTTACTTTTGCCGCTTCGTTAAACAATTTGGGTTATCAACCACAAACCGATACTTTCAAAGTGGAAGTTAAAATATTCGACGAGTCAGATAACGAATTGTTTTCTTCAACAAAGTACATCTGCTGTTTATCGGCAAAGGAAAACCGGAGTTTCGATTTTAATGATAAATTTGTTCCTTCGAATCTGGGGAATTATAAAGCGCAATACAAAAGATATCCTACTTTGCAACTGAATACGGAAGAAATAATAACTCAAAATTTCGAAGTGATAGAGGCCCCCACGATTGTGAATTCTTCGATATCAAAACAATACCGGCCCTATGTAGAAATTACAGACGGAACAAATTTGGGACAAGGAGACGACACGCAAACAAAAATGAATTTACCCTTCGATTTTGTATATGATAATTTTACATACGACAAAATACAAGTTAGTACAAACGGTTGGTTGGAATTCGGAACCGGCACCGACGGTTCAATACGCGGACTATCCACAGAAAATCAAATCGGTCAAATAGGGGCAAATGAAAACGGTCGGTTAGCTTCCACCGAACGCCCGAATAAAACATTAGGTCCTTGGTGGGAAGATTTGAATACAATCGACGGTGGAAACTTAAGCTACAAAGTTACCGGAACTTCGCCTTCAAGAGTTCTTACTGTTCAGTGGAAAAATGTGCTGGCTTATTACGATAACACATTAACAACAACCAGAATAAATTTTCAAGTAAAACTGTATGAAACTTCCAATAAAATTGAATTTTGCTACGGTCCGGTAATTAAAGGTTCTTTTGACGGTCCGGACATAGGCGCAATGATTGGATTCAAAGATCACATCGGCGGTGATTTTCATTTTTATGATGTATTCCAAAATAAATTGGGTACATCGGCAACTTTAAAAACCGATTTGAGTCCGTTAACCGACTGGCCAGGTCCGGATAGCATTTTTGTAATCGAAACTACCTTAACGAGCATAAATAACGATCAAGATAAAATCCCAGGCGGTTTTACATTATACCAAAACTATCCAAACCCGTTTAACCCCGAAACAACTCTTAAATACACAATTAACAAAAAAGGTCTCGTTCAATTAAAAATATACGATGTTTTGGGTCGCGAAGTCATTACTCTTGTAAACGAAAAACAGCAACCCGGCATTTATACTACAATTTTTAATGCTTCTGGACTTCCCAGTGGAATTTATTTCTACAAACTGACAGCAGGCAATTACAGTAAAGTAAAAAAGATGGTCTTAATGAAATAATACGAACAATTTTGTTTTCAAATAAAAGTTAAGTCGAAAGCTCGGGATTTTGGAATGCCGAGCTTTTTTATAAAACTTCACTTGATATTATATTCGCATTTGAATAAATTAACGAACGTTCACTTTGGGAGTTGACAAATGAAAAACACTAAAGAAAAAATATTGCAAAAATCACTTGATTTGTTCGTTAAAAAAGGATTTTCCGGCTCTTCGATAAGAGACATTGCAAAAGAGGTCGGTATTAGAGAAAGCGGAATTTACAATCATTTTTCTTCCAAAAAAGAGATATTAGCCGCAATAATCAACAAACTCACACCGGAATCCGTCGCTAAAATTATTTTAACCGACGAATTATTGGACAAAATTGGCAACCCCGAAATTTTTTTACGGGATTTTGCTCGGAGTATTTTTAAATTTTGGCAGACCGAAAATGAACAATCGTTAATAAAATTGATTTTAAGCGAACAATTCCACAACATCGGTGAAGTTGAAATTGCTTTGAATTCATATTACGAAGAATACTTTAATATCACGAAAATGATTTTTTCCGAACTTATAAAACACAAATTATTCAAAAAAGGTAATGCCGAAATTTATGCCGATAACTTTCTCGGTTATCTGTTTTTATTACGGTTAAAAAATCTCGACACAATGAGTGACAATAAGCTATCGAAAAAAATCGACGACTATACAAAATTCTTTTGGGAAAGCGTGAAAAAGTAGGTCAAACAATACGGTGTACAACCCAATTTTCATTCACCCAAAGCCCTAAAATTTCCGTATCGAAGTCCCACGATTTTATTTTTTTCACCGATTCGATAATTTGCAATTTATGCTCTTCTTCGGTTACAGGGTTTCCCGCACAATCGAAATGACCGACAACCGCAATCAATTTCGAACGGTGAACTTTAACCGAAATTTCCGCTTTGGATTGCAATCTTCGTAAAATCAAATCATCGGTACTCGTAGCAAGAATTTTATCCGGACCGGGTTCGGTAATCACATCTACGTATTCAACATCGAAATTATTTTTTATCCATTCGATAACCGGGATTTGAACACGTCCGTCCATACAATTAATTACTGTACCGAACTTCACTTGTTACTCCTTTCCAACCGATTAATCAATTCGGTTATTACTTTATTTTGTATTTCTATAATGTTTGTTTTCCGCGAATTCTGAAACTCTTTAGTAAAATCCGCAATACATTCGTAAAACATGCCGCCAACTTCATAAACAATTACTCTTTTTATCAAATTCCCGTTTTTAAAAATTCCGTAAGTTTTTGTTCTATTATTAATTATGCTTTCCTCGTTAAATGTTACGGAATTTCCGAGTATCGCTCTAAAACCGGCTATACTGATTTGAAATGCATCGTCTAACATATTTCCGGGCACATCGAAATTTATAGCTTTAAATTTTAACGATGCCGAATAATCGCCGCTAACCAGCCATAAATCAAGAATGTTATTATCATTATCGAACGCTTGAATCCAACCGGAGGGAATTTTAATTTTCAACCCGGAATTGCTTGTTGCATAAGTTTCCGATAATAAGTTCTCTTTGGAAACCGAATATCTTCCGCCGGCACAACCGCTAAGAATATAACCCAGAATCAAAACAATGAAAACGGTTTTTTTCATTATGTGTTTATTTCCTAAAAAAACAGCGCCCTCAAAGGCGCCGAATTTGTAATTCTTCAAAAATGATTTTCCTTTTAACCGCCACGCATGAACTTGGGTTGTTCTAAAGTAAGAATCAATGATATTCTATGCGTGTCGGGCAAACGGTCGACTTCGCTTTTGTTAAATCGTGCAAACGAGTAATCGATATTCAATTTAGGCAACTTAACTCCGGCTCCAATCGTGAATTGTTTAACATCGTTATAACCGCCGCGCACGGCAATTAAATTTTTGTAATTAATTTCTATTCCCGTCCGGATATCGAAACTTACCGGACCAACATTAAAATTGGAAGCAAATTGCCTGTTTTCAAACCGTATATCGAAATCGAGCGCCGGGATAAAATTAAGTCCCATAAACTCTTGTAAATATGCCGCACCGATTTTGGCGGTTGGGGTAATCAATTCCGTTCTACCGGTATTCCATGCCAAAAAGGTTGTTGTAATATCCATTACGTTGGCGCCAAGATAAAAATTATCGTACGGCGAATATACCGCGCCGATATCGAATCCGATTCCGGTTGCCCCGTACTCGGCCAAATCTCTTCTGATTATTTTGACATTAGCACCCCAATAAAAATTTTCCGATTGTCTTTTGGCAAATGTTAAATAAACCGCCCAATCGGTATTGTTAAATTCCGTTACTTTAGTCGGATCCAAAACCGAATTCGGGTTATTAATATCGTAGATCACATTTCCGGTAACTCTATCGATTAATGCATTACGTGTATCGGGAATTCCGTCCACACTTAAACGGATTACGCTTAATCCGAAACTCATATCTTTTCCGTAGGGAATTGCCACCGCGGCATAATTGTAATTTACCAAACTTCCGAAATGTTCCTCGTGCATTAACGAAATTTGCGGATAGTCGATTCTTGCAAGTCCGCCCGGATTCCAATACCCCGCAGTAACATCGGAAACAACGGCAACGTGTGCTCCGCCCATTCCCAAAGCTCTACCGCCTACTCCGAGTGTCAAAAATTCGCCCGCATATTTCCCAACTACAATTTGAGCTTGAATTGTATATTGAAAAATCAACGAGAAAAATATCAAGAGAAAAATCTTTTTCATCATTTATTTGTCGCCTTATTTTCGAATTATTAATTATTACCGAAAATGTAGAAAATCGCTCATAAAATCAAGGGTAAATAATTTACTGGTATCCGGCATCACATAATCGGCAAACAGGAAAAATGTTAATTATTTTGCTTTGGTCTGATTAGCAACCGCACTAATTCTTTTTGCTATTGCTTCTTGATCGCCCAAATAATAATGCTTAACGGGTTTCAACTCGTCATCAAGTTCATAAACCAACGGCACGCCGGTCGGAATGTTAAGTTTAACAATTTCTTCTTCGCTCATATTATCCAAATATTTTACCAGTGCCCTCAAACTGTTCCCGTGCGCTGCAATTATAACTTTTTTACCGCTTTTAACGGTGGGGACAATTGTGTTTTCCCAATAAGGCACAAATCGAGCGACCGTATCTTTCAGGCTTTCCGATAAGGGGATTTCTTCTTTTTTCAGATTGGCATATCTCGGGTCTTTACCCGGATATCTTTCGTCGTTTTCATCCAAAGCCGGTGGTGGAACGTCGTAACTTCTTCTCCAAAGTAACACTTGTTCGTCGCCGTATTTCTTCGCCGTCTCGGCTTTATTCAATCCTTGCAAAGCTCCGTAATGCCGTTCGTTTAATCGCCAATTTTTTACATCGGGAATCCACATTAAATCCATCACATCGAGTACAATATTTAAAGTTCTAATTGCCCTTTTAAGAACCGAAGTGTAAGCAATATCGAACGTAAACCCGCCTTCTTTCAAAAGCCGGCCGGCTTCTTCGGCTTCTTCCCTTCCTTTTTCGGTTAAATCGACATCCGTCCATCCCGTAAACAAATTCAATTTGTTCCATTCGCTTTCGCCGTGACGTAAAAGAACCAGTTTATACATTTTTGATCTCCTTGTTAATTCCCGATTTCATTTAAATTTCTTACCGTAATTTAATTAAAATTTTTTTTGTGTTGCACAGATTATTTTACGAAAATCTTGAATAACATTTTGCGCTTATTTGTTATTTTAAAATTATGAATATTCAAAAGAATTCCCGGAGAACAAAATGAAAACATCAGGTAAGATTTTAACAATTATAATACTCGTTTTATCATTTGCTTCAACTCTTTACCCACAAGCGAAAAAGAAGGATAAAGGAATTTTTGTCGAGAAAAAACCCGGATATTATCAAAACGTAATAATGAAAGGCATAAGGGATTATAACAAACCGGAGAAAAAGCCGGAGAGAATTTTTAAAGTCGATGTAAGTGATTACGAGCTTCCCGTTTCCGTAAGCGAATTTACAACCGTTTGGCACAACGACCCGATTTCACAAGGGAATACCGGTACATGTTGGTCATTTTCCACAACTTCATTTTTTGAATCGGAGGTTTACCGGTTAACCGGGAAAAAAGTAAAACTTTCGGAAATGTACACCGTTTATTGGGAATATGTTGAAAAGGCACGCGAATTTGTAAAAACGCGCGGTGAATCGCTATTCGCACAAGGTTCGGAAGCAAACGCGGTTACCAGAATTTGGAAAGAATACGGTATTGTACCGGAAAAAGATTATTCCGGTCTGAAACCCGGGCAAAAATTTCACGATCATTCCAAAATGTTTAATGAGATGTATTCTTATTTAAAAAGCGTGAAGGAAAGCAATTCATGGAACGAAGAAAGTGTTTTGTCAACAATAAAATCAATTATGGACAATTACATGGGAATACCACCGAGTGTTGTAGAAATAAACAATAAATTTTATTCGCCCAAAGAATATCTTAATAATTATCTTAAATTAAATTTAAATGATTATGTAGATATACTTTCGTATATGCAAGCACCGTATTACGAAAAAGTAGAATACAAAGTTCCGGATAACTGGTGGCACAGCAAAGATTACATTAACGTACCATTGAATAAATTTATGGAAATCATTAACAACGCCATACGCAACGGATATTCTATGGCAATCGGAGGCGATGTTTCGGAACCGGGCAAAATCCCGGAAAAAGATGTTTTTGTAATTCCGACATTCGACATTCCCTCCGAATACATTGATGAAAACGCTCGTCAATTCCGTTTCGGTAACGGAACAACAACAGACGACCACGGTATTCACTTGATCGGTTATACCAATAAAGACGGTAACGTTTGGTATGTGATTAAAGATTCGGGTTCGAGTTCGCGCGATGGCGCAAACAAAGGTTATTATTTTTTGCACGAAGATTATGTTAAGTTGAAGATTATGGATTTTATGGTTCACAAAGATGCCGTAGGTAATTTGCTGGAAAAGGTTAAGTAATTTTTTGATGTGCGGTCACGGTGCGACCGCGACCGCCTGGTTAAGCAAGCATTATTAAAAACATAGGATGTATCAAAACAAATGGGGAAGAAGTGTATAATTTTAGGTGCAGGTTTTTCAAAAGCAATAGCCAACCTACCTATCACATCTGAAATTATCGATTCATTTAGACAAGAATTTAAAAAGCAAAAAAAATCATCTAAAAATCCATATAAAGATAAGGGTAACCTTTTATTTGACTTTTTAGATGAACTTAAAAGTATCTATCTAGATATACGATATAATCGTATAACAA
>CAZKKI010000005.1:0-40504 GCA_964553325.1 uncultured Melioribacteraceae bacterium | reverse complement strand
TTTTTAGCGCCTCAACCGAGGCGCTTTTTTTGTCCTTTCGTTAACGTGAATGGATTCTAATTAAAACTGTCCGTTAATGACCCTCGAAATTTTCCCAACAATTTGCAAACCTTATAATTTTCTTCGATTGAAGTATGAACTATTAATTTTTTAATTATACTGGAACATAAAAGTTAAAATATTGTATGATTAATTAATTGTCTTCCTCTCTAATTTATTACGTTAATTCACTTAATAAAGGAGGCAATATGGCGTTACGTAAAAATCCCAAAACGGATTTGAAGAAAAAATATTTTAGAACTTTTGAAACGGGTTTAATCCTTTCCCTTCTCATCATTATTTTTTCGTTCAGATATTTTCCTGCGTTTCAAAAAGAACATTCTGCAATACCCGTCGTGCAAGAGCTAATTACAATCGAAGATGTTCTTAATACGAAAATCGAATCACCGCCACCTCCACCGCCTAAACCGCCTATTCCGGTTGAAGCTCCGTCGGATGACTTGCTGCCCGACGTTGGTATTGAACCGACGGAATTATACATTAACGAAACACCTCCTCCGCCACCACTACCGCCTGACGAAACGGAAGATTACAGTAAAATCTTTACGGTAGTGGAAGAATTACCCGAGCCGATTGGCGGACTGGCAGCAATTCAAGAAAAAATAGTTTATCCCGAATTTGCGGTTAGAGCGGGAATACAAGGAAAAGTTTTTGTTTCTGCGATAATAGACGAACAAGGCAATGTAATTAAAGCGGAGGTAACAAAAGGTATTGGTGGCGGCTGCGATGAAGCCGCGGTAAAAGCGGTTATGGCTACAAAGTTCAAACCGGGTAAACAGCGGGGCAGACCCGTTAAAGTGCAACTCGGGCTTCCGATTTACTTTAGACTAAAGTAAACTCAATACGCCTCTTACGAGGCGTTTTTGCTTTTACCGAATAAAAAAAAATTATTAAAATCTTTTTGGTTAAATTTGAATTAATAAATTCCGCTTGATTAAAAATATCCGATGATGAATCTGATTGAATTGCAAAATATAAAATTTTCGTACAAGGGAAATAAAAACGGGAATTTTACTCTGGGGAAGCTTAATTTGTCGATAAACAAGGGTGAAATTGTTTCCGTATTCGGACCGAACGGTTCGGGAAAATCAACTTTGTTGAAAATAATTTCCGGTTCGGTTTTGCCCGACGAAGGTCAAGTTTTTTTGAATAACAAAGATTTGCGCGAATATTCCCACAAAAGTCTGGCAAAACAAATCGGGTTTGTTCCTACGCTCTCGTCGTCGGTTTATCCTTTTTCGGTTTATGAAGTTGTGATGAGCGGCAGAACTCCTTATTTAGGTTTTGCGGGATTTGAAAAAAAAGAAGATCACGAAATCGTTATTGATGCGTTGAAAACGGTCGGAATTTACCATTTGCGGAATAAGGGAATTAACGAAGTATCCGGCGGTGAAGCTCAAAGGGCTTATATTGCAAGGGCTTTGGCACAGAGAACAGAAATTATTTTACTCGATGAACCTACTGCGCATCTCGATTTGAAGCATCAGGTTGCGGTATTTAATCTTTTGCAAAAATTAAATTCGGAACAGGGGATTACGATTTTAATCGTTTCGCACGATTTAAATCTGGCGGGTAATTTCAGCAGTCGTGCCGTATTAATGAAGCACGGAAAAATCATTAAAGACGGTGATGTTTTGGACGTACTAACGGAACAAAATATATCTTCTGTGTTCGAAGTGGAATCGAAAGTAACTTTGGACAAACACGATAATACGGAAAACTTAAATATTCAAATAAAATGTTATTAAAAGAATTATTAACAAAGATTTTTCGTTCTCATAAAAATTTGATTGTTATTATTTCGATATCGATTATCGATTTGATTTTTATATACATATTTAAATACGCTTATAATAATATCGGGATTTCCGAATTCAGTCTCAATAAATTCGGCAATAAGTTAAATTTATTTCTTACCGCAGTGTTGGTTTTGCCGTTTCTTTTCATTTCGCTTAAAAAAAATATTCCTTCCTCGTTTATTCAAATAATTTTGTACTTGTCCGGATTATACTTAATTATCGATTTAACTACGTTTTTTATAGCGTTGATCAATCCTCCATTTCCCATAAGCTATTTATTCGGTTATCCTTTCAAAAAGATTTTTATTGTTTCGATGTTAACGGTAAGTCAGATAATCCGGATTTACATTATCTTTTTAATTTGGCAGATGTTGCTGGGTACGAAAGTTTCTTTATACCTCAAAGCTTTTAGGAATACCGTTATTTTAGTTGTTTCGTTTATTATTTTGACATATATAAACAACTTGTATTATTCGCCGTTGAATCCGGATAAACTGGAAAATGAAAAATACGACGTAGCAGTAATTTTAGGCGCCGCGGTGTGGCAAAAAGATAAACCAAGTCCGATTTTCCGCGGAAGAATAGAAAAAGCATTCGAATTGTTGAAAAAGGGAATTGTAAAAAAAATTCAAGTTACGGGAGGAAACGCACCCGGCGAGATTAGCGAAGCAAAAGCTGCTTTTAATTATTTGATAGAGAAATATAATATCGATAAAAGTCTTGTGTTTATTGAAGAAGAGACTTCAACAACGTCCGAGCAAGTGCAATTTATCAAACGTGATCTGGTTGAGAAAAAAGGGATGAATAACATTTTGATAATCTCCGATAAATTTCATTTGCGCAGGGTTTTGGAAATGTGCGATTTTTTTAATACAAATGCATATGGAATTTCATCCGATTATGAATTAAATTGGAAAGAATTATTTTTGTATAGATTTCGGGACAGCATAGGAGTTTTAATTTTTTGGCTTTTTGCCGTTTAATTAATTTTAATCCATCGGGGAAATAGAAATGAAAGATTTTGAACTACTTGAAAAATTCGGGCACGAACAAGTAATTTACTGTTCGAATAAAGAAGCGGGATTGCGTGCAATAATAGCCATTCACGATACAACTCTCGGTCCGGCTATTGGCGGAACAAGAATGTGGAATTACGAGACCGTTGAAGAAGCGTTAAAAGACGTGTTAAGGCTTTCGCGGGGAATGACATACAAAGCAGCGGTTTCGGGTTTAAATCTTGGTGGCGGTCAAGCTGTAATTATCGGTGATTCGGAACATGACAAAAGCGAATTGCTGTTCAGAACTTTCGGAAAATTTGTTGACGGTCTTGGCGGTAGATACATTACCGCCGAGGATTTGGGTACGAACGTTAAAGATATGGAATTTGTAAGGATGGAAACAAAACATGTAACCGGGATATCCCGTGCGCTCGGCGGTTCCGGCGATCCGGCTCCGGTTTCCGCTTACGGTGTGTATCTCGGAATGAAAGCATGCGCTAAAGTTCGTTGGGGAAACGATTCGCTCGAAAAAAAGAAAATTGTCGTGCAAGGTGCGGGACACGTTGCACGTTATTTGTGTGAGCATTTGCATAATGAAAATGCAGAAGTTTATATTGCCGATATCATTCCCGACAAAGCGGAGAAACTTGCTCGTTCGCTCCGCGCAAATGTTTTACATGCTTCGGAGGTTTATGATTTTGAGGGCGATATTTTTTCACCGAGCGCGCTTGGAGGAATTCTGAACGACGAAACAATTCCCAAATTAAAATTCGAAATTGTTGCCGGTGCGGCAAACAATCAACTGGAAGACGAGGAAAAACACGGTAAAATGTTAATGGACAGAGGAATTTTATACGCACCCGATTATGTAATTAATGCGGGCGGATTAATTAACGTTGCGAACGAACTTGAAGGTTACAGGCAAGACAGGGCATTAAAACGTGCCGAGGGAATTTACGATGTAATTATGAACGTACTCAAAACTTCGCAATCGGAAAATATTCCGACAAACAAAGCTTCGGATATGCTTGCCGAAGAAAGATTAAATAAAATTGGAAGAATCAGAACGATTTATTCATCCGGAAAATAAAATTAAAGATTAAACAAAACATGTTCGAACCACCGAGAAAATCCAAAAGAAGAATTTTACGCGAAAAAGCCTTGCAAATATTGTACGGCAACGAATTGAACGGCGAAAATCTTGACGAAACGATAAAACAAGTACTTGCCGATGTTAGTTTTGTCGATAGGGATTTTAGTTTGAATTTGGTTAACAAAGTAATTGAAAACCGCACAGAATTGGAAGAACTGATTGTTAAAAAACTTTCGAATTGGGAATTGGAACGTATTGCTTTAATAGACAGATTGCTTTTAAGATTGGGTGTAGCGGAAATGTTGTTTTTCCCGGAGATTCCTCCAAAGGTTACGATGAATGAAATGATCGAAATAGCAAAGGAATACAGCACGGCAAAAAGCGGTAAATTTATCAACGGTATTTTGGATGCAATCCTTAATGATCTGAAAAAATCCAATAAATTAAAAAAATCGGGTAGAGGACTGATTGAGCAATCCTACCACAAAAAATCTTCATGAAGAAATAAAAGAGAGCAAGTTCAAAATTTTTATTTGGACGCTTTTCGATTTTGCCAACACTTCTTATTCAATTGTTATAGTAACGTTTATTTTCGCTGTTTATTTTAAGGAAGTAATTGCGTCGAATAAACCTATTGGTGATTTGTTGTGGAGCTTGGGCATAAGCGTATCGATGATTATAACGGCTTTAATTTCACCGGTTCTAGGCGCAATAGCCGATTACTCTTCCGGAAAGAAAAGGTTCCTTTTATTTTTCACTTTAGTGTGTATTGTCTCCACCGCAATGATGTATTTCCTCGACGAGGGTGATATTTTGTATGCACTGATTCTGTTTGTTCTTGCCAATATAGGATTTGAAGCCGGACTAGTTTTTTACGATGCCATTCTGCCGGAACTTACTCAACCGAAAAATTACGGAAGGGTAAGCGGATACGGATTCGGAATGGGATATCTCGGTTCGCTTGTAATTTTATTGATTGCCGTAAGTTTTATACAGCGCGATTTGATTAAAGAAACATTCCCTCTTTCCGCCGCTTTCTTTTTTGTTTTTGCGGCACCTTTGTTTTTTGTTATTCATGATACGCGGAAGAAAATAGAAAAACGCGAGTCTTATTTCAAAATAGGTTTCGGCAGGGTTATTTCAACAATTAAACATTTAAAATATTATAAAAATTTGGTTGTTTTTCTTTTAGCCTTCTTTTTTTATATCGAAGGAGTTAACACCGTTATTTTCTTTGCCGGAAATTATGCCAAAACCACCTTGCACTTCTCGATGACGAATTTGATATTCTTCTTTTTAATTGTTCAGACAACGGCAATATTGGGAGCGGTCGTATTCGGAATTATTTCAGATTCGTTAGGACAGAAAAAAACAATTACAATTACTTTATACATTTGGATGTTCACAATTCTAATTGCTTACTTAACAAGCGGTAACGGGGAATTGGTAAAGTCGCTCGGTGATATTTTCGATACTACCGTTGAAGGATTCAGACAAAGCTCGTTTTATGTTGTGGGGCTATTGGCCGGTACCGTTATCGGCGCAACTCAATCTACAAGTCGCAGTTTGATGTCCAAGTTAACCCCGTTCGAAAAGAAAACGGAGTTCTTCGGTTTCTACTCGTTATTCGGCAAAAGTTCGGCTGTGTTGGGACCTGTTGTTTTCGGCTTGGTGAGTTACGTTACAGGTAATCAACGTTATGCGATTCTTTCCATCGCATTTTTTTTCATTGTCGGATTAATAATTCTCAAATATGTAAAAGATCCCGACGCGAAAGAATAGAAATTAACCGGTTAAAATCATTTCGAAATTTTTATTCCCTTGGCGTAACTGTGGCGAATCAATAAAAAAACGACCGAAGCGGAAATTCCCAACCAAAATAAACCGAACACGATTGAAGGTACGCCCGTGATGCTTTCCAATAATCTTGCGTCAGTTATACGATCGGAACCAAATAAAATATCGTCCTTAATATCCGTTAAAACGTAAAGTGCCGAGATTAAACCTATTGTTTTCATTAAATATGAATGCACTGTTTTGCTGAAATATCTTGGTGATAAAAACAGTAGAGCGGCAAAAAACAAAGCGGAAAGAATTGTAGCCGAACCTTGTAAAATATTAGCCGTGAAAATTAACAATACAACCGCAACTGTTGTGCAGATGTATTTACTTAATTTTTGATTATATGATGAGACGAAAAGAGCCGAACCGAAAAAAAGGCTTCCCAAGTACCCGGCGGACGCAATAAGAAGTCTGTTCCCGCCTTCCGTTATTGTTACTCCGCCCAAGTAATAATTGATTTTTATTACATCCACTTTTCCTCCTGTAAAAAATGCTGCAAAAGCATGACTTATTTCATGAAGTAGAATAACAAAAAGTTTTACGGGGTAAATTATAATCGTATTCCAAAATAGAATGGTAAAAAACACGATGCCAGCAATAATCAATAATTCGAAATACTTGTTTTGATTTTTTTTCGGTTTTTTCTTGCCTTTAGAATTAGATTTTGATTTTGTTTTTGATTTTCCCATGAACTCACTTATTTCATACAAAACAAATGTAAATATACCCTGCGCAAAGAAATAAATCACCTTGATAATTTTTGATTTTTTACATCGGAAAATTTATTTTAAAGGTATACAAGCGAGCGTAACTCAGTTGGTAGAGTGTCAGCTTCCCAAGCTGAAAGTCGCGGGTTCGAATCCCGTCGCTCGCTCGCAGAATGAATTCAATTTAAAAGAAGCTTAAAGTTTACGGTATTTATGCTAAATCGTTATTTCAAGCGTAAAATTCGTTTGCAAAAAAGGAAATATTCAATTAAGTTTACAATCTCAATATTAAGTTCATTTTACATTTTGAAGAAAATTTAGGGGCCTTAGCTCAGTTGGTTTAGAGCACCTGCCTTACAAGCAGGGGGTCAGAGGTTCGAGTCCTCTAGGCCCCACGAAACCCTGCATTTGAAAAAATGTGGGGTTTTTTGTTTTTAAAAAGTATACCGGTTATGTAGCATTTTATGAGAAGAAAAAAGTTGGTTTAGAGCATCCCGACTTTCCAAGTCGGGAGGGTCGGAGGTTCTGCCGTAGGCACCCGGTAAACTTTTTCAAAATTAAAATGAATATAATGTTCTACATGTCACTTATATTGTTAGGCAAATTGTTGTATGAATCAAATATCCATTACTGCATAATTTTACAATCCGTTTAATTTCTTAAAAGCGGTAAACACAAAACTATTTCAAATTAAAAACGTCTAATGGCATAAGAGATTAAAAAATAACTTGTTTTCTTGTGTGATAAATTCTATCTTTCGAACCAAAAAGTAAAAAATTCGAAAAATAATTTGAATAAATACCAGAATAAAAGAGAATCCATCAAAAACGCGGGCAGGCAGTTGTTTGTTACGTATGGATTCCAGAAAACCACACTCGAAGATATTGCCGGAAAAGTCGGTTTACGCAAAAACTCACTTTACTATTATTTCCCCGATAAAGAAACTTTATTTAAAGAATTGATTGAAGATGAAGTGAATTATCATTTTGAGAAGCTGAAGAAAATCGTTCTGACAAACAAATCATCGGAAGAAAAAATATTATCGATTATCAAAGAGCTAACTAATTTTATACACGAAAGGGGAAATAAATACTCAATAACGATGAAAGCATTTATAGAAATAAATCAAATTGTGGATAGGGAATTCCCCGAATTTAAAATCCGAATTGCTGAAATGATAAGAAATATACTGAGTGAAGGAATCAAGAAAAACGAATTTAAAAAACACAACACAAAACAAGTCTCCGATGATATAGTTTTCTTGGTCAGATCAATTGAACTAAACTACTTTTATAATTCGGATGTCCAATTCGTTTACGAACTCGATTTCGATATGCTGTTTAAAACAATGAAGAGAATTACAAAATACATTTTCAAGGGACTAAAGTAATTTATTATACAAAGGTTTTAATATGGTAAACAAATTAAGTGCGAGATTTTTACTCTTGTTTTTAATTTTTGCAAAGCTTACGGTTTTTGCGCAAGAAGCGACGATTAATTTGGAAGAGGCGATCGACATTGCTCTGCAATCGAATAAACAAATTAAAATTTCGGAATTGGAAGTTAAAAAAGCTAGGGCAGCCGTCAGTGAGGCATTCGGTTATGCACTTCCTTCGGTAGATGTTTCTGCCGGATTATCGCGGTTTCTCGAAAAACCACGTATGCCGTTCCCCGATTTCGAGGCGCTTTTGGGAAATTCTGTTTACGGTATTTTATTTAACGAAGGAGTTTTGCCGTTTGATCAAAGAAAGTTCAAGCCGCTGCAAACCAAATTGCAAAGTTTCGCACAAACCAACAATTACGAAGCGAGTATAACGCTCACACAAATAATTTTTAACTCGGCCGTTTTCCGTGGAATCGGAGCCTCTGCAATTTATTTGGATTTGGCTAAAGAAAGGTTGAAAGCGACGGTTTCGGAAACAGTACTTAATGTTAAAAAATCTTTTTACGGCGTTCTGCTTCTTAAGGAAATGCTTAAAATTACACGGGAACGCTTGCAAAATGCGGAAGAGAATTTGCGTAATCTGAAATCGATGAATGAAAAAGGACTTGTATCGGATTTCGATGTTATGCAAGTGGAAGTTCAAGTGGAAAACATTAAACCTAAATTAATAGAATTGCAAAATGCATTATTAAAAGCTAAAGACGGATTGAAAATAACTTTGGGAATTAGCCAGCATAATAATATTGATGTTACCGGGGAATTCGATTATACATTTGTCAGATACGAAAACGATTCGCTGTTAATCAACGAAGCGATGGAAAATAATTATAACTTAAAAGTATTAAAATTAAAAAAACAAGTGGATGATGAGTTTATAGAAATAGACCGTTCGGATTATTGGCCGACGATTGCACTCTTCGGAAATTATAAATTTGCCGGTAGTTCCGATAATTGGGATTTTCAAAATTACACGTCGTCAATGATCGGTATAAATTTCTCCATAAATCTTTTCAAAGGACGAAGAGTTGTTAATAAAGTTGAACAGTCCGAAATCACCGCTTTTCAAACATTGGAACAAATTGCTTTAACGGAGGATTTTCTCAGACTCCAAATCAAAGAGAAACTAAACGAGCTTAAACAAATACAATCTCAAATAGAAGCTTTGGATAGAAATGTTTCGCTTGCCGAAAAAGCTTATGAAATTGCTAAAGTAAAATACCGTGAAGGTTCCGCTACACAGCTTGAAGTGAAAAACGCTGACGTGGAATTGAGTCTGGCAAAAACCAATAGAATTAAAGCGGTGCACGATTACGTTTTGGCACAAGCCCAATTGGAGAACCTTTTAGGTAAGGTTGATGGAAAATATTTTAGGAATTTTACGGATTATTTAGAATAAAAATTTCGGGAAAATAAAATGAAGATAATCAAACGAAATACTTGGTTAGCATATTTAATTTTAGTTCTCTTAGCGCTATCGCTATATTCGTGCGGAAGCGGGGAAAAGAAGAAAGCCAAAAGTATCGAAGAGATACAAAGGGAAGAAGGTGTTCCCGTGGTAGTGGAAGTTATTAAAAAGAAACCCTTTGCCAAGCAATTTAGTTTTTTCGGAACTCTTGAAGGAATTAAGCAAACCGTTGTCGGTGCGATGATTGGCGGTAGAATAGAAAAAATTAATTACAAGCCCGGAAGTTACGTAAGAAAAGGTGATGTGATTATCGAGTTCCCCGAAGATTCCCCCGCGGCGCAATATCAGCAAGCAAAAGCCGCTTACGAAAACTCGAAAAAAAATTACGAACGAATTAAAGCTTTGTACGAAGCAGGAGAAACTTCCAAAGCCAATTTTGAAGGAATCGAAGCGAAATATTTGGTCGATAAACGTAATTACGAAACAATGAGGCAAATGCTGTTCCTCGATGCCCCGTATAACGGCGTTATCACCGAAATGATGGTTGACGAAGGTGATAACGTCAAAGCCAAAACGGCACTGTTTACGATTGCACAACTTCATAAATTAAAAACAAAAATTTGGCTCTCGCCCGAAGAGGTTCACCTTGTAAAAAAAGGTATGCCGGTCAAAGCCAAATACAACGGGAAAACATACAAAGGTAAAATCGAAAATGTTTCGGTCGGTATTGACCCGTTCAAACAAGCTTTCAGTGCAACGGTTGTTTTCGACAATAAATCGGGCGATCTACGGCCGGGGTTAACTCTCGAGGTAATTGTTTTGGTTTATCAAAACAGAGAAACCGTCATCGTACCTTTGAATTTAATTAAACACGATAACCGAGGCGATTATGTTTACACCGTGTCGGATTCCAAAGTGAAAAAATCGTACGTAGTTCCGGGGCAACGAAGCGGATTGTATTTGGAAATTAAGGAAGGTCTTAATCCTGGCGACAGTTTGATTGTTAAAGGTGCGGACAGAGTATTTGAAGGAACCAAGATCAAAGTGATTGAGTAGGAGGAGAGGGATTATGTTTCTTGTAAAGTTATCGCTTGAAAGACCGGTTCTCACAACGGTTGCAATTCTTATTTTTATTATCTTCGGCGGGTTGGCGTATTTCGGTTTAAATTTAAATCAAATGCCGGATGTCGAAATTCCTTTTGTAACCGTTTCCACAGTTTATCCCGGAGCGGGACCAAAGGAAATAGAAAATCTTATAACCAAAAGGATTGAAGATGCAGTATCGACAATAAGCGGAATAAGAAGAATAGAATCGTATTGCCTCGACGGTGTAGGAATTACACTGCTTGAATTCCGGCTCGATAAAGATGTGAATGTGGCTAATCAAGAAGTGAAAGACAAAGTTGAAACGATAATTAATCAATTGCCCGACGAAGCAAAAAAGCCGATTATTCAGAAATTCGATTTCTCCGCATTTCCGATTATCGATTTGGTGTTGAACGGACCGGTTGAACCCCGTACTTTATACGAATTGGCCGATAAGAAAATAAAGGACAGACTTTCCCAAATAAGCGGTGTTGCAAATGTGAGTATTACTGGCGGACAAGAAAGGGAAATACGTGTGGTTTTAGACGATAAAGTAATTTACGAAAATAAAATTTCGCTTCCTCAGTTGCTTCAAATTCTTGGCGCTCAAAATCTCGATATTCCCGGCGGATATTTTCAAAACAGCGACCAAGAATATTCCGTTAGGTTCAAGGGGCAATTTTCCAGCGTAGACGAAATAAGGAATCTTCTCGTTCACACTCCGTTCGGTAATAAAAAATTAGGTCAAATCGCCGAGGTGAAGGACAGCGGAAAAGATATTCGATTAAGATCGGTTTACTTCGATGCGGATTCTAAAATTAGGGACGAAAACGTTGTAAGGCTTTCGATAATAAAAAGTACGGATGGAAACGTTGTTAAAGTTGCCGACGCGGTTAAAGCGATTCTCCCCGAACTTCAAGCGTCTTTGCCGGACGGAATCAAAATTACAATGGTTAATGACAAATCGGAATTCACGCGCAGTACAGTGGACGATACGATGAGCAATATTATTCTCGGTGTAATATTCACATCGATTATTTTATTCCTTTTCCTCGGCGATGTCCGTTCCACTTTAATTGTTGCACTTTCCATGCCCGCATCGATTATTGCAACGTTTTGGGCTTTGCAATTATTCGATTTGACATTAAATATTATGACTTTAATGGGACTTTCGGTTTCGGTCGGTGTGCTTGTTGCTAATTCCGTTGTGGTACTCGAAAATATATTCAGACATAGAAATCTTGGGCTGGATTCGAAAGAATCCGCTTTGACCGGTACGACCGAAGTGGCGGTGGCGGTAATTGCGGCAACTGCAACTAATCTTGTCGTATTTTTACCCATTGCAAACATGTCGTCGATCGTCGGAAGATTTTTACGTGAACTTGCGCTTGCCGCCTCGTTCGCCACAATTTTTTCGCTACTGTTTTCGTTTACGCTTACTCCCATGCTTGCAAATTTAATGATAGGTAAAAAAGAAAAAGAAGGAGGTTTCAAAGCCAAACTTAATGCATTTTATGCAAAGTGGGACGAGTTTTACGGCAGGTTACTAACAAGAGTACTGAAAAATAAATTTGTTTCGTTTGTTGTTGTTGGAATTTCATTCGTTTTGCTCGTTCTTTCGGTTGTTGTGTTCGGACCTAATTTGGGTTTCGATTTTATCCCGCAATCCGATGACGGCAGAATCTCGATAACAGCCGAATTACCGCAGGAATATAACATTCACGAAACTGCAGCCACATTAAAATTAATCGAAGATAGAATTAAACGGCATAAAGAAGTTGTTCACATTCTAACGGATTTGGGTAAAATTGATAACTTGAATACAGGTACAAACCTTGCGCGAATGGAAGTTAAATTGGTTGACCAAGCGGAGCGCGATGTAAAATTGAAAGACATGATTAACATTTTTGTATCCGAACTTGCAGATATACCGAATGTGAAAATCACGGTCGATTTCAGTTCGAAGCAAGGCGGACAAGGTGCACCGATTCAATTTTTCGTTATGGGACAAGATTTGAACAAGCTTGAGGAATTGAAAAATATAATTTTTGAGAAAATCAAAGATGTACCAGGCTTAATAAATCTCGATCAAAGTTCCAGAAAGGGAAAACCGGAAATAACGATCTTTCCCAAAAGGGTAAAGCTTGCCCAGACGGGAATTTCTGCTCAGGAAATAGCGTTAACGGTTAGGGCGGCAATCGAGGGAATGCAAACTTCTAAATACCGTGAGGCAGGTAACGAATACGACATTACAATCACGTTGAATGAAAATTCGGTTAACAGTCCGGAAAAAATTGCTTCAATTCCGATTGTTGCAAGGAACGGAGTTGTTTATAGAATTGCTCAACTTGCCGATGTTAAATTTACCCGGGGATTTTCAAAAATTCTACACAGAGATAAATATGCCGCCATTCAATTTACCGGTTCTCCTATGCCGGGAACCCCGTTGGGCGACGTTACTTCGGAAATTGACAAACGGTTAAAAGAAATAGATTTCCCACAAGGTTATAAAATCAAATGGACTGGCAACGTAGAAATGATGAACGAAATGCTTGCGGATTTCGCTTTTGCTTTTGTTCTGGCTATGGTTCTTACGTATATGCTTCTTGCGGCTATTCTCGAAAGTTTCATTCAACCGTTTTTTATTTTGCTAACCGTTCCGCTTGCATTAATTGGTGTTTTAGCATCGCTCTATGCTACTAATATTCCTTTCGCAATTACATCGTTAATGGCAATTGTGATGTTAATCGGAATTGTGGTGAATAACGCTATACTAATGCTGGATTACACGAATCAGTTGGTAAGGGAAAAGGGTATGAAGATTAAAGATGCACTGATTCGAGCTTGTCCGACAAAATTGAAACCGATAATAATGTCGACCTTGGCAATAATTTTAGGTATGCTGCCTATGGCAATCGGTATAGGTGCGGCAGGCAAGGAAATGCGAATGCCTTTGGGTGTTGTAAGCGTTGGCGGGTTATTAGTTTCAACGATTCTTACTCTCTTTGTTATTCCGGCTTTTTATTACTTGATTTCAAAAGAAAAGTCGTAAAGAATACATTGCAACTGAGAGTATTTATTAAGAGTTTTTTATGAAATCCAGTATGGACACCGTCCGCCCGCAAATTAAATTCCTACGAAAAATAATAGAAACTGTTACAAATTTATTAATTATTTAGTTGTATATTTAATAATTGTAAAAAGTTTGTTTTTTGGAAACCTAAAAGGAATTGTAATTTATAAATAGAGTATTTTTTTTTCGTTAAGCGATAAATATAAAAGATAAACGAATAAAGCAATTGATGAATGATTTTGGATATTTATAAAATTTTTTCAAAATTCTTGTAATTTTTCTCCACTTTATTATGAATTTGACAAAAATTTTTTTTAAGTTTTAAGTTAATTAATAAGCTACTTTGTTTAAGCGAATTTATTTATATTGTTTTCAAGAGGAACCCAAATGCTAAAAAAGATTACTCTTCTTTTTTTATTGGTACCGGTCTTTATTTTTGGTCAGGTTAAAGATTATCAATTAGGTTCTCCCGGTATATTCAAAGGGCAACGATACGGAGCCTACTATGATTATTCCGATCCCGAAGCCGTAAATATAAAAGTTTCCGTGTGGGGATGGGTTAAATACCCTGGTAAATACAAAGTGCCCGATTTTACTTCCGTTGCCGAATTGATTTCTTATGCCGGAGGTCCCTCGGACGACTCGGATTTGGAACATTTAAGAATTTACAGAATCGACGAAAACAATAAACAGAAAATGATATTATTCGATTACAACGATTTGATGTGGGAAGACCAACTTGAGTACCGTCATAGAAGAGTACCAAGCTTAAAACCCGGTGATGTTTTGATTATACCGGGAACTCCAAGGCTTTATTTTAGAGACTGGTTCAGTATCGGTTTGTCGATATTTTCCGCTCTAATTCAATTAACTATTCTAATATTAAATATTACCAAGTAGAGAACAGAGGGAAGAAGTGAAAGGAAAAAACAACCCTTTATATACAGATCCGAACGTCGAATATTTGAAAGATTATTTCGACGAAAGCGAAACACATACGATTCGCGATTACATTAAAATCATTCGCGATAATTTAATTCCCGTAATTTTGATTAGTCTTGGTGTTTTGTTGGTTTCCATAATTTATGCGGTAACCGCAAAAGATATTTACAGATCCGAAACGGTTCTGAAAATTTCTCAACCTAAAGGAAATATTTTGGAAGCGCCGTTATTGCCCGAATTTGGTAACTACGGTGCCGATAGATTTATTGCCAACGAAATTGAAACTATGAAAAACATTACTATCCGGGAACAAGTTGCGCGTGTTATTCTGGATTCGTTTAAGACCATCGGTCATAAAGATAAATTTGCGATGATATTTAAGCGCAATTATTTCTCGGACGAGGATGATTCGCTGAAGTCGGTTTACGAAATTGCCGATATGTTGGAAGATATCGTGAACATAGAACAAAAACGAGGTCTCGATTTTATCGAAGTATCCGCCGAATCACCTTCACCTTACGAAGCTGCATTGTTTGCCAGAACTTATGCCAATGTTTACCATCAGTTTAACCTTTTGGATAACAGAAAACAAGTGACCAAAATCCGCGAATTTCTCGCCGAACAAAGGGACGAGAAACTGGAAGAATTAAGAATTGCGGAAAATAAACTAAAAGCATATAAACTTACAAGCGGTTCTATCGAACTTGAAGAACAAGCAAAATCGTTAATCGAAACCATTACCGATTTGGAAGCGAAACTTAACGCTACGGCAATCGATATGGCGATTTCTAAAGAAAAGCTTGACCAATTCAAATCCGAATTGAACAGAATTGACCCGACGCTTTCCCAATACCTTGAAAATAAAGCCTCCGAACCTTATATAACAAAACTTCAAGAAGAAATTGCCATAATAGAAACTCAACGGGATAGGGCGATTGCAAGTTTGAGCGGAGATGGTTCGAACGAGGAATTAATTAAAAAATACGACGAAAAATTAAAAGAGCTTAAAAATAAATTGAAGCAAAATGTACAAGAATATCAAGCATCTATCCTTGCCGCGAGTCCCGAGGAAATAAAGGACCTGAGCCGTAGAATCTTTGAAGAGGAAGTTCTTTATAATTCCTTAAAATCTTCTTACGACAGAATGAACAGATTCATTCAAAGATATGAACAGAAATTTAATGCTTTGCCTGCAAAATCGATTGATTTGGCACGACTGAGCAGGGAAGTTGCCGCATTGGAGAAATTGTATCTGTTGCTTGAAGAGAAATACCAGGAAGCATTGGTTAATGAAAAATCGACAACCGGTAACGTACTTATTTTGAACGAAGCCAGGATTCCCCGTGAGCCGGCAAAACCGAACAGAAAACTTATCATTTTAATCGGATTGGTTTTAGGGCTCGGTTTGGGGTTCGGATTTGCTTTGATGAGAAATTATTTCGATAGAAGAGTGAAATCGCCGGAAGACATCGAAGAAAGAAATATCGAATTGCTTGCATGGATTCCTAAAATCGAAAAGTTCACGGTTAACGGAAGCGGCGAGGGTTCCGAATTTATTATTGCAAAAAAAAGCGATTCGGTTGCCAGCGAAGCTTTCAGAGCGTTAAGAACAAGAATACGTTATTCCAGATTCGATAAAGAAAATAAAGTTATTCTAATAACATCCTCGGCACCCGGGGAAGGGAAATCACTCGTTTCGGTTAATTTGGCGGGAAGTTTTGCACAAGTTAATAAACGAACCGTAATTGTCGATTGCGATTTACGTAAACCGAGAATCCACACAATTTTCAATCAAAAACGATATCCGGGCTTTACCGATTACTTTGTCGGAAAGGTTTCTTATGAAGAAATTGTAAGACATTCGGATATCGAAAATCTCGATTTCATTACCGCCGGAACAATTCCGCCGAATCCATCCGAAATTCTTGATTCGAGAGGAATGAGATCATTCTTAAAGAAATTGAGAAATGAATACGATATGATTATTTTGGATTCACCGCCGTTGGTAACCGTTACGGATGCGGAAATTCTTTCCAGAATTGTTGACGAAAGCATTTTAGTGGTTTCCGCAAATCAAACGGATATCGACTTAATGGAAAAAGCCGTGTATTTATTGAAGCGGGACGGACGCGATTCTTTTATAGGTGTGTTGCTTAACAATTTCGATTTCAAATCGAGTTACGGTTCTTATTATAAATATGCTTATTCTTATTCGCGAAACGGGGAAAGCAAAACAAAAAAGAAAGGCGTTTTTTCCAAATAAGTTAATATAAATTTAACGGAAATTTCTTATTTTATCCCCACTTTGTGGGGATTTTTTTTGCCTTCTAACAAAAAGTGAAAAGGTTATGAATGAAATTTCATTGAACACCGATATTCTTATTTCTTTTGCGGTCTATTTTGTAGCCATGCTTGCAATCGGTTGGTATTTCTACAGAAGAACCCAAAATCTGTCCGATTATATTCTCGGCGGAAGAAGTTTGAATGTTTGGGTCACTTCTTTAAGTGCTCAAGCTTCGGATATGAGCGGGTGGTTATTGTTGGGTTTACCGGGTTATGCGTATTTAGCTGGACTGGAATCGGCTTGGCTGTTACTCGGATTGATTGTGGGAACGTATGCAAATTGGAAGTTTGTGGCATATCGACTGAGAAAATATACGGAAATTGCGGGCGATTCATTAACTTTACCCGACTTTTTTCAAAACCGATTCAAAACAAAATCGAATCTTATCCGCATAGTTTCCGCAATATTTATTCTTGTTTTCTTCTTGATTTATACGGCATCGGGATTTGTAGCCGGTGCTAAATTGTTTAATACGGTATTTAATTTTCCGTATGTTACTGCTTTATCGATTGGTGTTTTTGTGATTATCGCTTATACTTTTTTAGGTGGATTTATGGCAGTGAGCTGGACGGACGTTGTTCAAGGTACGATTATGTTTTTCGCAATAATTATTGTTCCTATTTTGGGAATTTTAGCTATTGGTTGTCCGGCAAGTTTTTTCGAAGCGTTACAAGTTAAAAATCCGAATTATTTGAGTTGGTTGACTAATTCCAACGGTGAAGCGCTTTCGGTTATCGCGATTATTTCATTACTTGGCTGGGGATTAGGATATTTCGGTCAACCCCATATTTTAGCAAGATTCATGGCAATAAAAAATTCCGAACAGATTAAAAATGCCAGAAGGATAGCGATGATTTGGGTTGTAATTTCTCTTTTCAGCGCAGTAGTTTTGGGAATGGTCGGCTTTGTATTTATCGAACCCGCATTAACCGGAGCGGCAACAGAAACCGTATTTATGGTGTTGGTTCACCAATTGGTCCCTTCCGTTTTTGCCGGAATTTTGCTTTCGGCCATCCTTGCAGCAATTATGAGTACTGCCGATTCACAACTCCTTGTTGCCTCCTCCGCATTTACGGAGGATATTTACAGAGCGCTGATTAAGAAAAATGCTTCCCAAAACGAATTGGTTTGGGTTAGTCGTTTTTCGGTTCTTGCCATTGCCGTTATAGCTTTTCTTATCGGTTTAAACCCCGATTCGAGCGTTCTGGAGTTGGTTGCTTATGCTTGGGCGGGATTCGGTTCGGCTTTCGGACCGATTATAATTCTTTCATTATATTGGAAAAGAATGACGGAGAAAGGTGCCATTGCCGGAATTATAGCCGGAGGATTAACAGTTATTTTTTGGAAACAACTTTCCGGCGGAATTTTCGATTTATACGAAATGGTACCGGGAGTAATTGCCGGATTTTTATCGGCTTTTATTTTCAGTAATTTTGATGAAATGCCTTCCGACGATATAATAGCGGAATTCGAATCTGTTACCGGCGAAAAGTAATTTATTTAAAATGAAAACGCACGCTTCGAATAAAGAAGTGTGCGTCTTCACTTGGAGGTTGGTTACTAGGTTAAAAATTTATAAAAGCATTAACGATAATATTAAAAGAACAACATACATCGAAACTAATCCTAAAATTATGGATCTTCTTTTTCTGATTTTTTCTTGAATAATCATATCGTCTTCAATAAGATTTTTGCTGTGAAAATCTTTGCTTAAAGTGTTCCATCGTTTATGCAGTAAGGTTTTTTCCATTATTTTACCTGTAATTTGTTTCTAAATTATTTTTCGATGATTTTTTCGTAAAGTTTATCGCTATTGCGGGGGAAAATTTTATAAAGGATGTTAAAAAGAATAAAAACCATAATAAGAATTATTATGCTGAACAAATCAATATTTCCCATGGTTATCCTCTTGATAAATCTTCAAATCAAATATATAATAAATTTTAACATATTGCAAGTAAATAAGTTAAGAAAATCAGATAAAGTAAAATTCTAAATGGAGGTGTTAATGCATTGTTTTTTCATTAAGCGGAAAACCGCAATGTGTTTGATAAATCTTGCGATTTATTTTATAAATCTAAAGGAATAAAAATTCATGAAATTGCTTTATTCTTACGGATAGAGGAGCCCGGTTTATTTGTAGAGATAATATTTTGTTGCACGAATTTTAAATTTTGCAACATCTTTATTCAAAAAGGATTCAATGCTCTCGAACGACAAATCTTTTTCTAACGCTTTTCTGATTTCTGCCGACCCGATTGCTTTATCGAATGCTTTTTGCTGATTTGGGGTTGACATATCGAATAAATTTTTATCGGGATAAAGACGACGTAAAACTTCCATTGCTATAAACTGAATTTGCAAGAGTTTTACTTTGTGAAAATCCGTAATGTGTATTTGAATACCGTTTAACTGTTTCCCTTTGCCGAATGCGTAATACGGCGTGTAATGAATAGGTCGGAAAATAACACCTTCCTGTATTTTCTCGTTCATTTTTTTAGCGAATTTTTCCGCGTCAATCCATTCCGCCGCAATAGTTTTAAAAGGTAAGGTGTAGCCAACTCCGATGGATATTGAGTTACGAAGTTCGCCCAAAACTCCTGTTGTAACATAATAAAAAGCCGTTTCCCAAGTCGGTATATGAGGCGAAGTGGGAATCCAAAGCAAGCCCGTTTCTTTGAAAATCATATCGCGTTTCCAATTTTGCATCGGAATAACGCTAAGTTTGCATTTTTCCCCGTCTGTCAGTAATCCTTCGCCGTTAAGAAATTTTGCAAGTTCTCCGCAAGTAAGTCCGTACACGTAAGGAATCGGATATTGTCCGATGAATGAGCGCAGCGAGTCTTCAACTATATTTCCTTCTATTCTTTCGCCCCCGAGTGGATTGGGTCTATCTAAAACGACAAATTCAATGTTATTTTCAGCCGCCGCCTCCATCGCTAAACCCATTGTACTGATAAAAGTATAAGACCGCGCGCCGATATCTTGTATGTCGTAAACCAAAACATCTATTCCTTTTAACATTTCCGTTGTCGGTTTTCTTGTTTTTCCGTACAACGAAAAAACGGGAAGTCCGGTTTTCGAATCAATGTAATTACCAATTTTTTCTCCGCCTTCTACATTTCCGCGTACACCGTGTTCGGGACCGAACAACGCTACTAAATTCACCTTTTCGCTTTCAAACAAAATGTCTATTGTCGATTTGAGTTTGCTGTCTGTTCCGGTAGGATTCGTAATCAATCCGACGGATTTTCCTTGTAAAATATCGAAGTCTCGTTCTTTCAAAACTTCAATACCGGGTTTAACCTTCGTGTCTTGAGCGTAAACCATCAAAGAAATTGCAAGAAAAACAATTACCGGTAAACTTTTCTTTTTCAATTATCATCCTCCTTTTGAAGTATTGAAAATACTTTATTGGCGGAATTAAAAATATCTTCCGAAAGCATCTTCGAACGGTAAACGACATTTTCCGCGGGTTTTTCAGCTTCGTTCTTTTTAATAATCGATTTTATTGTATACAGAATATTTTCCGTAGCGGATTTGATTAAATTTGCAGAAGTATAAATTTCGTTACTATGATGTGAATCGGAAAATTCGGCAACGGTACGGATCATTGCTATTATTTCGTTTGTGTGTTTTAAAAAATCGATTAATAGTTCGGTAATCTGTTCGTAATTGCCAAAAGCGGAAAAATCAATTCCCTTGGCCGCCGTTTTAAAAATTTCCGAAAGTTCGGTAAATCTTTTTTCGTAATGTTCGAGTTGAAGCTGAATGCGGGTCAACCTTTTATTCGCCTCGCTGTATTCGCTCGATTTGGTAGCGGTATAACAAATGTCGGCTCCAAGTCGGGCAGCGGCACTGCACATAAATGTGCATACTGAAAAATTATCAAGTACGGGTTGAGTTAAAATTAGTTCATCGAGAAAATTTTCCGTAGTTTCCGGTTTCATATTAACTCCCTTTCACAAAAACAGGTTTTCCGTTTTTTACGGTCATCCAATTTAGATTTTTCCCGACGTTGTAAACGATATCGGCATATTCGTTTGTTTCGAAAATCGCAAAATCGGCATTTTTCCCCGGTTCAATGCTTCCGGCGGTTTTTTCTTTTCCTACAGCTTTGGCAGCATTAATGGTAACGGCGGAAATAATTTCCTCGACCGACATTTTCATTTTTATTGCGGCGAAGCTCATAATTAAATTTAAATTCGGGATATGTGAGGAGCCCGGATTATAATCGGTTGCCAATGCAACAACGGCGCCGGAATCGATTAATTTTCTTGCCGGCGCAAAATCGTAATCGAGGAAAAAGGAAACACCTGGCAACAAAACGGCGACTGTATTAGAATTTGCCACGGCGGAAATTTCATCTTCGGATAATACCTCGAGATGATCGACACTAACCGCATTATGTTTAAGCGCCGTTTCCAATCCTCCTATATTGTTAAACTGTTCGGTATGCAATTTTAGTTTTAATCCCGCTTTTTCCGCTTCCGAGAAAATAATATCGATTTCTTTTGCAGTAAATGCCGTTGATTCGCAAAAAGCATCGCAAAATTCCGCTAATTTTTTTTCGGCTACGTACGGAATCAATTCGTTTATTATTATGTCGATGTATTTTGCGTGATCGTTTTTATATTCGGGCGGAAAAGTATGAGCGCCGAGGAAAGTGGGAACAATATCAATGGGAAAAATTTCGTTTAATTTGGCAATTACTTGCAAAAGTTTAATTTCGTCGTAAAAGCTTAAACCGTAACCGCTTTTTATCTCCAAAACAGTAATGCCTTGTTCGATGAAATATTGAACACGTGGTTTTACAAGCTCGAGCAATTC
The DNA here is from genome assembly GCA_964553325.1 of uncultured Melioribacteraceae bacterium. Taxonomy (GTDB): domain Bacteria; phylum Bacteroidota; class Ignavibacteria; order Ignavibacteriales; family Melioribacteraceae; genus BMS3ABIN04. The sequence continues at coordinate 18,881 of CAZKKI010000005.1, read as the reverse complement.
TTCGAAAGACGCTTTTCGTACTGCTTGAACCGTCGTATTTATCCCGCCGCCCGCTTTTGCAATTTCTTCGTACGACTTCCCGCGCAAACGCTGTTTAAATTCATTTGCTCTAGAACCTGCGAAAGCCGTATGGGTATGGCATTCCACTAAACCGGGTAAAACAGTTTTGCCGGTTAAGTCTATAATTTCGTCATAGTCGCCGTTTACTTTATCCGATGGTATAAATCCGGTAATTTTACCGTTAGTAACGATGATCGAGGTGTTCTCCAACACCCCGATTTCGGATGCTTCTTTACCGCGTTTTTCGTTTTTACCGTTTGTATTTACGGTAACTATTTGCGAAGGGTTTTTAAATAATGTTTTCATTTGCTAAAATCCGAACGACTTAAATATTTACTGAAATTTGAATTTTGCCGACAAAAAATTAAACAAAAACGCTAATTACAAAAATTTTTGTCAATAATAAAGCATTTTAGTAAATTTATAATTTAAAAATCACGAACTCAGGTAAAAAATGGCAGCCCCGAAACAATTAAAGATACTTTTTGTCACATCAGAAGTTGTACCATTTGTAAAGACCGGCGGATTGGCTGATGTTTCTTCGGCATTACCGCAGAAGCTTCAGGAATTAGGACATCACGTAAGAATTTTAATGCCAAAATACGGTGCTATCGACGAGAGAAAATACAAAATTCATGAAGTCGTTCGTTTGAAAGATTTAACCACGCAAATCGGTAAAAACGAAGTCATATTTTCGATTCGTTCGTCTTTTTTGGTTGGCGCCAAGGAACGGGTTCAACTTTATTTGCTCGATAATAAACATTATTTCGGGATAAGAAGAAGTTTATATTCCGATCCGATTACGGGTAAAGATTTTCCCGATAACGACGAAAGATTTATCTTACTTGCGAAATCCGTATTCGAATTGATAAAGAAACTCGGTTGGGTTCCCGACATTATTCACTGCAACGATTGGCAGGGAGGTTTAATTCCCGCTTACCTCAAAACAATGTACAAAGACGATCCTTTATTTCAAAATGTTAAAACGATTTTCACCATTCATAATTTGGCTTATCATCCGGAATTTCCAAAATCGACTTTTGCCAAAACCGGTTTGCCGGAAGAACTGAATTCAGCCAAAGGTTTGTTAAATGGAAACAAAATCAGCTTTTTGAGAAGCGGTCTTTTATTTGCCGATGCAATTACAACCGTAAGCGAAACTTATGCGAAAGAAATCAGCAAGTATAAAGAATATTCCGGCAGCGTTTTCGATGTTTTGAAAAAAAGAAAAAACTCGCTGTTCGGAATTACAAACGGAATCGATACACGCGTGTGGAATCCGGAAACGGATAAAATTATTCCGAAAAAATATTCGTTAAAAAACATCGATAACAAAATCGAAAACAAAAAAGCTCTTTGCGAAAAATTCGGTTTGAAATTCGACGAAGAAAAACCTGTTATCGGAATGATTTCCAGAATGTACGACGAGAAAGGATTCGACTTGATTCAAAAATCATTTAAAGAAATGATGAAACTGGATGCTTACTATATTTTGTTAGGCACCGGCGATAAGAAATATCATAGGTTTTTCGAAACAGCATTAATGAAATATCCTGAACAGTTTTCATGCTACATCGGATTTGACGACAGTTTGGCACACTTGATTGAAGCCGGAGCCGATATGTTGCTAATGCCCTCGAAGCGTGAACCTTGCGGACTTAATCAAATGTACAGTTTGGTTTACGGAACAATTCCTATTGTAAGGGAAACCGGCGGGTTAGCCGATACGGTGAAGAAATTCGATGAAAAAAACGGTACGGGCAACGGTTTTGTATTTAAAAAGTATGAAACCAAAGATATGATTAAGGAAATTCAACGGGCTATTAAAGTTTTCAAGGATAAGAAGACCTGGCAAAAATTGATGAAAACCGGTATGAGGTCGAACTTCGATTGGGTGAATCCGGCCAAAAAATATATCGAAATTTATAAAAAAGTGATTGGTTAATTGAAATTTGACGAGAAGAAACGTTGCTGTATTTTTGGATAGAGACGGTACAATAAACTACGATCCGGGTTATCTCGGAGACCCGGGAAAGGTGAAACTTCTTCCGGGCGTTGGCGAAGGGATTGCAAAACTTAAGAAGGAAATAGGCGCAAAGATTATTGTAATTTCCAATCAATCCGGTATTACGCGCGGATTGATTAGCGATTCCGACGTACAAGCGGTTAATAAAAAAATCAACGAATTGCTAAAGGAATACGGAACGGAAATAGACGCGTTTTACTATTGTCCGTACCATCCCGAATTTGATTCGCCCGAAAAAACAAAATGCCGGAAACCTTCACCCGAGATGATTCTTAAAGCGGCTAACGATTTTAATATTGATCTGGCCAAATCGTATATGATGGGCGATATGTTATCGGATGTTGAAGCGGGAATTAACGCAGGAACAAAAACGATACTTCTGACATCTAACAAGGAAGAATCTGAAAATTATGCATTGCAAAACAAAAGTATTATTCCCACTTTTGTAGCTACGAATTTTTCAGATGCTTGCAAATTTATTATTGAGGATTTTCTAAGGAGAAATAATTGAAATTTCCACGAATTTTTGGATTAATATCTGTTTTAATTTTTTTGATGTTGTTTTATGCGTGCGACGACGACCCCACTTCGTTAGGCGTTGATTTGTTACCGGATTCCGATTTTCTGGAATTGGTTCACACAAACAGTAGGGAATTAAACTTACAACAAAAAGTTTCGGTTTTTACCGATTCCATTTCTACCGGTAGTTCAAGTCGCATTTTGCTTGGCAAATACGATAATCTCGAAGCGTGGATGTTGATTAAGTTTAATTTTGTCCTCCCCGATTCTATAACCAACGCATTAAAAAATAATGAATTAACAATTATCGATAGTTGGATTGAATTGCAACCGAATTACATTTTAGGTGATTCGGTCTTTACGAATTTCATGTTTTCGGTTTACAGAATTAATGCAAGGTGGAATCCGAATACTTTTACGGCTGATAGTTTGGATATGTTAGATTACGATAACACTGACTTAGCCGATAATTTTTCTTATTCAGATACGACAATTCAATTTGCTTTTTCGCAAGATGTTGCCTTCGGATGGTTGAAAAGACAAATTGACGATACGCAACCGGACGATAACGGAATTCTTTTCGTTCCGCGCACCGATAATATGGTGCTCGGCTTTCAAGGGCTGGTTTTTAACCCCCAAGATCCTCAACCCGAACTCAAAATAGTGCTTGAAAAACAAAACGAATTCATCGATACGATTTCCGCAACACCAACGAGCGACGTTCATATAATCAAAGGTACGCAACCCCAAGCAATTCCGGGAACTTTTATTTTGCAAGACGGATTGCCTCAACGTGCGAAGTATTGGATCGATTTAAGTAAATTACCGCAAAACACGGCAATTAATAAAGCAACGTTAACGTTCTATGTAAACACCGAAGCCACGGTTCAAGGTAGTGAGAAAAGCGATTCGCTGGCATTATATGTTTATTCCGATTCGCTGAAAAATTCCATTGAGAAAAATTACGGAAGGGTTATACTTAAAAGGGAATTCGATACGTACACCGGCGATGTAACTTCTTACGTTCAACGTTGGATTAACGGATTGGATAACCAAGGAATAAGACTCAATTTAACCGACGAAGCAAGAGCGTTATCCAAAATCGTTTTGTATTCTCCGGCGGTTGCCGATACAAATAAGAAACCCTTGTTGGAAATCGACTATTTGAAGAAAAAATAATTTATTTAATAAAAGAAGAATTTATGAAAAAACTGACTGTATTGATTTTGTTTTCTTTGGGGCTTTTGATTACCGGAACGTTTTCCGGCGTACTGCAAGCGCAGGGAGGTTCGATATACACGCGCTACGGAATAGGTAATATTTTTCATACGTATTCCGCAAGAAAATCGACCATTGGCCCCGGAGTTTCAGTGTTCGATAAATATTTTTTAAGTCCGGTTAACCCGGCTTCCTTTGCAAATTTGAAAATCACAAGATTTAACGTCGGCGTGAACTATGTCGGCTACGACTTGAACGGTGCTTCGGAGAAAATTTATTATTCGAATACCGATTTAACCGGATTTTCCCTCGGATTCCCGTTGCAAAGGGATTACGGTATTTCGTTCGTGTTGGGAATTTTGCCTTACTCCAAAGTTCAATATGCTGTTTCCCGGAAAAATATTCAATTGGATGCCGACACGAAATATGATTTGAATTTACAAGGTAACGGCAGCATAAATAAATTTTTCATCGGTACTTCGTACAAAACCGGTTTCGGTTTCAACCTCGGCGCTACGTTCGATGTATATACCGGAAGCATTAAAAGAACTTCGGATATTGCTTTTGAACAGTTCTCCGATTTCAACAGTGCCGGATATGAACAAAAATTCACTTATACCGGTTTGGGCACGACAATCGGACTAATTTCAAATGATTTGTCTTCAATATTTAATTACTCAAAAATCAAAAATTTAAGGTTCGGAGTTTCCTATAATTTTACCGGTGAGCTGAATACCGATACAACATTAACATCGTATACACAAATAGGAACAGCCACGGTTGAGCAAGGACTTACGAAAACGAAAATCCCCTCGAAATTGCTTGCCGGTCTCAGTTTTGTCTGGGATGAGAATTATCTTATTACACTGGATTATATGATACAAAACTGGTCGGGCTATGCTTATAACGATTTGCCGGATAAGCACTTACAAGATTCTTATGCGATTTCGGTTGGAATGGAATATCATCGCGGACGAGAAACATCGACCAGGTTTTGGGAACTGTTTAGAATATGGGGCGGTTTAAGATTTGAAAAGACACCTTATCTGATTAACGGAATAAGCATTGAAGAATATAGTTTTAATACGGGTTTTTCAATACCTTTGGGCTTAAGAAGTTCGGTAGATATCGGATTTTCTTATGGAATAAGAGGTTCAAATGAGTTAAATTTGATAAAAGAAAATATTATTAAAACATATATTTCCGTAAATTTAGGAGAAATTTGGTTTATAAGACAAGAGAGATAAAAAAAGGAGTGTTAAAATTGAAAAAGCTAGTATTCTTTTTTATTGTTTCGATCCTTTCTTTAGGAAGTGTTCAAGCGGCTGAAAAAAATATGTTGGCTAAAACAGTTGCCGAAAGCGACAGTATTAACTTAATGGCCGAAGCAAGTTTGTTCTTCGAAGCTTATAAGAATAAACAATTTGACGATTGGACAATTGAGAAAGGTTTCAACATAATAAACACTAAACCCGATGCTTTTCTGCAATATCATTTGTATAGAAAACTTGATAAGGTGATTTGGGCGGTACACGATGACAGTACGACCTCAGAAGAGCACAAACAAGAATTAGCGGATACGGTTCTTTATTTATATAATTTGGCGGTAAAATACGATACGGCTAACATCGGCAATTATTTGGTGCGCAAAGCTTATGTTTTGGAAACATGGAAAAATGCTCCCGTCGATAGCGTAATTGCTGCTTACGAAAAAGCATTTGCCACCGGACAAAAAATTACGGCAAAATCTTATTATATGGATCGATTGGGACAACTTTACGCCGAAAATGCATCCGATGAAAACGATTACCAAATGAAAGCACTTAATATTTACCTGAAACTTTCCGAAGAAGAACCGGATAATCAACGTTGGATTCAAATGATTAGTTCGCTTGCCGAAGATGAAGATCAACTTCTTGATGCGCTGAAGAAAAGTTGGGAATCCAACAAGGATAATACGGAAAAAGCTTGGGCGTATGCGATTCAGAGTATAAAATTCCAAGCATGGGAAAGAGCCATAGAACCGTTGGAATATTTGGTTGAAAGACATCCCGATGTTATCAACTATTGGAAAGAGTTGGCGCGTGCTTACGATAAAGCTGGAATGACGGATAAAGCTATTTCTGCTTATAAAAAACTTATTAAACTTCAACCCGATAACAGAGATAACTATTTGAACTTGGCTTTGATTTACAAAAATATCGGTCAGTTGGCCGTCGCACGTTCTTATTTACACAAAGCAAGCAGGGTTAGTCCCGATTGGGATTATCCGTATTATGTAGAAGGTACTTTGTACGAGCAAGCCGCAAGGGAATGCGGATTCGATTTTGAAGATAAACTTGTTTACTTGCTTGCTATTGAAATGTACAGAAAAGCAAAAAATATGGGCGGTCAATGGGCATCGCAAGCTGCCGACAGAATCGATGCACTTAAAAATTCCATACCGACTAAAGAAGATTATTTCTTCCGTCATTACAAAAACGGCGATAAAATTAAAATTAAAGGAAAGTGTTACGATTGGATAAATAAATCCGTTACAGTTAGATTTTAAGAAAATATAATTTTAATTTTTAACCCCGAAGTTTTTCGGGGTTATTTTTTTTATAATTTTACTCACAAAAATAAAGAAAAAGCTATGTTGGAACATCTAAAAAAAGACCCGGAAATTTTTAACGTAGTAAATTTGGAAATCGAAAGACAATCGGATTATCTCGAATTAATTGCATCGGAAAATTTTGTTAGTTTGGCTGTACTTGAAGCCGCCGGTTCGGTATTGACCAACAAATATGCCGAAGGGTATCCCGGAAAGAGATACTACGGCGGATGCGAATATGTTGACATGGCGGAAAATATTGCGCGCGAAAGACTTAAAAAAATCTTTAACGCTGAATATGTAAATGTTCAACCGCATAGCGGCTCGCAAGCAAATATGGCGGTTTATATGGCTTTGCTAAATCCTGGCGATACGTTTTTGGGTTTAAGTTTGGATCACGGCGGACATTTAACGCACGGCTCGTTTGTTAATTTTTCCGGTAAAATTTATCGTGCCGTAGGCTACAAATTAAACGAAGAAACAAAGACGTTGGATTATAATTACATAGAAGATTTAGCAAAGAAAGAAAAACCAAAGTTAATTGTTACCGGTGCCAGTGCTTATTCACGCGATTGGGATTATGCCAAATTCAGAGAAATCGCGGATAAAGTAGGCGCTTATTTGATGTGCGATATGGCTCATCCTGCAGGTTTAATCGCAAAAGGATTATTGAACAATCCGATTCCTTACTGCGACGTGGTTACTTCAACTACACACAAAACGTTGCGCGGACCCCGAGGCGGAATAATTCTAATCGGCAAAGACAGGGAAAATCCGATGGGAATTAAAACTCCGAAAGGGGACAGAATTAAATTGATGTCGGAAGTTTTCGATAGCATTGTAATGCCGGGAATTCAAGGCGGACCGTTGATGCATATCATTATGGCAAAGGCGGTTGCATTCGGCGAAGTGTTACAAGATTCTTTTAAAACTTATGCCGAACAAGTTGTTAAAAACGCCAAGGTACTTTCGGAAAGACTGATGGATTTGGGGTACGATATCGTTTCCGGCGGTACCGATAATCATCTAATGCTTGTTGATTTGACTAATAAAAATATCAGCGGGAAAAAAGCCGAGAAAGCTCTTGAAAAAGCTGGTATTACTGTTAATAAAAATATGATTCCGTTCGACACGAAAAGTCCTTTTGTTACAAGCGGAATAAGAATCGGTACACCTGCGGCTACAACGAGAGGAATGAAAGAAGAGCAAATGATGCAAATTGCCGAATTAATTGATAGAGCGATAAAGAATTTTGAAAATGAAGACGAATTAAGTAATATTAAAAACGAAGTTAAAAATCTATGTGCTCAATTTCCTCTTTATTCCGAGCTAAGAAATAAAATTGCATAAGTGAGCTCTCAAAAATCAATTGAAAATAATCAAGCAACCGCCGAAGTGGCGGAAATGTCGTTTCTTGACCACCTGGAAGAATTACGATGGCGGGTAATTTATGCTTTAATCGGTTTGATAATCGGGACGATTATAGCGTGGGTTTTTATCGATTACATCGTAGAAGGATTTTTATTGGTGCCCGCCAAAAGCGCAGGAATTCATCTGCAAAACTTACGTCCGTTCGGTCAACTTTTTCTTTACTTCCAAGTAGCAATGATAGCGGGATTTATAATTAGTCTTCCGAATGTTTTCTATCAGTTTTGGAAGTTTGTTGCGCCGGCGTTAAAAGAAAACGAAAAGAAATATATTTCTTCCATTGTCATTTTTTCCACATTCTGTTTTCTTGCCGGTATATTTTTCGCTTATTATTTGATGTTGCCCATAACACTTAAATTTGCCGCTCAATTCGGTACGGAAGAAATTGAAAACAATTTCGCAATTAAAGAATATCTTTCTATAATAATAAGTATAATGCTTGCGGCCGGTTTAGTATTCGAATTACCTATGCTTTCTTTTATTCTTTCGAAAATAGGGATTTTAACACCGAAACTGATGCAAAAGTATAGACGGCATGCAATTGTTGTTATTATGATTTTAGCGGCAATTTTAACACCCGGTACCGACCCGATTGCTCAATTGCTGTTGGCGGTACCGTTGGTTTTATTGTACGAAATAAGTATATTCGTTTCAAAAATATTTCAGAAAAAAGTTGAATAAACTGTGAATCTCTCTGTAATCAGTCGACCCATAAAAGACGAACTGGATCATTTCAATTCTTTGTTTAAGGAATCTCTCCGTTCCAAAGTTGGAATTGTTGATCTTATTGCCAAATACATCGTAAAACAAAAAGGGAAAAAGATACGACCGCTTTTGGTTTTACTTTCCAGCAAAGTTTCCGGCGGAGTAACGGAAAGAAGTTACCGCGGTGCAATTTTGGTGGAGTTGTTGCACACCGCCACCTTAGTGCACGATGATGTTGTCGATTCGGCGGAAAAAAGAAGAGGATTGCCTTCCATCAATGCAATTTGGAAAAACAAAGTTGCCGTGCTAATGGGCGATTATTTGCTTTCCCGCGGCTTGTTGATTGCGGTTGAAAATGATGATTTCGATTTTCTCAAAGTTATTACGAATACCGTCAAAAGAATGTCGGAAGGTGAATTGCTTCAAATCAACAAAACCCGCAAGCTTAATATCGACGAAGAAACATATTTCAGAATAATATCCGATAAAACTGCTTCGCTGTTATCCACTTGTTGTGAAATTGGAGCGGCAAGTGCTACGGACGACCTGGAAAAAATAACGGCAATGAGAAATTTCGGTGAAAACTTGGGTATCGCATTTCAAATTAGGGATGATATTTTGGATTTTATCGGCACAAGTAAAATTATCGGTAAACCGTTAGGCGGGGATATTAAAGAGAAAAAAATCACACTTCCTCTTATTTATGCATTAAGCAACGCCGACAAAAGTACGGCATCGTCGATAATTAAATTGATAAAAAACGGTAAAGATAAAAACAATGTTCTCCGGGTAATAGAATTCGTAAAAGAAAGCAAGGGAATTGAATACGCTTATTCCGTTGCAAGAAAATATACTCAAGAAGCTAAAAAAAGTCTGGAAAATTTTCCCACTTCCGAAAGCAGATTGGCTTTGGAATCGCTTGTCGACTTTGTTATCGATAGAAAAAATTAAATTTTTCCAAAATTAACATTCAAAGACAACTAAAAATGTTTATTCACACTCTCGGGAAAAGATTTAAAAATTTTTTACGAATTAAAGTATTTTCACTTAAAAAAAATAAAAATTATACGGAACCGGGCGGTGAAGATGAAAACACTAAAACTTGGTTTTACGAAGACGGTAAAGTAAAAGCGGTATGCAGATATGAAAATGGAGTTTTACACGGAATTTCAATTCATTATTTTGAAAATGGTAATATAAAATTGAAAGAAACATATAAGAACGGTGTTCTGGAAGGTTTGACGAAAATTTATAATAACGAAGGGGAATTGATAAAAGAAGAATTTTACAGAAACGGTGAACTTATTAAAGAGAAATTTTACGGTATAAAAGATAATTTATCTGAATAAATTTTTGAAAAGTCGGAAAAATATTTTGCAATTAAACAAATATTTTTTATTTTCACTTTGTCATTTTTATTCAAGAATGAATAGTCTGAATTTTGTGGGTAATCGTCATACCTTTGACGTAGTAAAACATTGGTAATTTTTCCCTCGATTATAATTTTTTTGGTTTAATACTGAAATAAATTAGGATTTAAATGAACAATAAGTTACTGGATTACGCGCTAAGAGTTCGCCTTCCGATTACGCTATTTGTTATTGCTCTTGCATTTACCATTACATTTTACGTGTCGAGAGCCGAAAGAGACGGCATTGGATATCAGCCGGATCAACCGATTCAATATTCACACAAACTGCATGCGGGCGATTTGCAAATCGATTGCCAGTATTGCCACACGGGCGTAACCAAAGGAAGGCATGCTTTGGTTCCTAGTGTTAATATTTGTATGAACTGCCATACAATTGCACGAAAGGACAAACCGGAAATCATTAAGCTTACCGAGTATTATAATTCGGGTAAACTTTTACCGTGGAAACGCGTTCATAAAGTACCGGATTATGCTTATTTCAATCATAGTGTTCATGTAAACAAAGGAATTAAATGCGAAACTTGTCACGGCGATCCAAGAAAAATGGATAAAATCGAACAAGTTAAAAATTTAAATATGACCGGGTGTCTTAATTGTCATAGAAATCCCGAAGAACAACTTCCGTACCTTGCAGACGTTCAAAAAGGTCCGGATAATTGTTTTGCTTGTCACAGATAGGAAAAATTAAAATGGATAGAAAAAGATTTTTTCAAAATTTGGGAAAAGGTGCATTGTTCGTTGCATTATTGAAAGCATTCCCTTTGAAATTTTTCAATAATGTGAACAGAAATGCGAAAAAAGTAAAAGTTAAAATTCACCCTTCAGCAATTAAAAGAAATAAATAAGGTTTATTATGGCTAAATCTTTTGATAAATCCGGAACGAAATTTTGGAAGAGTTTAAAAGATTATTATGACGATCCGGAAATTTTAAAAAAGAAAGCAAACGAGTTTAACGACGGTGTTACGGATGATTTCGATCCAGATCAACTAAACGGGTTATCAAGACGTAAATTTATCGCATTGCTTACTGCATCGGCCGCCTTTGCCGCAACGTCTTGCACCGATTATCGAGACAAAGGGGAAATAATTCCTTATAACAAACGGCCCGAAGAAATTTTACCCGGCAAAGCAAATTATTATGCTTCCACTTGCAAAGGGTGCGAACTTGAATGCGGAATTTTAATTAAAACACGGGAAGGAAGACCGATTAAAATAGACGGTAATCCCGAACATCCGATTTCACAAGGAAAAATTTGTGCAAAAGGACAAGCTTCAATTCTTAATTTGTACGACCCGGATAGATTAACCGAACCGATGAAGGGAAATACAGCAACTACGTGGCAAAATGCGGATTCCGAAATTATCAATTTATTAAAAAAAGCCGTCGAAGAAAACGGCGAAATAGCTATTGTTTCACAAATAATAAATTCACCCTCCACGTTAAAAGCTATCGAAGAATTTAAGAAAGCTTATCCGACGTCCAAAGCTTATTTTTACGAATATTTCGGCGATGATTTTAAAAGAAAAGCTTGGGAAAAATGTTACGGAACTTCCGTACTGCCTTCTGTAAAATTAAATGAAGCCGATGTTATCGTTTCTTTGGAAAGTGATTTCCTTGGTCGTGAAGGTAATTACATTGAAAACGCAAGGTTGTTTGCTGAAAGAAAAGATATATTGAAAGGAACCGACTTTAACAAATTATATGTTGTTGAAGGCGGAATGTCTTTGACCGGAATGAATGCAGATGTACGATTGAAACTGAAACCCGAACATCAAACCGAATTTCTACTTTCGTTGATAAACGAGTTGGTAAGCGGCAATCATGTTTCCGGCAATTTCAAAACCGGTGAAATTCTAAATACCGTTGGCGGATATACTCTTGCAAGCTTTGCCGAGAAATATTCCGTTGATATGAAGAAATTATCGGGATTGGTTAAAGATTTGGTCGAACATAAAGGTAAATCGATTGTACTTGCCGGAAATACAATGCCCGAAGAAGTTCACGTTCTAACGAATTTGTTGAACGAAATGCTTGGCAATACGGCATTGTACGATTATTCTTCCGTTCATCTTAAAAACACATCGCCCTCGTCGAATGCCGAACTGAAACAACTTGTTGAAAAAATGAATAACGGTACCGTAAAAGTTTTAATACATTTCGATTCGAATCCGGTTTATCATTTGCCGAAAGATATTAATTATACCGAAGGCGTAAAAAAAGTTCCTACGGTAATTACACTTTCGGAAGTACCTAATGAAACGGTTTCGGTTTCATCGTTTGCGCTGCCGTTAAACAATCCGCTTGAATCGTGGGGCGATAGTATTGTTAGATCGAATGTTTTGACGTTGCAGCAACCCGTTATTGCTCCGTTGTTCAAAACAAGGGAAAAAGAAGCAATTCTATTAACATGGGCAAACGGTAAACCCGAAAGTTATAATTTCGATATTTATCATAAATTCGTTCAAAATAATTTCAAAAAGGAAGTTTACGCGAAAAATAACTTTGCAGTGGATTTCGAAACATTCTGGTATTCCGCATTGCATGACGGATTTGTTGAGGTAACCGGAAAACAAAACTCTTCTAAATTTAATTTTTCCGCAGTAAAAGGAATTTCACCTTCCGTTAAAGAAGGAATATCCGTTCACCTTCAACCGAATTATTATTTGGGCGACGGTAAATTTTCCAATAACGGTTGGCTGCAGGAAATTCCGCATCCGGTTACAAAAGTAACTTGGGATAATTTTGCCGCAATGTCTATGGCCACAGCGGAAAAACTCGGTGTTACTTTTGATGATGTAGTTAAAGTAAGCGTAAACGGAAATGAAGTCGAACTTCCGGTAATGATGCAACCTGGAATGGTGGACGACTTAATCGTTGTAGAAGGGGGATACGGTAGAGAAAATTCCGGGGAAGTTGCCCAGAACGTCGGATTTAATGTTAACGTATTGCTAAGTACGGCCACCGCTTCACCTTTTGTTTTGCAAGCGGCAAACGTTTCGAAAACAGGTAAAACTTATAAATTGATTTCAACCCAAGAACATAATTTCTTGGTCGATCCTTCCTTAAGGGAATTTCATAAAATTAGAAAAATTGTTTTCGAAGGAACATTGGAAGAATACGAAAAAGATCCGAAGTTCCTTAAAGAAGAAGAAAAGGTTCTTAAAGGTATAACCCGCGAGCATGAATACACCGGTTTGAAGTGGGGAATGGCAATCGATCTGAACAAATGTATTAGCTGCGGCATTTGCGTAGCATCGTGTAATGTTGAAAACAATATTCCGGTTGTAGGAAAAGATCAAGTTGAGGTCGGGCGCGAAATGCAGTGGATGCGAATCGATAGATACTATTCGGGTGACCCGGAAGATCCGCAAGTAAGCAATCAACCGATGCTCTGTCAGCATTGCGATAATGCACCTTGCGAAAATGTTTGTCCGGTTAATGCCACAAATCATAGTCCCGACGGAATTAACCAAATGGCTTATAATCGTTGTGTGGGGACACGTTACTGTGCAAACAACTGTCCTTATAAAGTTAGAAGATTTAATTTCTTCGATTTCCGCGATCATTTTGCCGACGCTTATTATCAAAACGATATTACGGCATTAGCTAACAATCCGGAAGTAACCGTAAGATCGCGCGGGGTGATGGAAAAATGTACTTTCTGTATTCAAAGAATTATGGAAGCGCGGGAAGATGCGATTAGAGAAGGCAGAGAATTAAAAGGTACCGATGTTCAGACCGCTTGTCAACAAGCGTGTCCTTCAAATGCAATAGTTTTCGGTGATATCAACGATCCGAATTCTGAAGTTTCGAAATACAGAAATCACGATATCGGTTATCATGTATTGGAAGAATTGTACGTTAAACCAAATATAACATATATGGCTAAATTGAGAAATACTCGTTCGGAGGATGTATAGTGAGTAGCATTGATTATACTCAAGAAATACCGGTTGTTGAAGGTCGGCCTACTCTTAAGGAAATAAATGAATTAATAGCCAAACCGTTAGACCAAAAACCGGATAAAAAGTTTTACATTGCGATTTCCATAACATTAACGATGTTAATAATCGGCGCCGTGGCATTAGGATTGTCATTTTATTATGGTGTCGGTTTGTGGGGTAACAACAATCCTGTTGGATGGGGTTTCCCTATAGTTAACTTCGTGTTCTGGGTTGGTATCGGTCATGCCGGAACGTTAATTTCGGCAATTCTGTTTCTCTTTCGTCAGAAGTGGAGAAACGGAATAGCAAGGTTTGCCGAAGGAATGACGATTTTTGCGGTGATGACCGCCGGACTTTTCCCGCTGATTCACGTCGGGCGTCCTTGGTTAGCCGGTTATTTGTTCCCTTATCCCAACCAGCATTCGCTTTGGGTCGATTTTAATTCACCATTGTTGTGGGACGTTTTTGCGGTATCGACTTACTTTACCGTTTCTTTTATCTTTTGGTACGTTGGCTTAATACCCGATTTTGCTTCTTTAAGGGATAGAGCGGTTAGCAAAGTTAAAAAAACAATTTATTCTATTTTCAGTTTGGGATGGAGACATTCAAATCGGCATTGGACACACTACGAAATGGTTTATTTGGTTTTAGCGGGATTTGCTACTCCGTTGGTTTTGTCGGTGCATACAATAGTTAGTTTCGACTTTGCGGTATCTATTATTCCCGGTTGGCACGCAACAATTTTCCCCCCTTATTTTGTTGCGGGAGCCGTATTTTCCGGTTTTGCGATGGTACAAAACGTTTTAATATTTATAAGAAAGATTTTTAACTACGAACATATAATTACATTGGATACGCTGGAAAAAATGAATAAAATCATAATCCTTACCGGCTCGCTTGTCGGTTATGCTTATGCAATGGAATTTTTTACAGCTTGGTACAGCGGGGTTCAACCGGAACAATTTACATTTGTAAATAGAGCATTCGGACCTTATGCTTGGGCATATTGGATTATGGTTTCTTGTAATGTTATTTTCCCGCAATTATTCTGGATAAGAAAAATAAGAAGAAATATACCGATTATGTTTGTAATTGCGGTTTTTGTAAATGTAGGTATGTGGTTTGAAAGATTTGTGATTACAGTTACTTCCTTGCATCGCGATTTCTTACCATCGAGCTGGGCATATTTCAAACCGACTCTGTACGATGGCGCTATTTTGTTAGGAAGTTTCGGATTTTTCTTTACTTGGATTTTATTGTTTACCAAAACTTTACCAGTAGTTTCAATTGCAGAAATTAAAGCCGTAAACGAAGGTGCACAACCTTCTCATGGGGAACATTGAAATGAGTGATAAAATTTTATATTCTTTAACAGGATTATTCGATACGCCGGATGAAATAATAGCAGCGGCTAAAAAAGTACAAAACGAGGGTTATACAAAATATGACGTAAATACTCCTTACCCTGTTCACGGTATGGATGCCGCCATGAAATTACCAATGTCCCGGTTACCTTATGTGGCAATGGTTGTTGGTATAACGGGAATGTTATTGGCTTTGTTCTTTATGTGGTGGACGAATTCGGTTGACTATCCGTTGGTAATTGGTGGTAAACCTTATTTCGCTTTCCCGGCTTACGTCCCGATTATGTTTGAAGTAACGGTATTGTCCGCATCGATAGCTACGGTTGTTACAATGATAGCTATAGTTTTCAAATTCCCGAATAACAGCCATCCGTTGATGGATACCGATTACATGAAGAATGTTTCGGTTGATAAATACGGAATTAGCATTGCCGCGGAAGATCCGAAATTTGATTTCGACAAAGTAAAAGCTTTACTCGAATCACTTGGGGCAAAAAACATAACGCCGATTTATTATAAAGATGAAGTTATTAATTTCAAACCCAAAACATTCGAACCTAAATTCGTTATTTCGATGATTGTTTTGTTTGCGGCTGTTTCGGCAATTACTTACATAACGCTTAATAAATTAATGTACTTGCCGCCGTTCGATTGGATGATGGAACAATCGAAAGTGATTGTGCAATCGAAAAGTAATGTTTTTGAAGACGGTAGAGGTATGAGACCCCCGGTAGAAGGTACGGTTGCAAGAGGATTTTTGCCATATAAGTTCAAGGATAATCCGGATGCAGCCGGTAAATTCTTGGTTAATCCTCTTACCGCAACAGAAGATAACTTGAAATTAGGCGAAGAAAAATATGATATATATTGTAGTCCTTGCCACGGTTATTTGGCAGAAGGAGACAGTAGATTAAAGGGACAATTCCCCAATCCGCCGAGTTTGCATTCGCAAAAAGTAAGAAATTGGAGCGACGGCAGAATCTACCATGTGATAACCGAAGGACAAAATGCAATGCCGTCTTATGCTTATCAATTAAGTAGAGAAGAAAGATGGGCGGTTGTACTTTACATTAGAGCCCTACAACGTTCATTAAACGCTAAGGAGTCTGATTTACAATGAGTGATTCACCGGACGTATTCAATTACACTAAAAAAGAACTACCTTCGAATTTTATAAAGTTCGGGTATGCCGCGTTTGTCGTCGGTCTCGTTCTTATTATTTTATCTTTCTTTGTTGATAATGTAAGAAGCGCTTTTAGCGGAATTATGCTTTTAATGTTTGTTGCCAGTATCGGAGTAGGTTCGTTATTTTGGATTGCCGCAGAATATTTATCGGGTGCGGTTTGGAGCACGCCGTTTAGGCGTGTTGCGGAATTTCTTGGGGCTGTACTTTTTGTCTTGCCGATAATTGCATTGCCGGCTTACTTGAATATGCATGACATTTTTCATTGGACACACGAAGAAGTAGTAAAAGCGGATCATTATCTTTCAGCAAAAGCGCCGTATCTGAATGTTTCGTTTTTTACGGTTAGAACGGTAGTGTTTATTGCTATTTGGGTGCTTTTCTATCTTTTAATAACAAGAAACTCTAAATTGCAAGATACCACGAAAGATCAAAATCTGACAAGAAAAAATATTAAATTGTCGGCTATTTTCGTTCCATTGTTTGCTTTGTCAATCACATTTTTCTCTATCGATTGGTTAATGAGTCTCGAACCTCATTGGTACTCAACAATATTCGGTGTTTATTATTTTTCTGGAACGGTGTTAGCCGCTCTTGCCGCAATAACATATATTGTTGTAACACTTGGCGAAAAAGGCTATTTCTTTCAAGGTGTTAAAGAAGATCATTATTATAGTTTCGGGGCTTTGCTTTTCGGTTTTGTAAACTTTTGGGCGTACATAGCTTTCAGTCAATTTTTGCTTATTTGGTATGCAAATCTACCCGAAGAAACAATTTGGTATTTGGAACGCTGGGAAGGTTATTGGATGTATTTTTCAATCGCATTGATTTTTATACATTTTATTATTCCGTATTTCGGTTTGCTTGCTCAGCCTTCTAAAATGAATCCGAAACGTCTTAAATTCATGTCGCTTTGGATTTTATTTGCCCATTTTTTCGATATTCTTTGGATGACCATGCCGACCTATCAAGAATTCGGTTATATCCCGGGATGGATTGAATTGGGATATGCAATTTTTGCGATAGGTTTAATTTTAGTTATATTTAACTGGAAAGCCGGTAAGGAAAATCTTGTTCCTGTTGGCGATCCGAAATTAAAAAGAGGAATTAATTTCAGATTATAATTTTGTGAAAAACTATGAATGAAAAAAGAAAAATTGAAGAAGAAGTTGATTTCAAAGAAATGTTAAAAAATCCGTTCAGGTTATTCGGATTGTTTTACATCTTAATTTTTCTCGTGATTTTGGCGGGTGGAATATATTATGTAAAGCATCTCGACCAAATTGCTTTTAACAGAGGCGGATATACGGTACCCGATATAGATTTAAGTGAATTTAAAAAGGTTGAAAAGAAAAAAGGCGGAGTAAAACCGGCAATAGATCTCGCTTCGCTAAAGAATTCAAGTAAGGACGAAATTGCAAAAGGTAAAGAATTGTTTGTACGAAATTGTTCTGCTTGTCATGGTAACGAAGGAAAAGGTGATGGCCCTGCCGGAGTGGCGTTAAATCCCAAACCGCGTGATTTCACAAAATTGGAAAATTGGACTAACGGTCCCGATATATTTAATTTATATAAAACAATTCAAGAAGGTGTGTCGGGCACGGGAATGACGGCATACGAATTTTTACCTCCTACCGATAGAATTGCAATTATTCACTTCATAAGAACACTTGCAGATTATCCGAAAATTACTGACGATCAGATTAAGAAATTAGACGAAAAGTATCAATTATCGAAGGGCGTAGTTGAGCCTAGTACGGTTCCGTTACCTATTGCTATGAAAAAGATTTCGGAAGAGGAGTCTTCGGTTTTGAAGAAAAAGGATGAATTGGTTGCAAAAATCCGAAACGATAACAGTAATGAAGCATTATTACTGAAAAAAGTAGCTAACAATCTCAATAATGTTATATATCTTTTTGCTTCCCATAAACTGAATAACAATTTCGAGAATTTTGTCCAAAGAGTTGCCAGCGATCCGGTGACTTACGGATTTAATTCTTCCGTCCTCAGGCTCAACAAAGAAAATCTTAAAGCCCTGTACGATTATTTGAGTAAGTTGGCTAGCTAACTAACGACTTTGTATGAACATAAGAAACTACTTAACACTATTTGTGTTAGTGTGTGGAGTACTGTATTCACACGCTAAGGCAGACGAATATCAAAGCATAAAAATCGGCATCGAGGAAAAACGCGGTAATTATTTACCGCTCGATTCCCAATTTGTTACTTCCGAAGGTGACACCGTAACTCTTGGAAGTTTGATCGATAAACCGGTTCTGCTAGATATAGTATATTACAATTGCGCGGGAATTTGTCATCCGCTTTTACAGGAATTGACTTGGGCGGTTGACAGAATAAATATGACTCCCGGTAAAGATTTCGATGTAATTACGCTCAGTTTCGACCC
>CAZKKI010000004.1:0-49841 GCA_964553325.1 uncultured Melioribacteraceae bacterium | reverse complement strand
AAGCCGTATTTCTCAAACAGAACATTTGCCGGGGCGGAAGCTCCGTATTTTTCTATACTTATCACCGCATCGGGATTGCCGGTATATCTTTCCCAACCCAAACCTACACCCGCTTCAATCGATACTTTTACTTTCACTTCGTCCGGTAAGACCGATTTTTTATAATCCTCCGGTTGCATTTCGAACAATTCCCGGCTCGGCATACTTACAACGCGAACACCAATTTGTTTTCCGGTTTCCAATTCCTCAGCGGCGGAAAGCGCAAGTTGCACTTCCGAACCCGTGGCAATCAAAATAACGTCCGGCTCTTTCTCCGAATCTTTAATAACATAAGCCCCTTTTTGCAAATTTTCCGCCGGTGCGTATTTATTCCTATCAAGTACGGGCAGTTTTTGTCGGGTTAATATCAAAGCTACCGGACCGCCTTTATGCCGTACGGCTACTTTCCAGGCTTCTACGGTTTCGTTTGCGTCCGCCGGCCGGATTACAATCAAATTCGGTATTGCTCTTAGCGACGCCAAATGCTCAACCGGTTGGTGGGTCGGACCGTCTTCCCCGAGTCCGATGCTATCGTGAGTAAAAACATACACCGGTTTGATTTTGGAAAGTCCGGCAATTCTTATAGATGGTCGCAAATAATCGGAGAAGACCAAAAACGTACCGCCGTATGGAATTACTCCGCCGTACAGAGCCATACCGTTTAAAATTCCTGCCATTGCATGCTCGCGTATTCCGAAATGTAAATTTCTGCCTTTTCTATCCGCTGCGGAAAAATCCGGATATTCTTTCAGATAAGTATTATTGGAAGGAGCCAAATCCGCCGAACCGCCGAACAAAGTGGGTAAACTGCCGGCAATCGAATTCAATACCTTACCCGAAGCGGCGCGCGTTGCCAATTTTTCGGAATAATCTTTAAATTCCGGCAGATGATTTTCCCAATCGACGCCGAACTCACCTTTAAAAACATTTTCGAACAATTCCGCATCGCCGGGATACTTTTCTTTATATTCCTCGAATTTTTCCCTCCACTCTTTTTCGTATCTCAAACCGTTTTCTTTTACTTTCGTAAAATGTTCTTTCACTTCGTCAGGAATAAAAAACGTTTTGTCTTCGGGCCAACCGAGATTTTGTTTAGTTAATTTTACCTCTTCCTCGCCCAGCGGCGAACCGTGCACCGAAGCGGTATCTTGTTTGTTCGGACTTCCGTAACCGATATGCGTATTCGTTATAATAATTACGGGTTTATCCGATTTTTGCGCTTTCAAAACCGCATTTTCCAATTCGTTCAAATCGTTAACATCGGAAACTTTAAGAACTTCCCAGCCGTATGCTTCAAACCGTCCGGCAACGTTTTCCGACATAGCCAAATCCAGTTTACCGTCGATTGTAATTTTATTGTTATCGTAAAAAACAATTAAGCCGTTCAATTTATTATGACCGGCAAACGAAGCGGCTTCGTGTGAAATGCCTTCCATCATGTCGCCGTCGCCGGCAATTACATATATTTTGTTGTTAAGAATTTCCACGTCGTCTTTATTAAACTTCTCCGCCAAAAACGAATGCGCCAAAGCCATTCCCACCGCATTGGCAAACCCTTGTCCCAACGGTCCCGTGGTTGTTTCTACTCCTGGCGTTAAACCGTATTCGGGATGCCCGGGTGTTATACTGCCCCACTGCCTGAAATTTTTCAAATCTTCAAGCGAAACATCGTAACCCGAAAGATGGAGCGAAGCGTAAAGCAACATGCTGCCGTGACCAGCGGAAAGAACGAATCTGTCTCTGTTTATCCATTCCGGATTTGCGGGATTGTGTTTCATTATTTTCGAATAAAGTAAATATGCAATCGGTGCGCATCCCATCGGCATACCCGGATGACCCGAATTTGCTTTTTGTATTGCATCCACCGCTAAAAATCTGATTGTGTTTATGCTTTTTTCCTGAATGCTTTGACTTTTAAAATCCATAATCTCCCTTAATTTTTGTGTCATTTAAATTGTTCGTTTTAATAAAATACGCAATAAACCAAACAAGAATAAATGCAAATTTACATAAAATACTTTCAACAGCGAAGAGCATTTCGTCGAATAATCTTGTAAAAATAAAACCCGGAATAAAAGTTACGGAATATCCCGTAAAAATTATCTTCCACAATTTTCTTTTCGTCCGGTCTGTGTCGAATTTAAACTTTATAAATGCAATAACGATTACGGCCGCTATCGGCAAGTAATAAAATAAACCGTATAAGAATCCCAGCGGATAATTATATGCGGCGTAAACGGGCGTGCATTTCAACACTTCGAATTCGTTCAGTACAAACAAATAATAAACCGTAAAAAACAGAGCCGGTAAAAACAACAATGTTAAAATTTTATTTCGGTAACCCGAAAGAATAAAAACCGCGTACAAACCCAACGGAGGCATAAACGTTATGGTTACGAATGCAAGATAAGTAACGGCGGGATTTTTCAAATTCAATCCGCAGATTAAAAATTCGAATACTTGATAAGTGAAAAGCAAAACAAGCAGATCGAAAAACAAATTGTTGGTCTTGCTAATCGTCCGGTATTTTTTTACATAAATTATCAATGTAAATTCGACGAGAGCAAAAATCAAGGAAACTAATCCGTTCATAAAATTCCGGTTCGAGATTAAATTGAGAAGCGGAAACCGCACCGTCAATTAACGATGCGGTTTAACCGATTTATTTTTTCGGACCTATCATTTTTTCGGGTCGAACGTATTCATCGAACTGTTCGGCGGTAAGAATGCCCAATTCAACCGCCGCTTCCTTCAATGTTTTGTTTTCGGCGTATGCCTTTTTGGCTATTTTAGCCGCATTGTCGTAGCCGATGTAAGGATTAAGCGCCGTAACAAGCATCAAAGAATTTTCGAGATGTTTTTTAATGTTTTCCCTATTGGGTTTAATTCCAACAACCGCTTTATCGGTAAAGCTTTCGCATGCATCGGAAATTAATCTGATCGATTGCAACAAATTGTAAATCATTACGGGTTTGTAAACATTAAGCTCGAAGTTTCCGCTTGCACCGGCAAAGTTTATTGTAGCATCGTTACCCATAACTTGAGTGCAAACCATCGTCATTGCTTCCGCTTGGGTCGGATTAACTTTACCCGGCATAATCGAACTTCCCGGTTCGTTTGCCGGCAACGTTATTTCGCCTATTCCGCAACGCGGTCCGGAAGCAAGCCATCGAATATCGTTAGCGATTTTCATCAACGAAGCCGCTATGGTTTTCAAAACACCGCTAGCTTCCACAATTGCATCGTGTGCCGCAAGGGCTTCGAATTTATTCGGCGCCGATTTGAATTTCAATCCGGTAATTTCCGAAATTTTTTGAGCCGCAAGTTCCGCAAAATCGGGATGGGTGTTCAAACCCGTACCTACCGCCGTTCCGCCAAGCGCCAATTCCGATAAGCGCGGCAAGCAAGCGTGAATTCTTGCCAAACCGTTTGTTAATTGCTGCACATACCCCGAAAACTCTTGTCCGAGCGTTAACGGAACGGCATCCATCAGATGTGTTCTGCCGATTTTAACGATGTCTTTAAATTCTTCGGCTTTTTCCGCAAGTGCGTCCCTCAATTTCGTAACCATCGGAATTAATCTTCTGTGGATTTCTTCCACGGCGGCTATATGCATTGCCGTGGGGAAAGTATCGTTAGACGATTGAGCTTTGTTTACATCGTCGTTAGGATGAATCGGGTTTTTACTTCCCAGCTTTCCGCCGGCCATTTCTATTGCACGGTTCGCAATAACTTCATTCGTGTTCATGTTAGTTTGCGTGCCGCTTCCGGTTTGCCAGACCACAAGCGGGAAATGGTCGTCCAATTTTCCTTCAATCACTTCGTCGGCCGCTCTTACAATTAAATCCGCTTTTTCTGCCGGCAAAACTCCAAGCTCTTTGTTAGCCAAGGCGGCGGCTTTTTTCAGAATTCCCAACGCCCTTATCATTTCCCTCGGAAATCGTTCTCCGCCTATTTTGAAATTCATCAGCGAACGTGCCGTTTGCGCTCCGTAATATTTATCCGCCGGTACTTTAACTTCCCCCATCGTATCGGTTTCAATTCTGTACTCCATTTTGACCTCCGGAAATTTTTTGAAATTATTAATCAAAAAATAAGTTAATCATATACGAATATCAATTTATAAAGATTTTTTACGGTGTAAAATTATTGCCGTAAACTTCCGCAAAACATTAATTATTAAAATTCGAAAGGTTTTAATTGTTGTCTATCGATGTGATTCTTCTTGCGCCGACGTATCGTTTTTTGAAGTATTTGTTATTAAGCGGTGTAATCGTTACCCCTTGAATTGAACTGGCATGTGCAAAAAGGGAATCGCCCAGGTAAATTCCGACGTGCCCGGGAAAAACTCCTTGCTGCGTATCGAAATAAACCAAATCGCCGAATTTCAACTCCGACACTTTATCGCCCACTTTGTATTGTTCGCGGGCGGTACGCGGAAGTTCGACGCCCAAAGAATTTTTGTAAACCTGTTGCGTAAACGCCGAACAATCTATTCCCTTTTGGGATTGACCACCGTATTTGTACGGCGTATCGAGATATTTAACAATTTCAAAAAGCAGTCTTTCCCTTTCCGTTAAAGCGCCGTTTAATTTTTTTATTTTGCCCAGTTTTTTCTGAAATTCTTTTACCGTAAGCGTTTCCTTCGATTCTTTTGAAGCGGGATTTTTGTAACTTTTTTTCTTTGTTTTTTCGGTTTTCCCGTAACGCACGGAATACTTTTCCGTTTCTCTCTCTTTCTTTGCGGTTTTGTATCTCGTGTACGACGTGGTTGATGAGCAGGAAATTAGCAAATTCGCCGATATAAAAACCAATCCTATTAAAAACAATCCGGATTTCATACTGCTTATCCCAAATAAGCGCGTAAATTCCTGCTTCGTGAAGTGTGGCGTAATCTTCTTATTGCTTTTTCTTTAATTTGGCGAACCCTTTCCCGTGTAAGGTTGAATTTTTCGCCTATTTCCTCGAGTGTCAGCGGATGTTCAACATCAATTCCGAAATAAAGTTTAATAACTTCCGCTTCCCTTTCGGTTAAGGTAGAAAGTGCCCGTTCTATTTCCTCTTTTAAGGAAGCCGACATTAAAAGCGTATCGGGCGACGGATCTTCATCGTCGGAAAGTACATCGATCAATCTGTTGTCTTCGCCTTGCGAAAAAGGCGCATCCATCGAAACGCTTTTGCTGGCTATTTTCAACGTATCGGAAATTTCTTCCAAATCCATATCCAATTCTTGCGCAAGTTCGGTAGCGCTGGGTTCCCTTTCGTATTCCTGTTCCAAATTACTGTAAGCTCTTCCGATTTTATTCAGTGTGCCAACACGGTTCAAAGGTAACCGTACAATTCTTGATTGTTCGGCCAAAGCTTGCAGAATCGATTGACGAATCCACCAAACCGCATAGGAAATAAATTTAAATCCTCTTGTTTCGTCGAAACGTTTTGCGGCTTTTATCAAACCCAAATTTCCTTCGTTAATTAAATCGCCGAGCGATAAACCTTGATTTTGATATTGCTTGGCAACACTTACAACAAATCTTAAGTTCGATTTTACCAATTTTTCAAGGGCTTTTTGATCGCCCCTTTTTATTCGCATTGCCAGTTCAATTTCCTCTTCGGGCGTAAGAAGATCCACCTTGCCGATTTCTTGCAAGTATTTATCGAGTGATTGATTTTCCCGGTTTGTGAATTGTTTCGTTATTTTCAATTCTCTACCCTTTATTAATTTTTCGAATTAATAGAATCAACAATTCCCACAATGGAGGCATCGACCGGAGCCATATCCACATCCATTGCAATTACCGATTCGCTCGAAGTAGCGTAAAAAACAATTTCACCAGGTCCCGCTCCAATGGTATCCACAGCTACAATCGGATCACCCACATTATTCATTTTCGCGTCAATCGGTTGAATGAACTGCAATTTGTAATTTTTCACCGAATCGTATTTCCGCGTTGCCCAAATTGTTCCGATTACTTTAGCTAAAATCATTTAATTTTTAACCATTTCGTTTAACTTTTCTTTAACCGAAATATCCAATTTATCGACAATCGCCATAATAACGGCATCGACCGGTTTGTTTTTGGTCAACGTTGTTTGACGCGCGGAACTTCCTTGAGCGTAAAGAACAACTTCACCGACGCCCGCGCCGACGGAATCGACCGCTACCACAAAATTGTCTTTCGGCGAATAATCCAAATTCAATTGGCGCACAATTAAAAATTTAGCACCTACAAGTTTTTCGTCTTTTCTGGTCGACCAAACGGTTCCGATTACTTTTCCGAGATGCATTTATCCTCTCAAATCTCTTGATGAAATAATTTCCAAACCAGTTTTTTTATATTTTCGAATATCATCGGTTAATATAATCAATTTATTAATTTTTGCCACAACACAAAATAAAGAATCTCGAATTGAGACAACCTTTCCCGAAAATTCATTAACATACAAACTATATCGTTGATGTAAACCTAAAATTTTAACGGCATTAAGTAAAGCAATTACCGTATTTTTTTCATTTTCGGATTCCGCCGCATCAATAAGTTCGGCTGCGTTTAATACGGTTGTAAAACACAGACCGGAACTCATTGCCAATTCAAGTGCCGAATAACCTTTACCGCGATGTTTCAGATGTTTTACGAAAATATCGGTTTCTATCAAATACTCATTATTTTTTAACAAAAACCGTTCCTAATTTTTATTTTTTTGAATTTCCCCTTCGTAAGAAGAAACTTTTCCGCAACTCCGGGCGGTATCGATTGAATTTTTACTATCTTTTTCAGCAGTTTTTTATCGACCGGATTTTCCCGAACTTTTTTACTCATTCAAAAAACTCGTGCCTTTTAAATCGTTTTCAATTCCGTAAAAATCCGCAACGGTTTGGGCAACATCGGAAAATGTTTTCCGGATTCCCAGATTTTTCGCCGGTTTATTTTTCCGGTAGAAAAGTAACGGAACATATTCCCTGCTGTGATCGGTACTTGGCGTTGTCGGGTCGTTTCCGTGATCGGCGGTAATTATCAAAGCATCCGTTTCGTCAAGTTCGGCGGTAATTCCTGGTAACGCTTGGTCGAATTCGATTAACGCTTTATGGAAGCCTTCCGGATCATTGCGGTGACCGAAATAAACATCGAAATCGACTAAATTCGCAAAAATAAAACTTTGTTCCGATTTGCCGGCAAATTCGATGATTTTTTCTATCCCTTCCGAATTCGATTTGGTTTTCACGCTGACGTCTATTCCTTTGTAATTGAACAAGTCGTTAACTTTACCTATCCCGATTGTTTGAATTCCGTTTTCGCTGCAATAATCCAGAATTGTTTTTCCAACGGGATCAACCGAGAAATCTTTTCTGTTTGTCGTTCTTGTATAATTACCGCTTGAGCCGACGAACGGACGGGCAATAATTCTTCCTACCGTGTGTTCGCCTACCATTACTTTTTTCCGGGTGATTTCGCAAATTTCATACAATCTGTTCAACGGTATAACTTCCTCGTGAGCGGCAATTTGAAAAACCGAATCGGCCGAAGTGTAAACAATCGGATATCCGGTTTTCACATGCTCGTCGCCCAATTCCCGGATTATTTGCGTACCCGAAGCAGGTTTATTTCCAAGCACACCCCGGACGCCGGTTTCTTTGATAAACTTCCGGATTACCTCGTCGGGAAATCCGTCCGGATACACGGGGAATTTAAAATCGACTTTGAGTCCGCCCAATTCCCAATGTCCCGACGTCGAATCTTTACCGATTGAGACTTCCTTCATTTTACCGAACGAAGCCGACGGATTTTCGATATGTGCAATGCCTTTTAAATTTTCGATGTTGCCGAGTCCGAATTTCTCCAAATTAGGCAGATTCAATCCGCCCACGGTTTCGGAAATGTTTTTTAATGTATTACTTCCAACATCGTTATACTCGGCGGCGTCGGGCAATTCCCCTATCCCAACACCATCAAGAACAATTACAACAAAATTTTTCATCAGTTTATACTCTTTACGGAATTTCCGCCTTTCTCCAACGCTTTATTCAGCGCCAGTTCGGCATTGTGTAAAACCTCGTGAACGTCCGTTTTCCCTTGTGCGGAAGCCACACCGATCGAGACGGTAAACGTCGTCTGTTTCGAAAGTACGGCAATCGGTTTGCGCGCAATTTTAATGCGCAGTTTTTCCGCCCACAAAAAAACATCTTTTGTGGTTTTATTAAAAAAGTAAACCCCGAAAATCCTTTCCTGTAATCTTCCGAAAAGTTCAAGTTTTGTTATTTCGCTCTTAATCATTTCGTTAATTTCCATAAGAACTTTCGGAAACGGGTCTTCTTCGAAAAGCGTTCCTTCGTCCAAAAATTCATCTATTTGAATTAAAGCGATTGCACTCGGCACTTTAACATCGTTCGCTTTAATCAAATCGTTTTCCATTCGCTCTATGAAAGTATCGTAGTTCAATGCCCGCGTTTCAACATCAACCGACAGCAATTTTTTCAAAATCGAATTTGTTGAAAACGAATAAACCATAAACGAAAAAAGTTTCGAAACGGTTTTCATAAACCGGATATCGGAATTGGTGTAAATATTTTTCTTCAAATTCTCAAAACACAAAACACCGTAATTTTGATTATCATAAATTAAAGGAACGGCAAGGAAAGAACCGTCGAAATGAACATCTTCGTTTTCCGAAAATCTTATGTATTTTTTATCGCTTGTATCTTCCACGCTTACGGGAACGCCGGTTAAAATGGCTTTACCTACAAGAGTCCGTTCCAATTGTACTTCGAGATTTTCTCCAACGTATTTCAGAGGTTTCTTGTTTTTCGATTTTAAAATTTTAAACTTCTGCTCAACCGGGTCGAAAAAGACAAACGTAAAAACATCCCAAGGGATCAAATCCTCCACCGTTTTCAAAATAATTTCATACAAATCGTTTTCGTCGTCAAATTTCTTGCTTCCTTCTATTACTTTAAGCAAGGCATTCAATCTTTCTTGCGATTTCGAATCGGTAAATCTCTCTTCAAACAAGGAAATAATGATTGCGATAACCCTTACGAACCTTCCGAGATGATAAATCGTTTCGATGCCGAAATTATCTTTGGCTTTAGAATCGAGCGCAAGAACCCCTGTTAACATTTTATTATAGAAAAGCGGAACGCCCACAAAACTTTTGATTCCCTGCGAGCCGTCGTAGTAACGGATTACATCGGCTTCGGCGGAGGCGAGAATATCGGTAAGCAATTCGGGTTCTTCTTTCAAAACAATTTTACTGAGAATATCGTTTTCTATTTCCAGGTCTTCTTCGCGGAACGAAGTGGAATCGGTTACAAATTTTTCGAGCGTTAATTTATGCTTGCGTTTATTGTACCAGTAAAAAACAACCGAATGGGCAAGAAAAGTTTCTTTAATTACGCTTAATAATTTTTCTAACACAAACACGAATTGTTCGTCGTGATTTACACCTTCTGGTACTTTTTCGAATGCGATTTTCTCGAACGATTCCTTCAGGTTTTCCGGTTTAACAAGAATTTTCTTACCCGTACGAACCGGTTGCGTGTAAGTTTCAATCTTCATTGTCTCTACGTTCGTGGAACCGGAAATTATTTGAAAATCTTCGCCCGCATCGGTTTCGTAAGTTGTACCGGACGGTTCTTCTTCGTCATCGTCTACGGCAATGAATAAGTCGTCGTCGTTTTCAAAAATTTCTTTGATACGAATCGAATCCCTCAAGAAGATTATAAATCCGACGTATATTACCAGAACGATTCCCGCAATAATCTTTAAGGTTAAATTACCGGAGAAAATCGGTACCAATAATAATAACGGAATGATTAAAAAAATCAGTATTCTCTTTTTGTCTCTTGTGCTTAATCCCATTGGTCCCGTGAATTATATTATTCCAATCAAATTTCTTTCAAATTAATACAAATTTATAAAAATATTTTCTTTGATGAGCAGGTTATTTGAGTAAAATCCACTTATTTTGAAAAAATATAAATATTTTATTCTTATAACTTTACGTCCAGTTTTTCCGATAAAAAGCCTTTCAATTCTTTTTTACCTACTTTCGAAACCGAAGAATAAAGAAAAGCGTTTTCTCCGAAAATCAATTCGGGGAATTCGGATTTCATTTTTCTTTTAAGTTTTACCAATTCCGATTGTTTCAGTTTATCGACTTTGGTAAATATAACTACATAGTTAAGGTTTAATTTTTTTATATATTTATTAAGTAATATGTCCAGTTTGGTAGGATCGTGCCGGCTATCGATAAGATGAAAAACCAATTTTATATTTTTACTTTTCAGGAAATATTCTTCAATTAATTCCGACCACAGTTCTTGTTCTTTTTTGGAAACTTTGGAAAATCCGTATCCGGGCAAATCGACCAAATAAAATTTTTCTTTTACTAAAAAATAATTCAAGGCTTTTGTTTTGCCGGGGGTGGAGCTTGTTTTGGCCAGATTTTTACGGTTAAAAAACGAATTGATGAACGAAGATTTACCCACGTTCGCCCTTCCGCAAAGAACAACTTCGGGTATTTTACCTTTCGGCAAATCCTTTACGTTTCTTAATGATTTATAGAATTTAATTTCGGACATAAAAAAAGAGATTATCCTTAATTAGTACCTTAATTTGAGTTGTAATAATAGCAAAATTTTATTTAACTTAACTCAAAAAGGTCTTTCGGATAATCCCTTGTTCAAAAATAAATAAATAATTTATTTTTCTTCGGAATCGTCTTTCTTTACTCTTCCGCCGTCTAACTCGTCTTGTAATTTTTTCAATTCTTCCCAATTCCCTTCGGCAGCCAGTTTTGCTTGTTGTGGCCATGTAGAAGGATCGTGGGATTTATATCTACCGCCTGCCGCGGCAAGAATTTCTTTTATTTTATCCGTTTCGGTGTTTGCCAGATCGGCAAAAGAGTTTATGTTTTCCGCTTTCAATAATTCGGCAATTTTAGGACCGATACCTTCTATTTTTGTTAAATCGTCCGCCTCACCGGTTTTTTCTTGAGTTGCGTCTTCTTGTTTTTCTTCTGTTTTTTCTTCTTCTACCGTATCTTTGGTTTCTTCTTTGGTTTCAACCGGTGTTTCGTCTACTTTTTCGGCTTTCTTTTTAGTCTTTTTCGGTTTCTTAACGTTTACATCGTTATAATCGACCAATTCGATTATAGCCATTTCGGCTGCATCGCCCACGCGGTTTCCCAAACGTACGATTCTTGTATAACCTCCGGGTCTATCGCCGATTTTGGGAACTACTTCGTTAAAAAGTTCTTGCACAACTGCTTTGTCGTGAATTTCGCGTGCAATCAACCTGCGTGAATGAACCGTATCTTTCTTAGCTTTGGTAATCAACGGTTCGACGAAAGTTCTAAGCGCTTTCGCTTTGGCAACCGTTGTTTTAATCCTTTTATGCTTAATTAATGCGGTAGATAAAGCTCTTAACGTTGCTTTTCTATGCGCAGCGGTTCTTCCTAGTTTTTTACCTTTAACTCTGTGTCTCATTACAATTACCCTTAATATCTAGTTTTGAGAGGAATCGGAATCGTCTTTCAGATATTTATCGACATCCATTCCGAATTCCAAGTTATAATTTTCTACCAATTCAACAAGTTCGGAGAGTGATTTTCTACCGAAATTTCTGAATTTAAGCAGTTCGCTTTCGTCTCTTCTTACCAAATCGCCTAAAGTTTTAATATTTGCAGCTTTAAGGCAGTTATGCGAACGAACGCTCAATTCCAAATCGTCTACGTTGGTTTTTAATATTTTCTTTATCCTTTCGAATTCGGCATCTTTTTCGCTTTCAACTTTTTCTTCTTCGGGTTCAACTTCGAAATTAACGAACATATTCACGTGATCGCGTAAAATTATTCCCGCATTCGAGAGCGCTTCTTCCGGAGTTAACGAGCCGTCGGTAGTTACTTCCAAAGTCAATTTTTCAAATTCGTTACTTTCGCCAATTCTCACGTTTTCAACTTCGTAACGTACGTTTCTTATCGGTGTAAAAATCGAATCTATCGGGATAATACCGATTGTTTGGTCAACTATATTTTGCTGATCGGCCGGCACGTAGCCTTTTCCCATACCGAAGCGTAGTTCCATATTTAATTTCGCACCTTCGTTTAAGGTTGCAATATGTTCGTCGGGGTTCAAAATTTCAATATCCGGCGAAGCATCTTGAAGATCTTTACCGGTAAATTGATATGGACCGGTTAAAGATACTTCGAGTTTGTAAGCTTTTTTATTGGTAATTTTCATTCTAATCTTTTTCAAATTAAGAATCATTTCCAACACATCTTCAACAACGCCCGGAATGGTAGTAAACTCGTGTAAAATTCCATCGATTTTAATTGCCGTAATTGCAGCGCCGGGCAAGGACGAGAGTAAAACTCTTCTGAAAGCATTACCTAAAGTAACACCGAAGCCTCGTTCCAGCGGTTGAACAGTAAATTTACCATACACGTCAGTAGAAACTTTATCGTCTAATATTACACCATCTGGCATTTTAATAAAAGGAAAACTCATAAATTATCCCCATCTTTAAATATTAATTATTTTGAATACAACTCAACAATAAGTTGTTCGTTAGCATTAAGAGGAACATCTTCCCTTTGCGGAATTTGTAAAAACGTTCCGCTCAAGTTAGCTTTATCGAGTGCCAACCATCCGTACATACCGTCTTTGGTTCTTCTCAAGGTATTGTGAATTATATCCAGTTTTTTACTTTTTTCTTTAATTGAGATTACATCCCCGGGCGACAATAAATACGATGGTACGTTAACTATTCTGCCGTTAACCAACACGTGTCTATGCGTAACCAATTGTCTTGCCGCTTTTCTGGAAGGGGCGAATCCCAAACGGAACACAACATTATCCAATCTTCTTTCGAGCAAAGCGATAAGGTTTTCGCCGGTAACGCCTTTTTGCCTGTTAGCTTTAGCAAAATAAATACGGAATTGATTTTCCAGGATTCCGTAAATTCTTTTAACTTTTTGTTTTTCACGCAATTGGATTCCGTATTCGGAATATTTCATCCTCCTGTTTAATCCGTGTTCACCTGGAGGATAATTTCTTTTTTCCAAAGGGCATGCCGGTGAATGACATTTCGAGCCTTTCAGAAATAATTTTTGTCTTTCTCTTCTACAAAGTTTGCAACTTGCTCCGGTATATCTTGCCATTTACTAAATTCCTTTATTTATACTCTTCTACGTTTTGGTGGTCTGCACCCATTATGCGGTATGGGTGTTATATCTTTAATCGACATAATTTGTAAACCGGCGGTATTCAACGCTCTTATTGCGGCGTCTCTACCCGCACCGGGTCCTTTAATTAAAACATCAACTTTACGCATACCGAGATCGTAAGCTTCTTTAGCTGCCGCTTCGGCGGTAACTTGAGCGGCAAAAGGTGTATTTTTTCTGGAACCTTTAAAACCCATTTTACCTGCCGACGACCATGAGACCGTGTTTCCGTAAACATCGGTAATGGTTACAATAATGTTGTTAAACGAAGCTTTAATATGCGCAACACCTATTGAATCTACGTGAACTTTCTTTTTAGTTTTTCGTGAACTCTTAGCCAATTATATTACTCCTCTTTTAATAACTATTTCTTGCCGGGTGCTTTCTTTTTACCGGCAACCGTTCTCTTTTTGCCTTTTCTTGTTCTTGCGTTGGTTTTGGTACGTTGACCTCTTACGGGAAGTCCTCTTCTGTGGCGCAACCCTCTGTACGAGCCGATATCCATTAACCGCTTAATGTTTTGGTGAACTTCACTTCTCAACGCACCTTCAACTTTGTAATCCGCTGTAATTACAGATCTTATTTTAGCAATTTCTTCTTCGTTCAGGTCCATTACTTTTTTATCGGGATCGACGTTAGCTTTTTTCAAAATATCAAAAGCGGTGGTTCTACCGATTCCGTAAATATAAGTTAGACCTATGTAAGCTTTTTTATTCTTCGGTAAATCAATTCCTGCGATACGAGCCAAAAGAAAACCTCCTAAATTTAACCTTGTCTTTGTTTATGTTTTGGGTTTTTGCAAATAACCATTACTCTACCATGTCTTTTGATAATTTTACAATGGTCGCATATTTTTTTAACTGAAGCTCTAACCTTCATCCTGACCTCATTATTTATATCTGTATGTAATTCTGCCTTTATTTAGATCGTACGGCGAAAGTTCCACGGCAACTTTATCGCCGACCAAAATTTTAATAAAATGCATACGCATTTTGCCCGAAATATGTGCTAATATTTCGTGCCCGTTATCCAACCTCACTCGGAAGTGAGCATTTGGTAACGTCTCGGTTACTACACCGTCAACTTTTATTGGTTCTTGTTTTGCCAATTTAACACTTCGATAATATTTCTGGTTTTCCGTTAATTATTGCTATCGTATGTTCAAAATGAGCCGAAGGTAATCCGTCTTTCGTTAAAACCGTCCAACCGTCGCTTGCAACGGTAACTTCATAAGTGCCGGTATTAACCATCGGTTCAATTACCAACGTCATTCCGTTTTTAATTCTCGGTCCTGTTCCTCTTTTACCGTAATTCGGTATTTGCGGGTCTTCGTGTAATTTTTTCCCCACACCGTGCCCGCACAAAGCTCTAACGATGGAAAATCCGTTACTTTCAACATACTCCTGAATTGCAGCGGAAATATCTCCAATCGAATTTCCGACTTTCGCTTGTTCGATTCCCAAATAAAGTGATTTTTCGGTAACTTCCATCAATTTCTTTTTCTCTTCGGAAATCTCACCAACAGCCACCGTTATTGCCGCATCTCCATAATATCTGTCTTTTATAACACCGATATCTATCGAAATTATATCACCATTTGAAAGAACTCTTTCGCTTGGAATTCCGTGAACAACTTCTTCATTAACCGACGCACATATTGTACCCGGAAAAACCAAAGAACCACCTTGTGAATACCCCTTAAACGCCGGGGTCGCATCATTACTTAGAATATAATCTTCCGCAATTTTATCAAGTTCTTTTGTTGTAATTCCTTCCTTAACATAACGTTTTACTAACTGCAAAGTTTCGGCAACAATCTCATTACTTCTACGAATCTTATCGATTTCTTTTTTAGTTTTAATTAAAATCACAAAAGAACCAACTATCTTCTTCCTTTTACTTTACCCGATTTCATAAACCCGTCGTAATGTCTCATAAGCAAATGCGATTCAATTTGTTGTAACGTATCGAGAGCAACTCCAACGATAATTAAAAGGCTCGTACCGCCGAAAAACGAACCGTAAGTTGGGGAAACACCAAATCTTATTACAAACGCCGGTAATATTGCCACTATAGCCAAGAAAATGGATCCGGGTAAAGTTATTTTCGTTAATATATTGTCGATAAACTCAGCCGTTTGTTTCCCGGGTCTGATTCCCGGAATAAATCCGCCTTGCTTCTTCATTGTTTCGGCAACTTCTTGCGGATTGAACGCAATAGCGGTGTAAAAATATGTAAAGAACACAATCATCAAAGCATAAATAAACGAATATGTAAACGACGTAAATTGAAAATACGGCGCCAATGATTGTAAAAACTCGTTATCGGGGAAAAACGACAAAACAGTATTCGGCAAAAACATAATTGCTTGAGCAAAAATTATGGGCATAACGCCCGCCGTGTTTACACGCAACGGAATATATTGAGTAACTCCGCCGTAAACTTTTCTCCCGACAACTCTTTTTGCATATTGTACCGGAATTCTTCTTGTACCTTGAGTTACCAAAACTATTCCGGCAACAATTAAAATTTGCAAAGCAACAATTACTATTTCTATAACTATATTTCTTGTTCCCGCATCAATTAATCTTATTTCATCCAAAATTGCAAACGGCAGTCTGTTAATAATACCGATAAATATTATCAATGAAATTCCGTTTCCAATTCCTTTCTCGGTTATTTGTTCACCCATCCACATCATAAAAATTGTTCCCGCAACAAGGAAAACCACGGACGATAAATAAAATCCGAATCCTTGCACTTCCGGCGGAACAATCGGCACACCGTTAAAATCCATACTCAACAAGTAAGTAACAACGCCAATCGCTTGAAAAGCGGATATCAAAACCGTTCCGTAACGTGTTAATTGAGTTATTTTCTTTCTTCCTTCTTCCCCTTCTTTTTGAAGTTTTTGGAAATAAGGAATTACGGCGCCCGCCAATTGAATTACAATAGAAGAACTGATATACGGCATAATTCCCAATGCAAAGATTGCCGCGTTACTGAAAGCGCCGCCGACAAACAGGTCGTATAACCCGAATAAATTGTTCGAGGTTCTGTTTGCCATCGCTTCACTTAACAAATACGAATCGATTCCCGGCAAAGTTATGTGTGCGCCGATTCGAACAATAACCAAAAGACCGAGAGTATAAAGAATTCTTTGTCGTAATTCGTGAATCTTAAAAATATTTCTGAAAGTATCTTGTAATTTTCCCATTAAACTTTAACTGTTTTAGTTGATCCACCAGCTGCTTCGATTTTTTCTACTGCGCTTTTACTAAAAGCATGAGCTTCAACATTTAACTTTGCTTTCAGCTCACCATTCCCCAAAATTTTATACGGTGCGGCCGCTTTGGAAATTGCACCGGCTTTATAAAGTGCGGCGGCATCAACCGTATCTCCGGCTAATTTCTTTGCATCAACCAAGCGTTGTAAATCCGCTACATTAACTACTTGATATTCGAGTCTGTTATAATTATTAAATCCTCTTTTGGGAACACGGCGTTGCAAAGGCATTTGTCCGCCTTCGAACCATGCTCTATATTTAAAACCTGATCTCGATTTTTGACCGTTCATCCCTTTGGTTGCTGTTCCGCCTCTGCCGGAACCTTCGCCTCTACCGATTCTTTTTCTCGGTTTGCGGGATCCTTTTGCATACTTTAAGTTACTTAGAATATCCATTGATTTTCCTATTCTTCAATTTCTTCAACAGTTACTAAATGTGAAACCTTTTCTATCATTCCTCTAATTTGAGGTGTATCGTTATGAATTTTAACATAGTTCGGCCGACCGAGACCGAGAGCTTCGATTGTTCTTTTTTGTTTTTTGGGCCGGTCGATTATACTTCTAATTTGTTTAATTTTTAATTTTTTAGCCATTTTAACACCTAATTCGCATTAAATAAATCTTGAATACCAATACCGCGTTTTTTTGCCATATATCGTGCATCGATCAAATCGAGCAAACCTTTCAAAGTTGCTTTTACTTGGTTGTGCGGATTACTGGAACCGAGCGATTTTGTTAAAACGTCTTGCACTCCGGCGGCTTCCAAAACCGCTCTTACACCTCCACCGGCGATAAGTCCCGTACCGGGGGAAGCGGGTTTTAATAATACTTTTCCCGCACCGTATTTTCCAATAATTTCGTGCGGAATGGTTCCTTTAATAATGGGCACTTTATAAACATTTTTTTTAGCATCGTCTATTCCTTTGGATATCGCATCGGTAACCTCGTTAGCTTTTCCCAAACCAACGCCAACATGACCGTTTCCATCGCCCACAACCACAATAGCGTTGAAGCTGAATCTTCTACCGCCTTTAACAACTTTTGCCACACGGTTGATGTGAACAACTTTTTCTTTTAATCCTTCTAAACCAGATACTTTTTTATGTCTCAATTTTCCACTCCTTTATAAACTTTTTGCTGCCGGGAGAGGACTCGAACCTCTACGTACGGCGTCAAAGACCGCTGTCCTACCATTAGACGACCCGGCAAAAGATTATATATTAATTCCGCCTTCACGCGCACCGTCTGCAACCGCTTTTACACGGCCGTGATATCTGAATCCGTTTCTATCGAAAACGGCGGATTCGATTCCTTTTTCTTTAGCTTTTTGAGCCAAAAGTTTGCCTACCAAATGACTTTTTTCAACTTTGGATTTCGCATTTTTAACATCATCTGCAATTTCTTTGGATTTAGTTGATGCAGCAACCAAAGTTGTTCCGGTAGTATCGTCAATCAGTTGTGCGTACATGTGATTCAAACTTCTATAAACGGAAAGACGAGGTCTTTCCGGTGTACCGTTAACTTTTTTACGTACTCTGTTTTTCTTTTTTCTTCTTAAATCTTCTTTTTTAAGTTTCATTATAAACTTAATCTCCTACTCTTAATTACCCGGCAGTTTTTCCGGCTTTCCTAACAATAATTTCATCCGAATATTTAATTCCTTTACCTTTATAAGGTTCCGGTTTTCTGAAGGATCTGATTTTGGCTGCTACCAATCCCACCAGTTCTTTATCGATACCGGAAACTTTAATTTGGGTTTGTGTCGGCACTTCCAATTTAATTTCATCCGGTGGAACGAAATAAATCGGGTGAGAATAACCCACATTCAACAAAAGATTTTTGCCTTTAAGTTCCGCTCTGTATCCAACGCCAACAATATCCAAAACTTTGGAGAAACCTTCGGTTACTCCGGTAACCATATTTTGAATTAACGCACGGGTTAAACCGTGTAGCGCTCTGTTTTCTCTTAAATCGTTAGGGCGTTTAACTTCGAGTTCGTCTCCATTAATTTCGATAGACATATTCGGATGAACTTTCATTTGTAATTCGCCCAGTTTACCTTTTACTTTTAGCGTATCACCGCTTAAAGTAACTTCGACATCTTTAATATTTATCGGTTTTTTACCTACTCGTGACACTTTTCAAACTCCGTGTATAAAGTTTTACCAAATATGGCAGACAACCTCTCCGCCGACCGCTTGTTTTCTTGCTTCTTTATCCGACAATAAACCTTTGGATGTAGATATAATTGCCAATCCCAATCCGTTCAACACTCTTGGGATTTCATCGCTACCCACGTAAACTCTCAATCCCGGTTTACTAATTCTTTTTAATCCGGTGATTGAAGATTCTCCGTCCACATATTTCAAATAAATACGAATAACGTTTTGTTTGTTATCTTCAATTACATTAAAATCTCTAATAAAATGATTGTTTTTCAAAATTTCAGCCATCTTCACTTTCATATTGGAAGAAGGCATTTCAACAAATCTTTTTTGAGCTTTAACCGCATTTCTAATTCTTGTTAAAAAATCCGCTATCGGATCCGTAACAGGCATATTCTCTCTCCTTTTTACCAACTAGATTTTTTAATACCGGGAATTTCGCCTCTTAGTGCCATTTCGCGAAGCACTAATCTGGAAACCCCAAATTTTCTGTAATAACCTCTCGGGCGCCCGGTTAACATGCATCTGTTTCTAAGTCGTACGGGCGAAGAATTTTTAGGCAATTTTTGCAATCCTTCCCAATCGCCTTTTTCCTTTAATTCTTTTCTAATAGCTGCATATTTTTCTACTAATTTTCTTCTTTTAGCTTCTCTAGCAACTAAACTTTTTCTAGCCATTAATTATTCCCACAATTTATATTATTGTTGAATTTCTTTTTTTCTAAACGGAAAGCCGAAAGCCGCTAACAATTCGTATGCTTCTTTATCGGTTTTAGCCGTTGTTACAAAAGTAATATCCATTCCCAAAACTCTGTTTACTTTATCAACGTTAATTTCGGGAAAGATTGTTTGTTCTTTTACACCAAGCGTGTAATTTCCTCGTCCGTCGAAAGATTTATCCGAAACACCTCTAAAATCCCTTACACGAGGCAAAGCCATGGAAATCAATCTATCTAAAAATTCATACATCCGTGCTTTTCTTAAGGTGACTTTTGCGCCTATTTTCATACCTTCACGAAGTTTGAAGTTCGATACCGATTTTTTCGCCGTTCTAATCGACGGTCTTTGTCCGGTAATGGCAGCAAGGTCGCTCATCGCTTCTTCAAGAATTTTCGGATCTTGTATAGCCGCACCCAGTCCCATATTCACAACAATTTTTTCCAATCTGGGCACTTGCATAACGCTTTTATACGAGAATTGTTTCGTAAGTTTTGGAATAATTTCCTTGTTATATTTTTCAAACAATCTCGGAGTAATTTTTTCTTCCGCTTTTACTTCAGCCGCAGCTGCTTTTGTTTCTTTTTTTTGTGTCTTTTCTGTTTCTTTTTTAGTTTTCTTTGCCATTTTTTTCTCAACAACCAATTATTTCTTTATGGTAACATTTCTCCGCTAATTTTACTTATTCTGGCGCTTCTCTTTTTACCAGTTCTTTCATCTATTATAATTTTCTTGCCTATTCTTGTCGGTTCGTTGGTTTTTGGATCGAGTATCATAACATTCGACACATGAATAGGAGCTTCTTTTTCGATTATTCCCCCTTGAGGATTTTGTTGATTAGGTTTAGTATGTCTTTTACGCAAATTAACGCCTTCAACAATCAGTCTTTCCTTTTTGGGGAAAACTTTTAATACTTTACCGGTTTTACCTTTGTAATTACCGGCAATAACAACAACCATATCGTCTTTTTTGATTTTCATTTACTTCCCTATCTTTTATAATACTTCCGGTGCCAATGAAATAATTTTCATAAACTTTTTATCGCGCAATTCTCTGGCAACCGGTCCGAAAATTCGAGTTCCTCTCGGTTCGTTTTGTTGATTAAGTAAAACGGCAGCGTTTTCATCGAATCTGATATACGAACCGTCTTTTCTTCTGATTTCTTTTTTCGTACGAACAACAACCGCTCTGGACACATCGCCTTTTTTAACGCCGGCATTCGGCAAAGCGGCTTTAACGGAAACAACGATTAAATCGCCCACGCTGGCATATCTTCTTCCGCTTCCGCCCAAAACTTTTATACATCGTATTTTTTTTGCGCCCGAGTTATCAGCAACTACTAAATTCGTTTCTTGTTGTACCATTTTTAGAACTTACTCCTTATCAATCGATTACTTGACTTTTTCTACAATTTCAACTAAACGCCATTTTTTATTTTTACTTAAAGGTCTTGTTTCCATAATTTTCACAACATCGCCAACATTGCATTCGTTATTTTCATCGTGAGCCATTAGTTTAGTTGTTTTCTTGTAATATTTTTTATAAATAGGATGCGCAACACGTCTTTCAATAGCAACGGTAATGCTTTTATCCATTTTATTTTTAACTACAACGCCAATTCTTGTTTTCCTTAAACCTCTTTCCATTCTTTGGAAAAACTCCTACGTTAATTTTCTGATTTATTCTTTTCTTGAAGTTCCCGTTCTTTTA
This sequence comes from uncultured Melioribacteraceae bacterium, assembly GCA_964553325.1. Taxonomy (GTDB): domain Bacteria; phylum Bacteroidota; class Ignavibacteria; order Ignavibacteriales; family Melioribacteraceae; genus BMS3ABIN04. Next base: position 28,708 of record CAZKKI010000004.1, on the reverse strand, counting down.
ATACGGTTTTCATTCTTGCAATATCTTTTTTAACCAATTTCAATTTTGCGGTATTGGTTAAATTTTTAAGTGCGTGCTGGAATCTCAAATCGACCAAATTGGCTTCTTCTTCAGCAATTCTTTTTATTATTTCTTCGTTATTCATTTCACGTATTTCATACATTTTCATTTTAACTTCCTCAAAATTTATTCGTAATCGGGTCGAACTACAACTTTAGCTTTAATCGGTAATTTATGAGCTGCCAGCTGCAAAGCTTCCATTGCCAATTCTTTGGAAACACCGGCAACTTCAAACATAATTCTACCCGGTTTAACCGGCGCCACCCAAAATTCCGGTGCACCTTTACCTTTACCCATTCTGGTTTCCAAGGGTTTTTTGGAAACAGGTTTATCGGGAAAAATTCTAATCCATACTTTACCGTCCCTTTTCATTTTACGAGTAATGGCAACCCTGCATGCTTCTATTTGTCTGCTTGTAATCCAAGCCGGTTCCATTGCTTTCAAACCGAAATCGCCAAAATTAACTCTGCTACCGCGGACGGCTTTGCCTTTCATTTTTCCGCGTTGTTGTTTTCTGTATTTTACTCTTTTAGGCATTAACATAATTTTGTGCTCCTAATAAACTTTAGTCCGATAACCTTTTACCTAAAATTTCGCCTCTGCAAATCCACACTTTCACACCGATGGTTCCGTAGATTGTGTGAGCCGGCACCGAAGCGTAATCGATATCCGCGCGCAAAGTATGCAGCGGGATTCTGCCGTCTTTGTATTGTTCGGATCGTGCCATTTCGGCTCCGCCCAATCTTCCCGAACACATAACTTTAATTCCTTCCGCACCCATTCTCATTGCGGCAGTGATTGCTTGTTTCATTGCCCTTCTAAAAGAAATTCTACCTTTTAATTGCGAAGCAATATTTTCAGCAACCAAATAAGCATCTAACTCGGGTCTTTTAATTTCATTAATTTGAACTTTAACTTCTTTGTTCGTTAATTTTTTCAATTCTTGTTCAAGTTGGGTTATCTCCTTACCGCTTTTACCAATAACAACACCAGGACGCGATGTATGCAAAGTAAGAATAATATTTTTCGATGTTCTATCGATAATTATTCGAGATACACCGGCTTTCGTAAGTCTTTTTCTGATATAGGATCTTATCTGGTTATCTTCTTTTAATTTTTCGGCATAGCTTTTGCCTTCGTACCAGTTAGATTCCCATCCTCTGATGATTCCAACTCTTAAACCTATCGGATTTGTTTTTTGACCCAACTAATTATCCTCCTAAAATCAATTTTTTGTAGCAACTACAATTGTTAAATGATTCGATCTTTTTCTAACTCTGTATGCCCTTCCCATTGGAGCAGGCAAAATTCTTTTTAACATCGGACCTTGATTTACATAAGCTTCCTTTATGTACAATTCGGAAATCTCATGTTTGCTGTCTTCGTCTTTATTAAACAAATTAGCAACGGCCGATCTCAAAACTTTTTCGGCATCCCTAGCAGCATGTTTTGTGCTAAAGTGCAATATTTCAAGCGCTTTATCTACGGATTCCCCTCTAATTAAATCAACGACCAATCTCATTTTGCGAGGAGACGACCCGATATATTTATGCGTAGCTTTAGCTTCCATTATTAAATTCTCCAAAATCTATTTCTTCATTCTTGATGCTTTTTCAGCTTTGGTTCCGGGATGACCCCTAAAAATTCTTGTTGGAGCAAATTCGCCCAGTTTATGCCCGACCATATTTTCCGAAATATAGACCGGAATCATTTTATTTCCGTTGTGAACGGCAATAGTATGACCGACAAATTCAGGAGAAATCGTGCTGGCACGCGACCATGTTTTTATAATTTTTTTCTGTCCGGTCTCGTTTAACTTTCTGATTTTCATCAAAAGTTTGTAATCGATATAAGGGCCTTTTTTAATTGATCTTGGCATATCTTACTTAACCTTTTCTTCTTTTAACAATATATTTGTTCGATTCTTTTTTAACTTTTCTGGTTTTCAAACCTTTCGCTTTTTGTCCCCAAGGCGAAACCGGATGACCGCCGCCCGAAGATTTACCTTCGCCGCCACCCATCGGGTGATCGACCGGGTTCATGGCAACACCTCGTACATGAGGTCGTCTTCCCAACCAGCGGCTTCTTCCTGCCTTTCCGAGACTAATATTTTCATGATCGGAATTTCCTACTGCACCGAACGTAGCCATACATTCTAAATTAACAAGTCTTATTTCGCCGCTCGGTAATTTCAATTGAGCATATTTTCCTTCTTTAGCCATAAGTTGGATTGCGGTTCCAGCCGAACGCCCAAGTTGAGCACCCTTTCCGGGTTTTAATTCAACATTATGAATCACACTTCCCAAGGGCATATTTTTCAATTTGAATGCGTTTCCAACTTTAACTTCGGCATTATCACCCGACATAACCGTATCGCCGACTTTCAAACCGTCGGGAGCAATTATATATCTTTTTTCCCCGTCGGCATAATGTAAAAGCGCAATTCTTGCAGAGCGATTAGGATCGTATTCGATCGAAAAAACTTTCGCGGGGATATTAAACTTGTCTCTTTTGAAATCAATTATTCGATATTTTCTTTTATGACCACCACCGCGATGGCGACTTGTAATACGACCTAGATTATTTCTACCGCCGCTTTTTTTCAAACTTACGGTTAAAGATTTTTCAGGTGTCGTTTTCGTTATTTCTTCGAAAGTCGGCACCGACATAAATCTTGTTCCGGGTGTAATCGGTTTTAATTTTCTAATTGCCATCTATAAACTCCAGCTCTCTTCCGCTTTATTAAACTTCTCCGAATAAATCTATTGTTTGACCTTCTTTTAAGGTTACGATTGCTTTTTTATATTGCGGTGTTTTACCTGTAAACCGCCCTTTTCTTGTGAATTGGGTTTTCGATTTACCTTTGTTTCTTATTGTATTTACCGCAACCACATCAACGTTGAATTTTTCTTTAATAGCTTTTGCAATTTCAATTTTATTTGCGTTCACCGAAACAATAAATCCGTATTTATTTTCTTTCTCGGTTAAATCCGTCATTTTTTCGGTAATCAATGGTCTAATTAGCACTTTTCTCATTTCCAACAGCTCGCTTATTAATTAAATGTGTTTCTTATATCTTCAACAGCACTTTTTTGAAGTACTAAAATCTGATTGTTTAACAAGTCATACGCCGATGCTTTATACGCTTCAAGAACCTTTACTTTTTCTATGTTATTGCTGGAACGATAAATATTATTTTTCGTTCCGTTTGTTAAAATCAAAGTTTTCTTACCTGCAACATCAAGCGCTTTAAGTACATCGACCAATTGCTTTGTTTTCGGTGTATCGAAATCAAAATCTTCAACAACTACTATCTGATTATTTTTTGCCTTAATTGATAAAGCCGATTTTCTTGCCAATTGTTTTACTTTTTTGTTTAATTTCTGCGTGTATTTATGCGGTTTCGGACCAAAAATAGTTCCACCGCCAACCCATAAAGGCGATCTGATTGTACCGGCTCTGGCAGTTCCTCTACCTTTTTGGCGCCATGGTTTTCTTCCGCCGCCTCTTACTTCACTTCTCTCTTTGGCTTTATGCGTTCCTTGACGTTGATTAGCCAAATAGGCTTTTACGGCAAGGTAAATCACATGATCGTTGGGTTCAATTTCAAAAATATCTTTTTCGAGTTCAATTTTTTCACCCGATTTGGAACCATCTATTTTTAATACATCAACCTTCATAATAATCCACTACTTTTTAATTTCCACTATTGAATTAATTGCTCCGGGTACAGCGCCTTTTATAAACAAAATATTTTTATCGGCATCAACCTTAACAACTTTTAACCCGCGGGTTGTAATTTGAGTATTTCCCGTTCTACCGGCCATCCTCGTACCTTTGAAAACTCTCGAAGGATAAGAACTTTGTCCGATCGAACCCGGGGCGCGCAGTCTGTCTTTTTGACCGTGAGTAGTGCCACCGACACCACCGAATCCATGACGCTTCATAACACCTTGGAAACCTTTGCCCTTACTTTTGCCCGTCACTTTAACAACATCACCTTCGGCAAACAACTCAACGGTAATTTTATCGCCAACGTTATATTGAGAAACATCAAAATTTTTAAATTCTTTCAAAATTTTCGGGTAATTAAGTCCTTTGTCTTTACAATTTTTAAGTTGAGCTTTATTTACATGCTTTTCTTTTTTCTCTCCGAAGCCCAGTTGTAGAGCATCGTAGCCGTCCTTATCTTTGGTACGCACACCATAAACGGTGCATGGTCCAGCTTCCACAACCGTAACGGGAATTAGTTGTCCGTCTTCAGAGAAGATACTTGTCATTCCGATTTTTTTTCCTAACAATCCTGGCATTTTTATTTCCTATAACTTAATCTCAATATCAACGCCCGCTTGAATTTCCAATTTACTCAGGGCGTCAACGGTTTTGTTATTTGAATTATGAATATCGATAATTCTTTTATGAGAACGTATTTCAAACTGCTCTCTAGATTTTTTATCAACATGAGGCGACCGCAAGACCGTGTAAACGGTTCTTTTCGTCGGCAGCGGTATCGGTCCGGATACTACAGCTCCGGTACTTTTCACCGTCTTGATAATTTTTTCAGTTGATTTATCAATTAAAATATGATCGTACGATTTTAATCTTATTCTAATTTTTTGACCCGGCACTTTAACTCCTCATTTTAATAAAAAATGGGAGGCGCTTCCACCTCCCGTGAAATAAATTTATATTATTCAATAATTTTGGTAACAACACCTGCACCAACGGTTCTACCGCCTTCACGAATAGCAAATCTCAAACCTTCATCCATAGCAATTTCAGTAATCAATTCCACTCTCAGTTTAACGTTGTCACCCGGCATAACCATTTCGGTTCCTTCGGGCAAAGTTGCAACACCGGTTACGTCGGTTGTTCTAAAGTAGAATTGCGGTCTGTAACCGTTAAAGAACGGTGTATGACGACCACCTTCTTCTTTAGATAAGATATAAACTTCGCCTTCGAATACTTTATGAGGTGTAATGGAACCCGGTTTAGCCAATACCATTCCTCTTTGGATTTCATTTTTGTCGATACCTCTTAACAACAGACCTGCATTGTCGCCAGCTATTGCGGAGTCCAATTCTTTTCTGAACATTTCGATACCGGTAACAACGGTCTTTTTGTGAACGCCAAGACCAATCAATTCAACTTCTTCGTTCAATTTGATTTCGCCGCGTTCAACTCTACCAGTTGCAACGGTTCCTCTACCGGTAATGGAAAATACGTCTTCCACCGGCATCAAGAAAGGTTTATCAACGTCTCTTTCCGGAACCGGGATATATTCATCAACCGCATCCATAAGTTCCCAAATGGAATTCAATCTCGGATCATCGGGTCCAACGCTATCGTCGGAAGCTGCTTCCAAAGCTTGGAGAGCGGAACCGCGAATAATCGGAATTTCGTCACCGGGGAATTCGTATTCGCTTAATAGTTCTCTCAATTCCATTTCAACCAAATCCAACAACTCTTCGTCATCAACCATATCTACTTTATTCATATAAACAACGATTCTCGGAACGCCAACTTGGCGAGCCAACAAAATATGTTCTCTGGTTTGCGGCATCGGACCGTCGGTAGCGGCTACTACCAAAATAGCGCCGTCCATTTGAGCCGCACCGGTAATCATGTTCTTAACATAATCGGCGTGACCCGGACAGTCAACGTGCGCGTAATGTCTTTTATCTGTAGAATACTCCACGTGAGCCGTAGCAATAGTAATACCACGTTCTCTTTCTTCAGGAGCATTGTCAATACTATCGAAGGTTCTCTTTTCAGACAAACCTCTTTTAGCCAAAGCCATCGTAATTGCGGCAGTAAGAGTAGTTTTGCCATGATCAACGTGCCCAATAGTACCAATATTTACGTGAGGCTTACTCCTATCAAATTTTTCTTTTGCCATCGATTTCTCCTTATTATTATTACTTAAATGTTATTTCAAACTATACGGATTCAAGAGATTTTTTATTCTGCGTTTTCTCTACAATATCATCCGCAACATTTTTTGGTACTTGTGCATAATGAGAAAACTGCATTGTATATATTGCTCTACCTTGGGTCATCGACCTGATTGTAGTCGCATAACCAAACATTTCAGAAAGAGGCACTTGGGCTTTAATTACCTGAGCGTCTTTCCTTGCATTAAATCCTAAAATTTTACCTCTTCTTGAATTCAAATCCCCCATTACATCTCCCATGTACTCTTCCGGAGTTGTAACTTCAATATCCATAATCGGTTCCAAAAGAACCGGGCCGGCTTTCAATGCTCCGTTTCTAAAAGCCATGGAACCAGCAACTTTAAAGGACAATTCATCGGAGTCCACTTCGTGATAAGAACCGTCATACAACTTAACTTTTACATCCACAACTTGATAGCCGGCAATAACACCGTTTCTCATTGCTTCTTGAACTCCGTTGGAAACCGCTGGGATATATTCCCTTGGAATTGCACCTCCAACGATTGCATTTTCAAACTCATAACCTTTCCCGGGCTCATTCGGTGAAATTTCCAACCAAACATGACCGTATTTACCACGACCGCCGGATTGTTTTACAAATTTTCCTTCCGCTTGAACTGTTTTTGTAATTGTTTCCCGATAAGCTACTTGTGGTTTACCGATATTTGCATCTACCTTGAATTCCCTTTTCATTCTATCGACCAAAATTTCCAAGTGCAACTCACCCATTCCGGAAATCAAAGTTTGATTGGTTTCTTCATCCACTTTCACTTTAAAAGTAGGATCTTCATCCGATAATTTTTGCAACGCTTCCGATAATTTATCTTGATCGGCTTTGGTTTTCGGTTCAATGGCAATCTGAATAACCGGTTCGGGGAATGCCATTTTTTCAAGAATTATCGGATCGTCTTCCGTGCACAAAGTGTCGCCGGTACGTGTATTTTTCAAACCTACAATCGCACAAATATCACCCGCTCTTACTTCTTCCATTTCTTCGCGATGGTTAGCATGCATCAACAAAATTCTTCCAACTCTTTCCTTTTTCTCGGAAACAGAATTATAAATATACGACCCTGCTTTTAACGTACCACTATAAACTCTGATATATGTCAGTCTTCCCACGAACGGATCGGTCATAATCTTGAACGCCAAAGCGGTGAATTTTTCTTTCGGATCAATTTTCCGTGTAACAGTATCGTTTTTATGTGCATGATGAGCAATAAGGTCTCCCATATCCAACGGGGAAGGGAGAAACTCCACAACTCCGTCCAACAATTTCTGCACACCTTTATTCTTAAACGCCGAACCGCAAATAACGGGAACAATTTTCAATTGAATTGTTGCTTCGCGTAAAACTTTTTTAATTTCTGCTTCGGTTATGTCTTCGCCTTCAAGATACTTTTCGAGCAAAGTATCGTCAACATCCGATACCGCCTCAAGCATTATAGTACGATGCTTCTCAGCCAATGGGACCAAATCACTTGGAATCTCAATATCTTCGTATGTCGCACCGAGAGTTTCGTCGTGATACATTCTGGCTTTCATCGTAATCAAATCGATTACACCCGCGAACATATCACCTTCGCCGATAGGTAAAGTTATCGGAATCGCATTTGCACCCAATCTGTCCTTCATCATCTGCACTGCGTTGAAAAAGTCCGCGCCAACTCTATCCATTTTATTCACGAAAGCGATTCTCGGCACTTTATATTTATCTGCTTGTCTCCAAACCGTTTCCGATTGCGGTTCAACACCGCCGACGGCACAGAACAACGCAATGGCACCGTCCAATACCCGAAGGGATCTTTCAACTTCGACGGTAAAATCAACGTGTCCGGGTGTATCTATAATATTAATCAGATGATCCTTCCAAAAAGCGGTTGTTGCAGCACTTGTAATAGTAATACCGCGTTCTTTTTCTTGCTCCATCCAGTCCATCGTTGCGGCACCGTCGTGAACTTCGCCCAATCTATGCACCTTACCGGTGTAGTATAAAATTCTTTCTGTCGTAGTGGTCTTTCCGGCGTCGATATGCGCCATTATACCGATATTACGAACCTTACTTATGTCAACTCTTTGTTTAGCCATTTATAATTAAGTTTTCCTTTACCATTTAAAGTGAGCGAAAGCTTTATTAGCTTCAGCCATTCTATGAACATCGTCCTTTTTCTTAACGGAAGGACCTTCACCGTTTGCCGCAGCCGTAATTTCCGCGGCGAGTCTCAAAGCCATCGATTTATCTTTTCTTTCTCTTGCATAATTTCTCAACCATCTTAAAGCAAGTGCGATTCTTCTTTCCGCTCTAACTTCCATCGGAACTTGATAAGTAGCACCGCCAACTCTTCTACTTCTAACTTCAACCAACGGTTGAACATTTTGCACTGCTTTGTTAAATACTTCCAATGCCGGTTTTTTCGTTCTTTTTTCGATTATGTCGAAAGCTTCGTAAAGCGCTTTACGTGCAATCGATTTTTTACCGTCCCACATGATATAATTGATAAATTTTGCCACCAATACATCATTGTATTTGGGATCGGGTTTGATATACCTTTTTTCTGCTCTTCGTTTTCTCATAATTTAATTCTTATTTTTTAGGTCTTTTAGTACCGTATTTAGATCTTGCTTTCTTCCTGTCTTCAACGCCGCTTGTATCCAACGTACCTCTAATTATATGGTAACGTACGCCCGGCAAATCTTTAATTCTACCGCCACGGATAAGAACGATTGAGTGTTCTTGCAAATTATGTCCTTCACCGGGAATGTAAGCCGTAACTTCAATTCCGTTAGTTAACCTAACTCTGGCAACTTTTCTAAGAGCCGAATTAGGTTTTTTAGGTGTTGTAGTGTAAACACGCGTACAAACACCTCTTTTTTGCGGACAAGCTTCTAAAGCCGGAGCTTTATTTTTAGCTTTAATTTGCTTTCGTCCTTTCCTGACCAACTGGTTAATTGTTGGCAATTATCTCCTCCAGAAAACTATTTAAATTAAAATTCAGACTCAAAATTTAGAAAGATATATAAATAAAAGCAAGCTATTCAAAACAATTTTTGACAATTAAATAGCTTTATTTTCTTCCTTTACCTCTTCATCTGTTTGAGCTTCTTCTTCTTTTTGTTCTTCCACTTCCAAAATGATTTTTTCATATTTTCTTAAACCTGTGCCGGCAGGAATCAAGTGACCCATAACCACATTTTCTTTCAAGCCGGTCAAATGATCAACCTTTGCTGCAATCGCTGCATTTGCCAGTACTTTCGTAGTTTCTTGGAAAGATGCCGCCGATATAAAGCTTTCTGTAGAGAGTGCGGCTTGAGTAATACCCAACAATACATTCCCGAATGTTGCGGGTTCCGCATTTCTAACCGTCGGCACTGTTTTTCCTACTTTTTCAAATTCGGATTTAATTTCCCTGTATTTCGACTTGGAAATCATTTCTCCGACTTTGAATTTAGAATCGCCCGGTTCTTCGATAACAACCATATTTCTTAATCTTGCATTTTCCTCGAACAGTTTGTTTCGGTCAACATAATCTTCTTCGATAAAATTAGTATCGCCCGAGGAAATTATTCTCAATTTCTGCAACATTTGTTTAACGATAATTTCGATGTGTTTATCGTTAATTTTCACACCTTGTAACCTGTAAACGTCTTGAATTTCGTTAACAAGGTATTCTTGAACGGCGTTGGTACCTTTTATTTTGAGAATATCGTGAGGATTGATGGGTCCGTCGGTAATTTTCTCGCCCGCCGGAATATCATCGCCCTCTTGAACCAAAACATGTTTTCCATAAGGTACATTGTAAACTTTCTTAAATTCGCCGTCTTCCGATTCAACAATAATTTCTCTGGAACCTTTTTTGCGGGCACCGAATTTAACCGTACCGTCAATTTCCGAAACAATTGCCGGATCGTGCGGTGCTCTTGCTTCGAACAATTCGGTTACTCTCGGCAAACCGCCCGTAATATCTCTCGATTTACTCGTTTGTTTGGAAATTTTCGCCAATGTTGTGCCGGCGGAAATCACCTCTCCTTCTTCAACCGCCAAGTACGCACCGATTGGCAACGGGAATACTTTCTCATTTCCGTCTTCACTTCTTATTACGATGCTAGGCGTAAGGTTTTTATCTTTCGATTCAATTACAACTTTTTGAACGTGACCCGTTTGTTCGTCGGCTTCTTGTTTAATTGTAACATTATCGATAAAGTCTTTGAAGTAAACTCTGCCCGAAACTTCGGTTAGAATAACCGCGTTGTACGGATCGTGATTATACAACGGTTGACCTTTCTTGATTTTCTGTCCTTCTTCTACCAAGAGTTCGGCACCGTAAGGGATTTCATATTTTTTAATTTGCCTGTTGTCCTCATCAAAAATACCAATCGAACCTCTTCTTCCCGTTACAACTTTAATCTTCCCTCTGAAATCTTCTTTTTCCACATAATTGATTTTATCATATTTTACCGTTCCTTCCACATTGGTTTCAACTTGGGATTGACTTGCAATACGAGACGAGGTACCACCAAGGTGGAAAGTACGAAGTGTAAGCTGCGTACCGGGTTCACCGATCGATTGTGCGGCAATAATTCCAACCGCTTCACCGATTTCAACCAATTTACCCGTTGTAAGGTTTCTTCCGTAACATTTCGCACAAACACCGCGCTCGGCTTCGCAGGTAAGTACCGTACGAATGTAAACCGAATCGATGTTGGCTTCGTCGATTCTTTCTGCAATTTCTTCCGAGATTAATTCACCGGCTTCGATAATTAATTCATCGGTTCTGGGATCGTAAACATCTTCTTGGGCAACACGGCCTGTAATTCTTTCCGCCAACGGTTCCCTTTCGAGTTCAACGTCTTTTAATGCGGATACATAAACACCCCTAATCGTACCGCAATCGGTTTCGGTAACAATCACGTCTTGCGCTACGTCGGTTAATCGTCTTGTCAAATATCCCGCATCCGCCGTTTTCAGAGCCGTATCGGCCAAACCTTTACGTGCACCGTGAGTTGAGATAAAATATTCAAGTACCGAAAGGCCCTCTTTGAAATTAGCAACAATGGGGTTTTCGATAATTTCGCCGGATTGACCGCTTAAACTTTTTTGTGGTTTCATCATCAATCCGCGCATACCGGCTAACTGTCTTACCTGCTCTTGAGATCCACGAGCACCCGAATCAACCATCATATGCAAAGAGTTAAATCCGTTTTGGTCGTTTTTCAATTTTTCCATTAACGATTTACTAACGTTGTTTGTTGTATGCGTCCAAACGTCAATAATTTTATTGTATCGTTCGGCATCGGTTATTAAACCTTGTTCGTGTTCGTTAAGGATTTGCGCAACTTTTTTATTCGATTCTTCTATTAATTTGGTTTTTTCATCGGGTACAATCATATCGCTGAAGCTGATTGATATACCGGCTGCGGTTGCATAACGATACCCCAAAGCTTTCAAATCGTCTAAGAATTTAGCGGTTACTTCATTGCCGAGTTTAATGAACATTTTGTAAATAAAGCCGCTAAATACTTTTTTAATCAACAATTCGTTATAGAATCCCATTTCTTTGGGAACTATTCTGTTAAAGATTACCCGGCCGGTAGTAGTTTCAATCATTTCACCGTTTATTTTAACTTTAATTTTAGCATGAAGATCGATTACTTTTGCATCGTAGGCAATCAATACTTCTTCTTGATCGTTAAATACCATGCCTTCGCCTTTTGCGCCGGGCATTACTTTGGTTAGATAATAACAACCCAGAATAATATCTTGAGTGGGAACAACAATAGGACTTCCGTTTTGCGGTGATAATATGTTATGGCTCGAAAGCATTAACAAAGCCGCTTCCAATTGTGCTTCGTAGGATAGCGGAACGTGAACAGCCATTTGGTCGCCGTCAAAATCGGCATTAAACGCCGTACAAACCATCGGGTGCAATTGTATGGCTTTACCGTCAATCAATTTCGGTTGAAAGGCTTGAATACCCAATCGGTGCAAAGTGGGTGCACGGTTGAGTAACACGGGGTGACTATCAATCAGTTTTTCTAGTATATCCCAAATCATCGGCTCTTTTCTGTCCACAGCCTTTCTGGCGCTTTTTACCGTTTTATAATATCCTCTATCGATTAACTTTCTAACAATAAAAGGTTTGAATAATTCAACCGCCATGTCTTTCGGCAGACCGCATTCGTGTAGTTTCAATTCGGGTCCCACCACAATTACCGAGCGGCCGGAATAATCGACTCTTTTCCCGAGAAGATTTTGTCTGAAACGACCTTGTTTACCTTTAAGCATATCGCTTAAAGATTTAAGCGGTCTGTTTCCGTCGCTACGTACGGCAGTTGTTCTTCTCGAGTTATCGAACAAAGCATCTACGGCTTCTTGAAGCATTCTTTTTTCGTTTCGCAGAATTACTTCCGGAGCTTTTATATCGATCAATCTTCTCAAACGGTTATTTCTAATAATTACACGTCTGTACAAATCGTTTAAATCGCTCGTAGCAAATCTGCCACCTTCCAACGGAACAAGAGGTCTTAATTCCGGAGGAATAACTGGAATAATGCTCATAACCATCCATTCGGGGCGGTTTTCAACTTTTCCTTCGCGCGGGCGGAATGCTTCGAGAACTCTCAGTCTTTTAAGCAAATCGTTTCTTTTTTGCTGTGAATTTTCGTGTTTCAGTCGGGCTTTTAATTCTCTAAACGTGGCTTCTATATCAATTTGTTTCAGTAATTCCTTAACTCCGTCGCCACCGATTTTAGCAATAAATTTTTTCGGATCATCATCATCGAGGGAATCGTTTTCGAAAGGTAACGAACTAAGAATCTCGAAGTATTGGTCTTCCGAAATCAAGTCTTTCTTATTTAATCCGGTTGTTCCGGGGTTTATAACTACATAAGATTCGTAATAAATAATTTTCTCCAACTCCTTGGTCGTCATTCCGATTATGTTGCCGATTTTAGACGGAAGAGCTTTGAAAAACCAAATATGAACTATCGGCACTGCAAGTGAAATATGCCCCATTCTTTCTCTTCTAACGCTTTTCAATGTAACCTCAACACCGCATCTATCGCATACAATACCTTTGTAACGAATACCTTTGTACTTTCCGCATGCACATTCCCAGTCTTTTACCGGTCCGAAAATCTTTTCACAGAAAAGACCGTCTTTTTCGGGTCGGAAAGAACGATAGTTAATCGTTTCCGGTTTTGTAACTTCGCCGTGAGACCTCGATAAAATATCATCGGGGCTTGCCAGGCTGATTGTTAACTTATCAATTCTTTTGAATTTTGTTTCTTGAGCTCTATATCTCATAAAGCTATCTCCTTAAACGTAAAACTTTAATTAATTTAATTTGCTTTTACATTAAGGCCTAAGCCTTGCAGTTCTTTTATTAATACGTTAAACGATTCCGGTATGCCCGGTTTTCCGAGATTATCGCCTTTAACGATTGCCTCGTACGTTTTTGCTCTTCCTTGTACATCATCACTTTTCACCGTTAATATTTCTTGCAGAACATGTGCGGCTCCGTATCCTTCGAGCGCCCATACTTCCATTTCCCCGAACCTTTGTCCACCGAATTGAGCTTTACCACCCAACGGCTGTTGCGTAATTAAGGAGTAGGGTCCGATTGACCGTGCATGCAATTTATCATCTACCATGTGACCGAGTTTCAACATGTAGATATATCCGCACGTTACTTTTTGATGGAATTTCTCGCCCGTTCTGCCATCGTATAATGTTGTTTTACTTCCTTCTTCCAATTCGGCTTTTTTCAACCATTCTTCAACATCTTTAACGCTTGCTCCGTCAAAAATCGGTGTTTCGAATTTCAAGCCAAGTTTTTTACCGACCCAACCGAGTGCGGTTTCGTACAACTGACCCAGATTCATACGAGAAGGTACACCGAGAGGATTCAAAACGATATCGACAGGTGTTCCGTCTTCGTGATAAGGCATATCTTCAACGGGAACAATTTTAGCCACAACGCCTTTGTTACCATGGCGACCGGCCATTTTATCGCCGACCGATAATTTTCTTTTCTTTGCAACATACACTTTTGCCAATTGGACTATTCCCGGCGGCAATTCATCGCCGCTTTGAATATTAATTTTTCGTCTCTTATATTCTTCTTCCAAATCCGCCATAATTCCGAAATAATTCACGTATAGCTTTTTAATTAACTCATTGGTCTTTTTATCGTCGAACCAATCTTTTGTATAATCGAGTTTGGTTACATCGGCAAGACCTTGGAAGGTTTTCTCATTTATTTTGGTTTTATTTTTAATTACAATCGATCCGTCCAAATCCCTAATGCCGAGAGATGTTTTACCGGACGTGATAGCAGTTAATTTCGAAACGAGTTTTTCGTAATATTTTTCTTTCGTTCGTTGGATTTCTTCTTCCAGTTTTTCCAACTGCTTTTTCTCAAGTTTCTTCGTTTCGGCATCGCGTTTCTTTCTGCTGAACAATCTTGTTTTAATTACGGTTCCTTTCAATCCCGGAGGAGCTTTTAAAGACGAATCTTTAACGTCCCCGGCTTTATCTCCGAAAATCGCCTTAAGTAATTTTTCTTCCGGTGTAGGATCGCTTTCGCCTTTCGGAGTAATTTTACCGATAAGGATATCGCCTTCTTTAACTTCGGCGCCTTCACGAATTATTCCGTGTTCGTCAAGATTTTTCGTAGCCTCTTCGCTTACGTTCGGAATATCGCGGGTTAATTCCTCGGCGCCTCGCTTTGTTTCACGGACTTGCAATTCGAATTCTTCGATATGAATCGACGTATAAACATCTTCCGCAACTATTCTTTCGCTGATAATAATAGCATCTTCGAAATTGTAACCGTTCCACGGCATGAATGCAACGGAAATGTTTTTACCGAGTGCCAATTCACCGTGATCAATTGCCGGTCCGTCTGCAAGCACTTCGCCTTTTTTAACTTTTTGTCCGACTTTAACAATCGGTTTCTGATTAAAACATGTTTCTTGGTTAGTACCGGAAAACTTAATGAGATCGTATGTAACCCGTCTTTCATCGTCAAATGAAGTTAAAGCCTCTTCACTTTTCGGGTCGAAATCATATTTAACAATAATTTTCTGTGCATCCACGTATTCTACAACGCCGTTATCTTCTGCAAGTAATACGGAACGGGAATCGTGGGCAACTTTACCTTCCATTCCGGTACCCACAATCGGTGCTTCGGTAACAAGCAACGGTACAGCTTGGCGTTGCATGTTGGAACCCATCAAAGCCCTGTTTGCGTCGTCATGTTCCAAAAACGGAATTAACGATGCGGCGGCACTTACTATTTGCGCGGGTGCAACGTCCATGTAATGAACATCTTTCGGTTGAACGATTGGGAATTCGCCTTTATGACGACATTTTACTCTTTCGTTTAAGAACTCACCTTTTTCATTAACCGGTGCATTCGCTTGGGCTATTGTGAATTCATCTTCCTGATCTGCACTCAAATATTCAACTTCTTTGGTTACACGACCGTTTTTAACTTTTCTGTACGGTGTTTCCAAAAATCCGTAGTTGTTAACTTTAGCATAAATAGTGAGGGATGAAATCAAACCGATGTTAGGACCTTCGGGGGTTTCGATCGGACAGAGGCGACCGTAGTGGGAATGGTGAACGTCACGGACTTCGAAGCCGGCACGTTCGCGGGTTAATCCGCCCGGGCCCAATGCGGAAACTCTGCGTTTATGTGTTAATTCCGCCAAAGGATTGGTTTGATCCATAAATTGCGAAAGTTGGTTTGTTCCGAAGAAAGCGTTTATTACACTACTTAAAGTTCTTGCATTAACCAAATCCTGAGGTTGCATGTTATCGGTATCGCGCATATTCATACGTTCTTTTATTGTTCTGGCCATTCTTGCCAAACCAACGTTGAATTGTTGCATCAATTGTTCGCCAACGGTTCTTACTCTTCTGTTTCCCAAATGATCGATATCGTCCACATTAACATTTCCGTTTTTCAAATGAATTATATTTTTCATTATGGTAACGATATCTTCAACGGTAAGAACTCTAACATCAAGGGGTATATCCAATCCCAACTTATCATTCATTCTAAATCTACCTACCTCACCCAAATCGTAACGTTTTTCATTGAAGAATAATTTATCGATAAGTGCTTGTGCCGTTTCAACATCCGGTGCTTCACCCGATCTAAGTTGTCTGTAAATAGCGAATAGCGCTTCTTCTTTGGATTTCGCCGGATCTTTTTTCAATGTGTTCAAAATCAAATCTTGATCCGGTGAAATTTCAGTTGTAATCAATTTAATTTCTTTAACTTCGGAGCTTTTAATATTTTCAATAATCTCTTCGGTTAATTCTTCATCTTTTGCCACAAAAATTTCACCTGTTGTGGTATCTATAACATCTTCGGCAACAAGTCTTCCGCTGTGTTGTTCGGGGTCCAAATCTTTAACTTTGGTAACTTCAATCAAATTAAAAAGATTGAGAATTTCCTCGTCGGTTGTATAACCGACCGCACGCAATAAAGTTGTTGCTTGGAATTTTTTCCTTCTATCTATATAAATATACATTACGTGATTGATATCGGTAGCAAATTCAACCCATGAACCTCTGAAAGGAATAATTCGAGCCGAATAAATCGGTGTTCCGTTCGGGTGAATCGATTGAGCAAAAGCAACACCAGGCGATCTGTGGAGTTGACTGACAATTACTCTTTCCGCTCCGTTAATGATAAATGAAGCGCTATCCGTAATAAACGGTAGATTTCCCAAATAAACTTCTTGTTCAACCGTATTTACGTATTCCTCGGTTTCTTCATCTTTTGTAGAAAGACGTAATTTTGCTTTCAGCGCCGAAGAATAAGTTAGTCCTCTTTCCGAACATTCTGTAATCGAATATCTCGGTTTTTCGATATGGTAGCTGATAAAATCGAGTCTGTAAAATTCTTTGTTGTCCAATATCGGAAAATTCGTATTGAATACCGCTTGCAATCCTTTGTTCTCTCTTTTTTCCGGAGGAACTTTTAATTGCAAAAATTCTTCGAAAGATTCCAACTGAATATTAAGTAAATCGGGTGTATCGATAACGGGAGTAATTGAAGCGAATGTTACTCTATTATTTTTCTTATTTACTTTTACTTTCTCCAACTTTTACCCCTTAAATTTTAACAAAAATGTGAAATAAATTTATTTCATAAATGCAATAAAAGTGGTAACGCGTAAATAGACCGCATTACCACTTCAAAAATCGGCTAATTGATTAAGTTAATTATTTAATTTCAACCGTAGCGCCGGCTTCTTCAAGTTCTTTCTTGATCTTTTCGGCTTCTTCTTTTGAAACGCCTTCTTTAACCGGTTTGGGTGCAGAGTCGACCAAATCTTTAGCTTCTTTCAAGCCGAGACCGGTATGAGCTCTAACGACTTTAATAACATTGATTTTCTTTTCACCGAAGCTTTTAAGAATAACATCAAATTCGGTTTTTTCTTCTTCAGCCGCCGCATCGCCACCGCCGGCTACAGCTCCGCCCATCACAACCGGAGCGGCCGCGGTTACACCGAATTCTTCTTCGAGAGCGGTTTTTAATTCAGCAGCTTCCACCAAAGTTAATCCTTTGATTTTTTCAACAATTTCAGCTATTTTCTCTGACATTTTAGTATCTCCTGTTTTATTACTTTCAAATTTTAATTAAGCAGCTTTCTTTTTGCTTATTTCGTCTACTAAACTAACGATATCGCGCATAACCGCATTTATTGCTCCGACTATACCCGAAGCAGGAGATGCGATACTGCCGATAATCGAGCTAATTAACTCTTCCTTCGACGGCATGGATGCCAATACATCCAGTTTCTCAGAATCATAGTATTGAGATTCCAGATAACAACCTTTGAAGACTAATTTCTTTTTCTCCTTAAAATACTTTTTGATAATTTTTGCGGGAGCAACGAAATTCTCGCCGGTAAAAGCAAGAGCGTTCATTCCAACGAGGCTGTCGTTAAAATTTTCATAACCGCCAAGTTCGTCTATCGCCCGTTTTATCAAAGTATTTTTGAAGACTTTGTAAGTAACGCCTTCTTTACGAAATTCCTTTCGCAGGTTGTTAATATCTTCAACATTTACTCCATGATAGTCAACCAAATAAACGCCGGTTGAATTTTCAAAGAGCTCTTTGATCTGAGAAACTATTTCCGCCTTACCATTTTTATTCATATTTCACCCAGATCTTTTAATCGATAATACACTATTTAGTTTGAAGCATTTATTTATGAGTGCGTAATTTCTATTTTTTCACCGAAGCTATTGCTTCGTCTTTGTCAATTTTCAATCCCGGTCCCATTGTACTGGACAAGTACAAACTTTTCACGTACTGACCTTTTGCGGAAGCGGGTTTAAGTTTTAAAATAGTTTGTAAAAACGCTTTAAAGTTTTCGGCCAATGCCTGATCGTCGAAGTTCAGTTTTCCGAGCGGAACATGCACAATCCCGTTTTTATCGACGCGGAATTCTATTTTACCCGCTTTAACTTCTTTAACCGCTTTAGCAACGTCTTTGGTTACCGTACCGCTTTTGGGATTAGGCATCAAGCCTTTAGGTCCTAAAATTTTACCAAGTTTACCTAATTCCGGCATAACATCGGGTGTGGCAATTACAACATCAACATCGGCCCAACCGGATTTAATTTTTTCCAGATATTCTTCGAATCCGGCATAATCGGCACCGGCTTCCAAAGCTTCTTTTGCTTCCGGTCCTTTTGCAATCACCAGCACTTTCACTTCCTTACCGGTTCCGTGTGGTAAAGATACCGTTCCGCGAACCATTTGGTCTGCATGCTTCGGGTTAACACCAAGTTTTATTGCGCAATCCAAAGTTTCGGTAAATTTAACGTTCGAGACTTCCTTTAATGTTTTTATTGCGTCTTCAAGCGAGTATTCTTTTTTCAAATCAACTTTTTCTTTTAACTCTTTAATTCTTTTTGAAACCTTCATAGGAAAACCAAGTTTAAGTTATTAAATTATCCTTTAACTGTAATGCCCATACTTCTTGCAGTTCCGGCAATCATACTTTTAGCATGCTCAATATCGTTAGCGTTAAGGTCTTTCATTTTAATATTGGCAATTTCTTCCAATTGAGCATCGGAAACGCTTGCGACTTTAACCTTATTCGGTTCGGAAGAACCTTTTTCTATTTTCGCCGCTTTTTTGAGCAAAATTGAAGCCGGGGGCGTTTTGGTAATAAAAGTAAACGATTTATCGTGATAAACCGTAATAACAACGGGGATTATCATTCCCGGTTGATCGGCAGTTTTGGCATTAAACTGCTTGCAAAATTCCATTATGTTTACGCCGCGCTGTCCTAATGCTGGTCCGACAGGAGGAGAAGGATTAGCTTGACCGGCGGGAATCTGTAACTTAATGTAACCTTCTACTTTCTTTGCCATAGTTTAACCTAAAATTATTTAATATTATTTTTCTAATTCAGCTTGAACAAAATCGATTTCAACGGGTGTTTTTCTGCCGAAGATAGAAACCATTACTTTCATTTTCATTTTATCTTCGTTTACCTCTTCAACGTAACCAGTGAAGTTGTTGAACGGTCCGTCTATAATTTTCACATAATCGCCCGCTCTAAACATCGTATCGCTTCGTTCGGTATCGTCTTCCAAAGCAATTCTGCCTACAATTCTTTTCACTTCATCGGGTTGAAGCGGATTGGGTTTATTTTGGTCGCCCAAAAAGCCCATAACCGACGGAGTATTAACGATGAAATCTTTCACTTTGTTATCCAAATCGGCATGAAGAAGAATGTAGCCCGGGAAAAAATTTCTGAGTTTAGTTTTTTTCTTTCCGTCTTTTACTTGAAAAACTTTCTCAATTGGTATAAGCACTTCTTTTATTTTTTCACGGAGTTCTTCGTTGTCTTTCAACTCCATTTCGATTAGAGTTTTGACTTTATTCTCGTGCCCCGAGAACGTTCTTACCACATACCATTTAAAATTTGAATTTTCCACTTCTTAAAATATTCCTTGAAATATTTGAGTAATCGCCATATCTATAGCATAAGTAAATCCGGCAATAAGAAGACAAACGACAATAACAATAGTGGTAGATTCCTTGAGTTCTTCTTTAGTCGGCCACGTTACCTTTTTCATTTCTTTGATAACGCCGTTTACGAAATCGATAATTTTTTGTTTCATAATTCACTCAAAATTAAAAGATGCACGTCAGGAGGGACTCGAACCCCCAACCTGCGGTTTTGGAGACCGCTGCTCTACCAATTGAGCCACTGACGTATTATTTAGTTTCTTTAAATATTACGTGTTTTCGTACTACGGGATCATATTTTTTATATTCCACTCTACCGGGATGATTACGTTTATTTTTCTTGGTAGTATATCTGTAACCGGTACCCGCCGTACTTTCCAAAATTATTGTTAGTCGTGCATTTTTAGATTTTGCCATAATAAACTTTCACCAAATTATTTTCATTTACAAAGCAGAGCTGACGACCGGGATTGAACCGGTGACCTCATCCTTACCAAGGATGTGCTCTACCGACTGAGCTACGTCAGCAAAAAACAAGGATGAAAGCGGAACTAAAACATTTCGCATTTCATCCGAAAATAAAAGGGCTTGGTACAGCCCACAAAAACAAATTAAAACTAAAAGGTAACTCTGAAAAACGAGTTGAGCGGGAGACGGGACTCGAACCCGCAACCAACAGCTTGGAAGGCTGTGACTCTACCAATTGAGTTACCCCCGCAAAAATTTGTGGGTGGCGAGGGATTCGAACCCCCAAAGGCGTTCGCCAACGGATTTACAGTCCGCCCCGGCTCTCCAACTCCGGCGTCCACCCAAAAATTGTACCAATCAAATAAAAGACGAACAACAAAAATAGAATGGATTTTTTAAAAAAGCAAGGAATCGGACAAGAGAAAAAAATATTTTTTGTTTTTTATATCCGAATCTTTTAACAGAAAAATCCCGGTTTGGTTTCGAAAACCGATGAGGAATTTATAATTGTTTTAGCCAATCAGCTACATAATTTGCAATTTCTTCCCAACCGGGTTCGCCTATTACCCAATGAGCATGATTTTCAAATTCCTTGTAAGTTGAAACAGACTTATATTTTTCAGCTACCTTGCGAACAACCGATGCAGGAGTAATTCTATCTTTTCCACCGGAAACTACGAGAACCGGACAGGTTATTTTACTTTCGTCAACTTCGGAAGAGCGGTTAGAATCGAGGAACCAATATCCAATTTGAACGGTTGCTTTACCCGACTCGTAAACAAATTTCGAATAAACCTTTTTCTGCTCTTCAGGTGGAAACAAATTTAGCATGGAATAAGCGGCTTCCTTAAATGTTTGACGCATCGGCTTTTTCCAAAAACCCCATTTCGTTTGTACACTCCAAAAACTTTTCAAAACGGAAGGTTTAATAACCCAAATTCCTGCCGGTGCCGCGGGTGTTAATAAAACCAACGCTTCACCCATGCCTTTGCTACCTAGAATTTGTGCAAGTAAGCCGCCCATCGAATGACCCATAATAATCGGTTTTTCATCCAATTCCGAAATTTCCTTTTCCAAATCCGACACATAATCCGTTAAACCTGTTGTTCCCAGTTCCGGGTTGGGTTTTTGATGCGGTTCCACATCGTGGTAACGTAGAGTTGTGGGGATACATTTATAGCCTTTCCGTTCAAAAAATTCGACGTAATTATCCCACAACCATTTTCCGCCCCACATACCGTGAATCATAAAAATTGTTTTCGTCGCCAAGTTTTTCTCTCTATTTAATTCTTGAGTTTTTCAAATTAGTGAAATTACTTCAATAAAACCATTTTCCGTACTTGTATGTAATCATTCGCCCTTAGTTTATAAAAGTAAATTCCGCTCGGTAATTCACGATTTACCAAGTTGGTATTAAAAGTAACGCTGTACTCGCCGGCCGTTTGTTTCCCGCTTACTAGCGTTGCTACTTCACGACCCAAAACATCGAAAATTTTTAAGGAAACATTTACGGACGCTTGAATGTTTGTAGCTCCGGCAAAAATAGAATATTTTATTACGGTTTCCGGATTAAATGGATTCGGATAATTTTGAGATAAATTGAAATTTACCGGAAAGTGTTCGCTTTTATCGGTAATGTTTGTCGAAGCATCATTTCTTATAATATAAATTCCACCGTTATCGTCCGCCAAAAACGCCATATTGTTTTTCACATCGATACTCCGGGCACTAAAAGATGTATTGTAATTAGCCGCTAGATAAATACTATCGATATTCGTTACGTCCAAAACTGCTAACCCGTGATAACCGTTTGCCACATAAGCAAATCCGTTATTCACTTTTACATCTCTCATTTCGCTAAATCCCTCGTTATAACTTCCAATTACCTGCGGGTTTTGTGAATCGGAAACATCGACTGCGGTTAAACCGCCGTAATACGATGCCACAAAAACCGTATCCCCGACGATATCCATCTTCAACGATGTACTTTGCAAAACAACATTACCAAGTTCAACTGGGTTCGCGGGATCGGAAATATCGAGCACGTAAAATATTTTGTTCCCGTCAATCAAGTACAAAAGATTATTGCGCGGAAGAGCAGACCAAACGGATACACCTGTCGAATAACTTCCCAATTTCGACGTACAGTCGGACCGCCGGTAAATAACCAAACCCGAATCCCTGCTGGAAATAAAAATCAAACTGTCGTTTACGGCGATATCATTCATAAAACTATTAATATTACAAACCGTGGTTACAACAGGCAAACTCGGGTTGCTAACATCAATTATGTTGAGTTTTTTATACGTATTTTCACAAGAATAAATTTCATTATCGAACTTGTCCAGATACCCCAAGTTACCATTAACATTTACAAGTCCAATCGGTGCCGGATTTTCAGGATCGGTGATATCCAAAATTCTTAAACCGTCGTTACCATTTGCAATGTAAAGATAATTTCCGTCCGTTATTACATCGGTAGATCTTCCCCACGTATCGAAACGACCGAGCAACTGCGGATTATTTAAATCCGATACATCCGTAATACTTACACCTTGATAATCCTCTGCTACATAAATCTTTCCGTTTTCAGCAGCCGAATGCCTTGCAGGTCCTTCGGTCGAAATTGAATTTATGTAAATCAAATTCGCCGGATCGGTAACATCGAATAAGTGAACATAATTAGCTCCCATACACAAATATCCTTGGTTGTTATCGACGACAAAATCCATACCGCCTTGGGAATAACTCGAAAGCACCGAAGGATTCAGCGGATCGGTAATATCCACAACTTTGAGTCCGAACGGAGACGTTACGTACGCATAATTTCCGTTTACCGTTATATTACTGGTATTTATTTCCACAGGTTGAATTTTGACCAACGCGGTATTGTTAAGGTCGCTCATTTCCCACACATATAGGCTGTCGTTAAATGCCACTGCATAAGCATAATTTCCGCTTATGCTGAAATGTTTGTAATTCCGTTCCACATCTTTTTCGGCCAGTAAGACAGGGTTAGCCGGATCATTCACATCGTAAAATTTAAATCCTTTCCAGTTAAGAACATAAAGAATGTTATTTTGAAGTTCCAAATCAAATAACGGCACGCTTCCGGTAATTTCGGCGATTTCGAGAGGCGAATTCAACGGTTGAGTAATATCAAATATCAAAATATTTTTATTGTTGGACGCCGAATAAACATTGTCGCCGTAAAGCTCCAGGTCAATTACTATTCCGTTTATCGATTCTTTAAGAATTTCAACAGGATTTGCCGGATCGGAAAAATCCACTACGCTTAAGTTTGTCCCGTTACCGAAATAAGCAATATCGTTTTTAACTACCACGTCTTCGGTCGGTCCGTTTGTTATAGCGCCGATTAATTGACAATTGAAATTTTCTTGCGAAAAAAAAGATTGGGGAATTATAAATAAAAAGATAAAGAGCATCAGGATAGTGACGAGCGATTTCATAACGCCTCCCGATTTATAAGTTGATTTCTTTTTATATCAAATCATTTATATTCAAATAAAACTATTAAAATCGGGGCGTTAATGAACACGGGAAAATTTATAAATTCAATATATAACACAAAAATTTTCGAGGCAATAAATATTTTTCCAAAGTGTTTATTAAGTTATTCGAATGTTGTATAAATAAAAATAATCGGCGGGTTAAAAAACGGTAGTAATATAATTCAAATCGACGTAGCGAAATAATTTGAGTGCGGAAAGTTTATTTATCCAATATTTCTCTTTGCCTTTTTCCACTCTTAATAAAACACTTTGCGACCGGTTGGGAATGTGTTTCAAATTTAATTCTTTAACAATTTTATACCAATCGGAAATGTTTTCCTTGCCGAATCCTGAAATCCAGAATTCTATATTCCACATTTTATCGTCTTCCAAATATTTAACTCTCGAATACCGGTCAATAAAATCGAATTGCGAAAGATATTTTTCCAAAATTTCTTTTTTATTTTCCGGCAAATCCGTTGAATAATTGATATTGCTAACTTCCACATTTTTAATTTCACCCAGCGGAAATACGGTATCCAAAAATTCTTCGAACGAAAGGGAGTTCGTTAATCCCACAACAATTTCACCTTCCACATAAGTTTTGTAATTATTTGTGGGTCTGATAATTTCTTCTTCGCTCCCGAAAATAAGCAGGTTAAAAAAAGACATTATGTAAATCATTAATTTTTTCATAAACCTTATAAACCGATATTTTACATTACGATAAAAACCATCCGATTATTTTCTAAAAGAACGGTTCCGTACGGTTCAAGTTAATTTTATAAAAATTTAAGACAAATAATAAGAAGCCAAATTGAAAACGCAAGAAATTCTTATTTGTTTTTCCGCTTATAAACAACTTCCTTACCTGATCGAATTAATTCCGATTCGAATACGGTCTTTCCATTTGCGGAGTTATCCCCTTCCATAATGAACAACCGAAAAGATGCGTCGCCGGAAACTTTTCTTATTTTCACTTCCTTTATGTAATCGCCCCGGAAATTCCATCCCCAAGCGTTGTTTTTGGCCAACCGCACTTTAATTTCTTTTCCGTCTTTAACGTAAATACAGTAACCTTCCAATTCAATTTGGGAACCGTTTACAATGGCAATTATTCCTAAAAGTTTATCTCCGCTTAAATCCTCTGTTTTTGAAACTCCGCTTTCTTGTATGCTTAAAAACAGAAATAGCGATAAAAGTATAATTTGCAAATTAAAATTGTTTTTGTTCACTTTTCAACCTTTTATAAAATGTTTTTATTTATTATCGAACAATACATTTAATAAATTAAATATAAAGAAAATCCGGCATTTGTCAATCTCTCCTTTTAATAATTATCGGTTTTCCCGTAACTTACCGATTTTCGTAAAAACGGTATTTTGTTCAATTTATTTAATTATTCAATGATTCCACAATTCTCTATCGAGACTGCGATATTGAATTGCCTCGCTAACGTGCCGAGGCAAAATATTTTCTTCACCTTCCAAATCCGCAATTGTTCTGCTAACTTTTAGAATTCTGTCGTAGGCTCGTGCCGAAAGTCCGAGTTTTGTCATTGCCATCTTCAATAATTCGGAACCGGCGGTATCAAGTTTACAATATTCGCGGACTTCTTTCGTACCCATATCTGCATTATTAAAAATATGGTTTTCCTTTTCGAATCTTTTTTGCTGAATTTTACGCGCTGTAACAACCCTTTTACGAATCTCAGCCGAAGTTTCACCCTTCGTATGGGAAGAAAGTTCTTTGTACTTAACCGCGGGTACTTCAACATGAATATCGATTCTATCGAGCAACGGTCCGGAAATTTTCGACATGTACTTTTGAATCATTCCAACCGTACAAGTACATTCGTGAGTCGGATCTGTATAATACCCGCAAGGACAAGGATTCATTGCGGCGGCAAGCATAAAATTCGCAGGGAATTCCAAAGACATTTTCGAACGGCTGATGGTTACTTTGTAATCTTCTAACGGTTGCCGTAAAACTTCCAAAACATTTTTTTTAAACTCCGGCAATTCGTCTAGAAACAATACACCATGGTGCGCAAACGAAACTTCGCCCGGTCGGGGAAAAGTACCTCCGCCGATTAAAGCAGCATCGGAAACGGTATGGTGCGGACTGCGGAAAGGTCGCTCGGTAATTAACGCCTTATCTTTTGGTAAGATGCCCGCAACCGAATGAATTTTTGTTGTTTCCAAAGCCTCTTCGAAAGTAAGCGGTGGTAATATGGAAGGCATTCTTTTTGCGAGCATTGTTTTACCCGAACCGGGCGGACCAATCATTAAGATATTATGTCCGCCGGCTGCTGCAATTTCCAAAGCACGTTTAACATTTTCTTGACCTTTTACATCCGAAAAATCCAAATGATAAGTATTTACTTCCGAGAATATTTCGTCTTTATCGGTAAAAACCGGGTCGAAATTTTGTTTGCCGTTTAGGAAATTAATTACTTCGTTTAAACTTTTCATTCCGTATACTTCGATTCCCTCAACTATCGATGCCTCGCGTGCAGAATCTTGAGGCAAAATCAATTTATTAAAACCTCTTTTCTTTGCTTCGGCTGCAATCGATAGAGCGCCTTTAATTTTACGCAGCGAACCGTCAAGCGAGAGTTCACCAAGAATAATAGTATCTTCCAAAAAGTTAAAATCCGATTCCTCGTTTGCCGCGAGTATTCCGATTGCTATCGGTAAATCGAACGAGCTACCTTCTTTTTTAATATCGGCAGGAGCCAAATTTACCGTAATTTTTCTTAAAGGAAATTGGTAGCCGCTGTTTTTAATTGCCGCGCTTACTCTTTCGCGACTTTCTTTAACGGCGCTATCGGGCAAACCGACTATCGTAAAGCCCGGAATTTGTTTTTCCGCATTGGTTTCAACACCGATTATTACCGCATCAATCCCGTAAGTTGCGCTTGCATAAACTTTAGAAAACATAGTTTTAATGATGGATATATTGAACTATTTGAATTTTAATAAGGTAAGTTACCAAAAATATTTATTTAGCCAAAATCATCTTGTAGACTAAATTCGTTTTGGGACTTGCAACTTCGTAAAAGTAAATTCCGGAAGGCAAATTCGAACCGTCGAATTCAAATGAATGTAAACCTTCGTTGAGAAATCCGTCGTGAACAACGGCAACCGTATTGCCGACCAAATCGTACACCATTATTTTGTATTCCCCCGGAATAATCACATCAACTTTTATTGTTGTGAGCGGGTTAAACGGATTGGGATAGTTTTGTTCTACCGTAAAATCTTTGTGCTCGGCTTGTCCCACTTTAACCGTAGGAGAATAACTGACGGTGCCGTCCGTGTTTATTTGTTTAATGCGGTAAAAAACTATTTTCGTATCTTCTTCCTTGTAATCGGAATAAAAATAAGCTTTACCCGGTTCGTTTTCGGCTTCAACTTCGTAAACTTCATCAAATAAAATTCCGTCGGTGGATTTTTCCAAAATAAATGTTTTGGCAAAACTGTAATCGGTTTCTTCCCATTCGATCGAATTATACGCTTCGGAAATCGACACGTTAAGATCTGGGACAGTGGAAAATATCGGTGCATCGGAACGTTTGATTTGAATTCCACCGAAAGAAATTTTGGTTAACTCGTTTTCCAAATCCATTTCGCTGAAATTACGGTCGAAGTTTAAGTCGAGCAAAACCTCGGAACTATCGGCCGAGTAATGCAAGAAATGTTTTCCTTTAAAGGAATTTTCAATCCGGTTACCGAAATTCCAAATTTTCAATAAATCGATAAAATATTTACCGTTAGTTTCTTTGTTGGAAAATTTCACGGAAAGCGTTTTCAACTCAATGCCGTCCGGGAAATCGAATTCACAGAATTTAGTGTCGTTTACGTAAATTTCACCTTTGCGCAATTCCATATCGCTTAACACGGAAAAGTGGTACCATGTTTTTCTCGAAATAAAGCAATTGTTGAAGAATACCAATTCCTTTCCGTTTTCCACTTCCAACGATTGAAATTTATTGACGGATATGCCGAATAAAGATTCGTCGGTTTCCGGACTATTAATTGTAAGAAACTCCGCTTCGGGCGAATCGAATTTCGCCCAGAATTCCACTAACAATTTTTTGATTTCTTCCGCTTTTTTCAGCCGGATTTCAAAATTCGAGTTTCCGGTTAGTTGTGCCGATTTTCCTGCAGGCCGCTGAACTTTATACGGATTTATAACAATATCCTTGACATATTTTACAGTTTCGTTTTCATCGATTTCCGATTTTCGATTAGGGTAAGCGGAAAAAGTAAATTTCGTTGTTTTCCTTATGCCCCCAACATTCATTACCAATTGAAATTTTTCGACTTCGCTCGTATTGACTTCATCGTACAAAATTGCAAACCGATATTCAGGCAAACCGGTTTCGGGATTTAATTTTTTATGGAAATTAATTCTCTTTTCATCCGTGAACGTTCTTAATACCACTTTTCGCAAAGTGATGTTTTCGTTCGGTTGAACGGTAAAAAACAATGTATCGGAATTGTCGGGAAATTCGGTAACCACTGAAATTTCGAAGGGTAAATCGGCACGAACAAGCGAAGGATTAAAAACTTTAAGTTCTTTTTCGTGCTTATTTGCAAAAAGCAAAACGGAACTAAACAATATGTAAAAAACTATTCTTTTCATTATGCCGATGACATATTTCCGGTTCTAATCTAATCAATCGACGGGATAAATTCAA
>CAZKKI010000003.1:0-25245 GCA_964553325.1 uncultured Melioribacteraceae bacterium | reverse complement strand
GGCATTCATCCTCCACGCGGCGTTGCTGGGTCAGGCTTTCGCCCATTGCCCAATATTCCTCACTGCTGCCTCCCGTAGGAGTCTGGACCGTGTCTCAGTTCCAGTGTGGCTGATCATCCTCTCAGACCAGCTACCGATCGTTGCCTTGGTAGGCCATTACCCTACCAACTAGCTAATCGGATGCAAGCTCATCCAAAGGCGCCCGAAGGCTTTAACAACATCATCATGCGATGCCGCTGCATTATTTGGTATTAGCCCGACTTTCGTCGAGTTATCCCAAACCCTTGGGTAGATTACTTACATATTACTCACCCGTGCGCCAGTTTACTCGCCCCCCGAAGGGGACTTTCTCCTTGACTTGCATGTGTTAAGCACGCCGCCAGCGTTCGTCCTGAGCCAGGATCAAACTCTCCGTTGTAAAATAATTTTATCAACTTGGTGTAATCTTAGTTCGTACAATCACTAAAGTTTTACCTTTAGTCACTCACTCTTTCAAAGAACTTATTTTCAAAAAAACAGACTCTAAATCTAAATCCAACTTTTGACTTTGTCAAGTCAAAAGTTATTTTTTTCAAAATTTTTTAGAACAATTTTTTTGGGACTGTAATTATAACAAATTGCACTCTTTTACGCAATATAATTTTCTTTAAAATCATCGCTTATACAATATTAATTTGAGGTTGTTTCAGCAGGGATTAATTTTTCGCTTCCAGTTTACTTATTATATAGTTCGGAATGTTTATAATGAATCTTGATCCTGTACCCTTTTTGCTTTCTATTTTTATTGCACATCCGTTTATTTCAGTATATTTTTTTACAAGCGCCAAACCTAAACCGTTCCCTTCGAACTTACGCGTATAACCTTGTTCTTCTTGGGTGAACGGATCAAATATCTTCTTTTGAAATTCTTCGGATATTCCGATTCCCGTATCAATCACTTGTATACTAATTCCTTGTCGATTATTATCTTGTATTTTAATCGTTATTCCGCCGGTTTCCGTATATTTAATTGCATTGTCAATAAGATTGGCAAAAATTTGGGTGAAACTATATATATCTACGTGCAATTCAATATCTTCCGTCGCCAGACCATTGTCCAATTCCAGATAAAGTCCTTTACTTTTTGCAATCGTTCTAAATTCGCCAATAAGTGGGTTTAGTATTTCTTTTATCAAATAAGTATTTGTTTTCTCAATTTCGAAAGATCCGGTTTGCAGTTCCGACATATTTATGATCATATCGATGGTTCTTATTAATCTTCTTCCCCCGTTGTTTATCATATCGAAACTTATTTGTAAATCTTCCGGTAGTTTGTCTTTCAGCTCTTCTTGTAGAAGACTTGTATAGCTTAAAATACTATTTACCGGTGTTCGAATTTCATGCGACATTTGAGCAAGGAATTCCGATTTAAGTCGTGAAGAAGCTTCCGCTTTTTCTTTAGCTTCAATCAATTCTTTTTCTATAATCTTTTTTGAAGTTATATCTTCGACGGAACCTTCGTAAAAAAGAACTTTTCCGGTATTGTCTTTTATTACTCGGGCACTTTCACGAATGTAAATGACAGTACCGTCTTTTCTTTGCCATGCTTCTTCGAAGCCCAAAATTGTACCTTTTTCTTCAAGAAGTTTTCTAAATCTGTTTCTGGCGTTTTTATCCAGATATCCGACAGCTATATCTTCGATGGCTTGTATTTCTTCGAGAGAATCGTATCCTAACATTCTAATAAGAGTAGGATTTGCCATTAATACTTTCCCGGCAGGAGTAGAGCGGTAAATGCCGATTGTTGAATTTTCAAACAGTCCTCTGAACCGTTCTTCGCTTTCTTCCAGCGCTTTTTGAATTAATTTTCGTTGCTGGTTTTCTTTTTGTAGCGATTTTAGCGCTTTTTCTAGTTCTTTAGTTCTGGCTTGTACACGTTTCTCCAATTCATTGTTGATTGTTTCAAGTTCTTGTTTGGTTTGTTCGATATTATCCAACATCTTGTTAAATGAATTGGCTAAAAATCCTATTTCGTCTGTAGTCATTATTTTAGTTCTCTCGGCAAGATTACCTTCCGAAACTTTCTTAACGGTTTTTACCATTTCGCTTAAGGGCCGGGTTATGAATCTTTCCATTACAAAAACAGATACAAAACCGAGTATGAAAATCA
Source organism: uncultured Melioribacteraceae bacterium (assembly GCA_964553325.1). Lineage (GTDB taxonomy): Bacteria > Bacteroidota > Ignavibacteria > Ignavibacteriales > Melioribacteraceae > BMS3ABIN04. Next base: position 23,096 of record CAZKKI010000003.1, on the reverse strand, counting down.
TTATACTGATTATTGCAATGTGTTTTCTCATACTCCATACTTCTCTGTACAATGCGTCCAAAGAATATCCCGCGTACAGCATGCCGAGATTTTCACCTCGAAACAGAATCGGAACCGATGCTTTTAATATTAACCCGTCTTCCGAAATTCCGGTTTTACCCAGATTTTTGTAATCGACATTGTTCGCAGTAATTAAATTGTCTACAAAATAAAGCGAATCGCGATTATCGTGAATAACAAAATATTTGATATTTTTATTATTAATTAGAGGTTGAGCTTCTTCTTCCAATGCGCGATAGTCATCGAAAAAGAGAGCCGAAGCAACACTTTGGGAGGAAAGTTGGGCCATAGTATAAACTTTATTTTTTATTGCTTTAAGCTCTTGTTCTTCGAACTTCTGGGGAAAGTAAATGTAAACGAACGTTGCAATAGAGCCCGTAAGCAAAATCACCAAAGCTATTAACTTCGTTCTAATCGATTTGAACTTAAAGTTCATTCCATCACCTTATTTGCGCTAATTTTAACAGGTGTGAACTAAACTTAGCCCCTTCGTCCCGAGAGCTTTTTAAATTAATTACAATTTTAATCCGTTCGTTTACCAACTTAAATCCTATACTAATACCGTAATCCAAATATGCTTCTGTACTAGTGAATGATATAATATCGAGTTTGCGGAAGAGTTTTTCCAAATACCCGATATCGTAAGCTCTTAACGGCATAAGGTAAACCAAATCAATTTTGTTATCTTGTAAAAACTTTTCCACATCTTTTTCTTTGTTTACATCTAATAGGACACAAGTGACTTGTTTGCCTTGAATTTTCGGTTGTTTTTCCGCTGCAAGTTCTTCTATTTTCCTTTTGGCGGTTACAGAGCTTTTAATCAGTCCGTTATAAATTATAGCGCATTTTATTTCATTTGGGTTCTTCCATTTTGAAACTTCGTTTAACGATAAAATTTTCGGGATAATTTCAAATTGAGCATTTAACGGCACATTGATATTTTGAGCATTATTAATATCGCCCGAAACAAGTAATATCAGAAAAATTGAAAATATTTTATTTATTATTTTTAAAATTTTCATATTCGAACCTATTCGAAATCCATTCTTAATGTAAACCAAAATGTTCTTCCCGGTTGCTTAATCAAAATCTGTCTATGTTCCGTTGAACCGGGATAACTCAACGGATAGTCGAATAAGTTGTAAACTTTCAAGCCGAATTTAAAATATTCCAAAACAGGTTTTGTTATTATATTCATATTTACCAAAAACATCGGTTGTGTTTCGGTATCCGCCAATGTTTTTCTTGGTGATTCATATTGAAATTCCATTGCAAGATTTACAAAACCATAAAGAAGTTTCGAAAAACCGATTCTTCCAAGATGAACCGGGGAATTTGTCAGGTATTCGTTTTTATCGTCTTTTGCATTTTGATACGAATACCGAATATAGCCCATTGATTCTTCCGAGAATTTCTTTTGTAGTTCCACTTCCAGTCCATATGCATTTGCGGAACTGAAATTTTGATATTGAATGTAATTATCCGTTGTATCTTTAATTTTATCTATTATGTCGGTAAGTTTATAATGGTAGAGTGAAATATTAGCTCTGTAATTTGAGTTGAACTCATGCTCCCAAATAAATTCGAGCGTAGCTATTTTTTCGGGATTCAAATTTAAATTCTTTTTGTAACCGACAATTGTTTTTTCTTCCAAGTTTCTTTCAATTACATTCGGTGCCCGGAAGCTTGTACCGTAAATCAATTTCAGAGTATTTCTAAATGTTGGTGAATAAACGATTGCCGCCCGTGGTGTAAAAAAATTATCGCTTGCATCAAGAAATACATCCAAACGTATTCCCGCGTTAATAAGAAGTTGCGGATTAAATTGGTATTCGTTTTGTAAATAAGCCGAAAACAATTGATAAGGCCATTCACCATCGACCAATTTATAGGTTTTTGTGCCGAATTGATAATTAGAACTTATACTATTTTTGTATTCGGTGCCTAAAGTTAGTCTGTAATTTGGTAGAATATCCCATAACAATTGAGCTTCGCCGCTTAATGTTTTTGTTGTTCCGTTAACAATAATATCGCCGAAAAATAAGGGCAATAAACCTTCGAAAACATCATAGTCGTACGAGGCTCTAACAAAAATTTCTTTATCGTAAGATAACGCCGTTTGGTATTTTAATTCAATCCAACTTTTTGTGCTTTCGATGTTTTGTTCTTTGGCAAATTCCGAATTATACGAACCGGTTGGAATAAGTTTTTTACGATGATTCGTCATAGCGGTTAATTTCAACTTCGAATATTCTAAGGAAATTAACGCACCGTAATAATTCTCACCATCTTGATTTATTGCCCAACCGTTATTTTCCCGGGGAGTGTCGAATTCCGGATAATAATAGTCGGCTCCTTTATCTTCATAATAATTCGCTAACAATGTAAAATTCAGTGCGTTGAATATACTGTTTCCGTATTGCAAAGAAACTTCTTTTGAACCGAAAGACCCGTAATTAGCTATAATTGAAGGTAAAGGTCTTTCGATCCGTTTGGGCACCAAATTAATAACTGCAAAAAGAGCATTTGTTCCGTATAAAGCAGAACCTGGTCCACGTACAATTTCAACTTTTTCAAAATGAGTTAGATCCAATCCCAAATTATTTCCTATCGGGCCACCTCCGACTTGGTAACTGTTAACTCTGTGACCATCAATTAAAATAAGGGTTCTGTTATTATCGGAAAGTCGCCTGAACCCCCTCACACCCAAATACGGCAGTGCCCTGTCGTTACTGATATACATGCCGGTTTGAACATTTAACAAATCTTCCAAATTACGATAACCAAACTTCTCAATACCGTTTGCCGTTACTATGCTAATTGAAGATGGCGCTTCTTCCTCCGTTTGTGCATATTTCGATGCGGAAGTCAAATATTTTGGTTGTTCATAATTTTGATTTAGTAAAGAATCGATAGCAGATAGCGTCGAATCGGGCTGCTGGGGCATTACCACACTAAAAAGAAAAAATTGAATGATTAAAAACAAGTAGAATTTTTTCATCGTTAAACTCATATGACTAAATAACTTATAGTTAATTATCGGAATTATATTGGCTTTGGTTAGCTTATTTAAGAAAAAAAATTTTAAAGTGAGCGGAATCAAAAAAAGCCGGACTTTCATCCGGCTCTTTTTGGGGTGATTGTGATGATAGAGGTTTCTTTTAATGTCCTCTTCCATGGGAGTTTGTGGAACTCATTATTTTATCGAATTCATCTTGACTTAAGTATTGAGGTGAATAATCTATTCCTTGATTCGAAAGATTTCGAACATATGCTCTTAAATGATTGTAAGAGCCGTTTAATAAATTATCGTAAACAATTTTAATATCTTCATTATCAATAACTTCATCGATTTGTTTATCCAAATCGAGAATATCTATTTCTTCAATTGCCGCACCAACTTTTAATGCTTCAACCAATGATGTGGAACCTTGTTCGATTAATTGGTTATATAAAGTTTGTAAATCTTGGTTAGTAAAAACTCCGACCGTATTGTCAACAACCGGATCGGCAATTTCATATCTGTTCAGTAAATACAAAACCGCATCGGTATGTCTTTGTTCGCTTTGAGAAATATTATTAAATACATTTTGATTCCATTTTTCGAACATTACAGTGTAAACATCTCTCGCCAATTTTTCTTCCTCGCGCATAAAAATTAGTCCGTCTTGTTCTTCGGGGCTAAGCTCTTCCGGCGATGTTTGATCAAGCATGCTATATAAAGTATTGTCGAATTGATTTAGATTTTGCTCGGGTTCCGTTGAAGAAGAGCAAAAAGTTAAAAAGATAGTGCTGAAAATAATTGTTACAACAATAGGAATATTTTTTAGTGTTTTCATTTTTTCCTCCTTGTTAATTTGTGTATTTCAAATTTGCCCGTATAAATTCAATTACCGTACCAATGTTTTTCTCGTTAATTATTGCCGATTTTAACATAATATAGAATTAAAATTCGACGAAACGGTCGAAAACCTCGACATTTTAGGAGATCAAGTATTATTTTAGGAAGAAAGCGGGTTTTACAAAATGAGTAAATACTTGTTTACAATCTTAAACCCGGTAACCGCAAGGGAAAAATCCGTTTTCTATTTTAAATAGACAAGCGAACCGCAAAGTGTTGCCAATGGGAAAATTTAACTATTCGACAATACGGTCGAACAATTCGACCTTTTTGTAATTTTTTCCTCACAATAAAAATCCACAAGTTTTCACAACTCTTTAAATAACAACAACTTACAAAAGCCGCAATGCTTTGGCACGATATTTCGCAATACTTTGCCGAAGTTTGTCACACAAAATAAGGAGAAAGCAAAATGAAAAAGTTAATCTCGATAATCTCGGCAGCAGCATTGGTTTTATTCTTAACATCTACTGTATTTGCACAAGATTCGTTGCAAATTAAAAACCAAAAAAGATTTCAAAACAAAAGCAAAGCAAATGTAATCAACAACATTCAACACGGAAGACGCTTTGTCGATGAAAATGGCGACGGATACAACGACAATGCTCCGGATGCTGACGGCGACGGAATTCCAAACGGTTTGGATCCAGATTACGACGGTCCTAAACTCGGTAAAGGAAATAAGGGATTCGTCGATTTGGACGGCGACGGAATTAACGACAACGCAGGAATGAACAGACAGAACGGAAAAGGTGGCAAAGGTGGATTCGGTATGCGAGGAGGCAAAGGTGGCAGCGGAGTTTCCCCGCAAAGCGGCAGCGGAATGGGACAAGGTACGGGCACTGGTAACTGCGACGGTACGGGTCCGAAAGGCAAACGAGGCGGCAGAAAATAATTAACTTCTATTCAAGGGAGCGGCTTCTCACCGCTCCCGGTAAAAAAAACAAAAGGGTGAGTGATGAAACAGAGAAAATATTTTGCGATTGTCTTAACTTTTTTCTTATTATCAAGTAATCAAATCTCAATTGCTCAACTGGCTTTCAGCATTTCAACATCAAACGGATACAACTCCAATCCGTTTAATTTGCCGGTGGAATCAAGTTCATACATTAACTCTTTTAATTTGGGAATTGAATACAATTATAAAAACTTCGGAGTAGGTTATTACACCGATTATACACTTTTCCAAAGTATAACCGAACGTAATTTTTTCTGGCATCAATTAGGCGGCTGGTATTCTACCGAAAATACACTGTGGGGAATTTTTGCGGAACAACGGATGAATAAAAACGATTTTAGTTATTTCGATTATACATTTTTCAACACTTATCTTAATTACAAAGGAGAATCCAATTCCGTTTATTATTTATTGAATTCATCGTTAAGTTATACATCTTACGATGAACTGGCGGAATTGAACAACTTGCTTGTTACTTTCGGATTGCGTGCTTCAAAAAGTTTCGAAACCAAAACAACATTTATATTAGGCGGAATTTTTAATAATAAACATTATTCAAATTCGGAAACTTTAACATTCAATCCGCGGGGACGCAGAATGGGTGGATTTTATCAAAGTTCCGGAACATCAATTACACAACTGATTGTTTACGGTAGAATCGCACAATCGGTTTGGGAGAATTTCGGTGTTTCCGCTCAGTATACTTATAAAAATATTCTGTCCGGCACCGGCAAAGACTTGAGCAATTTAAATTTGGCATATAACGACGAATCTCAAATATTCGACGATCCGGTAAGCAACGAAGGATATTCGGTCAATTTTCAAATTACACAGATTCTTCCCTACAAAATCAAAATTCAAGGGAATTATTTCCTTAACAGTAAAACGTACCCGGCACAAGGAATTTATTTGGATGAAGAAAATTTCGACGAGACGATTGTACGCGAAGATACTCAAGAAATTATAAAAGTTTCCGCAGCAAAAACTTTCGATTTATCATGGACATCAATTTCGAAACTTACTTTTATGTTGCAATACAGTAACACCGTTAACAATTCAAACAGTTATTGGTACAATTACCTTAACAATTCGGTTTCTTTAAATCTAAAACTTGATTTTTAGAGGGATAAAATGAAAGGTAGAAAAATCAACTGGCGCAGTTTTGTAAGTTTATACATTACAATTTCCATGTTGATTATGATGATTTCGGGAATAATACTTTATTTTGCACCTCCGGGTAGGGTTGCATATTGGACAAACTGGATATTCTTAGGTTTATCAAAAACCGAGTGGCAAGCCGTCCATACGATTTTTACTTTTATTTTCATCGGCTTTATTGGTTTTCATATTTATTTTAATTGGAAACCATTAATGCATTACATAAAGGAAAAAACAAAAAGAGGTTTATCCTTAAAAAAAGAACTTGCTATTGCAACCGTAATTAACGTTTTGATATTCGGATTTACTTTTTATGAAGTTCCGCCTTTTTCCACCGTAATGGAATTCGGAGAAGAACTATCGGAATCGTGGTCGAACGAAGAAACCGAACCACCCGTCCCTCACGCCGAAAAATTGACAGTGACCGAGTTTGCGGAAACGGTAAACATTTCACCCGATTTGTTTATTGGTAAGCTGGCGGAAAATAACATTACAATAACCGATACTTCACAAACAATTCTGGATATTGCGAACGCTAATCAAATATCTCCAAGCGAGATCTACGATTTGATTGCTTCCGACGTTCAACCCGAAGTAAATGAAATAAAATATAAAATGGGCTCGGGGATAGGAAGAAAATTACTATCGGAAATTTTAATTGAGAATAACTTAACTTTTGACGAAGGAATTAACAAGCTGAAAAATGCCGGTATAAATGTTGAGAATGATGAAAAAATTAAGAATATTGCGGAAAGAAATAATATTTCACCAATAGAAATTATAAATGCAATTACAAATTGAATAATAATAACTTAAATAATTCGATATTAACGACTTTTAAAAACAAACATAAATTTAAGATAGGTCCCAAAAGTTTACTGCTCATTTTCATGGCTGTTGCCATTCTAATTCTCTCTTCCGCTTTAACGGAACTATACCAAAGTAAACTTGAACTTTTCGATTTAATGAAAGCTCAATCCCATTCGCTTCTCGAATCGATACAAGTATCGTCTCGCAACGCCTTACTGGCTAGTGAAAAAGTTGAACGGGAAATTAAAAACAGGTTATTAAACAACGCGAACATAATTAAAATATTATTCGAAAGAAATGAAATATCAAACAAAGTATTGGAAAAAATTGCGGAAGAAAACGGCATTTACCGGATAAACATTTTCAACAACAAAGCGGAAAAGTTGTTCAGTAGTCACAAAAGGATTCATTTCGACCGGAAAGAAAAATTTTCACCCAAGGAAAAACTGAGACCGATATTTGAAAACGAAACCGATACGCTTATCATCGGATTAAAGGAGGCACGGTACGAAGACGGTTACCGTTTTGTTGTAGCAATAGCCACGAACACCAACGGTGCAATTGTTTTGAATGTAAACGCCGATAAACTTTTAGATTTCCGAAAACAAATTGGCTTCGGCGTATTGATGAAAAATCTCACCCAAAATCCGGGTATTGTTTATTTGATGCTGCAAGACTCGAACAATGTTTTGGCTGCGGCCGGGCAATTGCCGGAAGTTGACAGCTTCTACAATCCAGTTTTTCTTACTTCGTCCGTTATCGATTCCGGTTTCACTTGGCACATTGCGCAATACGACACGCTCGAAGTTTTCGAATCCTTTCACGTCTTCAAATATAAAAACAGAGAAATCGGAATTTTCCGCGCTGGAATTTCCCTTGAACCTCTCGATAAAATTAACTCCCGCATAAAACGCAGAATAGTGATAATAGGAATAATATTATTTATTGTGGGCTCGTTAATCTTATCATTTATATTTTTCAGGCAAAACTACGACTTACTCGAGAAACAGTATCAAACCATAGAAACATATTCTAATAAAATTCTGAATTCAATTCACGATGCAATTATAGTAACGGATGAAAATCATAAAATAAAAACGGCAAATCCCGCCGCACATACTCTTTTCCATACGGTAGAAAACACAATGGAAGGAAAAACTCTCGATTTCTTTTTCGATAAAAATATTTGCTCCGATTTCTTTATGTCGGATTCGCTCATTTTTCAAATAGATTGTAAGATTAAAGGCGATCTCAAACATCTGCTGATATCAAAAACCGATTTTCAAGACGAGGAAGGAAAATCGAATACAATTTTTATTATAAGAGATTTAACGGAATTAAAAAAACTCGAACAACAAATTCAAAGAAAAGAGCGCTTGGTTGCAATGGGCGAGCTTGCTTCGGGTATTGCACACGAAATCAGAAATCCGTTAAATGCAATCGGAACAATTGCCCAACAGTTGCATAAAGACTTCGAACCTAAAGAAAACGAAGAAGAATATAGAACTCTTTCCGGATTGGTTTACAGTGAAGTAAAACGAATCAACAATACGATTCAAAATTTTCTGAAGTTTGCCAGACCGGAAGAATTAAACAGTGTGGAATTCGACCTAACGGAATTTCTTAATCAAATAAAACAACAATATTCGCCTTTGCTGACCGAAAAAAATATCGAATTAAATATTTACGAAAATTGGAAAGGAAAAGTTGTTTGGGACAGAGATAAAATAAAACAAGTACTAATCAATTTAATTCAAAATGCAATTGAGGCTATAAAATCCGGTGGAAGAATCGAAATAATAACCGAAAAATCAAACGGCGAAATTATTTTAAGAATTGCGGACAACGGCGAAGGAATTGATGAAGATAAATTAAAAAAAATATTCAACTTATATTTTACAACCAAAGCCGGAGGTACGGGAATCGGTTTAAGCATCGTTCAAAAAATTATTTACGAACACGGCGGATTGATTTCAGTCGAAAGTAAAAAAGGCGAAGGTACCGTTTTCACAATTAAATTACCAAAAGAATACACAAGGCAAAAATAAAATGGAAACACCGACAATTTTAGTTGTTGATGACGAACAAGCACAATTACAATCGTTAAAAAGTTTTTTAAGTAAAAGGAATTTCAAAATCCTTACGGCTTCTAACGGTTCCGAAGCGTTGGAGCAAGTTAAAAAAAATGTAGTCGACATAATTTTAACCGACTACCGTATGCCCGAAACGGACGGATTAACCTTATTGAAAAAAGTAAAAGAATTTAATCCTGAAATCGAAGTGCTTGTGATGACGGCTTTCGGTAACATTGAAGATGCGGTAAACATTATGAAAGCCGGTGCATACGACTACATCACAAAGCCTGTAGATTTGGACGAACTCGAAACACTTCTAAAAAGGATTAACGAAAAACGGAACTTAATTTTTGAAAACAAGCGATTGAAAGAACAACTCCATGAAAAATTTCGCATAAAATCCATTATTTCCAAAAGTCCGAAAATGGAAGAAATTTTTAACACAATAGCGCGAATAGCCGACAGCAAAGCCTCGGTATTGATTTTAGGAGAAAGCGGCACGGGGAAAGAGTTGGTTGCACGTTCAATTCATTTTGCAGGCAATCGTAAAGAGAAACCGTTTGTTACGGTTAACGTTGCTTCCCTTTCCGAAAATTTAATGGAAAGCGAATTGTTCGGGCACGAGAAAGGGGCGTTTACCGGTGCCGTAAGTAACCGGATAGGAAGATTCGAAGAAGCCGACGGCGGCACGATATTTATCGATGAAGTCGGCGATATCCCGCTTTCCATTCAAGTAAAATTGTTACGTGCAATTCAGTTCGGTGAAATTACACGACTTGGAAGTAATAAAATCAAAACCGTCGATGTGAGAATTATAGCCGCCACAAATAGAAATCTTGAAGAGATGATTGCTAACGGCGAGTTCAGGGAAGATTTATTTTACAGATTGAATGTTGTTCAAATAAACTTACCTCCGTTAAGACAACGGAAAGAGGATATTCCGCTGTTAATTGATCACTTCATCAAAAAGTTTTCCGAAATAAACGGGAAAAACGTATCGGGAATTTCCCGCGAAGCATTGGATAAATTAATGAAACATGACTATCCCGGTAACATACGCGAATTGGAAAATATTATTGAGCGCGCGGTAATTTTCGCAAGGGACGAAATTATTACCGTTAACGATTTACCTTCCCAACTCGAGAACATCGCAACAATTTCGTTGTTGGATCCGAAAAATCTTACGGACGGTTACGAGGAAAAAGTGAAAGCTTTTGAACGGGAAATGATTAAAGAAGCATTATTGCAAACCAACGGGAATAAAAGCGCCGCCGCACGTTTGCTCAAAATAACGGAAAGGCATTTACGTTCAAGGTTGGAGAGATTGGATTTATAATTCTAATTTTTAACCGCTTGAGGTTGAGCGACACTTGCAAGAACCAACGCAATTACAAACTTCGTACCTTTTCCCTTTTCGCTTGTAACATGTATTTTACCTTTGTTCACTTCAACATATTTTTTAACCAACGCCAAACCCAAACCGTTACCGTCGAACGCACGGCTGTAACCCATTTCTTCTTGGTGAAAAGGTTCGAACAAATCCGGAATGAACTCCTCAGCTATTCCTATTCCGCTGTCTTCAACCGACACATAAATATATTTGTCGTCTTTTTCGGTAACAGCTATTTTAACAAAACCTTCGTTGGTATATTTAATTGCATTATCCACCAAGTTTGTAAAAAGCTGAGTAACCGTGTATTGATCACCCCAAATCCGGGTATCGTCAAACGAATTTTCCAATTTTAATTCAATATTTTTTTTCTCGGCAAAAGGCTTAAACTCTTTTTGCAATCCCACCAAAACATCTGAATACAAATCAAATTTCTCTTTAAATATTTCAAACTCGCCTGCTTGAAACTGCGACATATTAAGTATGGAATCAATAGTCCGTATCAAACGGTTCGCGCCGTTTTGTATTGGATCGAAATATTCAATAAATTCGTCGGTTCCGTTATTCGACAAATCTTCCTTGAGCAAAGAAACATAACTAAGAATAGTATTCACCGGAGTTCTTATTTCATGTGAGATGCCGGCGAGAAATTCCGATTTAAGTCTGTTCGCTTCTTCGGCTTTATTTTTTGCGGCGATAAGTTCTTGCTCATATTTTTTTCTTTCTCTAACTTCGTTTTTCAGTACTTCCAAAGTTTTATCAAGTTTTTCCTGGTGTTCTAAAATAAGTTTATTCTTTCGCTCCAGTTCTTTATTCGCTCTTTCGATTTGCAAATTTTTTATGGTCAGCAGTCTGTTACTTTTTTTATTCGCCACAACTCTCCTGTAAAGAACAAACGAAAGCACCAATCCCAGAATCGAAATAGCAACAATAAGATTCAAAATATAAGATTGGTAATCGAGCTTCAATTCTTTCATTTTATTTTCTTGCTTAAGCAAAATATTTTCACGCTCTTTTTTATCAACCTCGTACTTTAATTCCAACTCCGCAATACGTTTATTTTCTTCTTTATTAAAAATACGGTGTAAAATTGCATCATACTTTTTATAATACTCGAAAGCCAGTTTGTAATTGCCCAATGCTCCGTAATATTCCGAAAGTAATTTATACCCGCTATGCAAAATTTCTTCCGAGTTGTTTTCCGGCGAAATTTTAATTGCCTCATCGATATATTTTTTTGCTTTGGAATATTTGCCTTTTTTAAGATAAACTTCAGCGAGTTTTAACATAGAGTTTGCTTGTGAAAACGGAGAATCGATTCTTTTTCTGATTTGCAAAATCTGTTTAAAATATTTTTCGGCACTGTCGTAATTTCCCAATACGGAGTAACATTCGGCAATGTCTTCCAAAACGTAAGCTAAACCAACGGAATCTTTTATCTCTATTTTTATAGCCTTTGCCCTTTTCAAATATTCCAAAGCTTTTCTATAATCTTTCAATCCTTCATAGCTTCTGCCTAAATTATTCAGAGCTCTACCGAGCGAATACTCATCATGTAAAACGTTGGCATATTTTAGAGCGGTGTTTGAATATTTAATGGCTTTTTCGTAATTGCCCAGTTTATTGTAAACTTTGGCGAGGTTGTTCAGAGTAATAGCAGCTTCAATTTTATTACCGGATTCTTCGTTGATTTTTATCGAATTCAAAAAATATTCGATTGCCTCCGCATATCTTCCTTGTATGTTATACACAAGTCCCAAATAATGCATTGCCTTAGCTACAACATCTTTCGTTCCGGATGATTCCGCAAATTCAAGAGATTTTTTAAAATATTCGATTGCTTTATTAAGATTGCCTTTCTTCCAAAATAAAAGTCCTATTACACCTAACGCTTTTGCTTGTTCTCCTTGTAAATTATTTTCTTCGGCAAAATTATACGCTCTTTTTGCAAAATATCTTGCGGAATCGGTTTTATTGTTGATGTAATAGCCGAAGCTTAAGTTGTTCAATGCTTCACCTATTCCCCGGGAATATTTTATTTTCTCTGCTAATTCAAGTGATGATTTTGCGTAAGGTGTAATTTTAGTTTTATCTGTATAACTGTAAAATTTGGCGAGACGGTTTAGTAAATCGACTTTTTGTATTCCCTCGGAGATTTTTAAAATGTATTTCAAGCTATCAATGGAACGATCGATTGCTTGCGGGTGGCCAGCGCTTTTTAGGGAGATAAAAAGCGATAAAACAATTAAATATTTATAAAATTTCATTACAATAAACTTATTTAACTACTTCATCATCGAACAAACGAGAGAATCATTTAACTTGAAGAGAACCGAAGTATTAAATAGCAGGAATTTACTTAAACATTATGATGCAATAATAAGTATTATAGTAATAATAGTCAATTAATTTAAAATTTGAAAGATCTGATCTTCAGGTCTTATTTCGTCGTACATATTTCTCAATGCGGAGTATGCTGTTCTATTTCCACGCGATGCGGCAATGCGGTATAATTTTGCGGCCTTAGCTTTATTTTGTTTCACACCGTATCCATTTTCGTAGCAAAATGCCAAACTTGTTTGCGCAAGCACCGAGCCCTTTTCTGCATAATTTTTCAGCAGTTTTATCTTATCGGCAATGTTCGATTTTTTTAATTCCGATATTTCGAGTAGAGCCAAACGAATTTCCGCTTCTTTGCTTCCTAAATCTACGGCTCGTTCAAAATATTCTTTGGCTTTTAAAATATCTTTCGGAACCATAGAGCCGTTTTTGTATAAGAGTCCCAATTCAATTATAGAAGGAACATAATTTTTACCGGCGGCTTTCCGTAGCAAATCCAATGCTTCGGCTTTGGAAACCGATACATCGAAATCATATGCGATTAACGCCGCCCAAACATACATAGCGAGTGGGTCTTCATTTTTAATTTGTTTTTGAAGATACGGTTTAAGAAATGCGTTATTCAACAATCTGTAAATTCCTTCGGTTGCTCTGAAAGATCCTAATCTGTATGCTTGTATGTAATCGGCTAATGCCAACAAATTGTTTTCTTCGGTATTTTTATCTTCTTCCAAAGTACCTAAAAGATAAAGGGCTTCGGGACTACCGAACTTGGCCGCCGAATAAATCAAATCTATTGCGGAAGTATCTTTCGCATAAAAGTTAGAATCTGAAATTCCCAACTGTTTACTTATTTCCACGGGTTTTTGCTTTAAAATTTTATCCAAAAAATTTTCTTTATCCGGATTAATTTTAATTGAGTCCGCAGCAAAAGAAAGATATTCCAATTCGAACTCTTCCGGTTGGTTAATTACCGCAGGAGTATCACTTTCTCTTTCGGGTTCGGGTCTATTATCACTACCGGAATTAAGGCTATCGCGATTAAGTTTTATCTTCGAATTTTTGTTGAGCTCTTCTAAAATCTTATCAGCTTCTTTGAATCCGTTCTTCGATGATTTGGAAAACCAGTTGTAAGCCTCAATCAGATTTTTGTTCACTACAAGATTATCGAGATAAAACAAACCGAGCATAAACTGCGCGGCGGGCATATCGCTTTGTGCCGCTTTTTCAAAATTTCTGAAAGCTTTAAATGGATTCCATTCCACTCCGATTCCGTTATTCAGCATAATTCCGTAATTAAAATTTATTGCCGGAATATTACTTTTCACCGCCTTCTCAATCCAGTAAACGGCTTTCGTTGTATCGGGCGGAAAACCTCTGCCGAGCAAATACCGGATTCCCAATTCATGTTCCGCAAACGGATCACCCGCCAGAGCTTTTTGTCGGAGTATATACCCTGCCATTAAAGTATAGGAAGGCGAAAGCGGACGTATTAACGGATAACTTTCGGGCTTTTTGTTTTTTTTTATTACAACGCTTTTGGAGTTATTTTGCGCAAAACCGGTTGCCGCGGTTATAAGTAGCAATATGTAAACGAAATACCTTATTTTCACTTTAAAATTTTTTCTATCATTGAGGCAAAAAATACCAATTTTATTCGAGAAAACTTTAAAATTTCCTTCCTCGAATCACGCTTTATTGCAACTTAAGGTATTTTACAACGGTGTGCGAAAAAAGTTTTAATAATTCGGAAAAGTTTCAGTTCATCCCGACGTATTTTTTAAGAAGCAAAACATTTTTGCCGTCAACGGTTTTATAAATATTTTCATCCATTAAATTGTCGATTAAAAACAATCCGAACCCGCCTTCGGGCAAGTTTTCGATGTCTTCGGGATCAAAACAAAGCGAAGGTTTAACATCTTCGGGGCGGGGAATTCCGTAATCCACCAATATTATTTTAATTTCGCTTCCTTCCTTTTCGACTTTTATATTTACAAGATTTTCGGGATTGTTTTTGTACGAATGCCGAATTATATTGTTCAAAGCTTCGGCAAGACAAAGTTCAATTTTATCGCTTATCGATTTTTCAATATTTAAATTTTCCAGAAAACCTTTCACGGTTTGACAAACAAAACCGACATTCTTCGCATCGCTTTTAATTGAGAGCTTAATTGAAGTGTTATCCATAAAATTGAATCCTTTCATAAAATAATTTTTTTTACGAAAAATTTATTTCCAGCCGAAACTTGCATCCAGTAAACACCGCGTTTCAAAATTTTAGCGGGTAACGATGTTTTGTAAATACCTTTTTCAACGATTGAATCGGTAAATACAGCTACGGGATTATTAAACGAATTATAAAGCGATATTTTTACATACTGTTTTTCGGGAATCGTAATTTCGAAATCGCAAAAATCCGCCTTAGTTTTCTCGAGTTTCCGAACGCTCATTTTTTCAATATCTTTATAAGTCCCGGAAATAATTATCGGCGGCGCCGTTATAAAATTCACATAACCGCTTTCAATTCCCGCCGGACTAACAGCCCTGACAAAATAATTAAGCCGTATTCCCGTTTTTATGAATTTTACCTTGAAATAATTATTATAAGTCAAGTACACTATATTCGGTGAATTGATGCAATTAGTTAAGTGATTTTTTCGGTCGGGAACAACCGATATGACATATCTCACATTTTGCGGGGCGTAGGAATCGCTTTTCGACCAAGAAAACACTCCTTCCGTATCATTAATTTCAGATAAACGGAAATTCTGCGGAGATGTAGGTGGTAAGAAGTTCATTCGGTTTAAGACGGGTGCAATTGTTTTATACCTCAATAAATTTCTGCCGAGAGAATCGGTTACGTTTTTTACATTGTCAAACACATTTGCCGCGCGGAAAATAACGAAGCCGTCCGCAAACGGGTTTTCTCTTAAATATCTGATTTGATTGGGAATTTCGGAAGCATTCCATATTTCCGCCCTGTAAAACCCCAAACCGGCATAAAAATGGGATTCGTATTTTTGTAAACTCCACCAATCCGAAAGTTTCGCAAAATCCTGACCCCCATCGAACGGCCAATAAAGTTGCGGAACAAGATAATCGATACTTCCGTCTTTAATCCATTGCACCGCATCGGCGTAGATTCTGCCGTAAGCATCAAAACCGGTGATTCCACGCGGAACATTATTTTTCCAAATTCCAAACGGACTTACCCCGAATTTCACAAACGGTTTTATTCTTTTTATTGCCCCGTTCACTTCCTTCATTAACAAATTAACATTGTCACGGCGCCATTCCGATATATCGTTTATACCGCGTGAGTAATGTTGGAAAGTTTTGAAATCTTCCGACTTAATTTCATTCGGCGGATAAGGATAAAAATAATCGTCGAAGTGAATTCCGTCCACATTGTAATTCCCGACAATCTCTTTTACAATATTCACAACGTAACGGCGGACTTGCGGCAAACCGGGATTCAAATACTTCAACTTACCGGAAGTAATTATCCATTCGGGATGCAGGCGGCTAACATGGTTTGAAGCCAGCGGATAAGTTCCGGTTTTCCGAACCGCCCGATACGGATTAATCCATGCATGTAATTCCAATCCCCTTTTATGCGCTTCTTCGATTGCGAATTCAAGCGGATCGTAAAACGGTTCGGGAGCCTTACCTTGCTTTCCGGTCAACCAAAACGACCATGGTTCGATATTCGAATTATACAATGCATCGCATTCCGGTCTTACTTGAAAAAAAACAGCGTTGAAGTTCAAAAAGGCAAGTGCATCAAAAAGATTTATTAGTTCTTCCTTTTGTTTTTCAACGGGCAATGCAGGCGAAGAGGGCCAATCCAAATTGACCACGGTTGCTACCCATGCGCCGCGGAATTCTCTATCGGTTGAGTTGATTTGGGAATAGCCGGAAATATTCGTCAAGAATAAAAGCGCAACAATCAAACTTTCAATATTTTTCATAAATAAATCACCAGGCTTTTCGGAATAATATTTCAAAAATATCTTTTACAATTATTATAACCTAAAATTAATTGGAAAACCACCCCGCTATTTTCCAAAGGGGAAGACACCAATTATTTAATATAATTTAAGTTATCATTTCAAAAACCGATAATAACACATCATATTACAAGTTGCATTAAAATTTAATTACAATGAATTCCGGTAAATATACTCTGAGATTTTTAAAAAATATTGCAATTTTGTGCGATAAGCATGGGAAAATTCTTGATATTTTTTCGCCTCAAAGTGCCACAACGCATAAAAACTTCCCTTTATCGAAGGGTAAACTAATCACCGAAGTATTACCGAAAAAATTAGCGTCGAAGCTGGGTAAAAAAATTAAAATTGCCGTCGATACGAAAAAGACGCAAAGATTCGAATTTCAAACGGATTGTTCTTCGGAAATCAAATATCTTGAAATTTTCGTAAATCCGAACGCCAACGAAAAATGTCTTGTTTTCTTTTACGATATATCAAACGAAAAAAAGAACAAACTCGAAATTAAACGATACGTCGAAGAACTTCACTACAATAAAATCATTTCCGTACAGAAAGCAAAAGAACTTGCTTTAATTAACGAAAAATTAAATCAACGTGAAAAAGAGCTGCAAAAAATAAATGCTAACAAAGATAAATTTTTCTCCATTATTTCACACGATTTAAGAAGTCCGTTTACTTCCTTATTGGGTTTTTCCGAATTCTTGCTCAGTGAAGTAGACGAACTTTCAAAAGAAGAAATAAAAGAATTTGCCGAAAATATTTATAAATCGGCAAGCGGAACCTTTGCCTTGCTGGAAAATCTGTTGCAATGGTCTCGTTTGCAGACTTCAAACATCGAATTTGTTCCCGAAATGTATTCCCTAACCGAACAACTCAACCGTGTCTGTGAAATTTATCGGGTTAATGCACTGCAAAAAAACATAAATCTGATTACCGAAATAGAAGACGGTTTACAAGTTTATGCCGATCAGAATATGGTAGAAACCGTAATGCGGAATTTACTTTCGAATGCAATCAAATTCACTCCGCGTAACGGTTCGATAACTGTTACCGCCAAAAACCGCTCGAAAGATGTGGAAGTTAAAGTTGCGGATACGGGAATAGGTATTGAAAAAGAAAAACTTCAAAAGCTTTTTATTATCGGTGAAAATGTTACATCGGAGGGAACGGAAAACGAGAAAGGTACGGGTTTGGGATTGATACTTTGCAAAGAATTCGTTGAAAATAATAACGGAAAATTAACGGTAAAAAGTAAAGCGGGTAAAGGAACCGAATTTAAATTTACCTTACCGAAAAAAGGAAAAAGCAAATTATTTCATCAAACGGATTTGAACCGGAAAAAATTATCAAGTCCGAGCGTCTATAAATTCAGTAAATAAATGGAAACTATAGTTACAAAAACAATCAGGCTTCTCAGCGATACCGAAAAGAACGGTATAATTTTCAGATCGTTTAACGGATTGAATGCCGATGATATTTCGCTGAAAAGTTACGTTAATAATTACACTTTCACCAACGATGCGATTACTGTTGTTTATTTGAATAAACCGGATACGGAACTTTTCAAATTTATTTTGGAAGAAGACAGAAAAAAAGACCCGTTTATTTTTTACGTAATTAACGATAACAATGCTGCGCTCGGAATAACTTTGGTCAAATTAGGTTTCGAAAACGTTTTTGCTCTTCCGCACGACAAAAAACCGTTCCGCGAAAAAATCGAAGAAAATCTAAAGATCATTAACCGGCAAAAGAAAAACCGTTTTTCTTTTATCGACGACAAGAATTACGCATTTAATTCGATTTTAGGGAGTTCACCTTCGGCATTAAAAATGATAAAACTTGCCAAACGCGTAGCAAATTCCCCTTCAACAAACGTTTTAATAATCGGGGAAACCGGAACAGGGAAAGGAATGTTGGCAAAAGCTATTCACTTGTACGGTGACCAATCCGATGCACCATTTGTAGACGTTATTTGTACGGCAATCCCCGAAAATTTACTTGAAGCGGAGCTATTCGGTTACGTTAAAGGCGCTTTTACCGGAGCCAAAGAAAACAAACCCGG
Source organism: uncultured Melioribacteraceae bacterium (assembly GCA_964553325.1). Classification (GTDB taxonomy): domain Bacteria; phylum Bacteroidota; class Ignavibacteria; order Ignavibacteriales; family Melioribacteraceae; genus BMS3ABIN04. Next base: position 4,329 of record CAZKKI010000003.1, on the reverse strand, counting down.
TCTGTTTGAAGTTGCAAACGGGGGAACAATTTTTTTGGACGAAATTGGCGATTTAAGTCTTGAGTTTCAAGCAAAATTACTACGAGCAGTTGAAAAAAAGATAATCCGACGTGTCGGCGGAACCAAAGACATTCCGATAAACGTCAGAATAATTTCCGCGACAAATAAAAATCTTGAAGAGCTTGTCAAACAAAAATTATTCAGAAGCGATTTATACTACAGATTGAACATCGTAACTCTTTACATACCGCCGTTAAGAGAACGCGGTGACGATATTCTCCATCTAACCGAAAATTTCGTTTTGGAATACAGTAAAAAAATGGGCATACCCGTTCAAAAAATCGAACCGGATCTTCTGAAATTCCTTGTGCAATATCCGTGGCCAGGAAATATCAGAGAACTTAAAAACGCCATTGAACGTGCAATTGTTTTAACGGACGACGGAGTTTTACGACTTGAGCATTTCAGAACAATTACGAATAAAATTGACGACGAGAAAAAAATTAAAGTGGCCATGGACGAAGTTTTAATGCCTAATAGAATACGGTTGGATGTTCAATACGCTAAAACGGACATCAAAACTCTGAATAAACAATACGCAAAAGAAGTATGGAAAAAATTCAATTACAATAAATCCAAAACCGCAAAAATACTTGGGGTTACACGACCAACATTAGATAAATTGTTAAAATAACTTTAAATACTTAACAGTAATAAAGTGAAACTAAAAGAATTCGTAAATAATATCAAAAAAGATTCGAATACGCCGGAAGAAATGGCAATGCGGAGAAAAATGCTTTATATAATTCTCGCATTTGCCATGACAAATTTAACTGTTTTAGGAATCAGCTCATTTTTCGAAAATAAAATCACTCTCGGCTTGTTGGATTTATCTTGTTTGGCTCTTTTATTTCTCGCATTTTATTACTTAAAAAAATCGGGTAAATATTTTCCGGCTACGTACTTGGGTATTGCAATTATCAGTATTTTATTTATGATAATTTTTGCCACGGGTGGAGATAACAATACGGGACATTTATGGATGTTCACCTATCCTTTGTTTACATTCTTCTTGCTGGGTTCGAAAAGAGGCATAATTGTTAACGCCATAATGTTTTTATACATATTGGCATTTTTCACATTCGGCCACTCGATTGACGGAACGGTTAACTATTCAAATCATTTTATATTCAGATTCATACCCGCTTATTTAGTTGTGGTTACCTATTCGTTTATCTTTGAAGAATTCAAAAAACAGATTTACCAAAAACTTATTGCACAAAAAGCCGACTTAAAACAAACTATAACCGAATTAAGCGAAAAAAAGGAAGAGCTTTTACAACTCCGGAACGGACTGGAAGAAATAGTAAACGAAAGAACGAAACAACTCCTCGAAGAAATTCACGCCAGAAAAGAAGCACAAGCAAAAATTTCGGAAAGCGAGAAACGGTTCAGATTGCTGTTTGAAAACTCGCCGATAGGAATGTACGTTTCTACACCGGAAGGTGAAGTTAAAATGGTGAACAAGGCATTAGTTCAAATGCTCGGTTACCCTTCCGAAGAGGAACTACTAAAAATTGACGTCAACGACCCCAATAACTTTGTTGATTTCGACAGGGAAAAATTCAAACAAGAACTTTATAACAAAGGAAAAGTTACCGGCTTCAAATCCGTTTGGAAAAAATACAATGGCGAACCTATTCATGTTCAAGAAAATGCCACCGCTCTCAAAAACGAAAAAGGCGAAATAATACAATATCAAGGGACGGTGGAAGATATTACAAAAGTCAAAGAATTCGAAGAAGCATTAATTGCTGCAAAAGAAAAAGCGGAAGAATCGGACAGACTTAAATCCGAATTCCTCGCACAAATTTCACACGAAATCAGAACACCGGTAAATAGTATTCTAAGTTTTACAAATCTTTTAAAAGAAGAAATTTCAGAACTCGGAATAACGGATTTAATGGAAAGTTTCAATATGATTGAAAACGGTGGCAGAAGATTAATCCGCACGGTCGATTTGATTCTTAACATGTCGGAGCTTCAGAACGGAACGTATCAGCCGGTATTCCAAGAGTTTGATATTGCGGAGGATATATTAAAACCTGTACTGCAGGAATTTAAAGCACAAGCCGAATCCAAAAACATATCGCTCGAATTCAGTAATTGTGCGGATAATCCATGTTATATTAAAGCCGACGACTACACGGTCTCGCAAATTTTCGTCCAACTTATAGACAATGCAATTAAATTTACATACAAAGGCAAAGTAGAAGTAAATATATCGAGTACCGACGAAACGGTTTCAGTTGAAATAAAAGATACAGGAATTGGAATATCGGAAGAATATCAAGCAAGAATTTTTAAGCCGTTCTGCCAAGAAGACAGAGGTTATACAAGAAAATTCGACGGTAACGGATTGGGACTTTCCCTTGTTAAAAAATGCAGTGAGATAAATAATGCTCAAATTTCAATCGAAAGTAAAAAGAATGTTGGAACTAAGTTTACGGTAACATTTAAAAAAGTCATCCAACAATACAACTCAACAAACCAGTCCGATTTTCAAAATACAAATTAATTAATATTTTACATTAGCATTGTATCCTTTATCCTACTTTAACTAAAACTGATGTAAAAAGTTTTTACAAACCTGTAATACCACATGTAATTTTTTCTTGTGCAAAATCAAAAAACGTTGATTTCACATCATATTCCCAACCTTTTCTTTTGGTATACCGATTGCGTTGTTAATGTCAAAAAGAACAAAAGGAGAAACAAAATGAAAAAAATATTGGCTTTTATCGTAATCGGAACTCTTTTCCTAATCGGATGTCAAGAAGCCGGCAATCCAATTGCACCGGTAAGCGAAAATGAAACAGACCTTACATCATTCAATCAGCCGAACTGGATAACTTTACCCAAACCGGATAATATGAGTATCGAGCGTCATTTTTCCTCAAAGAAAAAAATTAACGGAAAGCGCGGAGGAGATGTTCATCTAAAAGCAGAATATGAAGGCGGTGTTCATGGAGTAGTAAAAATCGATGCAAGAATTCAGTTCCCGCGAAAAGCATTTTCTGGAATACAAGATATTACACTAATTATCGACAGCGAAAACGGGCTAACCACGTTTTATCCTCATATGAAATTTAACAAATCGGCTGTTTATGATTTAAAATTCGATGGTTTGGATCTCAGCAATGTAGATCCGGATAACATCGATTTCGTTTACCAATCCGAAGATGGAACCATTGAAAAAGTAGAATATGATAAATTAAAAGTAGACATCAAAGCAGGAAAGATCGAAATACAAAAAGCAAAATTAAACCACTTTTCCCGATATGGTTTTGTTAATTAATCAGAACTGAATTTCAACAAGGAGAAAAAAAATGAAAAAATTATTTTTAATCTTAGCACTCGTTTCGTTAACATTTTTCGGTTGTCAACAACAAGATTCACCACTCGAACCAGCCGGTTCTTACAACAACGGAATTTTATCAAAGAAAAAGACAAACACCGATACAAAAATTCGTTCCCACTATTCTAAAACTTATACTATAAACGGGAAAAAAGGCGGAAGAATCAGAGAAAAACATACATGGGTAGATTCCACAGGTAATGCTATCGTTATGGAAGCTACGTTAACAATTCCCCGCGGCGCTTTTGAAGGTAATTTAACTTTCGATATAATATTCGACTTGGAAAACTTATCGGTTGAATTATATCCTTCACCTTACACTTTTGATAAGCCCGTTTTACTTAACTTATTATTCGAAGGAGTTGATTTAACAGGTACGGATTTAAACAATATGGATTTTAAGTATAAAAGTTCAGACGGCCAAGTTTATTCGGTTGTATACGAATCAAAAATAATAGAATCAAATTATTTGGAAATTGTTCAAGCTCAATTGCCACACTTCTCACGTTACGGATGGACAAGATAAACTATTTCCTAATAGTAATTTAAAAATAAGGGACAAAGTACTTTGCTTTCGTCCCTTTTTTACGATGTAAAAGAATTTTACAAAGTGGTAACATGAGAAGTAAAAACTACATAACGGAATTTTTAAAAATGCTGAGTAAGCTTGAAAAGCTAATATTTCCAAATTGGTATGCACTTTGCATTATAGAAGTAAAAAGTTACACACAACAAACAAGGAGAAAATAAAATGAAAAAACTATTAATGATAATCGCTTTGGGAACTTTGTTCCTCTTCGGTTGCCAAGACGAAAATTCGGTTTTGGAACCCGTTGAAAAACAAGTACAACAAACTCAACCGGAAAAAAACTGGTTAACTTTTTCCGATAATCAAAAAAACTCCATAGAAG
>CAZKKI010000002.1:0-7604 GCA_964553325.1 uncultured Melioribacteraceae bacterium | reverse complement strand
AATCACGGTAAATTTTTGTTCATGTTCGGTGAACAAGGGGACGCAAGCGGCTATTTTGCCCGACCAAAAGGAGTTGCGACGGATACCTTTGGGAATATTTACGTTGTTGATGCCTTATTTCATTCCGTCCAAATTTTTAATTCTTCGGGTGAGTATTTATTTTTCTTCGGAGTTCAAGGAAGGGAAAACGGGAATTTTTGGCTCCCGAACGGTTTATTTATTGATAATGATAATCGAATATATGTTGCGGATAGTTATAATTCCCGTATTCAAATTTTTCAACTGACAGAGAAGAAAAATGAAAAATAAAAGCTGCGTTATATTTTTTGTACTTACGTTCAACTGTGTATTTGCGCAGTCGATTGTAAATACAGTACATAATCTCTCGGTAAATGGGCCCGGTTCGGTTAAAGCTGTTTCCGAAAGTGAGATCTGTATTTTCTGTCATACACCACATAAAAGCAGTCCGAGAAAACCATTGTGGAATAAAAAGGATCCCGGGTTTAATTATACCTTATACGATAGTTCAACGTTAGATGCTGAACCAGGTCAACCGGATGGATCTTCGATTTTGTGTCTTTCATGTCACGACGGAACAATTGCACTTGGTGATGTGTTAAGCCGTTCGGATAACATTGAATTTCAATACGGTGTTACAACTATGCCGCATGGAAGCACAAATTTGTCTACGGATTTATCGGATGATCATCCGATATCATTTTATTATAATACGTCTTTGGCGGCATCGGATGGTGAATTAAACGATCCCTCTTCATTGTCAGGACCTGTTTATCTGGAAAAAGGTAAATTGCAATGCACCTCGTGTCACGATCCGCACATAAATATAAACGAAAAATTTTTAGTAGATACACGCCGATATTCGACGTTGTGTTTATATTGCCATGATAAAAGCGGGTGGAGTTCATCGTCTCACAATACGTCGGATAATAGTTGGTCGGGTAACGGAACGGACCCATGGCCCAAATCAAATTATAATACTGTTTCAGAAAACGGTTGTGAGAATTGTCATTTTTCACATAATGGAAATAGTTCTACCAGATTACTGCAATATTACAGAGAAGAAGATAATTGTTTGGATTGTCATAACGGCAATGTTGCATCTACGGACATTGAACAAGATATAAATCAGCAATGGAAACATAATGTTTATCCGTATTCAAATATACACGATCCAACCGAAAGCGGACCGATACAGAATAGACATGTGGAATGTGTAGATTGTCATAATCCGCATATGGCAAATTCAACCGGAGCGTCTCCACCGTATGCCAACGGTTTTATAAAAGGTGTTTCCGGCGTTGACGGAGATGGCAATTCGGTCTCATCTATTCAATATGAATATGAACTCTGCTATAAATGTCATGCAGATAGTCCGGATAAACCCGGCACCAATATACCCAGACAAATACAGCAGACCAATGTAAGATTAGAGTTTGATCTTTCTAATCCCTCTTATCATCCGATAGAAGGTCCAGGTGTTAATAACGATGTTCCAAGCTTAATATCGCCCTATACCGAATCGAGTGTTATTTATTGTACCGACTGCCATGCCAGCAGTGGCATTAATGCTTCGGAAGGCCCGCATGGCTCAATATATTTTCATTTGTTAAAGTATAATTACGAAACTGCGGACAATACTGTTGAATCTTACAACGCTTACGAATTATGCTACCAGTGTCATGATAGAAATTCCATAATAAATTCAAGATCGAGGTTCGGTAGAAGAGTTCATAGAAAGCATATTGTTTCGGAAAATACCCCATGCAGTGCTTGTCATGATTCTCATGGGATTAGTAGTTCTCAGGGAAATTCAACTAATAATTCTCATCTGATTAATTTTAATGTTTCAATTGTCAGGTCGGTAAACGGTAGAATGGAATTTGTTGACGAAGGAAATTTCAGAGGCTCTTGTTATTTAATATGCCATAATAAAAGACACGATCCGAAATCTTATTAAGAAAATAGCATATGCCGTATGTATAAATAGCGACGGCAAATATAAATAAATTAAAATTCAAAAGAGCATGCAAATTTCCGTTGTATTTTTAGTAGGAATTATCGTTTTATTGCTGGTAATCATTGTTTTATTAGTATTTAAGATTAGAAAAACTAAAAGTAAAATATTTTCAATTGAATCGAAACTAAACGCTGTAATTAATCATTCCAAAGATTGGATTTATTGGATAGCACCCGATAAAACATTCAGATTTATTTCACCGTCTTGTTATCAAATAACAGGTTACAAGCCCGAAGAATACAGAGATAATTTTCAACTTTTAGAAAAGATAGTTTATAAAGAGGATAAAGAGAGGTTTATTCGTCATGAATCCGAATCATTGCTGGGTAAAGATTTAAATGAATTGGAATTTAGAATTGTTACAAAGAATAAGGAAATCAAATGGCTTCATCATCTTTGTCATTCCATCTACGATGAGGAAAATAGATATTTAGGTCATATGGTGAGCAACAGAGATATCACAAAATTGAAAAATACGCAAAGTGATTTGGCAGAAACGTCTGACAAATTAAAATCAACTAATAAATTACTCGAAGAAATTATTGAGCAAAGAACAATGGAACTGAATACCTTTATGGTACAATGTCCCTATCCAAGGGCTGTTTACGACAACAAAGGTAATTTATTGAAATATAACCCTGCTTGGGAAAATTTATTCGGGAGGCACACGGAAATTAATAACTTGCTCGATAGTCGAATCATCAAGATGAGTAAGTTAGAAAGCAAGTTGAGAAAGGTTTTTCTTACCGGTGAAAGATTTAAAAGTTATCCGATTTATAATGAAGAAACCGATAGAATGTTGGTATTCGATTTTTATTCGATAAAAAACAAGAATGGAACAATCGAGAAAATCGTATGTAGTGTCGAAGATATTACGGAACAAATTGTTACAAAAGAATTAACAGAAGAATTGGCAACAAGGAAGAATGTTTTGGGTGAGATGTTTGAATTTTTGGACTCCGAAAGGAAAAATATTTCAAAAGAACTGCATGATCGAATCGGACAAAATTTGTTACTCATAAAAATGTTGGCTGAGCTTCAAAAAGAATCCGATGGTACCGATACAAAAAAAATTGATGAAATAATTAATTTAACGAGGAAAACGTCGAGGGAAATAAAGGAAATTATTTACTCGCTGTACCCGAATGAAATTGAAAAATACGGATTAATTGAATCCGTGCAATATATGATTGCAAAATTTAGTAAGATAACGAACATTAAATTCGAAGTAAAATATTCCGGTGAAATATCTCAATTGGAAAGAAAATATAAATTGGCAATATTCAGAGTAACTCAAGAAGCACTAAATAACATAATTAAATATTCCGATGCAACAAACGTTATCTTGGAATATCATCTTAAAACGGAATTGATTTTTGGAAGAATTACTGATAATGGAAAAGGCTTTGACGTCCAAAACAAAATGAAAAGCGAAGAAAGAGGCGAATTCGGTTTGAAATACATTAAAGAAAGAATCGAGAGTATTGGTGGGCAAATCGAAATACATTCTGAAATAAATAAAGGAACCAGTATATTTTTTGAAATTCCAATACGGAATATGGGATTATGAAAATGCAAATTAAAATTTTAATTGCCGATGATCATACAATGTTCAGAGAAAGTTTGAAGCAAGTAATTAATTCAAAAATGGAATATAAAGTAATTGGAGAAGCAAGCGACGGTTATGAAGTTGTGGAAAAAACAAAAGAATTACAACCGGATATTATAATTATGGATATAAATATGCCAGGGAAAACCGGCATAGATGCCGCGAAAGAAATTAAACAAAAATGGAAGGAAATTAAAATAATAATTTTAACTATGTTGGAAAGCGAATTATATATTTTAGATGCGCTGAAAAGTGAAGTGGAAGGTTACATTTATAAAGACGCACAAATTAATGAACTGTTTTTGGCAATCGATAAAGTTTATAACGGGGAAAGATATATCCCGAACGAACTGAAAGAAAAGGTTATAGATTATATTTCGGGGCAAAGCTTTAAAGACGTTCGCGTTCAAGAATTTGAAAAACCGATGCTCACGCCAAGGCAAATAGAAATAATAAAGTATGCAGCCCAAGGTCTAACAAGCAAAGAAATAGCGGAGAAATTATTTTTAAGCGAGTTAACAATTATTAAACACAGAAAAAATATTATAAAAAAATTGGGTTTAAAAAATTTTACCGAAGTCGTTAGCTTTGCATACCAGAACGGAATAATCAAATAAGGATAACAAGACCTTTTATTACCCCATTTGGGGGTTAATCAAAATATACAATTTAGGTTATTTGTGCTTTCCAGTGTTTTCTTTATATTAATAAAGGATAAAAGACTCTTTTATTGACGATATTATCTAAATAATACAAACAAAAAATAATTTAGTGATATAGAGCAATAATGATTAAAGAAAAAACTTTATATTTGTAAAGTGTATAAAAGGATATGACGATATCATTATCTAATTATAAGAGCGGTTTTATACAAATTAACTAAATAACAGACCAACTAACGGGAGGTGAAAAATCATGAAAAAATTAAGTGTGTTAACCACAATTCTAATACTTGCGGTTGTAAGTATTAGTTTTGGCCAAACAATTGTTGGTTCTGCGCATGACTTTTCAGCCGAAACGTGGAACCCATCAGGGGAGGTTTGTATCGTTTGTCATACCCCGCACCATTCCATTTCCACGGAAGCTCCGCTTTGGAACCATGAGGTTACGACGGCAACTTTTACAACTTACAGCAGTTCTACATTAGATGCTACGGTAGGACAACCCGACGGAACATCGAAAATGTGTTTGAGCTGCCACGACGGTACGGTTGCGGTCGATAACTTCGGAGGACAAACAGGTGGAACCGAATTTATTACCGGTGACGATTTGATTGGTACCGATTTAAGTAACGATCACCCGATTTCTTTTACTTACGATGCTACTTTGGCAACAACCGATGGCGGTTTGTTCGATCCCACTACTACAAATTCGGGTTTGGGCGGAACGATTGCCGATGATATGTTAAGCGGTGGAAAATTGCAATGTTCGTCTTGCCACGATGTTCATAATGGTAGCGGTGTTGCCAAGTTACTTGTTAAAAGTAACGCAAATAGCGCTCTTTGCCTAACTTGCCATAACAAATAAGTAAAAAACGGTTATTATTTTTAGAAGGCGATACATTATCGCCTTCTTTTTTATTTATTCAACTGCAAAAATAACCGGTGTAACGAGATGAAAAAAATGAATTCATATTTTAAGTATTTGGGAATACTTTTAGCTTTTTTATTTCTGTGGAGTTGCTCGGCAAGTAAAAAGACGATTAAAATATCCGAACCTGTGATATTTCCGCTACCACCTGATAAACCACGGATACAATTTTTAACTTCCTTTAGTAAATCAACCGATATTACGGGGACACAATCGGAATTCCTTTCATCTATTGTTGGTAAAGAGGAAGTCAGACAAATTATAAAACCGTACGGCATCGCAATACATAAAGGCAAAATATACATCTGCGATACTATGTTGGAAGGAATTATTATTGTGGATCTAAAAAAATCGACGTTTGAATACTTTTTACCGGAAGGACTGGGATATCTGAAAAAACCAATCAATTGTTTCGTTGATGATAACGGATTTTTGTATGTGACGGATTCTAAAAGAAAACAAGTGGTTATTTTCGACGAAGATGGTAATTATAAAAATAGCTTAGGAGGAAATAATGAAATAAGACCGATTGATGTATTTGTCGACAACAATAATATTTGGTTATCCGATTTATTGAATCATAGAGTTGCCGTTTACGATAAAGAGACTCTTAAATTCGTAAAATCAATACCTTCGGAAAATGCCGATTCCGTTGCCAGATTATATTCACCGACAAACATCACAATTCGTAACGGTAAACTTTACGTCAGCGATTTTGGTGATTTTAACGTAAAAGTATATTCTACGGATGGCAAATATATTAGAACTATCGGTAGCTACGGAAGAAATCTGGGGCAATTTGTCAGACAAAAAGGTGTGGCGGTTGATAAAAACAATAACTTGTATGTAGTGGATGCCGGTTTTGAAAATATTCAAATTTTTAACGAAGAGGGAAAACTTTTGATGTTTTTCGGAGGACCTTACAAAAAACCGGGTGATATGTGGCTGCCCGCAAAATTAATGATTGATTACGATAATTTGGAATATTTTCAGAAATATGTTTATCCCAAATTCAAACTGAATTACTTAATTTTTGTTACAAACCAATACGGACCCGATAAAATTAATGTTTACGGATTTATAGATGAAAAGTAGTACAATAATTCGGATTATTAATGTTAAGGCTAAACAAATATATTTTTAATACGCTGCTGTTGCTTTATGCTGTTACTGTTATTGTATCGTGCAGTGCTTCCGCAAGGTATAAAATACTTTCAACCGTATTTGACGGTGTTCCCGATCCGAATGCTCGTCAAAAAGAGATAATCGATTCTCTTAAAATTGATTCCTTATTGGCAAAGAATAAACTTATCTTAACGAAAAAAAAGGCTGTAAACCAAAATGATATGTATTTTTTTCATCCTCCGTATCAAAACAGAATGTGTAAGGAATGTCATAACGTAACGGAAGGCAATAAGTTAGTTAAAGAAGTTCCGGCATTGTGCTACACATGTCACGAAGACTTAACTGAAAAAAATCCTGCACTGCATGGGCCGGTTGCCATGGGAAATTGTATAGTTTGCCATAGCCCGCACTTGGCAAGGTTTAAAAATTTGCTTAAACGCAACGGAAACGATTTGTGTTTTTTTTGTCATGAATCGGAAGATATAAACAACAGTAAAAGTCATTTTGCAACCGAGGAATATGATTGTTTGGACTGTCACAATCCGCATAGCGGTAAAAACAGATTTTTATTACAATAAATGATACTAAGTAAAAAATATAGCGTTGTATTTTTATTGTTTGTTGCGGAAGTGATATATCCGCAAAGCGCAGTACCAATAAAATTTTGGGGTTTGCAATCCGTTAACGGAATAATTGGAGTTAAAGGAGAATATAGAACACAAGATATAAAAATCAAATCGGGCTATTCGGATTTATTGAAGACTTCAATACTGGTTGGACAAATTGCACTTAATACACGCAGTTATTTTTATCACCCTAATTTGATTTTACTTGAAACCGAAATGGAGTACTTTCCGGGTACGAGAAAAGATTTATATTTGGTAATTCCAGATAGAGCGGAATCCAACATAGGTGAAAAAGTCAGCGGCTTGATAACGTTTCTTCGAACATTACCCTTAACGATTAATATCGGTGCTGATTATTCACATATTTACACGAGCAGGGAATTAACCACTGATGTAGAAACATTCAATTCCGGTTTTTCCGCAGGATTAAGGTACCGGAATTCCGTTGCGCCCGTACATGCAACGTATCAAAATTCATTCATTAATCAACTGGAATTGTTGACCGATAGGCGTTTAATTACAAAACGACAGAACTTAACCGTTTACTCCGATTTCTCTTTCGGTGAATTCGACAAAAACAAAATTTCTTATTCGTATGATAACTATAACAGAGAAT
>CAZKKI010000001.1:0-29973 GCA_964553325.1 uncultured Melioribacteraceae bacterium | reverse complement strand
AGATCGTATTACGTATATTAAGTTTAGGCAACACTCCAATTAATTGTACTTTAATAAAATATACTAAAATTTCATTTAAAGCTCAATGTGAAATGTTCGGTTTGCTGTTTTCAGTTGGCAGTCGGCAATGTTCAGTTGGCAGTTTGCAGTTGGCAGTTTGCAGTTGGCAGTTTGCAGTTGGCAGTTTGCAGTTGGCAGTCCGCAATTGGCAGTTGGCAGTTTTCAGTTGGCAGTCCGCAGTTGGCAGTTGGCAATGTTTAGTTTGCAGTTTTCAGTTGGCAATTTCCAAAAACAAATTAGTAATTTAACAATGGAGTAATTTAACAGCATAACAATTGCTTATGACCATTACCCGAGATTCCACCTACCACTTTATTTTTTTCTGATGAACGTTTGGACGTGATTGCGGTTTATGGTTGCGGAGAAGATTTCATATCCTTTTTCTTCGAAAATTTTAATTAGCGGAGCGGGGAGAAAAGGAGTGATGAGCAAATAAACTTCACCTTTGTTCAATGTTTTTAATTCTCTCGTTACTCTGGTAATGGGTTGTTGACCGATTTCCAAATCGAACATTGCATTGTAAATTTTAACGATGTTTTCCTGCTTGGCCCAATCCGGTCTGGGCGCCGCAACGGATTTTTCGTCGTCTATTTCTATTTCGATTTGTCCGACTTCAACCCTAAGTTTATTTATCAATTCGGAAAGGGGAACGTTCCCGACCTTAGCCGCTTGCTTGAGCGTTGTTATTTTGGCAACCGTTCTGCGCAGCATCTTGTTTTTCAGCCGTTTGAACGGTGGTGCAATCTCAATCAGTTTTTCCTCGAGTTCGGGATAATTATCGAGCAGTTCCCCGACTTTCGTCTCCGGCAATATTTGTAATTTATCTTTAGTCATCCCGTTAATTTTCCTTTAGTTAGTTCTTTGTAAGGTTGTGGAGGTTATTTCACAAAGTCTCACAAAGACAACACTGAGTTACACAAAGGTTTTACATTCCCAGTTTCGCTTTGCCTTCTTCACTGATTAAAGAAGGATTCCATGGCGGATCGAAAACCAAGTTTACGTTCACTTCGTATTCGGGGTAATGTTGTTTTATTGTTTCTTTTACATTGATAATTATTGCATCACCGAGCGGACAAGCCGGAGTTGAAAGCGTCATTTCAATGTTTACTTTTTTGTCGTCTTCAATTTCCAAATTGTAAATTAAACCGAGGTCAACTATGTTTAGTTCTATTTCCGGATCCATAACGGATTTAAGTAATTCGAAAATATGTTTTTTTATTTCTTCTTTTGTTTTCATCATAACTTCTCGATTTTTGTTTTGTGTAACACTATCTTAAATAAATTGATGTTGTAAATAACGGCCGTAGCCAAAAGTAAATAGCTTCCTATTTTTATTAGTAAAGCGATGCCGGTTAAAAGCGCAACGGTTAAAATCCCGATAGCCGCCAAGTAAAAATACATTTGATATTCCGCCAGAGGTTCGGAATACAAATCTTTCGGCATTGGTGTTTTTGCTTTACCGACGTGCTTTTTGTATTTCTCCAACCAAATAATAAACGGCAGCGTTTTGTATGTTTGTCCGAGAATCAAAGACGTAATGAAACCGAACACAATCGAAAATCCGTATAAAGTTGTCATTCGCAGCAGTAAAGAATTTTCCATGTTAAATCCGGTTAGCAAAATAAACGAAATAAATACGGGTGCAATTAAAATCAAAAGGGAAATTACCGTATGCTTCATTCCTGTATCGAGGGTTTTTCTCAATCGCTGTTTGTAAGAATCCCATGCATACGAAAGAAACAAAACAACGCCTATCGATATTAGCAACCAATCGATATAAACCAAACTGTCCGTTCCCACAAAAAACCACTCGATTAACATTGCAAGCAAACCGGTATTAATGAAATAGTAAGAATATTTGATTTTATTTTCGTTTAAATTGTGGGATACGAAAAACATCGGGAGGAGGGTGGAACCAACACCGATAATCAACAATAAAAACCAACCGACAAGCCCGGCATGCGCGTGAATTCTAAGATAATGAAGATATGTTTTTTCGAAAACGGGAAAGCGAAAGTTAAACGCAATTAAAGTTCCCAATATAACCGTTACGAGCAGCCAGTAGATCGACGTAATGATAAACTTCGACTGAATGTTTTTTTTCTTCGAATTCCGATGGGTTAAAAGTACGTTCGTAATAAACATTATCAGTGAAACGAAAAGCAACGCCGATGCGTAAAGTAGCAGATCGGATAGTGCGTTTACCCAAAACGAATAACTCAGTAATGAAATGCTTACGGCAAAAATCCAGAAATTGAATTTAGCCAATCTTTCGCTGAACAATGCCGTTTCGAAAACGATGGGGATAAGTTGATATAAGGCTCCGAAGATTATCATTGTTGCCCAACCGAGAACCGCTACGTGGGTAATTGCGACCGTTTTCACTCCGAAGTAAGGTCCCAATAAACTCTCGCCGGCCAAAACGGTTAATGCGGCGGCAACGAAAAAAGAAATTCCCGCAAAAACAAAATGCGGTTTTACCACCGTAATTGAAGGCGCATTATCTGTTTGTAAATTATTCATCGTATGCGTTTACTTAAAAATCAAAAGCTGAACGTGATTTTCTTCCAATTCTTTAATTACAACGTTAAAATTTCTGTCTTCCAGTTCGGGTAACAGATATTGCGGAATTTTTTTATGTTCAACGAACAGAACGGTATCCGGTTCCAAAGTTTCTATTTCTTTTAAAATTGTAACCATCGGTTCCGGCATTTCCAACGGTCTTACGTCAATTGTTCTTACTTTTTCACCGAAAGAGGCAAGTGTTTTATCGAATTCATCCGCATCCGATTTGTAGATTCGTTCTTTTTTTATTTGCATTTCGCTTCCGGGTTCTTTTCTGAAATAAGTGTGAACCGCTCCTTCTTTTCTTATTACTTCGGAATCATAGCCCATTCCTTTAAGTTTATTTATCAACGGAATCGGTTCGAAAACGTTAATTATTTCCAATGTTTGGTCGTCTTTTAATTCTTTTATCGCAGCCATTATTTCGTTAAACGGATCTTTTCCGCTTTGAATTGTAGGACGCACATCCAATGTAACCAAATTGATTTTGTCTAATTCGTTCATTTTTTACTGAAATCCTTAATTGTTACAAAAACTCATTTTTATTTGGATTAAATATAAATAAAAAGAATAAAAATTCCGATTAAAAAATCGGCTATTGAATATCGGTTTTTAGTCATTGGTCATTTGTTATTTGTCATTAGTTGAATTGTTGCGTTGTTTTCAAAATTGCAAACTGCAGACTAAACATTGCTAATTGCAAATTGCCAACCGGAATCCACAACCGTTGTATTGTTAAAATGTTATTGTTAGCGGAAAGAAAAGGGGAATGATTGTATTTAATTTGAAATGAACCGGCTTTCCAAACCTGAAAGAAATCGTAAAACTTTCGGGGAGAATTTCGGATAGCGACCGCCACCAAGTTTTGCCGCATTGTTGTATGCAATGAAAAATTTAAACGGATTTCCAACGCATTTAACCAATTCGTTTCTACCTAATTTTTCTTCGATTAATGTCGCCATAAAATAACCCGTCGGGTGACCTTTCTGTGGAATAGAAGATAAAATTTCTTTGCCGATTTTCTTTCTTGCCGCCTCGTTATCCGCATACATTTCGAGCAAACCGTTAATTTTAGTAAGTAATTGCGGAGTGCGGTTTACTTCGCGTTTGAATTCTACCGCATACGGCGACGATTCCCTGTAAGCACTGTTAAACCATTTCTTTTTGTCCACTCTGTCGGCAATACCTTCGGCTTCAATTTTAATCATTGCTTCAACCAGCGGTTTATCGGCTCCGGTAACCGTATTGAAGTTTAATTTACTTAATTTGTTCCGGTAAAAATGATGAAACTCGTGCGCCAAAAACGATATGAAATCCCATTCCAGTGTCGCTTGTAAATCAACTACGATGGGGGAACTGCCGCGACCGTTATTTTCGAAAATTACAAAAGCAACAGGCGGAAAATCCGAAACGTAATTCATCGGTAAATATCTTAGAGTCAAATCAAGCGCTTCTTTGTTAAGTGAGCGGCGTTTTAATTTATTGAGTTGATATTCCAATTGTTTACGGTTATCCTTTACCTTCAAATAATAATGAAGATAATAACTTTCGCGATTATTGGTTCTTAATTTTTTCTTTAATTCGTTTTTCAACGCCGGTTTAAATGCCAACGAGAAATTTTTTTTGAAAAAGTCCTTTGAAAATTCTTCGCGAGTCAAAACTTTATATCCGGGTGAATTGAACAATTCGTTCCATTCGCTTTCGGAAGGTTCCCTGTTTTCCGAAAGAACGTCGACAATATGCCAAAATTTCGGAATAGCACTGAAATCGAAATTTTCATTGTGGTAATATTGACCCGATACGGAAGTTACGGCTAAAATTAAAAATATTAAAAATTTCATATTAATAACTTAATCTATCACCGATTTTGTTTGTTCCTTAACGATTAACCAAACGACGGACGAAACCGCAAGCGAAATTCCGGCGATAATAAACACGATTCCTTTATCCGCCGTATTTTTAATGATTGTTCCGAAAACCATACTCACAATCAACTGGGGAATTACAATTGACAAATTGAACATTCCCATAAAAAATCCCATCTTACTTTTATTTACGGTTTCCGACATAATTGCAAAGGGCAGACTAACAATTGCCGCCCAACCGATTCCGGCCATTGCCATTAAAAAATAAAGGACAAATTCGGATTTTCCAAAAAATAAAATTCCGAAATATGCAATCGACATTATTCCAACGCTAATTAAATGCGTTCGTACTCTGCCGATTTTTTCCGATACCGGTTCCAAAACCAAAACCGGCAAAGCCGCGCCCACAGCATTCAAAACGAGAAAGGAAACCGAAATAATTTGTCCCGTTTTCAAATCGATTGCGTCTATCATTTCCTTGGTTGAACCGTCCGGTGTAGGATTAATTTTCTGACTGATAAACGCAATAATAAAAACAAACATCGTTTGAACGCCTAACCAAGAAAAAGCGTTAGCAAAACATATTTTCAGAAATTCCGGCAGATCGGTTTTACCGCTTTCATCCTCAATATTCGAATCTGATTTTTCTTTTTTTAGCTCGCGAGGTTCTTCAATTAACAACGAAGGAATGACGGTGAACAAAAGTACAAGTCCGACGCCGAAATAAATCAAAAAATAATTTCCGAACACGGCTCCGATTGCGTAAGCCAAAACGCCGAAACTTCCGGAAATCGTTTGCATCCAAGTGTAGCCTTTTGTCCGGGGAATTCCGTCGGGCGTAACATCGGCAATTAGCGAGCGTGTGGGATTAAAACTGACGTTTATCGATAAATCGAGCGTCAGAGCAACAACAAGAGCAACTGCAATCAACTTTCCAACCCCGATTGCCTCGTTTATAACTCCGATGTTCGGCAAAGCGAGCAGCATTAGAGCTGCAAGAGTTCCGCCGATAATTATAAACGGTCGTCTTCTGCCGCCCCAAAACCAAACGTTATCGCTAATCAAACCCACAATGGGTTGTGCTATTAATCCCGCAATTGGTCCGGCCGCCCAAACAAAACCCATTTCCTCCAAATCGAGGTTGAATTTTGTAACAAGTATCCAGCTTAATGCGGAAATTTGTATTGAAAGCGCAAATCCCATTGCCGTTGCAGGCAAACTTAAAAGCGCATAAAACGTGTTCGATAGTTTCTTTTGAATATTGAGCATATTTTTACCTTAATTTTTCAAGTAAAATGTTAACGGCATTGGTAATTTCGAGTGTGCCGTTCGTAACATCCAGATTTTTCTCCGTGAGCAAATCCAGAAACCCTCCGGGAATTGATTCGTCGGAATAAATTTCCTTCAGCGCAATTTTTTTCTCGTTGTCGGCGTTCAAAATAATTAAAATTTTCTCGTCGTTCATTATTTTTTTATAAACGTAAACATTCTCTTCAGGCGGATAGTGAATTAATTCGCCTTTCCGTAGCGAAGGATATTTTTTACGTAATTCCAAAATTTTTCTAACAAAACCGTAAAGTTCAACTCCGCCGTTCGAGTTTATTTGTTGGTTTATGTCCGAGCCGTCGTTAAATTCAAGTGGAAAAGATGCCCGGATTTTTCCGTGGTGACCGCCGCCGTTCATTCCCAATTCGGTTCCGTATAAAATCTGGGGAATTCCGCGCGTTGTAAAAATAAGCGCCAAACCGATTTTAACCTTATCGACATTGCCGCCGGTTAAATAAAGCGCACGATCGATATCGTGATTATCTATAAACGTAACAAGATTTTGCGGATCAGAATAAACAAAGTCTTTTGCGATTGTTTCGTAAATTTTTCGGAAGCCCGACTTGCCGGATAGGAAATCGCGGATTGCATCGGCAAGGGCAAAATCGAATACCGCCGGAAGATTCGAATCGAACTGTCTCGGAAAAATCGAATTCCTTTGATATTTGGCAAGAAAAGCCGGATCGCCTTTCCAAATTTCACCTACAATGTTGAACTCAGGATATTCGGTTAGAATTGCTTTCGCCCAATCGCTCAAATATTTTTGATCGGAATAAGAATAGGTATCTTCGCGTATGCCGTCGATTCCCGAAAATTCAATCCACCAAATTGTATTTTGAACTAAATAATTTGCAACCAACGGATTCGATTGGTTCAAATCGGGCATATAATCCGTGAACCAACCTTTTTCGGTTTTGTAGTATGTAAGCGAATCGCCGTGAGTATCGATGAAAGCCACTTTATCGTGATGTGCGGGCAAGTGATTTCCGGGCGTTCCGTTAAACCAATTGCCGCTAGGCGGATTTTCAACCCACGGATGATTTATTCCGATATGATTGCTCACATGATCCATTATTATTTTCAGACCTTTACCGTGTGCCGAATCCACAAGCGACTTATAAAGTTTGTTGTTTCCGAAACGCGGATCGATTTTATATAAATCGGTTGCCGCATAACCGTGATAACTCATCCACATATTGTTTTCAAGAAGCGGTGTTATCCAAAGTGCCGTAACGCCCAAATGTTTCAAATAATCCAGCGCTTTGATTATACCGGAAATATCGCCTCCGTGTCTTCCGTTCAAATCGCCGAATGCAAATTCTTCGTAATTGTTTTCCAAGCTATCGTTTGCGGTGCAACCGTTTACGAATCTGTCGGCAAAAATCAAATAAATTACGTCGTCGATATCGAATCCTTGCCGTGCGTTCGGTTCGGTTTTTCTCGTAAGTAGCGGAAAAGTAATTACGGTATCGTACCCGGCTTCCGAAAACCGCAGTACGGCATCCGGATTAGTAGTTCCGGGTTTTACGGAATCTATCAGAATATTCACGAAAAGATAATCGGGATTTGATGTTTTTGTTACGCCCGAAATTTTCACATGCCCGGAGTAGGATTTTACATCCGATTCGGCAATGTTTTTACCGTAAACCATCAATTGAATTTTGTTATATTTCATTCCGAGCCACCAATTTGGCGGTTCGATTTTGGATATCTTGAAATTCTGAGCTTGTGTTGAAATAAAGCAAAACAGTAGTAGCGCAAAACCATTCAATAAAAAACGAAATACTTTTGTCATCGCGATAATTTGTTTGTAAGGAAAATTTAATTTAATATTAATTCGAATCTACAAAAGTTTGAGAACAATTTGAATTTTAATTCTGCTTTGTTGTTCGTATTTTTAAAAGTTAAGATTGCGGAGGAGAAAAGTGGATACAAGCAAAATGAAAATCGTACCGGAACACGGAAGTTGTTTTGTATGCGGCACGGAAAATCCAAAGAGTATCGGTGTTAAGTGGTTTGTCGACGAGCAAAAAGCGATACACGGAGAAATTACGTTAACGGAAGAACAACAAGGACCGCCTAAATTCGCGCACGGCGGAGCTTCGGCGGCGCTGTTAGACGAAGCAATGGGCGCAGCCGCTTGGGTTGCCGGTTATAAAGTCGTTTCGGTTAATTTGAATATTAATTTCCTAAAGCCCGTTCCGCTCGGCGTACCGATAAAAATTTCCGGCTTCATTAAAAATAAAAGCGGGCGTAAAATTTTTGCTTACGGCGAAATAGTTCTGCCAAACGGGGAAGTGGCCGTTGAGGGCAGAAGTATTTTAGTGGAGCCGGAAGGTTTTTTCGACGGCTTGGACGACGAATATAACAAGTTTATTTCATCGATTTAAATTTTGCTTTGTCAATCGTATTCGATAAGCGAATAAACGTCGTATCCACGAAGTTTATCTCTTCCGTTTAGAAAAGATAATTCAACCACAAAGCTGATTTGTTCCACTTTAGCGCCCAATTTTTCAACAAGATTGCACGCCGCTTTCATAGTTCCTCCGGTGGCAAGCAAATCGTCGTGGAGCAAAACTTTATCGGAAGAATCCAAAGCATCGGCATGAATTTCGATTTTATCCGTTCCGTATTCCAATTCGTATGTTTCGGAAAGAGTTTTGTGCGGTAATTTCCCGGGTTTTCTAATCGGAACGAAACCGACACCGAGTTTTCCGGCTAATGCTCCGCCGAAAATAAAACCTCGTGATTCAATTCCGATTACTTTGGTTATCCCTTTGTTTTTACATAAGTTATGCAATTCGTTTAAAGTATATTCAAACGCATCGCCGTTTTTAAGAAGGGTTGTTATATCTTTGAAAATGATTCCTTTGACCGGAAAATCCGGCACATCGCGTATAATTTTTTTTATGTCCATTTTTCACCGTGGTTTTATTTATTTGTAAATCGAATGAATTCGTCAAAATCGAAAGTGTTGATAACTTCTTCCGGTTGCACTCCGCCTTTTCGTGCGATTTTTATTCCGTAACGGATATAATTTATATCGTCAATCGAATGGGCGTCGGGATTTATAGAAATTTTACAATTTTTTTCGCGAGCGTAATATAAATACCGCCAATCCAAATCCAAACGGTACGGATTCGCATTAATTTCAATAGCAACGTTGTTGGCGGAGCATGCATCAATAACTTTATGGATATTCACGGAGTAACCGTTACGTCTTAATAAAAGTCTGCCGGTCGGATGCGCCAACAGATTGGTATGTTCGTTTTCTACCGCTTTGATTATTCGCGCCGTCATTTCATTTTCGGGCAGATTAAAAATAGAGTGAACGGAAGCAACTACGAAATCGAATGTTTTCATAAATTCGTCGGGGAAATCCAAATCACCGTTTTTTAAAATGTCAACCTCGATTCCGTGCAGAATTTTTAATTTGAAATCATTGCGGATCTTAACAATTTCTTCTTTTTGTTCCAATACTCTCTTTTCGTTCAAACCGTTTGCGTAATATGCCGCTTTGCTGTGATCGCATACGGCACAATATTCGTAACCGAGATTTTCGATTGCATTTAGCATTCCGGTTAAAGGTTCAACCCCGTCCGACCAAACCGTGTGAAAGTGCAAAAATCCTTTAAAATCTATTATATCCAATCGGCTGTTTCCCTTTAATTTTTCGGGAGCACGGAAAAATTCAGTTTCCCTCATTTCTGGAATGATAAAATTCATTTTAAGCGATTTGAAAATTTCTTCTTCATTCTTTTCTTTACCCGAAATTTTTCCGGTCGGCAAATTTTTTAAGAATTCGGTTGAGCCGGTTGTTTGAAACAATGTTTGTGCAAAATTTTCCTCGGTTAACACCGCATAAATTAATATTTCGGGTTCGAATTTCCCCGACGATATGAAAACAGAACTTGAAGTATCACCGGATAACTTTTTGAAATCAAACAAGTTATCCAAATCTTTTGAGAAACTTTTTAAAGATTTTACCAAAACGACAAATTCAACTTTCGAAATTGTTTCCCGGATTCTTCTGATTTCGCCGGTAAATTGAATTTTTACAACGGATTTATTTTTTCTTAATCCTTCGAAAATTATTTCCGCAATTTCCAGAGCTTCGCTTAATAAAACTTTTCCTTCGGTTCCTTTAATCCGTTCGATTTCATTTATTATTTTCTCTTGTGTTTTACTGCCGAAACCTTTCAGTTCCGCAACTTTATTTTCGGAGCACGCCTTTTCCAAATCCTCGATAGTGGAAATTTCGAGTTCGGTGTAAAGTTTCCGTATTTTGCCGGCGCCCAAACCTTTAATTCGGAATAAATCGAAAATACCGGCGGGGATTTGATTTTGATATTTTTCGTATTCGGTTGAAGTGCCGTTTTCTACGAATTCCGAGATAACCGAATAAATTCCTTTCCCGATTCCTTTGGTTTTTTGAAGGGAACCGTCTTTTATCATTTCTTCGATATCGCCTTCGAGTCTTCTTATAATATTCGCACCGTTACGGAATGCATTTACTTTAAATCTGTTCTCGCCGAGGAATTCCATCATATCGGCAATCGTGCTTAAATGCTGCGAAATATTTTTTTTAAGAGACATCGGTTAAACCAAAAAATAAATTGTCAAGTATGTTACGGTAAATCCCGTTAACGCTCCCGCCAAAACTTGTGCCGGTGTGTGGACTTTCAATTTTAATCTCGACCAAGAAGTAATTAGCAAAATAAATAAAAAGACAAAAAACATTTCGTACGAAAAGTTTAATGCAACGCCGACCGGTATTGCCGTTCCCATCGCATGAGCGCTCATTTTCCACATTCCGTTAACGGCTAATAAGATAACAGAATTTAATAAATATGCAATCCATACCACAACAATTATTTCGGGCAAATGTAAATAAATTGAAAAGAGAATTGCAATTACAATCAGAAAAATACCGAATAAATACGGTATGGAACGTTGTTCTTTTATTTTTGCGTCGTCGTCGTCAATTTTGCCCTTTCGCCTCATGATTACGAAAAAGATTATCGGAATAATTACACCGAACAGAGCCGAGATAAAAATTATGTTTGATTTTGTTTTGCCTGTGCTGAAACCGGCGAGATATAAAAAAGTCAGTAAATTCATTACCGGGGGAATGAAAAGATACGAAACAATTCTTGCTACTTTTTTTCCGGTTGAGTTATTTTTCATTTTGAATGTTTTTTCCGGCGCGTTCTAATTTATTCAAATATTCGAGGTAATTCAGCAATAACTCTTCAATCGGTTCGTAGGATTCGAATTTCATTAATTCCTGCCGAATTTTTGCCGCGCTATGCAATCCTTTCAAATAACCGGAGTAAAATTTACGGAAAGGAATAACGGCTCTTCGTATATCTTCTTTGGCTTCAATCTCATAGCGTAAATGTTTAAGTGCGGTTTTTATCCGGATTTCCGGAGTAATCACCGTTTTAATTTCTCCGTATTTCATTAATTCTTTTGCTTGGAGGAATATCCACGGGTGATTTATGGCACCGCGCGCAATCATTACACCGTCGGCACCGGTTTCATTGAATGCTTTAATTACATCTTCCGGAGTAAAAACTCCGCCGTTAAGAACAACCGGAATTTTAACGACTTCTTTGATTTTGGGTATCCAACTCCAATCGGCTTCGCCGCTGTGTCCTTGACTTCGCGTACGGCAATGGACGGTAAGCGCGGCGGCACCGGCGTCTTCCATTCGCTTGGCTACTTCCAAGATCATTATCGAGTTTTCGTCCCAACCGATACGGGTTTTAACTGTTACCGGTTTGTTAACGGTTTTTACAATTTCGGTCACCATCTTTTGCATATACGGCGGGTCTTTTAACAATCCCGCACCGGCGCCTCTGTTGGCAACTTTTTTTACCCAGCAACCGGCGTTAATATCTATCATATCGGGGTTTTCCGATTCGGATATTTTTGCAGCTTCTATCATGGCAGCGAGTTTTTCGCCGTAGATTTGAATTCCGACCGGACGCTCCTCTTCGGTAATTAACATTTTTTTGTGTGTCTTTTTGTTGTTGCGGATAAGCCCGTCGGAATTAACAAATTCCGTATATACAACATCGGCACCTAATTCCTTACATAATTTTCTAAATCCGATGTGCGTAATATCTTCCATCGGAGCCAACAACAACGGTTGTTCTAAATTTATATTGCCGACCGCAAACACTGTTCAAACCTCTTAATTTTCTTTCAGTAAAAAGTAAGTTATAAATAAAGTTACAAATGTAAAAAAAGCTCCGGTTAAAAAGGGAAATTCGTAACCTAAAAATTCGAATGCAAAACCGCCCCAAAGCGGACCCAAAATTCTGGCAACGGCCGAAAAAGATTGATTAAATCCGAGCACAAGTCCTTGTTCTTTCTCCGGTGTATATTTTGAAACCATTCCCAAAATCACCGGTTGCAATGTGGCCGTACCGAGAGCAAAAATTGCAGAGATTATTAAAAGTCCTATGAAATTAATACCGTACGGTAATAATCCTAACCCTATCATTGTTAAAAAAGTTCCGGTAAGAATTAAATTTTTATCGGAAATGTATTTTGTGGAGTATTTAATCAGAACACCTTGAACCAAAGCGCTGATTATTCCGATTAGACCGAACAAAGTGCCGATTTCCCGGTCAGTTAAGTTGTATTCTTTGTATCCGAGAAGTGCAAATGTTCCGTAAATATTAGCCATCGAAAAAACTATAATGAAATAAAGAATAACAAGAATACCGAGCACGGGTTTTTTAAGTGTTTTAACGGCTGTAGCGAAATCGAAAATTTGGAAATTTATTTTTCCGATTTGTTCGCGTCTCGGGTTTGATTCGGGCAAGAAAAAAACGGAGAAAAGGAATGCCATAAAAGAAAAGCCTGCGCTAGCAAATCCGGCAAACGCGTAACTGATTTCGGAGAGGAATCCGCCTATCATCGGTCCGAATACAAACCCCAAACCGAAAGCGGCACCGATTAGTCCCATTCCTTTCGATCTTTCGTCGGACGGTGTAATATCGGCAATGTACGCTTGAGCCACACTTATATTGCTGCCGCCGATTCCACCGAGCATTCGTGATAAAAGCAAAAGAAAAAACGAATTTGCATAACTGAAAATTATATACGACGATGAAGTTAAAAGTAAACTTCCAACGATAAAAGGGCGTCGTCCGTATTTATCCGAAAGTTTTCCGAGAATAGGGTTGAAAAGAAATTGCATGAATGAAAATGAAGCGACGATAATTCCGATTCCGAAATCCGATACACCGAGTTCCTTACTGGCAAATGTGGGAAGAATCGGGATGAGTATTCCGAATCCCATTAAGTCGATGAAAACGGTTACAAAGATTACTGCTAAAGACGGTTTTGATTTCATTCGCTTCGATTATTAAGAGAAATTAACTTAACAAAATAGCAAAAGTTTGAAAAAGAATCCGTTATGGCTTTTGATGAAAGAGGAATGGTGGTTTTTTGAGGGAATGGTCATTGGTCAATTGTTACATTGTTGTATCGTTAAATTGCTAAATTGTTTTTGGAAATTGCCAACTGCGGATTGCCAACAGAACATTGCCGACTGCCAACTGGAAACTGCCAACTGAACATTTGTAAATGCGGTAACGAATTGTTTATTCTTTATACTTCGGACAACATTAGAGTAAAAATACAATCACATTCAAGTTTTTGATATTCGATTGTCGGAAAATCTAAAGCGATTGGGAAAAACTGATTTCCGCTTTCTACAACGTTTTAATATTATTCCATATCTTTACAATTCGTTTATTAAAATGAAAATGAAATGATTAAAAGTTACTTTTACATCAAGCGAAGTATAGCCGAATTATCCGATACTGTCTCTACGAGAAAAGTATATGAAATATTTTCACAAGAGAAGGACACAGTATTTTTTCATATTCCAAGCGAAGAAAGTCCATTTGCACATTTAATTGTTTCTGTAAATCCGCAGCTTTCGTTTATTCAATATAAAAATGAATTTCACAAAGCTAAAAAAAATGTAGTCTCTTTTATTCCGGATATTTTGCCGCGTAATGCAGAAAAAATTATGATTGCAGAGAAAGACAGAATAGTGCTGTTGATGTTGGAGAATTTGGAGATTTACATTTTGTTTCACGGATCGAAATCGAACATTATATTTTTCGAGCGTAATAGTAATTCGATTGTTCCGTTCAAAAAACTGCATGAACCTCAAGCCGTATTGCAGGAAATTCAAAAAAATATTTTTATCGAGCCGGTTGGTCATTACGCCAATTTTACCGACCTTTCCATTCCGGAAAATAACGAAGCGGAAATTATGAAAAAGGAATTTCCGAACGTTTCCAAAGAGATTTGGAGAGAAGCGGAGATACGAAAAAACAAATCTCCCGAGAAAAAGTTCAGTGATATTTTAGACGAAATTGTTAATGAAATTGAAACCGGTAAAATTATAACCGGATTGGAACGCGGAGAAAATAAAATACGTTTCCTTCCCGCCACATTTGAAAGAGCCAATAATCTTACCGATACGAAAATTTCGAATAAATATAATAATGCATTGCAAAATTATTTATCTTTGCACTACAAGTTCTTTAAAAATCTGGTATTGAAAAAAGAAGTGGAAAGATACGTTAACCGTGAATTAACGCGGTTGGCAAACAAACTTAACAATTTGAAAGCTAGAATCGATAAGGGTTCAAGGGAAACTGAGTATAACAAGTTTGGCGGAATTCTGCTTGCAAACAGAAATTCGATCGGTAAGGGAATTAGTGAGATTGAGCTACCCGATTACGAAACCGGTGAAATTGTAAAAATTAAATTGGATCCGAAACTTTCCCCTCAAGAAAATATCGACCGATATTTTGAAAAATCTCGTGATGAAAAAATAAATTTTCAAAAGTCAAAAGAATTGTTCGAAACAACGGAAAAGAAATACGCGTATTTACAAAAAATTTTAAGAGAAATACAAACAACCGAAGACGTTGGGGAATTGGAACGTATAAAAGAAGAACTGAATATTTCAAAAACGGAAAAGATGAATAAGTCGGAAAATAAATTTAAATTTCGAAAGTTCTTAATCGAAAACAAATACAATGTTTTTGTAGGCAAAGACAGCAAATCGAACGATTATCTTTCGATTAAATTTGCCAAGCAAAACGATTATTGGTTCCACGCCAGAGGTTTAGCCGGTTCGCATGTTGTTTTGCGGGTTGATAATCCCAAAGAAGGCATCCCGAAAAATATATTAAAAAAAGCCGCTTCTATTGCGGCTTATTTCAGTAAAGGGAAAACGGCCGGAGTTACTCCGGTTTCGTACACGCTTGCGAAATACGTTTACAAAAAGAAAGGTATGGAACCGGGCAAAGTAATGATTTCAAAGGAAAAAGTGTTGTTGGTTAAACCCGAAATACCGGAAGATTGCGAGCAAATAAATGATTGACGAAAGTATAAATAAAGCCAAAGTATTGTTTGCACAAGGCGAAAACGAACTTACGCGTGCAAAGGGATTTGCCGAGGCAAACGACGATGGAAAAGCGCGTACAAGTTCTCGCCGGGCTGCGGGGTTCTTTATCGAAGGTTTACAATTAATTGAACGTAAAAGTTTTTACGGAAAAAGTTTTATGAGTCTACTCCGCGCAATAGCGGTGGACGAAGAAGTACCGGAAAATGTTAAACTATCGGCTCGAACGCTTGTGGAAAAACCTATTAATTTGAACGGTAGTCAAGCCGTGGAAAATGCCGAAAATATAATCGCTTATTGTAAACAAAAATTCGAAAAAACGGACGGAAATTAGTTTATGTTTTATGTAAGAATCCTTATTATATTATTTGTTTCCGCTGTGATGGGAATAATTTATAATTTGGTTTCGCATAGTAGCATTCCGTTTTTTCCCGATGAATCGGATAATTACGCAAGTGAGTTAAAACATAAATCGGAAAACTTACCGGATTCGGTTCGATGGCGGTATGACCCTAAAGTAATTAAATGGTATCCGATTCGTGCCGATCAAGCATATTTCGTATTTGAAAAAGGAATGGCGAAATTTGTGGATCCGAGAGACGAGTGGGATTTCGAAGAAATGCACGTTAAAAATGCCATAAACATTCCGGCTTACAAGTTTTCACGGGATATGGTGAAGTTAAAAAATTTAAATAAGGACGATTTAATTATTGTTTATTGCGAAGACGAATATTGCGATAACGGTATTGCAGTTTGCGATTCTTTAATCGACTTACTTTACAAAAATGTTTTCTTGTACAAAGGCGGAATAGACGAATGGCAGTTTGCCGGATATCCGTTGGAAGGTACTAAAATCAAAACGAACGAATAACCATGAAGTTTTTTACAAATAAATATTTCCTTATTGTTTCTAAAGTGATTGTCGGTTTGGTTTTTGTAATTTCCGGAATCATTAAAATTTCAAATCCCCACGAATTTGTTGAGGCCGTTAACAATTTTAAAATGTTACCACCCGTGACCGTCAATCTTTTTGTAATAATTATTCCGTGGATGGAGTTTGCATCCGGATTACTGCTGATGTTTAATATCTTCCCGAAGGAAACTGTTACTATAATTACAGGGTTGCTTATAATTTTTACAATTGCGATTGTTGTTGCGATGATTAGAAGTCTGACCTTCAGCTGCGGATGTTTCGGTAATATTTTTCCGCAAGATGTAGGATTTTTAAAAATTTTGGAAAATCTTATTTTACTCGGTTTGGCAATCAATATTTTAATTAACACTCCGGAAAATTCATTTGACAAATAAATGCCTATGCTCCCGATAAACAATCACGGTATAAAAAAAATCCTTATAATAAAATTACGCGGAATAGGGGACGTAATTTTATCGACCGTTATTTTAGACAGTTTGAAAGATGCATTCCCGAATGCACAAATAGATTTTTTAACGGAAAAACCGGGCGTGTCGATTCTAAAAGAATTGCCTCATATTAACGAAGTTATTGTTTTTAACAGAAAAAGCACAATTGAACGAACCTTGCAGCTATACAAAATCCGTTCTAAAAGATATGATTTTGTAATCGACTTGTTTTCAAATCCCGCTACGGCTTTAATAACATTTTTTAGCGGAGCAAAGTACAGAGCCGGTTTCCCGTACAGAGGCAGAAAATATGCGTATAATATTTTGGGCCCGGCGGAAAGGGATAAGTTTCATGCGGCGGATTTGCATTTGGAGTTAATAAAATCGGCAGGGTTGAAAATCTACTCGAAAAACTTGTATATCGGATTAACGAATAAAGATTATTCTTTTGCAGGAAACTTTTTCACCGGTAAAGGATTCGATAATTATTTTGTAGTAGGAATTATTCCCGGAGGCGGTTGGCCATCTAAAAAATGCGACCCCGAAAAGTTTGCCGAAATTGCGGATAAACTTGTTGAAGAATTTTCCGCGAGAATATTAATTTTATGGGGACCCGGCGATTTGGAAGACGCGAAAAGTATCCAAGAACAAATGGGGAACACTTCGGTGCTTGCTCCCGATACAACTTTGAGAGAAATGGGAGCATTGATTTCCAAATGCGATATGGTTGTCGCAAACGACAGCGGTCCCATGCATCTTGCGGTTGCCGTAGGAACTCCCGTTTTAAGCTTGCACGGTCCTACCGATCCGAAATTACAAGGTCCGTACGGCGAAAAGCACGAATGGATTAGATTGGAAGAATTGGATTGTATCGGATGTAATTTATTGAATTGTCCGAAAAATCATGAGTGCTTTTTGAATTTACCCGTAAGTGCTGTAATTGATAAAGTGAAATTGTTAATCCATAAAAATAACATTACTCATTAATGAAATCTCTTGAAATCGGAATAAGAAAATTTCTGCTTAATGTTTTGCTCGCGGTTTTAAAGAAAAAAACATCGGGCGGAAAAATACCGGAAAATCCTAAAATTCTTTTGGTAAGATTAAATAAAATCGGCGATGCATTGGTTACAACACCGCTTATTTCGTTATTAAGCAAAGTTCCCGGAGCAAGGTTGGATGTTTTGGCCGATAAAAAAAATCATTTTGTTTTTACAAGAACTTCCATAGTGAATCGGGTGAAGGTTTTTGAGAAAGGAATTTGGGGATTCATTCAAACGGTAAAGTGGATTAACCGGCAAAACTACGATGTTATTATTGATGCGCATGATGACGTTTCCACTACGGTTTCGTTTCTGATTGCCGCCGTAAAAGTTCCGTATAAAATTGCACTGGAAAAAGAGAACAAAAGTATTTTCACTCATACGGTAGCCAAACCGGATCCAACCAAAACTCATATTATTAAAAGAATTGCCGAAATCGCTAAAATTTTTGGAATTGAATTTAGTAATAATGATTTGAAAGTAATTTACCGGCCGGAAGAAAAATCGGTTGAAAATGCAGAAAAATTTATTTCCGCAAATATCGGGAATAAAAAGTATCTTTTGGGGGTTAATATTTCCGCAGGCAGCGATGCAAGGTTTTGGGGAATCGATAATTATAAAAACGTATTGGAAAATATCGGAAATACCAAGCAAATCGGTATAATTCTCTTGCGTGCTCCTTCGGATTCCGGAAAAGCAATAAAAATTTCGGAAGGGAAATATCCGGTATTCGAGGATAAAAGTTTTGATGAGTTTGCGGCAATGATTTCCAAGCTGAACATGATTTTTACACCCGATACTTCTGCCGTGCATCTTGCTTCCGCTTTCGATGTGCCGGTTTTCGGGCTTTATGTTCACTATAACACAAAAGATATGATTTGGTCGCCGTACAATACGGAATTTGATTATGTTTTAACCGAAGAATCAACTTTAGCTAACATAAGCTATATTGTTGTAATAAAAAAACTTAAGTCATTTATCGAGAGAACGTTTAATGGAACACAAAATACCTGATTGCAAAAGATTTACCGGGTACAAACCTTGTTTCCCCGATCATAATTGTTGGGTTGACGGTTGCAAAGACCCGCTTCCGTTCGGAAAGAAAATTTTAATTATTAACCTCGATGCAATGGGCGACGTACTAATGACTACGGCTCAGCTTCCGACTTTGAAAAAACAATATCCGGAATCGACAATTTATTGGGTAACTTTGAAAGTAGCTGCACCCCTGCTCGATAATAATCCGTATCTGCATAAAGTTTTCGTCTACAATGCCGAAACAATTTCCGTTTTGAACGAAATGGAATTCGATATCGTGCTCAATGTCGATAAATCAATGCGCTCCGGTGCCTTGGCAATGAGCGTAAAAGCCGAAAAGAAATTGGGGTTCGGAATAAACGGAAACGGACAAATCATCCCTTTGAATAAAGGAGCGGAATATAATTATTTGCTCGGAATGGACGATCATTTGAAATTTAAAGTAAATCAACGGCTTGGTCAAGAATACCTTGCCGAAACTTTTGAAATACCTTACATCAGAAATGATTACGTTTTCAATTTTTCGGATGAGGAACTCGAATTTATTGAGAAGTATAAAAATGAAATCGGCGTAAAAAACGACGATGAAATAATCGGATTTAATACCGGATGTTCAAACTTATATCCGAACAAAAAAATGACAATCGAACAACATATTTACCTGATTGAAAAATTCTTGGAGTTCGACCGTTTCAAAATTATGTTGCTTGGCGGACCAGAAGACACTGAACGGAATAAAATTATCGAGTCGCATTTTGATGGTAAAATTATTAATACTCCGACAACTCTCGGCGTACGAAAAGGAGCATGTTTCGAAAGTATTCCGCAAGTTGTTATCACCGGCGATTCTTTCGGAATGCATTTGGCAATTGCGTTGAAAAAGTATGTTATTGCGTGGTTCGGGTTAAGTTGTTGGCAGGAAATCGATTTATACGATAGGGGTGTTAAACTTTACCCGGAAAATTTGGAATGTGCACCGTGCTGGAAAAAGGTTTGCCCCTTTAATCTTGAATGTATTCAACAAATCGATTTGGAAAGAATTATTAAAGAAACCGTAAGTTATTTTGACTCGATTTCCGAAAAATAATGAAATTATGTCATAATAGTACTATAAAAATATAGCAACTCGCTTTTTCTGTAATTTGTTTAATTACAATACTTTATCTGTTTTTTGAGAATTTCGAACTGATTTTTAGCGGAAATGGACAATTTGCTTCTTTTTCATAAAAACAAATTAAACCGACCGTTGATTTTGGACGGTGCAATAGGAAGTTTGCTGATTGCCGAGGGAATTGAAGAAGATAGATTTCTCTGGAGTTCACTTGCAAATTTAACCGCTCCCGCAATCGTCAAAAAAGTCCATTCCGATTATGCTAAAGCCGGTGCCGATATAATCACAACAAATACTTTTCGAACAAATCCCTCCGCAGTTAAATTAAGCGGTTACGATATAAATATTACGGATTTCGTATCCGATAGTGTTAAGCTTGCTACCGGATTAAAAAACGAATTTAATATTCTCGTCGCGGGTTCTAATGCTCCGGCAGAAGATTGTTACCAAAAAGAACGGACAATTTCCGGTAACGAATTGGAATACAATCATAAAAAACATATTGAGCTTTTGTGGGAAAGCGGTGTCGATTTTATTTTAAATGAGACGCAAAGTCATTTGGACGAAATTGAATTAATTGCCGAGTTTTGCAGTACAAACGGACTTCCTTTTGTTATTAGCCTTTATTTTCTCGACGATTTGACTCTGCTTAGCGGAGAACCCGTAAATGAAGTTGTTGAAATGTTGTTGGATTTTTCTCCGATGGCTGTTTCTTTTAATTGTGTTCCGCCGGATAGTTTCGACAAGCTAATATCTAATATAAAATTGAAAACGGAATGGGGATTTTATTTAAATTGCGGATTAAGTTCACCCGATGAAAAGGTAATTTCGTGCGTTATTTCGCCAGATGATTATTTGGACGACATTAAAAAATGGTTGCCGCACAATCCGGTTTTTATCGGTGCGTGTTGCGGATCGAATCCGGCGCACATAAAAAAGATAAAGGAATTTTTCAGTGAAACGATTGATTCTTAAAGCTCCGGCGAAAATCAATTTGGGGTTGAATATTATTTCCAAAAGGGAAGACGGTTTTCACAATTTGGAAACAATTTTTTATCCCGTTGAAGATTTATATGATGTTCTTACATTTGAAGAAGCCGGCGAATTTTCGTTAGTTACTGAAAAGTCGGTAAATATTTCTCAAGAAAATAACTTGATTACGAAAGCCAAACGGATGTTGGAAGAGTATTCCAACGAAACTTTGCGGGTAAAAATTACATTGAAAAAAAATATTCCCGTTGGCGGCGGTTTGGGCGGTGGAAGTTCGGATGCTGCGCGAACGTTGTTGGGATTAAACGAATTTTTCGATTTGAAAATACCGAAACGTGAGCTTTATAAAATTGCTTTGGAACTCGGTTCGGACGTACCGTTTTTTCTTCTTGCCCGGCCGGCATTTGCAGAATCGAGAGGTGAGGTTCTGTTGTCACTTAATTTCTCAATAAGTTTCCCGATTTTATTGATTAATCCCGGCATTCATATTTCTACGAAAGAAGCATTTCAAAATATTAAACCGAAAGAAGAACATATTGATTATCTACAAATATCGTCTCTGCAAGAAAATGAAATGGTAAAATTAAATTCGCTACTGAAAAATGATTTCGAGCCGTACGTTTTCGAGCGTTATCCGGAAGTGGCGAAAATTAAAAACGAATTGTTAACGGCGGGAGCATTTTTTGCTTTAATGTCGGGTACGGGTTCAACCGTGTACGGAATTTTTGAGGATTTGGAAAGCGCTAAATCTGCAAAAGAAAAATTCGCAAGCGATTATTTCTCATTTCTGCAACTTCCCGAATAATTTTATCTCTCATTTTATCGTGCGTTACACTCTTTAATTCTCGGAATGTGATTAATTTTTGTTTCCGGCAACGTATGCTTGGCTAATCTTTGAATTTATCCAAAAAATGTTCGAACTCGAGCAAATAGTAATTTTTATCGATTAACTCTTTTATTTTCGGAAGCATTTTCTCGGCTTCGATTTCACCGGCATCGATTATTCTTTTCGCATAACCGAAATCCGCCCAACTCAATGATTTTACCTCGGGTTTAAGAATCAAATCGGCTCCTTTCAATCTCTCGTTCGACAAATGGTAAGTAGAAATATCTTGTGCACGGAATACTACTTCAATCGCATTGTTGAGCGGGGAACTGATTTTTATATCCCGCGTTACATCAACCGCAATTACTCTGTCGGCTCCCAATTCTCTAACTTTTCCAACCGGTACGCTTTCCGCCGCGTTTCCGTCTATAAAAAGCGAAGAACCGATTTTAACAGGCGGAAATATTCCGGGGATTGCCGAACTTGCCATCAATATTTTTCTCAAACTACCTTTCGTGAAATTAACTTCTTCGCCGCTGTAAAGGTTTGTTGAGATGGCGGAAAATTTAATCGGTAGATTTTCGATTTTTGCGTCGGGCAATAACGAAAATATTTTGTTGGTTGTTTCTTCCCCGATAATCGAGATATCGTTAATTGCCCTTAATGCAGCAACTCTGTTTTGAATGAATTCGGTGATTTTATCTACAATTCCGTCTTCGTTTTTTTTGTTTTCGCTTAAGTTTTCCAAATCCAATTCTTTAACAACGGGATTACTTAAAATATCGAAAATATAATCTTCAACATCTTGTGCGTTTTGAAGATAAGCGTAAAGTCCGCCAATAACCGAACCCATACTACAACCGGTAATTGCATGAATCGGAATGTTTTCTTTTTCGAGTACTTTCAAAACCCCGATGTGAGCCAAACCCCGGGCTCCGCCACCGCCTAAAGCAATTCCCAATTTCGACATATAATTTTCCTTTTGTGTGATTTCGATTACCGAAATATAAACTAAATATTTTTTCGAAGTGATTTATTTTTCCGCTAAAACAACAGCCCGTTTCGGAGCGGGATAACCTTCTACGGTTTTTGTTCTGTCAGCGGAATTCAGAAAGTTTTCTAACGATTCATAATTCATCCATTCCGTTTTCCGTTGCTCATCGGTTGTTGTTACCGAGACGTCAACGACTCGAATGTTTTTGTAGTTACAGTTTTTAATCCATTCCTTTAATTTCGAAATAGAAGGAATATTTCTAACGTTTCTCATTTTTGCATAACGGCCTTCCGGTTGTAAAAGATTTCCGTAATTTTCATCGATTATAATTGTTTCTAACACAAGTTCGCCGTTGGGTTTTAACAGTTCGTAAATTTCCGAAAGATGTTTCAACGGTTCCTTTTGATGGTATAAAACACCCATTGAAAAAACCGTGTCGAATCTTTCCCGGGTTTTGGGAAAATGTTCGAAGCGTACGGGTATAATCCAAACCGGAATGCTTCCCAAATATTTTTTCATTGCTAGGAATTGGGCGGTGTACAGCAAGTATGAGTCCAACCCGAAAACTTTTTCCGCACCGGCGCCGAACATTCTTAATGCAAAGTAACCGTTTCCGCTTCCAATATCCAGAACCGTTTTACCGTCGAGCGGTTTTATATGATTTTTCAACCTGTTCCATTTCCAATCGGAGCGCCATTCGGTGTCAATATTAATTCCGAAAATATCGAACGGTCCTTTCCGCCAAGGCATTAATTCTTTAAGTAACGATTTTAGTTCGTTTACGGTTTTTTCATTTGCATCGGATTGCAGACCGATTTTGATTGTGTCGGAATTTAAATCAATTAAAGAAGGAGTTACGGCGGGCAGTGAAGCCAAAATATTTTCCCACTTTTGCCAATCCGAACTGGCAAGGGATTTTTTTATTTCAAGTTTAATATTTTCAAGTACTTCACTTGTGGAATTCCGTCCGATAAATCCGTAAAACTCTTCGAAGTATTTCATTTTACGGCAATAATGGAAGCGAAGTTAAAAAGTTGATACCACAAATCCACGTAAGAAAAGCGGGCCCGGTATAATCTAGTAAAATGTGTATCGAGAGTTTCGGGAATTAAAACATTCTCAAGAGCATCTCGCTTCGTGCTTATTTCCAAATCGGAGTAACCGTTGAATTTTTTGAAATTGTGATATCTTTCAATTTGCCGTTTGTTTAAGTCTTCGTCATCGAAAGAAATTTTCTCGGAGAGGATTAAAATTCCATCGGGTAAAAGTCCGTTGTGAATTTTCTCTATCAGTTTGTTTCTAAGTTCAACCGGAATAAATTGCAAAGTAAAATTCAGAACGACAATAGATGCGTTTTTTATTTCGATATCCATAACATCCGAGCAAATTAATTCGATGGGAGTTTCGTATTTCCCGTTTTCTATAATTTCCCGGCAACGGTTAATCATCGGAAGGGAATTATCGACCGCAAAAATTCTGCAACCCGGTACCGTAACATTTTTTTGCATTACCAAAGAAGCCGCGCCAAGCGAAGCTCCCAAATCGTATAAATTGGAATTTGGCTTTGCATGAAATTTCGTCAGCATCCCGATAATGGAAATTATAGTGCTGTAACCCGGAATTGAACGCCGAAGCATATCTTCGAAAACATCGGCTACTTTCTCATCGAAGTTAAAATCCACTATTTTTTCAATTGGTTCTTGAAAAATCGTATCTTTCTTCCAGTTTTTATCTTCCATGTTGTTCAATAATTATTTTTTTAAGAGCTAAAAGAAAATTAAACAAACTTTCGGTTAATTATCAACGGACTGAATTATAACCACCCGGAATTCCGTTCGTTGAAAGAACAATTTGCCACAGTTGGTTTTTACGCGCCCTGAAAGCTCCGGCACACGAAAGTAAAAAATATTTCCACATTCTGTAAAATCTGTCATCGTATTTGTTTTTTATTTTCTCCCAATTTGCGGTAAAGTTTTTGTACCATGCCATTAATGTTTTATCGTAATCGGCGCCGAAGTTGTGCCAATCTTCCATTACAAAAGTTTTCTCTATGCTTTTTCCAATTTGAGCAATTGACGGTAACATTCCGTTCGGGAAAATGTATTTGTGCGTCCAAGCATCCGTTGTACGGGTTGAAACATTACTGCCTATCGTGTGAAGTAAAAACAAACCGCCGTCTTTTAAAGCGTTTCGTGCAACCTTGAAATACGTTTTATAGTTTTTATAACCGACATGTTCGAACATTCCAATTGAAACTATACGGTCGAATTTTTCGTCGATTGTTCTGTAATCTGTTAGCCTGAATTCAACCGGTAAACCTTTGCACAGCTCTTTACCTAACGATACTTGCTCTTTCGAGACCGTAACTCCGACAACCTCAACTCCGTATTTCTCCGCGGCGTATTTTCCGAATGCGCCCCAACCGCATCCGATGTCCAAAACTTTCATTCCCGGTTCAAGTTGGAGTTTTCTGCAAATCAACTCCAATTTGTTCTCTTGCGCTTCGTCCAGATTATCGGCGTTTTTCCAATAAGCACAACTGTAGTTCATTCGTTTATCGAGCATATTGATAAAAAGTTCGTTACCCAAATCATAATGCTTTTCGCCTACGATAAACGCGCGTGTTTTCGATTGCATATTGAAAAACATAGAGCGGAGAAATACAAGGAAAAGAGGAATATTAAATTTAATTTTACGTTCGAGGTGTGCGGAGAGAATTTTATAAATCAATTGATCAACTTGTTCCGCATCCCACCAGCCGTCCATATACGATTCGCCGAGTCCCAATTCACCTTGAATTAAAACCCTGTTAAAAAATTTTTCGTTATGAATGCGGATATCCCATGGGCGTGAGCCGTTGATTTGAATATCGGCGGAAGCTAAAAGCTCTTCTACCAGCTTTTTGTTTCTTGCGGTTTGCATTGATGCCCCGCAAAATATAATAGTAGAACGAAGAAATTACATTAGTGATATTCTTTTAAGCGCCGTTTTGTTCCCGTTTTTTTACACTATAAATTAAAAAACCAAATCAGTTTACTTAAAATAGTCGTGTTTTCAAGTGAGAATTTATTATTATCTGTAGATATTGTTTGATTAACAACAAAATAAAAGTAACTGCCGATTTTTGGAATCCAGTTTACCCTGTAGTTCAAAATTATTTCTTTGTCTTTACTGTTCCATTGTCCGAAAACGCTAGTAAGCAATTTTGGATTGAATGAATATGTGAATCTGCCTCCGAACTCATTAGTGGAAAAAATAGCATCGGGGAAGGAAATATCGTTGTGATCCCACGTTACCGCAAATCTGAAATGTTTGTTAATGCTTACTCCGAGAAAAGCGAACAATTTAAAACGCGAACCGGTATAAAAATCACCCGTGCTTATACTTCCGAAACTGAAAAGCTTACGACCGCTGAACGTATGATATTGCAACTCGTAACGTGTATCCCAGTATTTGCCGGCGGGCACAAAAACCGTATCGACAAGGGGGAAACTTTCATCTACTCTGTCGAAAAATCTTTGAATGTTAAATTCCACGAAATCACCCGACGTGAATGAAATACCGAGGGGGCGCCATTCCATCTGAATCGATTCCACTTCACCTGTGGATTTTGTAACGTAGTAATTAATGTCTGCCGGTTTAATTTCCGTTCGCCTAATCCAAGAAATATCCGGACGCGGATTGAATTGCAATTCGGTACTGTACAAAATGTAATCGCTTCTTCGTACGTAACCGATTTCCGGGTTAAAATCTTCCGGAATGGATGTAACGGATAGATCGTATTCTACAAAGTCGTTCGGATAACTTAAATATGCTCGGAATGCGGCCGGATTGTTATCAGTGTTGTTTTTAGTAAAAGTTTGGGATAACACTCCGCCGATTCTTAAATTTTTATCCCCGAAAATTTTCGAAGTTGCATAATTGGCTTCGAGTCCGTATAAATAATTGTAACCTTCTTTCGAATTTTTACCGGTTACAATCAATCCGACGTTCGATTGTTCAAGTACGTCTTGCTTTATTCTCAAAACCGAATAATTTGTTGTGGGCAATGTATCTTTGGAAGAAGTTTGCATCGAAAGGAAACCGATTTGCGTTTTATTTTGCCTGCCGAGTAAACGGACACCACCGATAATCGGCACCTCCTCGCCGTTGTTAATTCCTATTCTTCTGCTGTAAAAAGTCCTGATGCCGTCCCCCAAATTCATCTCAAAAGTATTTTTACCTTCGAGGAAGAATTCTCTCTTTTCCGGGTAAAATAGAGAAAACCGTGTAAGGTTGATTCTTGCTCTGTCGGATTCGACTTGAGAAAAATCGGTATTCAAAGTAACGTTTAATTTCAAAGTAGGTGAAATAAGATAATTAATATCGCCGCCCAATTTGAATTTTGTTTCCCAATCTTCGCCCTTGTTTTTTTGAACTCCGCCGGAGATAAAAGGTTTAAATTCAAATAAATTTTTCGCAGAAATATTTTTTAAGCCGACCAACTTTCCCGCTTTGGAAATCGTTTCCAATTCGTAGTTTCTCGACCATCCTTGCCACAAAAGCTGTTCGCGTTTTCTGCGAATGTTTCTTTCGAAGTTAATAGCCCATATCTGTTCGTTTTTATCGGGAAATTTAAATGTGGAAAACGGAATTATAATTTCGGCAAACCAACCGCTATCGGTTACGGTTGTTTGAACATCCCAAATGCCGTTCCAACTTTTATTTGTACCTTTGCCTTCATCGGTAATCAACACGTCGGCCATAGCGCCGTTGGGATTTATTACAAACAAGTATCCGTTTCTGTTATCGTTAAACGGGGAAATAACCACTTCAAAATTGTCTTCGGACCCCCAACGGAAATCGCGTTCCATTTTAAGTGCGATAATTTTATCAGGTTCACTGTCGTATCCCCAAAAACCGATATATAAATTATTATCGTCGTAAAGAATTGCAACTTCGGTTTTTTCCGTTGCGGGCGCACCTTCGGTAAGTTCCCGTTGCGTGAAGTTGCTTATTT
This sequence comes from uncultured Melioribacteraceae bacterium, assembly GCA_964553325.1. Classification (GTDB taxonomy): domain Bacteria; phylum Bacteroidota; class Ignavibacteria; order Ignavibacteriales; family Melioribacteraceae; genus BMS3ABIN04. The sequence continues at coordinate 2,349 of CAZKKI010000001.1, read as the reverse complement.
TGGGGGCGTTCCGCCATGCCGGTTCGTTCAGAATTCCGTCGATTGTTATCGGCGAATCCGTTCGGTATGCAACAATTGTTGAAGGTTCGCTAACTTGTGAATATGAATTTATGTTAAAAAGCGCCAAGAATAAAAAGAGTAAAGTACGTTTCATTGTAATCCGCGTTTAGAATGTTTGAAAGCCGAAAATTAATAAAAATTCGGTATTATTTTACAAAGAAAAACTATATTTTACTTCGAGAAAAGCCTTCGAATCGTCTTTGGCTCTGCCGAAAGGACTATCTGCTGGACCGCCGAACCATGTTGCCCCGGCAGAAATATTTACTCCGTCGGAAAAATTATAATTTAAAATCGGAAGTAAAAAGAAATCGTTGTCTTTCAAATTCATTACACCGATTACCAAAAGGGAAGTGTAACTGCCAAGCGAATATTGAATTTTTCCGGTTATGGTCGAAGTGATTTTTTCTTCAACTTTATGGGGTTGTTTTGTTCTTATTAACCATTGTTGTTCTTCGGTGTCTTTATTATACTTAAATAATATATTTTGTGAAAATTGAAAATTAATATTTAAATCTTCTGTGGCTGCATAATCTATACCGGCAACATAATACAAATGCGGGTTTTGAATATAAATATCCGTTCCGTCTCTGTCTTGCGTAAGGAAATAAGCCGCTTCGCCGCTAAAAGCGAATTCGTCTTTTGTCGTTACGAAATCGAAACCGAAAATATCGATTTTTTCATAAGTTGTTTGATACTGTAAGAACGGATTTTTCCCGGCAACCGGCGGAACAAATGAAAATTTCAATGTTGGGTTTTTATCGAATCCATGAAAATAGCTTAATGAATAATCGATGTTGTAAACTTGGGAAGAAAGCCTTAAAGCAAATTCCGCGTTCGATAATTTATTTTCCGGAAGAACGGTGGGAAGATTTTCTACGCGGAGTGAACCCATTTGTTCGGGTATTTCGATTGGAATTTTGTGAGGTTCAAAATGAAGAATCCAAACCCCTTCCAAATTAAAATTGCCGAAGTAGTAATTTCCTTTCACCGCTGTTACCGGCAAACGGTAATCCTCTATTTCGGATGTGATGTTTTTATAATCCCACGGATTTATGTTGTCGGTCGGATTCAACCAATCGGTTTTTCCCCAGAAAACGAATTGCTTGCCAAGTCGCAATTCAAAACTTTCCCAGAACAAATCGATATATGCTTCAACCGGATAAATCGTCATTCCTTTTGAGCGGGATTCTTCGTACAAACCAAGTACCGAAGTATCCTCGTAATTAAAATCCAAAGAAGAAAAGAAAAAAGCATTTTCCGTACCGTATGAAAAAGTAGTTTGCAAGCGTGTTCCTAATCTGTGGAATCCGTACGGGGAATTTAAATTCGGATGTGCGAAAAACTTTAGGTAACCACCAAGATCGAGATTTTGCGGAGTGGTAGTTTGTACAAAGCCGAGAAGAAAAATTAATATAAATAATTTTACTCGTTTCATAATTAAACCCTAAAGTTTTAATTATCTTAATCTTGTCAAAAACCGTTTGCTGAAAAAATTGTCGGGCAACTTTTTGTTTATTTCTATGTTTGTAAAAATCATTTCGCTGGAATGACCGGTTTGTAAGTCTTTCATTATCATATCGGTTTGAAACCAAACCCCGCCGATGTTTTCAACTTTCGGCACATCCAAAATTTTCCATTCGTTCATACCTTTATCAAAATATTTCGAGCGAATCGTAACATACACGTCTTTGCGAATCCAGCGGATAATTTTCCGGTATCCGGTATCTTCGGCAACTTGCTTATTAGCCGGAAGGCATTCTATTTTGTAGCAATCGAATCCGTTGATTTTTTCGTCTTCCAAACGTTTGTACGTCCAGTCGTTCAATTTCGGTTTTCCTATATCGTAATATGTAAAATCAGAAGACATAAAATTGCCTCCTTTTCCGCTTGATGTGATTCTTTTTACTCTGCGTAGTGCCGGTAGGTACAAATACCTTTCGTCGTCGCCGTCGGAATGTTCTATTGTTAGAAATGCGATATTTTTTACATCGGGAGGAGCGATAAATCTCATCAGCATGTCGCTTTCGTTTTCATTGCGTTTCCGGCTGAACATCTTAATTTTCCTTACGCGTTTTTGACCTTGTGAGTTAATAAGAATTAACTCGACATCGCCTTGCATGTATTTCCATGTTGATTTATTCAAAGCTTTTTCCATTATCGCCTTACCATCGGGTTCCTGTGCAATAATGTAACTGAAAGCGAAAATCAATGGAATAAGTAATTTCTTCGCGTACGACATTTTACTCGCTCCTTTTTTCTTTTAAAAATTTAGGTTTGAATGTTAAAAAG